>DASWRI010000026.1:0-134755 GCA_036403235.1 Pyrinomonadaceae bacterium | reverse complement strand
TAGCTCAGTGTTAAAAGGCTTGTTTTGGTTAGTTTATTTAACTTCAATTTTCTTATTTTTATTCAGCGTTTCTCACATTTTAGTTTTGAACAGTTTCGCTAAGATTTGTCCAATTTGGCACACAATAGGCACACAACAAATATCAATTTACAGTTAGCAGCTCATTTCAATCGATAGTATATCTCTGGCTTTTCCTTTGTTATGGAACAGCCAGGAAGTTCAGCTCATTTATTTCTTCCGTGACAAACACGACTTGCGGCGAAAATTGATAACGTTTTGAGGAAACCGTCAAAACAAAAGTTTCTCCGACCGCGACCGTCTCAAAATGATAATAGCCGAACGAACTTGAGATTACCGTCCGCGAGTTTCCTTGTGAATCGGTTAAAATCACACTGGCTTTTGTCAATCCTCTGCCGTCAGGGGTTAAGACTCTGCCCGAAACCGAAACCGCAGCGGCAGTCGGCGCTAAAACCTGAATCGTAAATTGCTGTGCACCCGCCATTCCGTCCGTATCGGTTACTTTAATGGTAAAAGTGTAAGTTCCGCCCGTCGTCGTCCTTCCCGGTAATTGTCCGGCCTGGGATAAAGTTAGCCCGGGCGGAAGCTGTTGCCCCGTGATTGGAATAATGGCAAACTGTGTCGGAGCAAAATTCTCCGACGGGCTTTGCATAATGTTGGCAATTTCTGGTAGTGGGTCAGTTTGAAATAATTCCTTCTTGACACTTCGAAATGGTCGCCTGTAACATATCCACGAATTCTTTATCAGCCATTCGCTCGATACTCTGAATCGATGTTGTCTTATCCGCCTGCACTTGCACGGTTGCTTCCAGTTTTAGACTTACTGTACCAAAGTCAGCATTGAAACGAAACATAGCACCCACACGTTCGCCGTATGGGGTTATACTGATAAGAAGTCGTCTTATTGATTTAGGTTTTCCCATTTTATTTATTCCTCTTATTTTAGAAGTGCAGCTATATCTTCAATCGTCCAAAGTCTTTTGGTAACATTCGCCGCCATTGCCAGAGTGCATCTTAAAGACTGATGTATTCTCACAAAATTATAATACATATAATGCAAAGAAAGCGCGTGTATATGGTTTTCAATCGTTTATTTCAAACTGACCCACTACCCAATTTCTGCAAAACTTGACAGTCTGGCTGCGGAAAGTTGTTGATTGTAATTTAACTGAGTATTGCCGTTTGGTAAACTGCTTTGATTAAAAATTATATTTCGCTAAAACGCTCCTATGTCAACCGCCGAACCAATTTTGCGCTGTGAGCCGCGCTGGTCACTCGTTAATGCGAACCATAAATTATTTGACGGGCAACTTTGATTGAGAACGCAGTCCGCTCCGGCATTTAAAGCCGGAGAGTTCGACAAAAGCGCGTGCGTCGGGGTCGCGCCGCCGTAGTTTCCCAAAGGCGCGAGCTGCGGATAAAATTATTGCTGAGATTATTCAAATCACCGATATAATTATCCGGCGAGTTTCCGGCGATGATTGTGTTTCTCGCGTTGGAAGGATTCTCTTTTTCGATAACGGATTTCAAACCGTCGCGAAAAATCGGATGGTCGTCTGCAATCAGAATTTTAATTTCGCTCGTCATTCTGGCCGGTGGTTAATCTGATTTTGATATTTGTTCCGCGCCCGGAATCAATTTCATAGCTTCCGCCGAGCATTCTGACTCGTTCGGCAATTCCTATCAAACCAAAACCGCCGCGCCCCATTTCATTCATATTAACACCGTTTTGATCGAAACCGCGCCCGTTGTCACGAATCAAAATTTCCACGTTCTCAGCGCGGTTTTTAATAGCTAATTTGGCTTCCGTAGCGGAAGAATGCTTGATGATATTATTGACGCTTTCCTGCACAATGCGATAGATGTTTATTTCCGCTTCCGCAGAAAACAAATTGTCGATAGAATCAAGCTCGGTTGAGGTCGAGGTTTCCGAAACTTCCGAAATGCGTTTGAAAATTGCTTCCAATGTTCTGGTCAGTCCAAAGCGGTTTATCTGATACGGTCGCAGATTATACGATATTTCGCGACATTCTTCGATGGCATTTGTGGCTGAATCGGAAAGTTCTTCGAGCTGTTCTTTGACGTTTTCCGGCGCATCCAAATCGCTCAACGCCAGAAAGGCGCGGTTTTTGATAATCAATAAGCTTTGCCCGATTGAATCGTGCAGTTCGGCGGCAATGCGCTGTCGTTCCTGTTCCTGCGATTCGAGTAGTTTTCGGGAAAATTCCTGCTGAACAAACTGACGGCGTTCGAGTTCTTTAACGCGTAAACGAAACGCAACAAAAACCGCTAATATTACGGCTATTGAAATCAACACAATAAACCACGTTTTTCGCCAGAACGGCGCCAGCACATTGATTTTTATGGTTGCTCCCGTTTCATTCCAAACTCCGTCTGAGTTGGCGGCAACGACGCGGAACGTATATTCGCCAGCCGGAAGAGAAGGGAAATAAACGTCGCGAATCGTCCCGACATCCGTCCAGCTCTCGTCGAAACCTTCAATCCGGTAGCGAAATTTGATTTGTTCGGGTTTGATAAAACTGATTCCGATAGAGGTTGTGTATTATATATTTTATCCACAAAATGAATCTTTTTCAGACTGTTTTTTGAGATAAAAAATTCAAAAAGTTAGTGCCCAAAAACTCTTTCCAAAAATCTCAAATCCTTATGAGCGAAAACAAACAAATTTCCGCCGCTGAATTTTATGATTATTGAAGTTCGACGGGCGATTTGAGCAGCTTTGGTTTGTATTTCTGCCAAACTAAAAACACTTTCTCATCAGCGTTTTCGTGACGGATTCAAAGGAAAATGTCGATGCGAATGAAAAGACTATCGCGGATATTGGGAAGGTGGTTTGGGATTATTTTGCCGTGAAGACAAATAGAACCGCAGCCAATAAGTCGAAACTATCAAAAACTTCCATACATTTATCACTCACAAAAGACTACTTGACAAAAATATAAATGCAACCATATAATTGCATTTGTATTTGCAACCGTGTGGTGGCACATATAAAATTATGGACATTAGACGAGACGTTTTTCAAGCGATTGCCGACCCGACCAGGAGGGCAATCATAACCTTAATTGCATTGCAGGCAATGACACCTAATGCTATTGCCGAAAATTTCAACACGACCCGGCAAGCGGTTTCTAAACATCTACGCATTTTGACAGAGTGTGAACTAATAAAACAAGAATACAAAGGCAGAGAAATTTATTACCAACTCGAAATAGACAAAATGAAAGAAATAGACAAATGGCTTGAGCAGTTTAGAAAGATTTGGGAAACCCGATTTAGTCAGCTTGACGACGTCTTATCAACAATTAAAGAACAAAAAAATGAAAAATAACTTGCTATTCGATTTTATCGTCGACAAAACAACGAAAACGGTAATAGTTAACCGGGAGTTTGCAGCCGAACTTTCTTTAGTTTGGGACGCATATACAAAACAGGAAATTCTTGACCAATGGTGGGCGCCAAAACCGTTCGAATCAAGAACAAAGCTTATGGATTTTAGAGTGGGCGGGCGAAGATTTTATGCAATGGTCAGCCCCGAAGGACAAGAGCGCTGGTCAATTCAGAAATATACTTCCATTAGTCCAAAAACCAATTTCAAAATCTTCAATGCTTTTGCAGACAAAGATGAAAACCCTGAATTGCCCGGTTCTGATTGGGATTTGAATTTCAGCGAGCAAAACGGAACGACGAAAGTCAGTATTTCTATTTACAACGAGTCCCTTGCCCGCTTAGAGAAGATGGTTGAAATGGGCTTCAAGGAAGGAACTATAATGCAAATGAAAAACCTGGAAGATCTGTTGGCAAAATTATCGCTGGCAAAGGAATTAAAATAATGAGAAAAATAATTGCATGTGAATTTATGACACTTGACGGTGTCATACAGTCCGAGGAATGTGACGGCGACGGCTTCAAGCACGGCGGGTGGTTTTTCGGTTATGCGGACGATGTTACGGGCGCCGTCGTCCAAGAGCGGCTGGCCAAGCCGGTAGATTTGCTGTTAGGACGAAAGACCTTTGACATTTGGGAGCCGTATTGGCCGACGCATTCGGACTTTTGGCCGAACGTCATGACCGCAACGAAATACGTTGCATCGAATACACGTGACTCAAGCGAATGGCAGCCCACCGTCTTTTTGGGCGGAGACCTTGCGGAAAAAGTCAGGCAGTTAAAACAAACAGACGGGCCGGATTTGCACGTAATTGGAAGTGCGGATATGCTTCAGACGCTCTTTAAAAATGATCTTGTCGATGAGCTGCAGCTCATGATATTTCCGATCACGCTTGGCACCGGAAAACGGTTGTTCACCGACGGCACCATCCCGGCAGCCTTCAAGGTGACCGCGAGCCAAACCACCCCAAACGGCATCATTATTGTGAACTACGAGCGGGACGGCGAGGTTAAAACAGGTACTATTGGCGCTTAAGGAGAAAAAAAATTATTCCAAAAAAGAATTATTAGATTAAGTAAAGAAAATCGTTAATTAATCAAAGTAAAAAAGCAGTCGCGGCTTAATGTCAATACAAGATATTAATTTTTAAAATGCAAGTTTAGGTGTCAGAAAACTACAGTTTTCTGACACCTAAACTGTTTCCCGTGTCAACACCTTTTTTGCTGTCGTTGCCGCTATCTGTTGTTGAGGTAGTTTCCTAAATCAGATTTTTTTGATATGTTTTTTATAATTGTTTCTAATGCAAAATCCGATCAGTATTCTGCTAGTTGAAAATTGTCTTTTCACGCGCATCGGTGTCAGCGAGGTTTTAAAACGCGAAGACGACTTTAAAATCGTCGGCGAGGCTGACAGTGGCGCGCGCGGGCTGAAACTGTTCAAAAAATTGAAACCCCAAGTTGTTATTCTGGCGTTGCGACTCCCGGATTCATGCGCAGTAGATGTTATCGAAAAGTACTTGGCGATTGCTCCCGAAACGAAAATTCTCGTTTTTGCCGAACACACGGGCGACGCCGAAATCAGGAATACATTCAAAAAAGGCGCCTTGGGTTTTATCCGCAAAGATGTAATGGTGAAGGAGGCATTTGTTAAGGCGCTGCGCACAGTGAGCGCCGGTCAAAAATACATCCCATCCGAAATCGCAGAAATTATAAGCGAAAACGTCACGGGCGACGACATCACCCCGACCGAAAAGAAGATTTTGGAAATGATGGTTAAAGGGCTTTCCAACAAACAAATTGCGTTCGAACAAAATATCTCGATAAATACCGTAAAATCACATCTTCAAAAAATCTTTGACAAACTCGGCGCGCCGAACCGAATTTCAGCAGCAGTTATTGCGGTAAAGCGGGGCTTTATTCACTTTGATTTTTAATGACCGGCGAGGCTTTGCCTTTTAATTCAAAAAAGATGAATAAACGTAGAATAAAATTAGGATTTATGCGGTGATTTTCAACTTTATGCGCTATTTATTGAATTAAAAGGCAAAGCCGACCGGCGATAACCAAACGAAACTATCCGTTTTATCCTGCCAAAATTCAATTTCTTCAATTAGTGCTTCTCTCACCCGAAAGTATTAGAAATTTTTCATTCTTAAGGATGTTTCAATAATCTTCACGCCTTCCTATACTTAGACCTATCATTTGCTAAAACAGGTTACAAGGCAACAAAAAAAGCTAGGGAAATATCATTTATGCAAGAAATACGTTCATTAATAACCCCAGAAAACAGTGCAGTGGTCCTGATTGACCACCAACCGCAGATGGCTTTCGGCGTGCAGTCGATAGACCGTCAAACTTTAATCAACAACGTCGTCGGACTCGCTAAAGCGGCTAAAATCTTTAATGTGCCGACGGTTTTGACGACTGTCGCGGCGAAGACTTTTAGCGGCGATTTATTTCCGGAGATTCAGGAGCTTTACCCGGACCAGCAGCCGGTGGATCGGACTTCGATGAATTCCTGGGACGACGAGAAATTTCGTGCGGCGATCGAAAAAACCGGTCGCAAAAAAATCGTTATGGCGGCGCTCTGGACGGAGGTCTGCTTGGTAATGCCGGCTATCGATATGCTCGAAGCCGGATACGAAGTTTATATCGTCACGGACGCTTCAGGCGGGACGAGTGCCGAAGCTCATGAAAGATCGGTTCAGCGGTTAATACAAGCAGGCGCGGTGCCGATGACCTGGCTTCAGGTGCTGCTTGAATTCCAGCGTGACTGGGCGCGGCAGGACACTTATGCGCCAGTTCTCGGCGTGGCGATGGAACATGCCGGAGCCTATGGCATCGGTATCCGTTACGCAAAATCAGTTCTTGGCGGACATGCTAACGAAGGCGGCGCGGTTCAAGAAGAGGTCGAGAAAGTTCTCGAAGCGGCGAGCACCAAAACTTTAGGTAATCAGTAACATCTTAAAGAAACTTTCGGGAGGCGAATCTGCTTCAGTCTTCCGAAAGTTCCGATTTTTATTTGTAAGCTAGAAGCATCAAGGGGGCTGCATCAGTGAACGGCAACGAACCGACCGCGCTGGTCATTGAGCATACAATCGAAAGGGAAAACCAGCCGCGCTACGAAAATTGGCTGAAAGAGATTCTGGAAGCGGTCAGCGCCTCGCCTGGTTATCTCGGCAGAGAGGTCTTTCCTGCGACCGGCGATGAACTGACCTATACGACTATCGTCAGATTTCAAGCTAATCAAGACTTGGAGCGCTGGCTCGACTCTCCTGAGCGCAAAGCATTCATCGAAAAGGTGCATGACGCGTTTGAAGGCGGCGACCGCACTTCCGTCCGTGCCGGCATTGATGTGTGGTTCACGCCTCCGAATTCGACAAACAAACCCCAACCGTATAAACAATTCTTAATCACGGCGGCGGCGATCTATCCGCTTTCGCTTCTAGTTCCGCGGCTGCTTTCGCCGCTTTTTGAAGCCGTGCCGTTTCTAGGGCATCCGCTCGCCAGCGGTTTGATCGTTACTTCGATTATCGTCGGGTTGATGACTTACGTCGTCATGCCGTATGTGACACAATTGCTCCGCAATTGGCTTTTCAAATCGGCGAGGCAGAATGAATAGTTATGGTAACCCGTCGGGATTTCATTAATGCCGGTTTGCTTGCTGGGTTTTCCGCATCTTTCGGCAAAACTATTAGAGGAGAAATTATGAATCAGGAGAATGTAAAAACGAACGCCGATTTAATCATTATTAACGCTAAAATTGCCACTCAGAATGAGCGGCGAAGCTTCGCCGAAGCTGTGGCTGTCAAAGACGGAAAGTTTATTGCGGTCGGCAAAGAGCGTGAAGTAATGAGCTTTAAAGGCGAGAAAACTCAGGTTATCAACGCGAATAAAAAAACCGTCATTCCCGGTCTGAACGATTCGCATATGCACCCGATTCGCGGAGGGCTTAATTACAACATGGAGCTGCGCTGGGACGGCGTTAGTTCACTCTCCGACGCTCTTGCCATGCTCAGGGAGCAAGCCCGCAATACTCCGCCGCCGCAATGGGTGCGCGTGGTCGGCGGCTGGACTGAATTTCAGTTTAAGGAAAAACGGATGCCGACGCTCGATGAAATCAACGCCGCCGCGCCCGATACGCCTGTATTTATTCTCCATCTTTATGACCGCGCTTTTCTAAACGGTGCGGCTTTGCGAGCGGTCGGCTATACGAAAGACACGCCGAATCCGCCGGGCGGTTTGATCGAGCGAGACTCGCAGGGTAATCCGACCGGGCTTCTTATCGCCAAACCGAACGCCAACATTCTTTATTCGACATTGGCAAAAGGTCCGAAACTATCTTTCGACGACCAAATAAATTCAACCCGGCATTTTATGCGGGAACTTAATCGTTTCGGAGTAACGAGCGTGATTGACGCAGGGGGCGGCTTTCAGAATTATCCCGATGATTACAAAGTTATCGAGCAGTTGCACAAAGAAAATCAATTAACGACTCGCTTTGCTTATAATCTTTTCACACAGAAACCGAAAGAAGAATTACAGGATTTCGAGCGCTGGACGAAAATGCTCAAGCCGCGTCAGGGAGACGATTTTTACCGGCACAATGGCGCGGGCGAAATGCTGGTTTTCTCGGCGGCGGATTTTGAAGATTTTCTCGAACCGCGTCCCGATTTACCGGCAGTAATGGAAGACGAGCTTTACAGAGTCGTCCGCCTTTTGGCGGAAAACAACTGGGCGTTTCGCCTGCACGCAACTTATGACGAATCAATTACACGCGCCTTAAATGTTTATGAAAAAGTTCATCGCGAGATTCCGATTGATAAATTAGGCTGGTTTATTGACCACGCCGAAACGATTTCCGACAAAAACATCGAGCGCATTAAAAAATTAGGCGGCGGCATCGCAATTCAGCACCGGATGGCTTATCAGGGAGAGTATTTCGTAGATCGTTACGGGAAAGCCCAGACAAAACGCACTCCGCCGATTCGCCGGATGCTGGAACTCGGCGTTCCGGTCGGCGCCGGAACGGACGCGACTCGCGTGGCGAGCTACAATCCGTTCGTCTCGCTTTACTGGCTTTCGACGGGCAGAACAATCGGCGGCTTGCAAATGTATGACGAATCGAACCGGCTGGACAGGATGGAAGCTTTGCGTTTGTGGACGGTCGGAAGCAGCTGGTTTTCCAACGATAGCGGCAAAAAAGGCTCTATCGAAGTTGGGCAGCTCGCCGATTTAGTAATGCTTTCAGCGGATTTTTTCACGATTCCCGAAGAACAAATCAAATCACTCGAAGCCGTCTTAACCGTTGTCGGCGGCAAAATCGTTTACGCTGCCGAGGATTATAAACAGTTTTCACCGCCCGCATTACCCGTCAGTCCATCGTGGTCGCCGGTAAAAACTTTCGGCGGTTACAGCAATCAACAAAGAAGTAAAACCGCCCAATTACAAAATCACAATCACGCCGATTGCGGTCACAATCACGCGATATTGCAGCCGGCAAAAACTGAAGTTAAGAGCAGTTTTGACATTTTCGGCAATGATTGGGGATTTGCCTGCGGATGCGCTTTTTAAGCGTGTGGAAAGAGAAATGAGTGTTGAAGTTTTACAAAATATTTTCTATTCGGATGTTGGCAGCGGCTTTAATAATTTTGCCTTGCTCGTTTTTAGATTGCTGCTCTGTTATGAAATGATTCGCGTTCACGGTTTGAAAAAGATGGCGAAAGCAGGCGGCGTTCCGGAAATCGTCCCGAATCCGCTCGGTTTGCCGCCGAAACTGAATCAATTGATCGCTGATTTTTCGGATCTCGTTGCGCCTGTTTTAGTCGCGCTCGGTTTGGCGACGAGGATTTCTGTATTGCCGATTCTCGCTGTGACTCTGACCGGATATTTCGTTGTTCATCGCAAGGACGTTTTAAGCGTCCGCGATATTCCGTATATGTACAGTCTCAGCTATCTATTTATTTTTCTTATTGGTGCAGGACGATTTTCGGTGGATTATTATTTGTATCGGTTTTTTAGTTAGAAATTGATTTGCGCGATGGGCTTTATAATTTGGCGAGGATTTTTTTGAAAGAAAAATATACGACATTTTTGCTGAGTTTTGTTTCGGGATTTGTTGATACCGCCGGTTTTATCGCGCTCGGCGGTATTTTTACGGCGCATGTGACGGGAAACTTTGTGCTAGCCGGCGCGTCTTTAGTGCGTGCATCTACGGAAGGCGTTTTGCCGAAGCTCGTGATGTTTCCGATTTTTGTTGCGGCAGTCGGCGCAAGCTACCTGATTGCGTGTCGCCTGGAACGCTCTCAAAAAAATGCTCTGTTCTACTTGATGATTCTGGAGGCGGTTTTCCTTTTTGCCTTTGCATTTGTCGGCTGGCATTTTCAGCCGGAATCAGCGGTAAAAATGTCGGAAACTCAAACGATTATTGTCGGCGCAATCGGCGTGATGGCAATGGCAATTCAAAATGCGTATATGAAGCAATTCTTAAGCAAATTAACGATGACGACCGTCATGACGGGAAATGTGACGCAGTTTTCGATTGATTTAACAAAATTCACCTTCCGAGTGTTCAAGTCTGATGACGCCGAGGAAAATGCCGCGGAAATCAGGGAAAGGCTAAAAAAGGTCGGCGTCGCTATTCTCGGTTTTTTATTCGGTGCAATCGGCGGCGCTGTTTTGTTCGTTAATTTCGGCTTACTGGCTGTTTTGCTGCCCGCAGGTTTAATTGTCCTGACAGCTTTTCGGGCGGCAAAACCAGTCGAAAATCACCCGAATTGATGAGAGAAATGCCATTACTATTGATGGTTTCAAGCGGTTAAATTTTCTGTATTCTTTAGTTAACGGTTAATTAAACTGCAAGGAGAAAAGAAATGTTACAAGTAGTTAAAGGAAATCAAAGAGGACACGCCGAGCATGGTTGGCTGAACACATATCACACGTTTTCATTCGCCGATTATTATAACCCGGAAATGATGGGATTCCGCTCGCTTAGAGTAATTAACGAAGACAGGGTTACGCCCGGACAAGGATTCGGAACGCACGGTCACGCCGACATGGAAATTCTTTCATATGTCGTCGAAGGCGCCATCGCGCATAAAGATTCAACCGGCGGAGAAGAAATTCTGCGTCCGCACGAATGGCAGAGAATGACTGCCGGCATCGGCATCCGGCACAGCGAATATAATCCTTCAAAAACGGACAAATTGCATTTTTATCAGATTTGGATTCTGCCGGAAAAAAATTATTTGAAACCCGGTTACGAGCAGAAAATGTTCGCGCCTGAAGAAAAAAGCGGAAAATTGAAACTTGTCGCCTCGCATGACGCGCGCGAGGATTCGCTGAAAATCAATCAAGATGTTTCGGTTTTCAATTCTATTTTAGCGCAAGACGAGGAAGTTTCATACGATTTGAAGGAAAAGCGGTACGCATGGCTGCAAGTCATAAAAGGTTCATTGGAAATCAACGGCGAAACTTTGCAGGCAAGCGACGGCGCAGCAGTTAGCGATGAAAAGCTACTGAAACTAAAGGCTTTGGAAAACGAAACGGAATTTATTTTGTTTGACTTAGCTTAATTTAACAGTAATCGAACCGACCGGAGGGAATGTCGAGAGCTAAGATAATTCCTTTCGGTTGTTGTTTATTTTTTTAATACAAGAGGAGAAAAATCAAATGGCAAAAGTTGCAATTATTTATTACAGCCAAACCGGTACGACGCACAAGTTGGCACAGGCGGTCGAAGAAGGAGCACGCGCGGCAGGCGCCGAAGTAAGGCTTCTAAAAGTTAAGGAAACGGCACCCGATGAAGTTTGGGGCAATAATCCGGTCTGGAAACAGCACATCGAAGAAACGTCAGATGTGCGGGAGGCGACCAACGAAGATTTGGAATGGGCTGACGCGATAATTTTCGGCACACCGACCCGCTACGGACTTCCGTCGGCACAATTGAAAAATTTTATCGACCAGACCGGCGGGCTGTGGGCGAAAGGCGCATTAACCAACAAAATCGGCTCGTCTTTTACGACGACCGCGACGGCGCACGGCGGACAGGAAGCGACCATTCTTTCACTGAACACAATTTTTTATCATTGGAATATGCTGATTGTTTCACCTGGATACGTCGAAGCCAGTCAGTTTGAAGCGGGTAATCCTTATGGCGCATCTTTTACATCAAACAATGCTCAGCTCGACCCTGACGAAGTTGCCCTAACGGCGGGGCGCCTGCAAGGCAGGCGAGTGGCTGAAATTGCGGCAAAATTTACACGCGTTTGATAAAATAATTGGCATAAATGGATACACCCGTTGACATCGTTATAGAATCGCGCAGCCGAGAGCTTACTGAAGGTTTTAAGGTTCGGCGCGTCTTGCCGTCCGGCAGGCGACGGATGGTCGGTCCCTTTATCTTTTTCGATGAAATGGGACCGGAAATTTTAAGCGCGGGCAAAGGACTTGATGTTGCACCACACCCGCATATTGGGCTGGCAACGGTTACATACCTTTTCAAAGGCGAACTGCTGCACCGGGATAGCCTCGGCACGGTGCAGCAGATTCGTCCCGGTGAAATTAATTGGATGACCGCCGGAAGCGGCATTGCTCATTCGGAACGCACGCCGCAGGAAATTAGAAAAGCAGGCGCGGAACTTTTCGGAATTCAATCCTGGGTCGCCCTACCAATTAAAGATGAAGAAACTAGCCCGACCTTCTTTCATTACGAAAGTGGTGAACTCCCGGTCATTAAAGATAAAGGCAAAACAGTGCGTATTATCGCCGGCTCGCTTTATGGAGCGCAGTCGCCGGTAAAAACCTTTTCTGAGATGTTTTATGCCGACGTATTACTTGAAAGCGGCTCAAGACTGCAAATCCCTACAGAACATGAAGAGAGGGCAGTTTTTATAGTTGACGGCTCGATAGAATTTCTGCCGGGCAATAGCATGTTCAATGCCGGTCAGCTTATCGTTCTAAAACCAGGCGAGGAAGTTGTTCTCTCTGCCGCATCATCCTCTGCGGCTCGATTGATGCTGTTCGGGGGCGAACAAATGGAAAAGCGTCATATCTGGTGGAACTTCGTCTCAAGCTCAAAAGAGCGAATCGAACAAGCAAAGATTGACTGGAAAGAAGGACGTTTCAAAGCTGTTCCCAATGAAACGGAAGTTATTCCGTTGCCGGAAGAACCGAAGCCCATTGTTGTGCGTTATCCGTGATCGCCTTTTGAATATATTATACAAGTGCTAATTAACCATTGGTGCTAGTTCGCGAGGTTGAAAATAAAAACCCCCAGTGATTTATAAAAAACGTTATTTTCGCGATTTTGCCGAAATTTACTGAAATCCAAGGGAAATCACTTTCAAAGTAAAAATAGGTTTCCTTTGTTTTGAACAACTTAGCTTTTTACAAACCAGCATCATTGGTTAACTAGGGTTTTGGGGCAAGTTCATCCGCCGCGCGACATCTTTCCAACGCGGGTCGGACTTGAGTTTGTCGAGCGCGAGGTAATTAGACCATCCGAGCATATGACTCAAAGCCGATGCCGCTTTCGCTTCACGAACGAAGCGATTTAGATTCGATTCCTGCCGTCTGAATTCTTTGTTGAGGATTTTGACGGCGACTTTCCGGTCGAGCTTTTTGTCTTGCGCCAAGTAAACCTCGCCCATTCCGCCCATCCCGATTTGCTTAGCGATTTCGTAATGACTAAGCGAGATACCCGGCGCGAGCGTTTGGTACTTTGGCTGGATGATATCGCCGACCTGAGATATAATCGGCGTTTCCAGAAAACTGTCCGCGCCGTCGAGCGACGATAAAAGCGATTCGACTTCGGCAAGCAGCGTTTTATCATCGCCGCAAACTTCAAAGACAAATTTCCGGCGTTCTTCTGGCTGGCGGCGCAGCGCCGAATCAAAAATCTCCCTCACCTTTTGCCATTTTTCGTCAGCCATTTCTATCTTTGGACGATTGATTTGCTGGCAATGTTGCGACATTAACTTTTCGCTTATATTTTTGAAATCTTTATATTATCAATTCTCACTTTAACTTTTCGTATTCCTGTTTTGCTTCAATCAGAATTGGAATATCTGCATCGGCATCTTTCCAGAGTGCAAGGAAGTCTTGATAGGACTTGCGCGCTTTTGCGGCATCGCCCGTCAGCACCGCCGCGCGGGCGATGCCGACGTGCGCCAGCGGGTATATCGGCGAAACTGGGTCCCAGCCCCGGCGGTCGAGGATCTTTTGAAACTCGGCTGCAGCCTCAGCGCCGCGGCGCAGTCTCAAATAGGACTGACCGCGAAGGTAGTCGGGACAGAATCCCGCGTCCCCGCCTTCGTAAGGTATCGCCGCGTTCAAGAATTCGATGGCTTGATCGGCGCGATCGCGTTGCAGCGCCGCCGCCGCGCGGATGATAGGTTGTGAATATATACGCAGAAGAGTCGCGTTCGGATAACGCCTCACTTGTTCGTCGGCGAGCTTTTGCGCTTCGCCCGCGTCGCCGCACAACGAGCCGTTAGCAAGGACAGGCACATATAAGATTTGGACCGGAGAATTTAGCCGCGAAATTGCCAGAGCTTGGCTGACATCATTCGTAGCAGGCTGACAGAAACCGAAAAGCGCTCCGGCAATAGTAGCCTTGATAGGAAGAGTCGCCTTCGTTCCGTAGGGGACGGCTTGCCGGACAATGCTGCCGCGCGACTGTATAGCTCTTGCGCTCTACGCCAGTGTCCGGAAAAAATCTCAGCGCTCGCTTCGAAGGCGAGAGCTTCCGCCTCACCATCTACTTTTCGCACCGACTCCAATTGCTGTTGCGTCTCTGCCGCATCTCCCTGTGCCAGACCAATCAGATAGAGATTAGACCGATAGGCGGGGTGATCGAGGTTGAGCGTCTGCGCTTGCTTGATAGTTTCTCGCGCTTCATCGAACCGATTAAGACGGATCAGGATGGTCGAAGCGTTCATATACAGATGGCATTCGTTCGGATTTGCGCTAATAGCTTTACGAAATTCGGTGAGAGCTTGCTCGAGTTGTCCGATGCGAAGGTAGCCAAAGCCCAGACTGGCGGGAGCCAGCCAATCGTTGGGGTAGAGTCGCTTGATTACCTCGTCGGCTTCTTTTTGCTTTTCAAAATCTCCCGTGGTGAACAGATGATAGATCTCTTCGATATGCAGCTTCTCAAGTTCTGTTACGCGACTGCGCAAGGCGTAAGCCTTTGCCGCAGCATCCGCAGCCTTAGCCAAGTCACCGAAATTCGAGTATGTCCACGACAGCCAGAGGTAGGCTTCGGCGAAATTCGGATCGAGTTCCACCGCGCGATTGAAAAGCGGAAGCGCCGCCTTGTAGTCCCCGCTGTAAATTTGTTCCAAGCCCTTCGAATAAACGTTCAACGCTTCGAGCGACGGGGTCGTCGCCTGCTCGACCGGCGCGTTGTATTTCTGAAGCGTGTTCAACGACTCGCCGAGCTGCTGTCGCAAGTCGAATGCCGCCTGTCCGAGCGCTCTGAGAACCTGCTCCTTACTTTCCGCCTCGAGTTGCCGGCTGGCAATCGTTTCGCCCGTCAGCCCGTTCACTGCCTCTAGTGTGATCACATAGTGCTGACCGAGACCCGAAATCGTCCCGACGAGCAGGGCTTTTAATCCGCGGCGCCGGCAGATTTCTCTTCCGATTTGCGGCGTGATGGGCTCGCCCTCGGCGCGTCCCATGTAGCGCAGCGTTTCGTGCACGCCCTCCTCGGGATAGAGGTTTAGAAAAGGGGTCTGGCGCAGTTGCACGGACAGTGCCTGCTTAAGTGTCGAGCCGTCAAAGGTTGCGTCGCCGGTAGTGTTGATGAAATCGGCAAGTAGGATCGTATCCTTCTCGGTTAAGACCGGGGGTCGGTTGAGGAAGAAGAACAGGGCTATTGACGCTACCATGAGCGGTACTAAGCCGAGAACGGCTAACCGCTTATGGCGTGTGATGCTATTGACAATATATTTCGCGCTCGAAGTTGAGTGCGGGGCAACATCGCTTGTTGTGGCTTTGAAGATTTGCGTTTTCGCTTCTTCACCGTCTTGTGCTGCGGTTCGTTCCAATTTATTCTGAGACTCTGAGTCTTGTTTGACATCTTTCAAATCCGTGAGAACGTCCTTCATCGTTTGATAACGCTTGTCTCTGTTTTTGCGCAGCATTTTTGAAACTATGCGCTGCAATTCTTCAGGCACGTTCGTTGCGAAACGCGAAAGCGGCAGCGGTTCGGCGTTTATCAAATTCGCAAAAGTCTCCGACATCGAATCGCCCGCAAACGGCGTTCTGCCTGCAATCATTTCGTAAATCAAAATGCCGAGACTGAAAATGTCGGTGCGCTCGTCAACCCGTTCGGCTTTTGCCTGTTCGGGCGACATATAATTGACCGTGCCCATTATCACGCCTTTTGCCGTTTGATTTTGCACGGCGGTTGAATCTTCCAGGCCGAGAGCGGATTTGTTTTTCTGTTCGACGAGTTTCGCCAGACCGAAATCCAAGACCTTCACAAATCCGTCCGGGCGAATCATTACGTTTTCCGGCTTGATGTCGCGGTGCGCAAGGCGCGCTTCGTGCGCGGCGGCGAGCGCGCTGGCGGTTTGAATGGCGATGTCCAAAACTTCCGCCAGCGACAACGCGGATTCTTTGAGTCTTTCGCGCAGCGTTTTGCCTTTGATAAATTCGCTGACGATGTAATGCGCATTGTCCGATTCGCCGACTTCGTGAACGACCAGAATATTCGGATGATTCAAGCCGGACGCGGATTTGGCTTCGCGGAGAAATCGCTGAAGATTCGATTCGTCGCGACTGAATTGTTCGTTGAGAATTTTGACGGCAACTTGCCGTCCAAGTTTTTTATCGCGGGCGAGATAGACTTCACCCATTCCGCCCGCGCCGATTTGTTCGACGATTTCGTAATGATTGAAACATTTCCCGCGTGCGAGCTTTTTTGTTTCAGCTCCGATGTCGTCGTCGACTTCGGCGACGGCTGGCGTTTCCATAAAACTCTCCGCGCCGTCGAGCGATGACAAAAGCGATTCGACTTCCGCAAGCAGGGATTCGTCCTCACCGCAAGCCGCAACAACGAAATTCGGGCGTTCTTCAGCCTTTTGGCGCAGAGCCGCGTCAAAAATCTCTCTTATCTTTTGCCATTTATCATCCACTTTTGAAAATTTACAGCCTCGGCGGCCGACGAACACATTTTCGAAGAATAATCTGCGGTTCGGAGGTTATTTCCTACCTCGTCAGTTCTCGATGAAGCCATGCTTTTGCCATTGCCCAATCGCGTTTGACGGTAGATTCGGACACATTCAGAACCTTCGCGGTTTCGGGCACGTCCAGGCCGCTGAAAAACCTTAATTCGACTATTTTTGCCAGAGATTCTTCCTTTTCGGCAAGCCGGTTTAATGCATCGTCGAGCGCCAGCAAATCAAAGCTTGTATCACTAACGGTAACCGTTAAAGCTTCTTCCAGCGGTAAGTCTTCATTTGCGCCGCGTTTGACGCGATGCCTCTGCTTTGCGTAATCAATCAAGATTCGCCGCATCAGCGTCGCGGCGACGGCGAAAAACTGCGAGCGGCTTTCCCATGATCCTTTTTTTGGTCGCTGAGCTTGAGATACGCCTCGTGAACCAAAGCGGTGGTTTGGAGCGTATGCTCGCGGCGTTCTTTTTGAAGAAACCAATGTGCCTGACGGCGCAGCTCGTCATAAACGAGATTAAAAAGAGCGTTGTTGTTTTCGGGATTTTTATTATCGCTCCAATTCTGCAATATTTCGGTTATTTCACCGGCATCAATTTGCTTTTCCATCGCGCTCTTCTAAAAAGATTTCTCTCAACATTTTTTCCTCGTCATTCAAATCTCAAAAAAAATGACCTGCGTTTTTCAAAATCGTCGCGCTAATAAATAGAGGGAAATTTTAAGCGTTTTAAGGACAAAAAGTAAGTCCGAATAAACCGAATAATAGCATAGCTCGCCGGAAGCTGAAACTGGTTTTCGCCGGAAATTGCTTCTGTCATCTGGACGATAAAATAGGAAAATTAAATTATGAATCAATTTATCAATCAACCCGTGGTCAATTGGGCAAGGCAGAATTTGCCTCAAGCGGTCGAAGTCAAACTAAAAGGAAACTCTCTGTTTGCCAGGATTCTTCTCGGCTTCTGTTTCGCGTTTCTCGCGCTGATTTTTCTGGGGATTCCGCTGTTGTTTTTTTATTCGGCGATCACCGCTTTTCTTGCTAATGGGTGGAGTCAAAAGGTTTCCGGCGGTTTATTCGGCGGCACGATTTTTCTCGTAATTTTCGGATTATTTGCTCTGGTAATTTTCTTTTTATTGAAATTTACCCGCCGAAAGTTCGCAAAATTCATCAGTTCCGCCGGAGTGGAAACACGCGGCGGACAAAAATACGGCTGGGAAAAACTCCACTTTCTCAATTATAAAAAGGTCAATACCAAAATTAACAGCCATCAGCTTGCCATTTCGATGGTCCGGGCGGCAATTCTCGCGGGAGTTGAAAAAGTGACCGTCGAAATGGTTTTTGAGAACGGCACGGCCGTCGTTCCGCCTCTATTGGAAAATCAGCCGGAAATTCTGGCGCTGCTTAACTCAATGCCCGTCCAGCGGCGGGATGAAGGAACAGTCAGACAATAATTCAGATTCATAGAATTTATTTCGGAAAAAATCTCTTTTTATAAAATTTTTCCGAAAAACGAATTTCTCAAAATTTTTTTGACCTCTGTTTTTTAAAATCGTCGCGCTAATAAATAGAGGAGAAAAATCGCGGTAATTTTAGAGGAAACGGTAAAACCGAACTGAATTATCCGGCGATAAAGAAACAACCCAAAAATTTGGGAGAAGGAGTTTATATATGAAAAAAAACGTGTTATTAACAGTTATTTTTATGTTCATAGGGGCGTTTTCGTTTCAGACTGCGTCCGCACAGTTCACGATAAAGATTCCGAAAATAAAGGTCGAAAAGCCTAAACCGGAAACGTCAAAAACAGACGACGGCAACAACACGCCGACTTCAAAACGGCGCAGGAAAAGTTCACCGCCGCTGTCGCGAAATTCAACGAAGCAAGCGGCGGAAATGTTACGGCGACGGACGACAACATTGGAAAATCTTTGCTCCTAAAAGGAAATTACGAAAAATGGACGAAGCTCGTCGCCGTTCAGCTTCAAATCGTACAGGAAGGCATCAACTTCAAAGACAACGATTCATTTTCGACGAAAATTAAAGATTTGAAAACCAAAGAAAAAAGTTTAGCTGAAGGCGTGAAAACCTTGGTGGACAAACCGGTCACGATTTTTTAAGCCGCAGACGAGAAATTTAACAATCATGAAAAAGAAAATATTTACATTATTTGCCTCAGCCGTCATTTTGGCTTTTTGTTTCCAACACATTTCGGCGCAGTTTCAAATAAAAATCCCCAAACTGCCGAAAGTCGAGAAACCGAAAGAGCAAACGCCGCCAAGCAGCAGCGAACAAAATAACGGAAACAGGAATCAAGGCAATCAGCCTGAAAGGTCGTCCGCGTTTCCTGCGAACAAACAATCGAAAAATACGGCGGCTCAAGCCGTTCAAAGACCGCTGCCGCCAAACGTGCCGGTGTTTATGGCAAATCACCTCGACCGACGAAGGCGAAACCATCAGTACCTCGGATAAACGCAGCGACGAATGCTACCAGTTTAGGGAAACCTGCCAGTTAACACAGTGGTTTTTTGAATGGAACAATTTCATTCTCGAAAACAACAATTGGGTTCGAAACAAATTCCCGAACGCGGCTTTCACGCGTGACCGAACCGGTGAATACACGGTCAAGATTTTCTACAAAGGCACGCAGGTGCGCGAGATGAAATTTGCCATCGACCAAAAAGGCTGGATTGCGCCGAACGCTTTTTCGAACCAGATTTTTCTGACTCATTACAAGACGGTCGTGCCGGTTAAACTAATGGGCAATCTCGATAAATGGAACGCGGCAGCGTGGAAAGCCGCCGAGCTTTTCTACGGAAATCCGCTGAGCGGTTTCGTCGCTCCATAAATGGCGATTTTAGATTTTGGTTTCCCTTAACTCTGCATCGAGTCGCGCGGCGTGAGAAGTTCTCATCTTCGGCTGTTTCAACTTTGGCTTTTAATTCTTTTTAGCGGCTTCCGTCTTAAAGAATAAATCAAGCTCACGGTTTGCCAGCTCGATTAAAAATAAGATTCTGTTTTGCTCTGTCTCGCCGAACTTGGGGCGAAAGCTTACGCGCAATCGCCGCAATCCCGTTAATTGTTCAATTCATTATTTAATTTCAATATTTTCCGACAATTTATTTAGCCTATTTGGTAATTCGAATAATTACCGGGCGCGAAAATGTGCTTGCGCCGAGGTTATCAGTCGCCCGCGCCTGAATTCGATAAGTTCCGGTTTGGGATGGCTGCCACGATAGCGAGAATAATTCGTTTTTGTCCTGGACTGCCGCTTGCCGAGCCACAAAAGCGCGTGCGTGTGTTCGGGATAAACCGCGTCCGCAATGCGCGCTGCGCCGACTCGCTGCACGCCGCCCAAACCGTAGCCGTTAGTTTCGTTGAAACCTGTCGTGGGAGTGTAAATTACAACCTCGTAAGTCTGCGCCCTGAGCGACACAGCGTTGAAAATTAAACAAAAATTAAACCCGCGCCAAATAAACGAAATCTCGGCCGTCCCCTGTTTATTGCCTTCTTCTCCCCTTTTATTTATAAAATCACTGCCGTATTAATCTTTTTTGAAGAAAGCTGTAACAAAACAGAGCAATCAAACCGGTAATGCAAAATCACAGCAAGGTTCCTTTTTGCCGCAAATTTGCAGATAAAATTCATCTGTTAAATTTTACATCGCCTATCAGCAAAAGATTTGTCCGTTTGGTGACATGAGAGCTGGATTTAACAAAAGAAACTTTCTAAGCTGTGGATTTTTTCAAGTTTTCTCTATTCTTTAATATATTGCTCGTTTAAACAGTTGGGTAAAAAATCATCTAATAAGTTACGCGCTTTCATAAAGATGCTCGGCAAGCGCATTTATATTGACGACGAGCGGCTCGCGGCGGCTGTATTGAACTAATCCGAGCCTGCGAAAGCGGTTCATCATAATAGTTACGCGTTGACGGCTAAGCGCGCTTAAGCCCGACAGCTCCTCGTGCGTTATTCCAATTCTTACTTGATTCGGATTTTCGGGATTAACAGGATTTCCGCGCGTGCGGGCAAGATGCAGAAGAGTGTGTCCCAATCTTTCCTCGACTCCGCGCAAGGCAAGGATGGCGATTCGTTTTTCTGAATGTGAAAGCCTAATGCAGAATGTAAACAGGAATTTTCCTAAAACCTCGTCGCTCTGCTGCATATAAGCAATAAAATCTTCAATCGTAATTTCAAAAATAAGGCTGGTGGTAACTGCTGTTGCCGTCGTGCTGCGCACTTCGGTCGGACCGCCGCAAAAACATAATTCGCCGAAAGGCTCGCCCGCGACAATCATTCCGAGCACGGCTTCGCGCCCGTCGCGGTCAACGCTCGTAATGCCGACGCGTCCTTCTTTCAGAAAATAAATCCGGTCGGCGCGGTCGCCCGGCTGCCAGACGAAAGACCGACGCGCAAATTGCAGCAAAGCTCCTAATGAACCATCTGCCGGAAGATTCTCAACCGTTATCTCGGTCAGCGTCCGGCAATTTCCATGCTCGCCTTTCGGAAATTTTAGATTAAGTGATTCTTTTTTCTTTACCATTTCAAAAAAATAAAACTGTTTTTTTATAACCCGTTAAAAGAATTATTTTTTATAATTCGATGATTACGACTTATAAAAAATAATAAATTCAATCGCTGATTTCTTCTTAAATATTATAACAATAAATGCGGTTTTTATGTCCGTTTGGTGACAAGACTTCCTTTCCCGATTGGTATAACCTAGCGTTGCAAAAGTGTTGTTTGAACGGCTTATTACGGTCAAAAGCCGCGATAGGTTAATACCAGTAAAGCGGTAATTCGTTTGGATGCAATTGCTGTTTGTAAATATTTCAACAAAACAAGGGAGGGATTATTTTGATGAAGAAAAAGAGAATTTTACGATACTGTATTCGTGTGTATTTTTTACTTTGTTTGGTTTTAGTTTGCGGTAGTTTTATTAATACTGCTGCTCAGAACCCGGACAAAAGGGATTTTGGGTCGGGAGATGAAATCCTGCCCGCATCGAAACACGTTTTGCCGAGCACGATTCAGGTTAATCTGACAAAGCACTTTGCCCGATTGCCGCTGCATCACGGAACTTATAATGACGGGCAAATGACGCGCAATGTATGGTTTATCTTAACCGACGTTTCCGACCAGCAATTGGCAACGCAAATCGGTCTGAACTTTTCCAGAAAATTAGGCAATGCTTTTCGCGGTTGTCCGGGCTGCGTCCAGTATCTGGATGTTCCGGCAAATATCACGCAGGCGCAAACCGTCGCCTTTCAAGGCATTCCCGATTTCAGTCCGAATCGAGTTCTCGTTCCCGGTCCGAAAGGATTTCCTTTTCTGACGGGACAAGCCGGAGCGCGCGCCGGGCTTTATTACACGCCTTACGTTCAACCGAGAGGAACAAATATTGTTTACAACGCGACCATTGTTGCCGTTGGAGACGCGCCTTTTGACGTGACGACGCACACCAACACGCACGACCGCGTTCTGGCGATTGATACGACTGCAATGACGGTCGATTTGCTGATGATTCGCGCGTTTGCCGCCGGAAAAGAAGTCATTTATCTCGGTCTTGAATCTTCGAGCGAGGAAGCTGCTATTTTAGAACGCGCCACGTTTACGCCGATTTTAGGTACGCTGCCTTTTCCGAACGGCGATTTTAGAACCGATTCGGCGCGTGCGGCAATTTTCTCGTTTGTCAACGGGCAAACTAACGTGCCGAGTCCGCCGGCGCAGGGATTAAATCATTTGATAATCGACGGGCGTAATGCCGAAAACGCGTCTCTCGGCAATACGGCTTTGCTCGCGGCTTTGAGAAACGGAGGCGACGCTCGAAATGTAATTGATGTTTTCCCGACGATGGTCGAGCCTTTTCGTTCGGAATATAGTCCGGCGTGGGATTTACACTTAACCGAATGGAAGCGAACTTACGAAATGACCGGACGCAATACGGCGCAAACGGACAGCAACGTAATCAGAACTTTGGCAACTCAGTTTATTGTCAGAAATCCGGGCGGCACGTTTCTGCTTGCCTCGGGAATTGAAGTCAATTGCCCGGTCGTTGCTTTTGTCAACGACCCGCCGATTACCCCGGTTGTTCCTGCGCCGTTCCCGTTGCCTCTGCCTTTTGACCAATAATGAGCGTTAATAACCAAAAATAATCTTTGCCTAAAAACTCAATCCAAAATGAAGTTTTTAGGCAAAGTAAATTAAAAACTGTCCGTTACCGACTCAATCGCTGATTCCGAGGCATCCGTCACATTCATAAAAAGTAATAACCCTATTTTTTGCTTTTTCCTTCTAAGTAAAAAAAACGCATAAAACAAAAGGTCGGGCAAATATAAAAATGCCCGACTTTTTGTTTGGTACGCTTCAGTTTTCCTTAATGACTAATTTCACTTCTTGGAAAGTCCTGACGGATACGCGTCCTGATTGCCCGTTGGAGGCTCGTCGTCTTCGGAAGCCCCGGTCGGGAAATCCTGTGTGACCGGCTCTTTGTCGTCCGAGTCAGATGCCTTCCCACCTAAATTAACCGTATCCGCACAGCCGCCCACTGTAGCGGGTTGTTTCGGGAAAACGGGCAGCGGCGTGTTCGACGCGGGCGTTGTAATCGGCGGCGGCGCCGTTCCGGCCGGCGTCATTTTCGGCGCGAGACCGCCTCCGAAAGCGAAAATATCACGGGCGATTCTCAATCCGAGGCCGACGCCGCCGATATTTTCATTCGTCAAATCGGGCACTAAATCTCCGTTCGCGTTCTGCGTAAAATCGAACGCGTCGAAAATCCAGTGAACGCCGAGATCGACGCGGCTCGTGGCGTTGTCGATAATCATCTCCCACAAACCGTCCGGAAAATTGCGCGCCCAGCGCGGGCGAACGGTTCCGTCGTTGTCGCGGTTGCCACCGTTGAGCTCATCGGAGACGACAAACCCCGGCGCGAGAAAGTCGTCGTTTTTGTCGTTCGCCGGAATGCCGTAAAACATCCGCGTGATGTGCAGCGCGGCCGCCCCGAACGTAGCGTGTCCCGACGGGTAAGACGGAAAATTCGGCGTAAAGTTTTTCACCGTCGGCTGGTTGGTGCTCTGCGCGCCGAACGGCAGCCACTGCGTATCGCCATCGGTAAAATTGGCGAGCACACCGAGATACGGCGCATCCGGCCCGAGTCTTTCGTCGTGCTCGCGGATGCCGAGGACCGGACGCCAGAAATCGTGACAGTATTTCTGCTCCCAGGCCAGAATTCCGGCATCGCCCATCGCGGCGTTGAGAAAGGCGAACAGGCGGGCGTTTTGACCTTCGTTGTTGCCCTGCGCCATCGCCACCGAGCGAACTATCTGATTATAAAAGCGCGGCGGCGTTCCGAGCCGAGCCGAGCCGTCGTAACTCCAGTAAACGCCGATTGCCGTCTCCAGACTGTTGCGCCGTTTGGCGAAAAGCGGGTCGGGCAGCGTTCCGGTCAAATTCGGTCTGATGCCTTTCGCGCGAACCTGCGCGAGCGCCTGCAAATACTTGGGCGCGACGCCGTTCGAAAAAGGCGGCGGACTATTAGTGTGACGCACGGAAATGGCGAAACCGCGATTCTGCGCGCCATAATACGGCGAATCAAAGCCCTGTCCCGGATTGTCCGGGTCAACGCGATGACGACCGCGATTGCGCGAGAATCGATAGCCGCAGCTCCGATTGTCCATATCGTTGCCGCGATCGCCGAGCAGAGTTTTACCGACCGTCTGCCCGAAATCGAAGCTCGGGTTGGACGTGTCGAAACAGCTCAACTGCGCGTCGAAATATTCTTTCTGCGCCGGGTAAAGCCCAATCAAGGTGCGGTAAGCCGCGCCGGCTACGGCATCTTTGGCCGAAGTTCCGACGGGCGCGGGCGGCGGGTTTAAGTATCTGGGAAAGCCCAATCCGCCGATGATTCCGGCATATGCGTCATACATTGCCAGATGAACGATGGCCAGCGCTCTCGATGAAAGCGTCGGGCCGTTTTGCTCCCTTTTATCAGGGTCGGTGTGACTGACGCGGTTGGCTTCGAGCGCGACCGCGTTCCAGAATAAAATTGAATCCATCATAAGTAATTATCTCCTTGTTCTTTGTAAGAGTTTTCGACAGAAGACTCTCGGTCTAATGAACTATTGGGACGATTTAGCCAAACTTCGGCTCTTTTCTCAGACCGACAAAACTACGGGAAGCCGGTTATTCCTTATCGGAACAATCAGCTTCCCGTAGTTTTTTATTGCCGCAATTTGAGCTTACGCTTGCTAAAACACTATAAGCTCTTGCAATTTTATTTGAATTTCCATCGCGGGACTCTTGGCAGGTTCCTGAACTCAATCCAACTATCAAATTGTAGGAGCGGTGCGACATAACATTTCTTGTTGGATTTTCATTATCTCGGCGGCGACTTTTGACGGTTATCTGCGTTGATAACGGAAATCAATATCTAAGGTTATAAATTAAAGACCGATTTAATTTTGGAGTTTTGCCTAATTTTTACCGAAAATATTACATTTCCTCGCCGACGTTTTTCTTTTTCTGAAAGATTTTGCAGTGTTTTAGTTTATCGAGCCGCTCGTCCCGGCGGTCAGCAAGTATAATTGTTTTAAAGAATGTGCAAAAACTATGGTTTTTGCACACATATCATTTTTAAGACTGTGCGAAAAACCCAGTTTATGGACAGCTTTAAAGCCGGGGAAAATCTAACTACTTATTTGCTACAGCACCGCCGCAACTCGAACCGGAACCTGCGGTGCATCCGAAGCAATGCACGTCAGTAACAATATTTCTGTCGGTTAATTTGTTTAGATCAAATTCAGCAATCGTCTGAGGCGTTCGGTTATCGAGAGGTAGGTCGAGCATTTGATTAAAATCGCAGTCGTATAAATTACCGCGCCAATCGACGCTGATTAAATTGCGGCACATTAAACTTTCAATAGTTGCTGGATTAAAAGCGTTGATCAGCTTCCGCATATACGTCTCTTCATTTTTCGAGCGCCGCAGCCATTCAAGGTATCTTGAAATCGGCATATTCGTAATCGTAAAAAGGTTATTAAATACGATGTCGTAGCGAGTTTTTAGCTCGCGCTTGAAGTCGCTTTCGATTGCCTCCTGCGCCGGCGGCAAGAAGGCACCGACCGGATTATAAACAAGATTCAAAATCAATCTTTCATCAATTCCGTAGCCGACCGTGTTCAGTCTTTTGAGGGCTTCGATTGATTTATCGAAAACGCCTGTACCGCGCTGCGAGTCAGTCTGTGAGCGAAGAAAATAAGGCAGACTGGAAATCACTTCAACTTCGTTTTTGGCGTAAAACTGCGGCAAATCTTCCTGACCGTCTTCAAACATCACCGTCAGATTATGCCGTACCAGCACCTTTGCACCCGATTTTTTCGCTTCCGTTACAAAATACCGAAAATCCGGGTTCAGCTCCGGCGCGCCGCCGGTGATGTCGAGCGTCGGAATTTTATAATTTCTCAAAGCATTCAGGCAGTCATCAACGACTTCGCGCGGCATTATTTCCGTCCTCTTCGGGCTGGCATCGACGTGACAGTGCTTGCAAGCTTGATTGCAGAGCTTACCGACGTTGACTTGCAGCGTTTCAATGACAGACGATTTCAATTCAAGATTATTTTCCGCCAGTTTTTCGTCAAAACTCACCGGAGATTTTGCAAACCGCTGATTGTTGATAACCGGAAGAATCACCGTCATTACATTGAAACCTTATCGTGCGCATTATGCGATTGAATACCGTGAATGAGGCTCGCGCCGCCGCGAATCGCTGACGCGAGATGCATCGCTTCGGTCATCTGCTCCATATTCGAGCCGTTTTCGAGGGCGGAGTTCGTAAAGGCGTCGATGCAGTAAGGGCACTGCACCGTGACGGCGACGGCTAAACCGATCAGCGCCTTTTCGCGTTTTGAAAGCGCGCCTTCTTCCTGGCAGGCTTGATACCATGCGAGAAATTTCTCGAAAAGCTCGGGTTTATATTTGGCGATGTCGCCAAAGCGGCTCAAATCTTCTTCGTTGTAATAATGCATAAATTCCTCGTTTTATTTACGATATTTATTTGAATCATGAATCGTGCAGTTATAATTATGGCAAAGGTTCCGGTAACCGGAACAGTCAAAACGCGTCTTCAACCCATTTTATCGCCGGAAAAATGTGTCGGACTCGCCGAAGCGTTTTTGTATGACACGATAAAAAAAGCGAAAACTGTCTGCGAAAACGTAATTTTAGCATACGCGCCCGCCGGTCAAAAAAAAATTCTGGAGAGTATAATTCCGTCTGAAATCGTTTTAATCGAACAAAAAGGCGAAAATCTCGGGGAAAGAATGGCTAACGCATTTGTATTTACTTTCTCTGAGTATTCGCCCGTCGTGATGATCGGAACCGATAGCCCGACTTTTCCCGCCGAATATATTACAGAAGCGTTCGATGCTCTCGAAAGAGACGCTGAAATCGTTTTGGGCAAAGCGAAGGACGGAGGCTTTTATTTAATCGGTTTGCGAACGCCGATTCCGAATCTTTTCGATGAAATTGCGTGGAGTTCCTCGGCGGTTTTTGAACAGATTACGAGAAATATAAAAAATTTAGGGATTGAGAAACTAAAGCTGATACCGGAACATTATGATGTCGATACGCCGAATGACTTTTTAGTGATGAAAAAAGAAATTTTTGCTGATAGCGAACTACAAAAAGTAGCTGAGAAAACCTACCGATGGCTTTTGCAAAACAGCTAAACGACTTAATTTTTCTTTGGTGAATTTGCCGTCGGGAAATAGATTTTAAGCAATTTGTATGGACTAACTCCAAGCCAGAAAAGACCTTGCAGAATCATCCAGCGCAGAAAGGTGAGGATAAAACTTTTGTTTTCAAACCGCCGTGAAGAAGTCGTGACGACGGAAGATAAAGTAACTATTTCGCCAGCCGTTTTTAATCTCTCGACAAAATCCAAATCTTCAAAAATCGGGAAAGGCTTGAATCCGCCTGTTTTCTGATAAACCGCGCGCCGCACGAAAATTGCCGAATCGCCGTAAATCAGACCGATTTTTCGGAGGTTCGGATAAAGCCAGGTTAAAAATTTCGCCGCCTGTCTTTCGCCGTCAAAGCGAATCGTAAAATTTCCCCCGGCAACACGCGGATTTGCTAAAGCCTTTCTGATTTGTTCGACCGCATCCGGCGAAACAATCGTATCGGCGTGAAGAAACCATAAAATATCGCCGTCCGCCGCATTTCCGCCGAAACTCAATTGAGAGCCGCGCCCGCGCGATGCGCGAAAGATTTTTACAGGGTAGTTTTTGGCGATCAAAACGGTCGCGTCCGTGCTTCCGCCGTCAACTACAATGATTTCGGCATCTTCAAAAACCTGAAGCGAACAAAGCGTTTCCCGAATCGAATCTTCTTCATTAAGCGTCGGGATGATGATTGATATTTCAGGATTCATTTTAACTGCTTCTGCGGCGAGACAGCTTCCGGCAGCTGCCAGTCGTTTTTCTGATTTTCAAAAGGAAGCGGTAAAATTTCGGCTAAAATTATTTCATCATGGTGTTGATACGCCGGCACACCGATAATAATGTGTTCAGGCGGAACGTCATTTCTAAACGTGCCGTGAATTTTGTCCCAAACGGTCAAACCGCTCGACCAGTTGGAGTCGGTTTCTTCGCGCACGATGGAGTGATGAATTTCATGAAGACGCGGCGTCACGAAAAAGTTTTGCAGCCATTTGTCCAGATTTTCGGGCAGTCTTAAATTTGAATGATGAAACAAAATCGACGGAAACAAAAACATCTGCCACGCGGTAAGCGCGCCCGGCGAAACGCCGATCACAAGGATCTGCGCCGAGCGCCATAAAACAGAAATTACAAGCTCACCGAAATGAAATCTTAAAGCGGTCGAAGTATCGAGGTCTAAATCAACGTGGTGAACCAGATGAAATCGCCACAGAAAAGGTGATTTATGCGTCAGAACGTGCCAGAGATACAAAGTGTAATCCATCAAAACAACGGCTAAAATCACTTCCAGCCATTTCGGCAGACGAGTGATTTTCAGCAATCCCAGCTTTTTGCTTTCGACAAATTTGGTTAGACGTGATGCAACCGGCTTTTCGGTTATTTGCAAAGCGAGCGCGGCGAGCCCGGCAACAGCGAGATTTCTTCCATTGCGAACAAATTTCGATTCCACTTCACGGCGCAAAGGACGACGATTTTCGAGCCAGACGAGAGCCGCAAAGCCGCCGAGTGCGAGAGGAGCGCTTAAAATTTTTAGAAGTTTTTTCATTTAATCCTGTTACTTTGTTATAATTCATCATAAATAATTTACAAGGATTTGGGAAAAATGAAGCCAAATGACGAAAACGGGAAATTACCGACCGGCGAAAGACCTTTCCGCGTGCTGATAATTTCCGGCTCGAATCGCCGGCAGTATAATTGTCCGGGCGTCGATTCAAAATCGAGGACTTTAATGCTGAGAATGGCTGAGCGTCTGCCTCAGGATTGGGAAATCGACTACGAAGACTTGGGTAATGTTTATGCGCGAGCGCGCATTCAAAGCTGCAACGCCTGCGTTTCGACCTCGATGGCGCTTTGTGTTTGGCCCTGCAATTGTTATGAGAAGGATTCAAAACTCGAACCCGATCTGCTTTGGGATTTGGATATGTATGCGCGGCTCGATTTGGCGGATGCCTGGGCGATTATCGCGCCGATCAACTGGTATGCGCCGACGACCAATCTGAAATTGATGTTTGACCGCCTGGTTTGCATGAACGGCGGCAATCCGCGCGAGGATTTGATCGAACACAAAGACGCAGAGCTCGCGACGAAGCTCGAACATTCGCCCGAGTGGGAAAAACTTTCGCAAAATCATCTCGAAGGCAGGACGGCGGCCTTTTTCTGTTATGGCGACGGCGGCGGCGATGAACTCGACGAAGAAGGAATTCCGAAAAAGCTTGAACACAAAAGTTATTTCAACCCGAACGACGAGCCGTTTGAAAACGACCGCGATTCCTACGCGCCGCTCGTCTGGCAGTGTCGCTACAGCGGCGTCGAGGTTCCCGACCATTTGTGGAAATACATCGAGTTTGGCAAGGATAAAAAATACAGCGACAATCAAGCCGAACACATGGCGACCGAAACCAATGTTTTCGCGGATTTCGACGCTTGGACGGATGCTTTTGCAGAATTCGGCTTGCGCAAAGGCAAAATCGAGCCGAACGAATATCGCGCTTACGGTTACGAAGCGCCCGGACATCTCTGGCGCGATATCAAATTGCAATGGCGCGAAAAGCGAATCGCGCTCGGTTTTCCGCCGAAGGATTCCTCGCCGGCCAGACAAAAGGAACTTGGAATCAATGTCGATGAAACATTGACGCCTCGAAAGAGCGAAGGCGAAAAGCTGCGTGAAGATTAAATGATGACCGAACCGGCAAAACCGAAAATTATCTTTGTTTACAATGCCGACAGCGGCGTATTTAATTTATTGTCGGACATTGCTCACAAAATATTTTCGCCGCAAACTTATGAGTGCAATCTCTGTGCGATAACGCATTCAAATTTCGGAATGAAAAAAGAATGGAAAGAATATCTGGATTCGCTCGGTAATCCTTTGGAATTTCTTCATGCCAACGAATTTAAGAACAAATACAGTCAAGAGAAACTAAATCTTCCGGCAATATTTATCGAAGAAGCGGGCTTTCTAAAGCAAATTGCCAGTGCCGAGCAAATTAACGAAAGCCAATCTATTCAAGATTTAAAGTTAATCATAAGAGAGGCTGCATAAAGGCTCGACAGACCTTCGGCACATTGATTTTAGAAGTTTTCAGTAAAGCGAACTGGTTTAATTTATTTCTAATCTCATCACGAACACGGCGAAAAACTATGACAATTTCGCGGCTTGGACATGCCAGCGTCAAATTGACTCTTGATACTTATAGTCACGTTTTGCCCGGGATGCAGGAAAGCGCTTCTAATAAACTCGAAGCGATGCTATATCGCAAGGGCGGAGCGCCACGAAAAATTTGACACACCATTGACACACCAAAATAGAAAAGGGCTTCTTTTTGATGCCCTAAACTATTGATTTTATGGAGCCGGTGAACGGATTTGAACCGCCGACCTGATGATTACAAATCAACTGCTCTACCAACTGAGCTACACCGGCCTGACGCCTGTTTTCTGTAACAGGCGCAAGCGAAAATACTACAAAATCAAATTGCTTTGTGCAAGCGGGCAGGCTAGGTTTGCCGGAGAGGTTTAACGTAAAAATAAATGTTGACGATTGTTTAATCAAAAGGTTACGATAGTATGTGCCCGATTTTTCGGGCGAAATTTCAATTTATCCTCTTTCTTTTAACTTCAAAAGAAAATATTTTCAAAACAATTAGGAAAAAAGGAGAACAACGCGTGAGTTTTCAAATGTTTTATAAAAAGAGCTTCGGAGTAATTTTTTTGATTCTGCTCGGTTTTTCAGCAGTCAGTTTGGCGCAAAATCCGGCGGCGAAGCCAACGCTGGTTTTGAATCAGGAAAACAAGGAAGTGCCTGTCGTTTCGGGCAATAATCTTTATTGCGCCGGATATATTTCGCCGTCAAAAGTTAATACGAATTACGAAATTGTCGGCGCCGAAAACGAGCAGGAACAATTTATTTATGCGCAGGGAAATTACGTCTACATCAGCGTCGGCGCAAGCAAAGGCGTCAAGGTCGGCGATATGTTTTCCGTCATACGGCCGCGCGCGCGATTTAGGTCGGAATTTTCCCGCAAAGGCAATCTCGGCGTTTACGTGCAGGAAGTCGGTGCGGTCGAAGTCGTCAAAGTCAAGAATGAAGTTTCGGTCGCGCGCGTGACGACCTCGTGCGACAATTTTTTGCTCGGTGATTTGCTTCAGCCGGTCGAGCAGCGAACGAGCCCGATGTTTACGCAGAGACCTTCTCTGGACGTCTTTGCCGAGTCTTCGGGAAAGGTTGCGGGCCGCATCGTTTTGGCGCGTGACGGGCAGGAGATGGTCGGGCGCGAGCAAATCGTCTATATCGATTTGGGCGCGGAAGACAACGTCAAAGTCGGCGATTATTTCACGATTTTCCGCCCGCTCGGCGAAGGAAATTTATTTATCTCGGACGAAGACGAAATCGTCGCCGCCCGCAACAAAGGCTTTCAAAGCTCGGAATATAAAGGCGGAACTTTTTCCAGCAATGCGACGCGCAAAGCCGGCGACGACGTTGACGGAAAAATCGTGACGACCGAAAAGTCGAAAGAAAATCGCCCGAAAAATCTGAGAAAAGTGGTCGGCGAGCTGCTTATTTTAAACGTCAAGGAAAGAACCGCCACCGCCGTCATCGTCCGCACCGCGCAGGAAATTCACACCGGCGATATGGTCGAGCTTCAATAAACGAATTGCGAATTTCAAATTACGAATTACGAATTAAAAAATTCCTTATCATTCGTAATTCGTAATTGATAATTCGTAATTGAATGATTATGAGCACAATCAGATGCCCCGAATGCAAAATGGTAAACTGGGCGACGGCGCTCAACTGCAAGCGCTGCGCGTATCTGTTTCAACCGGCCGGAACGTCGGTCGTCGCACAGACGGCCGCACTGCCGCCCGGCGTTCAAAATACGATTGTCGAGCAAAATTTTTCCGAACCGGAGTATACGCCTTATCCGCCCGAGCCGCAGTTTCAACCGACAATCGCACAGCCGCAGATAAGCTGGGGAAATGACGCGCCATACAATCAGAGTTATAACCAGAATCACGGGCAGAATTACAATCAGAGCTACAATCAAAACTACAATCAAAATTACGGGCAAAATTCTTACCAGCCGAACTATGCGGCGAATCTTCCGGCGGCGAATCCAAAAATCGGTCTGGCCGTAACGTCGATGATTCTCGGCATTCTGGCCGTTTTGACGACGATGTTTTTAATCGGAATTCTGCTCGCGCCGATTGGTTTGATTCTCGGAATCGTCGCGCTCGTCAAGGCCGGCAAAAAGCCGAATCAATACGGCGGAAAAGGTTTTGCGATTGCGGGCGTCGCGATGAGCGCGCTGATGACGCTCTGCATCCCGATAATTCTGGCGATTGCCATTCCGAATTTGCTGGCGGCGCGGAAAGCGGCGAACGAATCGAGCGCGATTCACGTGATGCAGACTCTGGCCAATGCCGAAACGGATTATAGAAAAGGCGCGGGGAACGGATACTGCGCCGATTTGAAAACTCTAATCGGTTCGAATTTGACTGGAAACGAACTGGAAAAAGAAGAGAAAAACGGTTATCGCTTTAACGTCATCAACTACCCGCTCGGCGGCTGTGAAGTGACGGCGACGCCGCTTACGACTTCGCACGGCGACCGCTCGTTTTATTTTTCGACCGACGACAGCTTGATTCGCGCCGGAAAGAAAAACGGCAAGCCGGCCGATAAAAACGATAAGCTTCTGGCCGATGAATACGCGGCGGCAGCGGAAGAAAAAACGAAATCGCCGCTGGCAGTACCGCTGGAAGGCGCGGCCATCCAAACGCTTCGAACTCTGCAGGCCGCCCAAATGACGTATCTGGCAACTGCCGGAGACGGCAAATGCTGCGGCGATTTTCAGACGCTCGCCAACCAGGGACTCGTCAAACCGGATTTGGCCGACGGCGAAGACGTGGGCTATCGCTTTCAATTTAATAAGTCGAACGGACAAAATTTCGAAATCACCGCGACGCCCGTTTCAAGCACGTCCGGCGGCCGTTCGTTTTTTATAAGCTCGCTCGATGGTCTGCGCGGCGCGGCGAAAAACGGCTTGCCCGCCGATAAACACGACCCGCCGGTGCAATAAAAAAAGGCAAAAGTAAAAAGTGAAGAAGCTGCTAAATTAAACTTTCGAGTCTAATCTAACAGCTTTTTTACTTTTGCCTTTTATTCTCGCTATTCACTTTTCACTAAAATGCCGGCGGGCATTTTTCGTTTTTTGTTTTCGACGTAGAAATATTTGAAATAATCGTACATCGACCAGATGGACGTAAAGACGGCAGCCCAGAGCGCGCCGCGGCCGACGAGATAGCCGAAGACTTTCCAGTCGTTTGTCGTCAAAGCAAACGAGGCGAGATGGCTGAAAGCCGTCTGAACCTCAGCGACTTTCCAGAAAAACGCGGGTATATTCGAGCCGAAATTCGATACCGGCGGATTGCCGGTCGCGCCGGCCACCAAAAGCGCGACGATGGCGACGCACTGCGCCCACATCTTTATTTTTCCGGCCGTCTGCGCCGAAATGACGATTCCTTCGGTCGCCGCAATCGAGCGTAGTCCGGTGACGATAAATTCCCGACCGAGAATGACGACGACCGTCCATGCGGGCGCGAGATGTTTTTCGACGAGCACAATCAGAGCGGCCGAAACGAGCAGCTTATCGGCAATCGGGTCGAGCAGTTTGCCGAGATTTGAAACCTGATTACGCCGCCGGGCGAGATAGCCGTCGAAAATATCGGTCAAGGACGCCGCCAGAAAAATCGCGATGGCGAGCGCGTAGCCGCTGATGCCGAACAGATTTTCCGCAAACGGCGTCAGCAGAACGACCACCAGAAGCGGTACGACGACGATTCGCGCAAGCGTCAGATAAGTCGGCAGATTCATCAAGATTAAGTGTATAGCGAAAAGTGAAAAGTGAAAAGTTTTAGGAAAATTTTCCTCAACTTTTCACTTTTCACTTTTAGTTTTTTACTAAATTTTACGGCAGCATAAAGCCGAGATTGTTAACGGGGAAGTTGGCGATTTTCGGGAAAACGTCAACCAGATTCACATCCGGCAAACCGTACCAGCGCGCCAGCGTCGCGGCATACTGCTCGACCGAAGTTGTCGGAATCCAGCGCCCGCGCGCGCCCGTGCCGTTGTCGGCGTCGTCCGGCCCGTTTGGCGTTAGAGTCGGGAAAGGCGTTCCGTTTGCCGTATTGACGCCGTAGAAATCCGCCGCCGTCAGCGCGCCGCCGAGGACGAAATGATGATTCGCCCAGGCGTGGTCTGTGCCGACGGTTGCGCCCGTTCCGGCCGGAGTCAGCGTGCGCGCAAAATCCGACATCGTAAACTGCGTAACTTTGTCCGCCAAACCCTGTACGGCCATCTCTTCGTAAAACGCGCGCATCGCCTGGCTCATCTGAATGAGCAGGCCGCTCTGACCGTTGGCGGCGTTCTGGTTATTGTGCGTATCGAAACCGCCGAGCTGGCAGAAAAACACCTGCCGGTTAACGCTCAATTCGGTGTGCTTTTTGATAAGCCGCGCGACTTGTTTGAGCTGGTTGCCGAGAGTCGTGTTCGGAAACGTCACGGTTACTTCCTGAAAAGTTTGCAGCGCAGCGTTGGCCTGCATCGCCTGGTCGGTGACGTGGCTCGCCGCCATGACGACCTGAGAGCTCAAATCCTGCGCTCTGAGCTGGTTAAAGGCATTCAAACGCGCGGTCGCCTGCGCCGTTCCGTTAAATCCCTGCGGAGCTAAAACCTGATTGAGCCCGGTCGGCGCGGATGCAATCGCCATCGGCAGAGTCGATTGACCGGAAGTGAAAAGCTGCGCGCCCGCGATTGAAGTAATCATCGGAATCAGCCCGCTCGGATTGTCCGGCGCCGTTCGCTGGTCGGAAAGGCGTCCGCCCCAACCGGTAAAAGATTTTACGTCGGAGCGACCGGACTGATATTGATTTACCTGGTCGGAATGCGAGAACAACTGATACGGTTTCTGCACCGAGCCGTTTTGATACTGAATTCTGGTCATCGGCGCGACCAGAGTTCCGACGTTGGTGACGACGGCCATCTTGCCGAGGCCAAAAAGCTCGTGAACGCCGTTGTTGACGATGGTCGTTCCGTTTTGCGTTAAAATGCCGAGACTCGGATGCAGTCCGTAGCTCAGGTTGTTCATACGCGGGACGGTAATCGGCAAAAGCGTGTTTTGCGCCAGCGCCAGTGTCGATGCGCCGCGGATGCCGTTATAAGCTGCGTAATTGCTTATCGTCGCGTCGCTGTGATTGGGAATGACCAGATTATTGCCGTCATTTCCGCCGGACATAAAGATGCAGACCAGCGCGCGATAATCGCTCGGGACGGCCGATTCTTCCTTTTCGTCGGACACTTTCTGCGCCAAAGCGCTCATCAAACCGAAATGGCGCATCTGCGACGCCAACGCCGTCATGCCCAGGGCGCAACTTGATTTGATTAAAAATTCTCGTCTGTTTGTCATAAAATCTCCTTTTATCAGTGGTCGGTGGTCGGTGGCCGGTGGTCAGTTTTGTCTTTTTCTGACAACTGACCACCGGCCACCGGCCACTGACCACCGCCTATCTCTGCACCTGATACTGCGACGATGTCGCTATTAAATAAATCGCCGTCTGCGCTCGAAGCAGCGGATTCGTCGTCGGAACGGCGAGAACCGCGTTAAGAATCGTAGTTCGCATGCTCGCCGACATCGCGCCGTGCATCATTTTCTTGTTGAGCGCGTCCATCAATTGATTTCCGGTCGTGTCGCCCGTCGCCAGAGCCGTCCACGGGTCGAGATTAATCGACGTTCCGTTCGGCGTGTTCGGCGCGGCAACTGCGATGCGGCTAAAGACAATCGAATTGACCGTATTGGCGCGGGCGATTGAAGTTCCGGTCGTATAGATGCCGAATTCAGGCCCCAGAACCGAAGTTCCCGGGACGACGTAATCGGGCGGATAATAATTAAAGACGGTCGGCGGATAAAAAGAGCGCTGTCCCATCGAGGTCGGAAATCTGTCGACATCGCCGTCGCTCTGCGTCGTCGCGTCAAACGAGCGAACGTCGAACTGCCTGTACAAATTCGTCATAAACTGTACCGGCTCGCGCAATTTTCCGTAATTCGGGTCGGTTTTTATATCGCCGCGCGCTTCCGGGTCGAGCAAAATCGCCTTAACGACTTCTTTTAACTGCGCCGGATTTGTCCGGTTGGCGTCGAAAACCGCCGCGACGCGACCGATGTAGGCCGGCGTCGGGTCGCTGGTGACAAGCTGCTGAATCAAATATCTGCTGACGAACGGCGCGAGGTTCGGGTGATTGTAGATATTGTCGAGCGCCTGTTTCAGCGAATTGTCGGCGTAAGTCGCAATCGCCGCCGCGTTGCAGCCGGCGCAGGCGGCGACATTGGTCGTCGTCGAGCCGGGATAATTCAAAAGCGTTTTCGCCGTCAAATCGTGATTTGTGGTGTTCAAAATCATCGGGTCTTTGTAGTTCGGCGCGCCCGCTGTTCGATTCGGGCAAGTCGCGGTTACTTCGCAGAACGTCCAGCCGGTAAATACTTTTGTAAAATTATTGACGGTGTTCTGGTCGTAGGTCGGAATCGGGTTTCCCTGACCGTCGAGCTGGAGAGTGCCGTCCTGATTGAGCATAAACAGGCCGACGTTGAAAAGCTGCAAAACTTCGCGCGCGTAATTTTCGTTCGGACTATTTTTCGTGCTGCGAACCATATCCAGATAATTGCCCATTCCCGGATTGAGCGTCATATCGTTCATCAAAGTTCGCCAGTTGCCGAAAGCATTTTTGCTGAGCATCTGATGATAGGCAATCATATGGCTTGACTGCTGCGTATCGACGCCGGAAATTACCCACATTTGACCGAGCGCCCAGGCGACGCGGTGTCTGAGCTGCGGCTCGCCGTAAAAGGCTTCTTTATAAAACCAGGTTTGCACCGGATACTGCGTGTAATAATCGCGGCGACAAACGGCAAAATTCGGGTCGGAAACCGGACAGCCCTGCGCCGATTCAACGTCAATCGGTTTTAGAATAAGATTCGGGTACGGATTGGCGGCGGAAGGATAGGGAATTTCGAACTGCTCGGCGAGCCACGTTCGCAAGCCGATGCGGCGAATCCGGTCGTCGAGCGCCTGCGTCGGGCCGAAAGTCGCCTGTTCCAAAAATCTGATGCGGTCGCTCGACCAGCGATAGCCGACGTAATCCGCCGAATTCGGAACGCTCTGGTCGCCTTTCGAAAATAATTTCGCGGTTGTTTTTGCCGCCGGAACGGGAGCGTCGTCTTTTATCTCGCCGCCGGTTTTGCCGAGTCCGAGACGCAGGCGATTGCTCGCCAAACCGCGCCACGCGACGCCGATAAGCACGTCGCCGTCTTCGGCCGGCTGTTCCCAGAAACCGAGCTCGTCTTTTAAGACAATCGTCAGCGCGTAGACGGTGCTTTCAGATTTAACGCGCTGAATCTCCACGACGGGAAAGCGGTATTGTCTGCCTTTTGCGTCTTCGACATAGACGCGGAAAGCGTTTGCGCCTTCATCGTCCATTAAGTCCACGTTGGTTACAAAAAGCATAACTTTTTGATATAAACCGAACGCTCTCGTTTGCGGCTTCGGTAAATTTCCGCGCCACGATTTGCTTGCGTCCGTCGCCAGCGCGCGCGCCGAGTTCTGCTCGCTCAGCAATACCGGCGTCGGCGAATTCGGGTCTGTGTCCTCTTCCGCAAGTGCCGGGAATACCAGCAGAAAAACGATAAAACCAGCGCTTAAAATTTGCAGCCAAAAGCGCAATCTCCTGCTCAACATAACCTTTCCCTCCTCAGGTTCTTTTGTTAAAATTATGACTTTATGTTCCTGAATCAATCACTTAAACGACAGGCGGGTAAACGTCGTTTGTCATTGTTGTAATATTAATTTATAACTGATTTTGCCAAAAAATACAAGACCTTTTTTATTATCGGTAACTCCTGGAATAAGTTGCTATAATTTTGAAACAAAATTTAGACGCACTTTTTGTATGTTCGAATCAGATTACCCGGCTGCCGAAATCAGGGCGTTATCTTTAATTATTTTCTAATATTTTGAAAAAACGTAAAAATATCTTACTACTTTTAGTTAGACGAAACGATTTGCGGTTTGGCCGAATAAATTCAAAAAATTATGCCGAAAACACTTTTTCTCGAAAAGCCCGAAAATTTCAGTTTCAGACAGACCATCTACAGTCACGGCTGGTGCGAGCTTCCGCCGTTTGAAATCGACGACGCAAACTGGCGTCTGAAGTATGTTTTTACTCATAAAAAACCGTTTTCGGCAGTAATTTTGGAGTCGGACGGGAAATTGAAAATTGAAGTCTCCGGCGGCCAAATAGACGCCGCAGCCGAAGCGAAAATTTTGCGCGACGCCAGACACGTTTTGCGGCTCGACGACGATTTGCAGGATTTTTACAAAAATCTCGAGGGCGAAAAACGCCTGGCGTGGATTACGGAAAAGCGCGCCGGCCGACTTTTGCGTTCGCCGACGGTTTTCGAAGATTTGGTAAAAACCATCTGCACGACGAATTGTTCGTGGAGTCTGACCAAAAAGATGGTGACGAATCTGGTCGAAAAGCTCGGCGCCAAGGCGGCGAATGGAAAACACGCTTTCCCGACCGCCGAACAAATGGCCGGAGTCGCGCCCGAATTTTACCGCGACGAAATGCGCGCGGGCTATCGCGCGCCGTATTTTGCCGAGCTGGCCGAGCAAGTCGCGAGCGGAAAAGTTAACCCGGAAAGCTGGCTCGATATGGATTTGCCGTCAAAAGAGCTCAAAAAAGAAATGAAAATGATAAAAGGCGTCGGCGATTACGCGGCGGAAAATCTTTTAAAGCTCGTCGGGCGTTACGACGGGCTCGCGCTCGATTCGTGGCTGCGCTCGCAGTTTTACAAAAAACACAACGGCGAAAAAACTTGCGCCGACCGGGAAATCGAAAAGTTTTACGAAAAATTCGGCCACTGGCGCGGCCTCGCCATCTGGTGCGATATGACGGAAAGATGGTTTGTTTGAATGCGGATTTCGAAATGCGGAATGCGGAATTTTGAAACTGCAAAAGCAATTTTGACGCTGCCGGCAAAGCTTTTTTGCTTAGTAGTTTACAAGAAAATTTTTTCTTGTGAAAATTAAAAATTTCTTCGACTTTTTGAAAACCTGCCGCGTCAGAAAAGCAGGCAGGGAAATTTTGCCTGTCAGGTTTGAACTAATAATTTTTTGATAATAAAAAGGAGAGCGTAAAAATGAAAGGAAAATTTTACAGTTTGGCAGTCGGTTTATTTGCGGTTTTGACGATTTTGTCTTTGGCCGACACGAGTTCCGCGCAGCGAAGAAACCGGCGCGAATCGCGCAATACGATGATGTCGAAGGCGCAGGTCAAAGTCGTCATCAACCGCGTCGAAGACCGCGTCGATAATTTTGTCAAAAATTTCAACAAATCGCTGGATAAAAGTAAATTAAACGGCACGAGCCGCGAAGATTGGCTGGATAAACGGGCGCGCAATTTGGAATCGGCGACCGACGAATTGGCGCGCGAATTCGACCGCCGCGACACGTGGGCGGAAAATAAAGACGAAGTTCGTAAATGTCTGAACATCGCGACCGACATCGACACGAACATGACGAATTACAAATACGGCGCGGCAACCGAGGCCAACTGGGCGCGCGTTCGATACGAGCTCAACACGCTGGCGGACATTTACAATATGCCGAAGGTCGGCGCGGGCGCGTATAAGTAAACAATTCCGTTATTTGTCCGTAATAAGAGAGGCAGACCTCAAAAATCTGCCTCAAATTTTGTTTAAAAGTGTAGTAGAATGTGCGTAGCACTCCTCGAAAGGCAAACAAAATGATAGAAACGGGAACAGTTTTACAAAATCGGTATCGCGTCGAAAAACAAATCGGGCAGGGCGGAATGGGCGCGGTTTTCATCGCGACCGACGAGCGTTTCGGAAGCACCGTGGCGATAAAGGAAACCCTGATGCTCGACGAAAAATTCCGCAGGGCTTTCGAGCGCGAAGCTCGACTTTTAAACAGTCTGCGCCACCCGGCGCTCCCGCGCGTCAGCGACCATTTTGTCGACGGAAACGGGCAGTTTCTGGTGATGGAATACATCGACGGCGAAGACCTTTCGGAGATGATGGAGCACGAAGGCCGGACATTTCCACTGACAGACGTTTTGAACTGGGCCGACCAATTGCTCGACGCGCTCGAATATCTGCACGCGCAGGAAATGCCCGTCATCCACCGCGACATCAAGCCGCAAAACTTAAAACTGACTTCACGCGGCCAGATTATTCTGCTCGATTTCGGTCTGGCGAAGGGAAACGTGACGAGCCCCGAATCGGCCACGGCGGCGAAAAGCGTTTTCGGTTATTCGAGAAATTATGCGTCGCTCGAACAAATTCAGGGAACCGGAACCGACCCGCGCAGCGATTTATACAGCTTGGCGGCGACGCTTTATCATCTTCTGACCGGCGTTCCGCCCGCCGACGCTCTGACCCGTGCAATGAACGTTTTGAGCGATAAGGAAGACCCGCTCGTCGCAATGAACACGATAAATCAGGACATTCCCGCGCCGGTTGCCGACGTTCTGCACAAGGCGATGGCGCTCAACGCCAACCAGCGTCCGATTTCGGCGCAGGCGATGCGCGCGATGCTCTGGGAAAGCGAGGAACTGGTCGAAGAAAACGCGAAAACCGTTCCCGATAAACGCGCCGGAGCAAATCTGTTCACGCAAAAAACGGCGGTTCTCGGCGATTCCGGCAATTTATCCGGCGCGAAACAATCTTCAATCAAAACCGAAGTTTTATCCGAAAACGTTTCCAAAGAAACCGCCGTCAAGCCGCAGTTGACCGGCGATTTTGAACCGGAAAAAACAAAAGCCCGGACTCAGCCCGAGCAAAACCCGGGACGCAGAACGGCCTTCGCCGCCGTCGCGCTTATCGGGCTGCTTATGGCCGGAGCTGCCTGCGCGGCCATTTATATTTCCAACCCCGGATTGTTCGGCGCGGGCACGAATTCTGCAAATACGAAGGCAGAGCAAAAAGTTGATGCCGTAACCGTTCCGGAAACAAACGCCAATGCGGTGCAGGTGAATATCGTCGCCGTCCCGGTCAACACAAATTCAATCGAATCCGCGCCGAAAAAAACGGAAACGAAAGCGGAAGTGAAACAAATTCCGAATAAACCTGTCGAGACGACGAAAAACGAGCCGAAAAATCGAACGACCGTCGATAGCAGCGACGAGCCTGACGAACCGGACGTTGACGACGAACAGGCGACGCGTCCGGTTCCGGCGTCTCCGACGACGCGCACGCCGGGCAATATTCCGCCCGACGTCTGGCAGAAAATGACGCCGAAGCAAAGACAGAAACTAAAGAGAGCGCTTGAATTGGGCCGCCAGCAACGCGAAATGGAGCAGCAACAGAGAGAACAGCGCCAGCGCGAACAACAACCTTTTTAACTGAAAACTGAAAACTGAAAGTTGATAGTTGATAGTGAAGAAAACAAACTATCAACTCACTTCTCAGTTTTCAGCTTTATTTCATTTCCGATTTGATAATCTCCATCAGGCGCTCGTTTATTTTTTCGACGTGCGCGTCCAAATCAGCTTTTTTGCCGGTTTTGGGAATTTCAAAAGGCGGGTGAAAAATAATTTCCACTTTTCCGAGTCGCGGATATTTCATGCCCTGCGCCCAGACTTTGTTTCCGCCGCGAATCGTGACGGGCATGACGGGCACGCCGGCTTCCATCGCAATCCGCACCGCGCCGGGTTTGAACGGCAAAAATTTTCCGTCCGTAAACTCGCGCTCGCCTTCCGGAAAAATTATCAGCGTCGCGCCTTCACGCAAATATTTCAAAGCCTTTTTCATCGCGTTTAGCTTTCCGCCGCGGCCGATAGTCCTGACCGGAAACGCGCCGAGATAGCGTATGATTTTTCCAATCGCAAACCAGTTAAACGCTTCGTCCCAAGCCAAATATCGAAATTTTCGCTTGACCGGCACGGTTATCCAGAACGGGTCGACGTAAGTTTGATGATTCGGCGCGATGAGCAGTCCGCGCGCCGCGCCCTGCGGAATATTTTCCGTTCCGTGAAACTCGATGCGCCATAAAATTTTGCTCACCATCAGCACAAAATAACGCACGGCGTTAAAGACAATCGGCGAAGGATAAGGGTTTTCTTTTGAGCTCACAGCGAGATTATAAGAGCGAAAAGTGAAAAGTGAAAAGTGAAAAGTGAAGAATTTTCTTCCTCACTTTTCACCTTTCACTTTTAGTTATTCACTTATTCGATTCCGTCGAGCGGGAAAAAGCGGTCGATAAACTCGACGTGGAGACGCGTGATGCCGTCTTTGCCGAGTCTTTTTCCGCGGACGATTGAGATAATCGAGACGTTATACTGGTCGCTTTTGACGCGTACGAACGAGCCGATATCGGCGTTGAGCGTCGTAAAAACCGCCGCGCCGCCGAGCGAGATATTTTCCGTGACGGTCATTTCACTGCCCGTCGTTATCCGTCCTTCATCGTCAACCGTTTCGAGCACCATGCCGACCGGAATCGCAAAACGCGTGTGGCGGCGGCAGTCTTTCGGCAGAGTGCTTTCGTCCGGCGCGTCTCCAGCCTCGACAATCTGCCATAAATTCTGGTCGTTGACCTGTGTGATGTCGTAAAGCTTCGCCGGGTCATGGATGTAGCTCGAAGGCGGGTTTCGGCCGATAAACGCGACGCCGACGGCGTAAGCCTCGTTTCCGTTCTTTTGGTTGACCGGAATGCACCGGCGGACGAGCGCCCAGACTTTATACTGCGGCTCCATATAATCGTAGCAGCGCAATTGGCGCGGCAGCGGAATCGTCATCTGGACGAGCCGCCCGCGTTTGAGCGGGCGACGCAGATTAAATCCCGCGCCGAAGGCGGAGACGTCGTTCAGACGCGTGACTTCGTCCCACGAATATGAGCGATTGACTTTCGATTCGATTCGGACGGGCAGAGCCAGCGAAACGCGTTGAATGCGGCGGTCGTTTTTCTTGACAACAGGTGATGACAACATTTAGATTCCTCCAAAAAACTGAGTGAATAATTTGGCTGAAAAACTGAGAAAAAGACTTGAAAAAAGTTATGGAAAATAGCTGTCCTACAAGGGTTTTACAGGTTGCTTCACAGGCGTTTTACCTGTAAAATAATAAAAGGATTAAAACCGTTAAATTTCCAGATTTTGTGCCTGTACGCACCTAGAAAAAATAACTCATTAAACAGCAAAAAAATTATCAGGAAAAGTAACAGTAAAATAAAAATATAATGGATATAAATTTAGAACGTAATCAAGTCAATATTGAAGACGAGATGCGGCGGTCGTATCTCGATTATGCGATGTCGGTCATCATCGGGCGCGCTCTGCCCGACGTGCGCGACGGTCTGAAGCCGGTTCATCGGCGCGTTTTGTGGGCGATGCACGAGCTTGGCAACGCGCATAACAAAGCTTATAAAAAGTCGGCGCGCGTCGTCGGCGACGTTATCGGTAAATATCACCCGCACGGCGATACGGCCGTTTACGACACCATCGTTCGTCTGGCGCAGGATTTTTCGATGCGCTACACGCTGGTTGACGGGCAGGGAAACTTCGGCTCGATTGACGGCGACAACGCCGCCGCCATGCGCTACACCGAAGTCAGAATGCAGAAGTTGACGAGCGAAATGCTCGGCGACATCGAAAAGGAAACGGTCGATTTTCACCCGAACTACGACGAATCTCTGTCCGAGCCTTCGGTGATGCCGGTTCGTTTTCCGAATCTTCTGGTCAACGGCTCGGAAGGAATCGCCGTCGGTATGGCGACGAAAATTCCGCCGCACAATTTGACGGAAATTTTAAACGCGACCATCGAGCTCGTCAAAGACCCGGAAATCTCGATTGAAAAACTTATCGGCTATGTTCCCGGGCCGGATTTTCCGACCGGCGGATTTATCTACGGCCGCGAGGAAATTCATCGCGCGTATAAAACCGGACGCGGAATCGTGCAGATGCGCGCAAAGGCGGGAATCGATAGAATCGGTCGCGCCGACCGCGAGCGCGACGCCGTCGTCGTTACGGAAATTCCATATCAGGTCAATAAGGCGCGGCTTATCGAAAAAATCGCAGAATTGGTTCACGAAAAGAAACTCGAAGGCATCTCCGAGCTGCGCGACGAATCGAACCGCGAAGGAATGCGCATCGTCATCGAGCTCAAACGCGACGCGATTCCGCAGGTCGTTTTGAACAAGCTTTATAAACTGACGCCGATGCAGTCGTCTTTCGGCATCATCAATATCGCGATTATCGACGGCCAGCCGAAAGTTTTGAATCTCAAACAGATTCTCGAAGCGTTTGTCGATTTCCGTCGCGAAGTCGTCCGCCGCCGCACCGAGTTCGAGCTTCGCAAAGCAAAAGCGCGCGCGCATATTTTGGAAGGCTTGAACAAAGCCATCGACGCGCTCGACTACATCATTCCGCTCATTCGCAACTCGCGCTCGATTGACGAAGCGAAATCGTGGCTGACCGGAAATTTTGCGACTCTCCACGAGCAGAAGACGTGGCGCGGCGTTTCGGCCGACAAAACTCTGGCCGGATTTTTGAAGGATTTGGAAAAGGTTGTCGGCGGATTGAGATTTTCGGACATTCAGGCGCAGGCGATTTTAGATTTGCAGCTTCGTCGTCTTTCGGCGCTCGAACGCCAGAAAATCATCGACGAACTCGAAGCGCTGCTGCGTCACATCTCGGAACTCGAAGCTATCTTGGCCAACGAACAGCTTCTCCGTCAGGTGATTATGGACGAGCTCGCCGAAGTCAAAAAGAATTATGGTGACGCGCGCCGCACGCAGATTATCGATGCGGGCGTCGAGCTGACCATCGAAGATTTGATTCCGAACGAAGAAGTCGCAATTACGGTGACGAAAGCCGGATATATCAAACGCACGCCGGTTGCGATTTACTCGAAACAGGGACGCGGCGGCAAGGGAAGATTGGGCGCGACGGCGAAAAATGAAGATTTCGTTGAGCATCTTTTCACCGCTTCGACGCACGATTATCTGATGATTTTCACCGACGACGGACAGGTTTATAAAATCAAAGTCCACGAAATTCCCGAGGCCGCACCGGCCGCGCGCGGAAAAGCGGTCGTCAATCTGATTCAATTATCGTCGGAAAGAAAACTCGTCGCGGTGATGCCGGTCAAAGATTTCACCGAGGAAATTTATCTGACGATGGTCACGCGTCATGGCATTATCAAAAAATCCGCTCTGTCGGAATATCAAAACATACGCATCAACGGCATCAACGCCATCAACATCGACGACGGCGACGAGCTTTTGAACATCATTCGAACGGACGGCAAACAGCAAATCTTTATCGCCACGCACGACGGGATGGCGGTTCGCTTTAACGAAACCGACGTTCGCCCGATGGGCAGAGTTGCCAGAGGCGTTCGCGGCGTAAACTTGCGCAAAGGCGATTACGTTGTCTCGGTCTGCGCCGTCTCGATTGACGGAACAGAGAAAATCCTGACCGTCTCCGAGCAGGGCTTCGGCAAGCAAACCATTGTCGGCAGCTATCGCCTGACCAAACGCGGCGGCAAAGGCGTTATCAATATGAAAACGACCGCCAAAACCGGCAAGGTCGTCGCTTCGTTCCCGATTTATGAGGATTCGCAAATAATGATTATCACGCAGCAGGCGAAACTAATTCGTCTCGGCGTCGATAAAATCCGCGAAACCGGCCGAAGCGCGCAGGGCGTAACCTTGATTCGCACCGGCGAAGACGATTTGGTGACAAGCGCGTCTTTGCTCGAAGCCGGAGACGAAGAAGAAGAATAGAAAGACAGCAATAAAAAATAAAAAAGCATTGGAAAGTTTTCGCTTTCCAATGCTTTTTTATTTACCGTCGAGAAAGATTAATTTTTTGTTTCGCGGCGCGTTTTTGACCGGAACAGCTATCGGATGACTGCTTTTGCTTTCGAAAAGTTGTTTTTGGGAGACTAAAAAATCTAGACCAGAGCTAAATCGAGAACGGTTTTTTCGATGTTTTCCAAATCGTTCGGCTTGACGAGATAGGCGTTCGCGCCGGCGGATATTCCTCTTGCTTTGTGCTCGTGGCGGGCTTCGGCCGAGTAAAAAACAATCGGAACGTGCGGGTCGAATTTCTTTATCGCCAGACACATCTGCAATGCGTCGACGTCTCGCAAAAGATATTCGGAAATAATCACGGAAAACGGCGTCTGGCGGGCAAGATGGACTGCATCCTGGGCCGATTGGCTGGAGATAACCTTAAAACCGATTTGCTGCATCAGAATCTCTACAATCTCACACGAATCCGTATTATGGTCTATGTATAAAATTAGCGGTTGTCGTTTCATTTCTTCCTTTCAAAAGAAAGGGAAAATTGATTTCAACGGTTTAATCAACGGGAATAGTCAACGCGTCGGAAAGCAATCAAATGTCCGTTTTGAATTACCCTTATCTATTCAAACCGGCTGCACAGCAAACTCTGCGCAAAAGGGGGGCCTCGATTTAATCAATTACACAGAAGACTGGATAACAATTAAAAGGGGTAACATTGTTTATACACCTTTTTCGCAAAAAATGCAACCCTTTATATCGTAATGTTTAGGAATCAAAAACTAAAAAGTCGTTTAAGAAAAATATAATTTTTAATTCTTTATTTTAGAAAGCTCCGGTTTGATTCGAGCTGCAAATTTTCTCAGGCTCTGAGGCGCGTCGAGTGAAAGTTGGCTATCCGCCAAACGCCCTTTTCTTTTATCCAGACGACGCTCATCTGAAAGCGATTGGCGTAAGCTTTCTTGTCTTTGTCCGTCCCGTTGACGACTAAAACGTAATTGACAATCGCGGTTTTGCCGTAAATGCGGGCGCGAAAATTTTCGTAATCGAGCTTTTGTTCGGTGGGCGGCTCGGTGTCGGCTTTTATCTCTCCGAGAAATTTCTTTTTATCGTAAATCGCGCCGTTTGCGGCAACAAAGAGAAAATCGTCGCTGAACAGGCGTTCAAGCGCATTCGTGTCTTTTTTCGCTTCGGCTTCGTCCTCGGCGCGATGCAGGCGCAGCAATTCCCGTTCGACGCTTTTATCCGTTTTCGACTGTGCCGTGACGTTCGCCGCGCCCAACAAAAGCAAAATTGCAACGATAATAATTCGCTTCATCGCTCAAAAAAGTTGAAAGTGGAAAGTGATAGTAAAAAAACAAACTATCAACTATCAACTATCAACTTACAAACAACTCCATTGATTGTTGACGACCATTGCGGGCGCGCCCGTTCCGCCGCCCTGACAGGGCGTGGTCGAGCGTCGGCAGTTTGAGCAGTAGACGAGCGAGCCGTTCGGCTTGCCGTTCGGCAGCGCCGTTTGCAGAAACGAAGGCATCTGAACCGTGCCGTTAAACTGCACGTCGGTTCCGAAAAGCGTCGGGTGTCCGGGAATATTTCGGTCGTCGGGCTGGCCGGTCATAAAAATTATCTGCGCTTTGTCGAAATTGTTTTTCGCCGCGCCGACGCAGCCTAAAGTAGCGCCGTCGTAGCAGAAACGGTCGCCGGTCGAATATACCCGGAGACGCTCGTCGGCGCGGAATGTGTTGCCGAGATATAGATTTCCGGTCGAGACAAACGTGCGGCGCGCATTAAACGTAATCGGGTCGCCGAAAATGCAGTTGACAAACGTTATCGGGTAGGAATAATCGCCGGCATATGGATTGTTCGCCTCGTTGTAATAAAACGCGTTCGTCATCGATTCGGTCTGCGAATTGAGAACCGTCAGATTCGTGTTGTCCAGAATATTGATAAAAGTCCCGCCGAGCGCGCCCGCAAAACCGCCGCCGAACGTGTCCTGAATCATAATGATGCCGCCGTGCTCGAAGCTCATCGAATCGGCCCTTTGCGTCGGGGTTCGCTTTGGATTGATAAACAGACAGCCTTCGATTTCCCAGTCGGAATTTTTTACGTTCGTGTAAATTCCCGCGTCGCTGTTGTAGATAAAGCGACACTGATTGACCTTTATGTAGTCGAACTGCCACAACTGATTGGTCACGTTCAGCCCGTGCGCGTAGATGCCGCGATAGAAATTATTGAACGAAATATTATCAAAGCTGAAACCCTGCGAAGACGTATACGCGCCGACGGCCTCGATGCCGTATGTGTTTTGCGAATTCTGCGCGTACAGCTCGATGTCGCGGATTGAGACTTTTTCCGTGCATTCGCCCAATTTAAACAAGGCGCGGTCGATTCCGCCGAGCGTGATGCGGCTCGTGTTGCGCTGCGTCAAATTATTGGTCGAAGCGCCCGAATGAAGCCCGTTGACGCCCTGAATGATAATGCCCGAAGGCAGAGTCAGCGGCGAATTGACGATGTATTCGCCTTCGGGAAATGTCAAAATTCCGCCGTTGCGCGTCGCGATAAAAGCGAGCGCGCTTCTGATGGCCGTCGTGTCGTCGGTGCGCCCGTCGCCGACCGCGCCCAAATCTTTGACGTTGTAAAAACCGAGCGTTTTTTCGTCGGGCGTCGCCGGCCATTCGTAAATCACGCTTCCCGTATACTGGTCGCCGACGAACGAGATTCGATATTTTTTGTCTTCGCCCTGAAAACACCATTTGGCGTTTCCGGCGTTGGCGCGCATCGTGTAATTTGCGCCGCTTCGCGCGACGGTCGTGCCCGAACCGCTGCAGGCCGAAACGTTCATCGGTGTCGCCGGATTCAAATCGGTAATCGTCACGGCCGTCGTCGTCGGCGCGTATCGAATCGCGCACGTTGCGCCGCGTTGCGTATCCGGCGCGTCGAGCAGAATGTTGTAGCCTTCAAACTTGTTCTGGGCAAAAAGATTAGCGGTGAAAAGTAAGACAAAAAAACTCAAAAGCAGGAATTGTTTCAACATCATGCAGATATTATGTCTTAAAGCGTTAAATTGGGCAAAAGGGAAGAAAATTTAACCACAGAGACACTGGAGACAAGAAAAAAACAATTTATCCTGTTTGAATCTCCTCCGTGTCTCCGTGGTTAAATTTTTTACTCAAACAAGCTCGGCGTTTTTATTTTCAGAAGCGCGTCGAGGCCGAAATGTTCATACGCGCGACGCGTCACCATGCGGCCGCGCGGCGTGCGGTTCAGAAAGCCGATTTGAATCAGATACGGCTCGATAATTTCTTCAATCGAATCTTTTTCCTCGTGAATCGATGCCGAAATCGTTCCCAGACCGACCGGCCCGCCGTCGAATTTTTCGATGATTGTCATCAAAAGCTTGCGGTCGATTTCATCCAAACCGTAGGTGTCGACTTCCATCCGGTTGAGCGCGTCCATCGCCACCGCTTCGGTCACGCGCCCGTCGTAATCGACTTCGGCGTAATCGCGCACGCGTCGCAGCAGTCGATTGGCGATGCGGGGAGTTCCGCGCGAGCGGCGCGCGATTTCGTTTGCGCCGCTTTCGTCGATTTCGACGTTTAAAATTTCCGCCGAGCGTTTGATAATCGTCTGCAAATCGTCGATGTTGTAAAAATCGAGGTGGAAAATAATGCCGAAACGTCCTCTCAGCGGCGCGGTGATGAGTCCCGGCCGGGTCGTCGCGCCGACGAGCGTAAATTTCGGCAGCTCAAGTTTTATCGAGCGCGCCGCCGTTCCCTGGCCAATCATCAAATCGAGATTGTAATCCTCCATCGCCGGATAGAGAACTTCCTCGATGGCCGGGTTCAAACGGTGAATCTCGTCGATAAAAAGCACGTCGCCTTCCTGCAGATTTGTCAGAATCGCCGCCAGGTCTCCGGCTTTTTCGATAATCGGCCCGGCCGTCGATTTTAATTCAGCGCCCATTTCGTTGGCGATAATGACCGACAGGGTCGTTTTGCCGACGCCCGGAGGCCCGAACAAAAGAACGTGGTCGAGCGCTTCGCGACGCGAGAGCGCGGCCTTCATAAAAATTCGCAGATTGTCTTTTGCTTTCGCCTGCCCGATATATTCGCCGAGCCGCGTCGGGCGCAGAGAGAGCTCGAACTGCTTTTCTTCGTCTAAAGCGGTTCCGGTGCGGTTATCGATTGTTTCAAGGTCTTCAGTCATTTAATTTAACCTTTTGCCAGCAGCTGCAGGCTCTTTCTCAGTAATTTCTGCACGCTCATTTCGGTTCCGTCCTGAACGGCCTGTTTCAACGCTTTTTCGGCCGCATTTCTTTGATAACCGAGATTCGTCAGAGCCGACAGCGCGTCGTCGTAAACCGCGTCGATTGGAACGTTTGCGCCGCTCGCGGCGGTCGCTAACTGCTGCTGCGTCGCGGCTGACGAAAGGTCGTTTAACTTGTCGCGCAGCTCGATGACTAATCTTTCGGCGGTTTTTCTCCCGACGCCGGGAATCGAGGTCAGACGCGCCAGATTGTCCGTCCGGATGGCGACGATAATCTCGTCCGCGCTCATTCCCGAAAGCATCGTGATGCCGCTTTTGGCGCCGATTCCCTGAACGGAAATCAGTTTCAGATAAAGCTGCCGCTCGCGCTCGGTTTTGAAACCGAAAAGCTGAAGCGCGTCTTCGCGGACGTGCGTGTAGATGCGCAGCGAAATTTCCGAATCGACGTCGCCGATTTCATAAAAAGTCGAAAGCGGAATCGATATTTCATAACCGACGCCGCCGACGTCGACGATGACCGTATTTGCCTGTTTTTCTAAAAGTTTACCGGAGATATATGCTATCATTGTTTCACACTTGAAACATAAATTGTAATAAATATCCTTTTTTAGGGCAACGACAAAAAAGATTTTCATCATCAATAAGGCGGTCTGTGAATATTTTCACTTTGCTTATCGGGCAAATTGGCAATAAAATAAAATTTGTATAAAAGGCTTTCCCCGTTTTTACAAAAATGAAGGTTGAAAAAATCTCGGAACTGACAACCAATCGCCTGAGCGTCTATCTGCGCTGTCTCAACGCGCTCGCGGCGGACGGCGCAAAAACCGTCTCGTCCGACAAGCTCGCCAAACAGTTTCACTTAAATTCGGCGCAAATTCGCAAGGATTTGGCATATTTCGGGGAATTCGGCGTGCGCGGCGTCGGCTATTACGTCGAAAGTCTCCGCGACCACCTGACAAAAATTCTGGGGTTGACGAAAGAGCATCGCGTCGCGATTATCGGCGCGGGACGCCTCGGGCTGGCCTTAACCGATTACTACGGTTTTACGCAGTCAAATTTTACGGTCGTCGCGCTTTTTGACGCCGACGCGGGCAAAATCGGACAGAAGGCCGGCGAGGTGGAAATTTTCGACATAAAAAACTTTGCGGAAATCGCAGAAAAAGATAATATAGATGTAGCGGTTATTGCCGTTCCCGCACAATTTGCCCAGAGCGTTCTGGAGCAGATTACAAAAGCGGGAATCAAAGCCGTGATGAATTTTGCGCCGACGCCTCTGCGCGTCGAAACCGACGTTAAGCTGAAAACGGTAGATTTGACTATTTCACTCGAAAGCCTGTCATATTTTCTGGCTCAGCCGGCCGCTTCAAACGGAAAGAATTTGAAACCGAAATCTGACGGACGGCGTAAAAGCAAGTAATTATTTTTTATTTTAAGGGGTATTAATCAATGTGTTGTAAAGGTTTTTTGAAAAGAATTTTACCATTTTTCCTGACGTTTGCGTTCGGACTTTTTATTGCGAGCTTTTTTGTTTCGATTGCCGCGCCGAATTTTCAATTCAGGCGCGACGGCTGGAGAAGACATCAGGAATATCACCAGCGACTGGAATTTGAAAATCAACAGTTGCGCGAAGAAAACAATCGCCTGAAACGACAATTGTCTGAGACGGAAAATCAAAATCTCAGCGAAGATTTAGACAGACCTCTGCCGCCGCTTCCGCCAAAAGCAAAAAAGCTGGTAATTAAAGAAGTGCCCGTGACGACTTTAAAAACACAGGATTAAAACTGGCTTTTCGCAAAAATTCCGACCACAGATTAATATAAGTGAACATTTTTTTGACTTATGTTAATCTGTGGTTTAGTTTTTTAAGAAAAGAGGTATGCCATGCGCGGTCAAGGTTTTGGAAAGAAAATCGTAATATTATGTCTGACTTTTTGGTTCGGTATTTTTACCTATAACTTGACGGTTTCGGAAAAAGCGCCGCCGGAGGAAACGACCGTTGCCGAGAAATTAAACTGCGTGCCGGACGACGCCGACTTGCAATATCAGCTTTTAAGCGAGGGGAAAATTTCCGTTCCGGCAGAACAGGCCGGGAAAAGCGAATCGAAAAAAGCGGCGGAGCTTGAAAAAGCGATAAAGAGCGCCGAAAAGACGGACAAATCGCTCTACAGGTCTTCGAAAGACCGTTATCAATACCGGATTTTGATTCATAAAGAACATTGTTACGAATCGAAAGGGCAAAAATAAGATTATGTGCTGTAAAAATTTCTGGTCGAAAATCGTTTCGTTTGCGCTGGCGTTTGCGCTCGGTTTATTAATTTCGAATGTTTTCCGAAACGAAATTCCCGCGAATAAAAATCAAACAGTTGTAAAACTGCTTAATCCGCCCAAACGCGATATGAATTTCGCTAACGCAATCGAAGGCGGAAACGGGGACGCTGTCGATAGCGTAAATAATTTTGGAGAAGGCAAAAAATCCGGTGCGGTAACTCAGTTAAAAATTCTCTCCAAACCGCGGGCGCTATACACGGACGAAGCGCGCGCAAACAACGTGCAGGGAACGGTTTCGCTCAAAGTTACCTTTACCGCGGCGGGAACAATCGGAAGCATCTCGACCGTAAGCAGTCTGCCCGACGGTTTGACCGAACAGGCCATCGCCGCGGCCAGACAAATCAAATTTGAACCGGCAAAAATAAACGGCGCGTCTTATTCCGTGACCAAAACCGTCGCATACAGTTTTACTATTTACTAATTTTTGATGGACGAATCCAACGCCAGAAAACTCATCATCGAAGTCGGAAAATTGCTCTATGAACGAAGCTACGTCGTTTCGTCGGACGGCAATGTGAGCATTCGCCTGGACGAAAACCGCGTGCTGGCGACGCCGACGATGACTTCGAAAGGTCGTATGACCGAGGATTCTCTGGCGATAACCGATTTGGAAGGGAAGCCGCTGAACGACAAAAAAGCCTCGTCGGAGCTGGCGATGCATCTTTTGATTTACAAAATGCGACCGGACATAAAAGCCGTCTGCCACGCGCACCCGCCGCACGGAACTGCTTTCGCCGTCGCCGGGCTGGCGATTGACCAGCCGATTTTGTCCGAAGTGATTTTAACTCTGGGATGCGTTCCGCTGACCGGTTACGGAACGCCTTCGACGAATGAGTTGACCGAATCGATGAAGCCGTTCGTCGAGCATCACAACGCGCTTTTGATGGCAAATCACGGCGCGGTCGCATACGGCGAAGATTTGTGGCAGGCGTTTGACCGTCTGGAAACGCTGGAACACACGGCGAAAATCGCGATTTTGGCCAAAGCTTTGGGCGGCGCGAACGATTTGCCGCAAGATGCGATTGAAAAACTTATCAATATTCGCGAAAAAGCCGGATATTTGACCGAAGCGGCGCGCTGCCAGTCGTGCGGATATCTGCAGGACACCGGAATCGGCTGCGAAGTTCACGGCGGCTCGAACGGCTCGAAAATTTCCTTCACGCGCGAGGAATTGATTGAGCTTTTGTCGCAGGCAGCCAAATTGAGTTAAACTAGCATTTTCTTTAACAATCTTACTTATAATTTTTTAGGAGAAACTTGGAATGCAGGAAGCATTAGGAATGGTCGAATGTAAAGGTCTGGTGGCGATGATTGAAGCGGCTGACGCGATGGTCAAGGCCGCCAACGTGCAGCTCGTCGGCTACGAAAAAATCGGCGCCGGCTTTGTCACGGCAATCGTGCGCGGCGACGTCGCGGCCGTCAAAGCGGCGACGGACGCCGGAGCAGCGGCCGCCCGCCGCGTCGGCGAATTGGTTTCGGTTCACGTTATCCCGCGCCCGCACGCGAGCGTCGATGAGACATTGCCGATAGTTATGAAATAGCGGTCGGTGGTCAGAGGATTTCTGATTTTACTGACCACTGACCACTGACGGCTGACCACTAGAAATGATAATAGCCAGAATTTTAGGTACCGTCGTTTCGACGCAGAAAGACGAGCGTTTGAACGGCAAAAAGCTTCTTATCGTGAAGCCGATAAATCTCGACGGCACAGACCAGAGCGGCTACATTGTCGCGGTCGATACGGTCGGCGCGGGCTTTCACGAAAAAGTTCTGATTGTCGCCGGTTCGTCGGCGCGTCTGGCCGAAGGCAACAAGGATTGCCCGGTCGATTCGGCCATCGTCGGCGTCATCGATACGATTGATTTTTAATTAACCACATAAAAATATGAAGATAATCACTCATCTGATTCTCGCTCTGCTTTTAATTGCCGGCGCATCTTCGCTGGCAAAAGCGCAAAATACTATCCCGGAAGAAAAGCGAAAGCTGATTGCCGAAATCATCGCCGTGATGAAAATGGATAAGCAAATAGTCGAAATTACCGACACGATGCTCAAATCGATGGAAGTTACATATCCCATCGCTTTCCGACGCACTTTGGAAAATAATCCGAATTTGACGCCGCGAGAAAGAGAAAAACTCGGTGCTGCCGTAGACCAAAGCTTTCAGGCTTTCAGTAAAAGATTTCGCGAGCGTCTGCCGCTGGCGGTGAATTATTCGCAGTATATCGAAGAGACGGTTTATCCGTTATACGATAAATTCTTTACCGAAAAAGAGCTGGCCGATTTGGTGACTTTTTACAAATCCGAAACCGGGCAGAAAGTTATCAGCACGATGCCGCAGCTTGTCGCCGAATCGATGCAGGCGGCGCAGCAGACATTACTGCCGAAAATATTGAAACTGCTCGACGAGATGATGCAGGAAGACTTTAACAAACTGGGCGCTTCGTCCAAACAGGCAGGTAAATAAAATGCAGCTCGCGCGCGTCATCGGCACGGTCGTTGCGACCATTAAAAACGAAACGCTCGAAGGGCGCAAATTTTTAATCGTGCAGACTCTGGACGCGGATTTAAAGCCGAAGGGCAAGCCGCAGGTCGCGCTCGATTCGGTCGGCGCGGGCGTCGGCGAACTCGTTTTCTGGTGTCGCGGCAAGGAAGCGAGCTTTCCCTTCAAGCGCGATTCGACACCGACCGACTGCACGATTGTCGGAATCGTCGATTCGGACGCGCACGTCTGGAAAAAGTGAAAAGTGAGAGATGAAAACTGAAAGGTAAAAGCGATTTTCAGCTCTCACTTTTCAGTTCTCAGTTTAAGAAATGCTTTTAGCCAAAGTTATCGGAAATGTTGTTTCGACGCAGAAAAATCAGCGTTACGAAGGCGCGCGCGTGATGCTGTGCCGGAAACTGACGCACGAACTCGAAGAAACTTCCGAGACGCTGCTGGCGCTTGATTCGGTTTCGGCGGGCGAAGGCGATATCGTTCTGGTCGTGCAGGAAGGCTGGTCGGCTTCGACCGCTTCGACCGGAAAGCCCGGCGCGGCAATCGACACGGCCATCATCGGCGTCGTCGATTACATCGATTTACTGCCGCAGGAAAAAAATGGTTAACGAACAGACTCAAAAATTAGCCGAACGAATTGCCTCGATTTTGCAGGAAAATGAAAAGGGAAGCGACGATTCGGCTTACTTGCGCGCAAGCCTCGAAAAAATCAATCAGAGACTGGACAATATCGAAGAAAACTTAGCCGCGCATAACTCAAATAATATTTCGCAATCCGCAATTCTCGTTTCGCAATCGACACATCCGAGCCAGGAAAAATTTCTCAATATCGAAGAACTCGCCGACGAAATTATCAAAAATCTGCAAAATGAAAAGGCCTGCCCGTATGAACCGACGGGCAAGCCTTGCGACCATTGCGCGATGTGCAGTTCGCGCGGTTTCTAGTTTATTTATTGGCATTCGTGACCGGCGCCGTATTGTTTGCCGGCGCGGTCGTCGGCGGATTGTTGCGACGCATCGTATTCGGGTCGGGAAGCTGCGGCGCTTGTTTGGCGCTCTCGTCCGCTTTGAAGAAAGGCTCTTCCTTAAATCCCATCATACTCGCCGTCAAAACCGCCGGAAACGAATTTCGCGCCGTATTGTAATCGGTGACCGACTGATTGTAATCGAGCCGGGCCGCGTTGATTCGATTTTCCGTGCCCGAAAGCTCGTCCTGAACTTTTAGAAACGCTTCGCTCGAACGCAGCTGCGGATAATTTTCCTGCAAGCTCAAAAGCCTGCCGATTGTTCCGCCGAAACTGTTGTTGGCGTCGAGAACAGCCTGTTTTTGGTCGGGCGTTTTGTCGCCCTCAGTGCCCGCCGGCTGCGCCTGCGTCGCGTTAAGCAGACGCGAGCGCGCATCGGCGATTTGTCCGAAAACTTCCTGCTCCTGAACGCCGAGCGTCTGCGCCGTTTTAACCAGATTCGGAATCAAATCGGCGCGGCGCTGAAGAGCGCTTTCGACGTTTGCCCATTTGCCTCTGACGTCCTGCTGTTTTGCCGTCAAAGTGTTATAGCTGCAGCCGCTTAAAGCGAACGCGAAAAATAACGCAGCAGTTAATAAAATAGCTCTTTTCATAATTAAACTCCTTGTTCTTATTCTATCAAAAAATATCTTGACGAAGGTCGTCTATTTACCGCTCAACTTGTCAACCGCTTCGACGACTCGCTCAATCTGCTCCATATAATCGGCGAAAAGCAGATTGGCCTCGACGTCGTCGAGCGTCTTTGCAAAATTATTTGCGCGCAGATTAAAAATTTTTTCGAATGGAGCGCCGTCAATCTGCAAATGCTGCGCCGTCAGCGCGACGACTTCGTGTTTTGTCACCGGCGGCTCAAGCCCGTGGAGAATCAAAACGGCGCGAAACAGCGCGGCAAAGCTCGAAAGACTGTTTGACATTAAAGCCGTCAGGCCATCGACCGAAACGGAAGCCGGAATATATGTGCGGCGCAGTTGAATGAGCTTGCTGCGCAGCTCGAATTCGGTTTGATGCCGCAGATTTTCGTCGGAAATATCGACGTTTGCAAGCACGTCCGCGCCGTATAAAACTTTGCGCGCGCGCTCCATCTGGTGAAACTCAATCGGAAAAACGTCGGCCGCGGTTTCGAGCTCCGAAACGGTAAAATAGACGGGAACGGGATGCCCGAGCCGGCTCCATTCGCGCATCGGCGCCTGCGCGTTTCGCAAATCTTTCGGCGTGATTTTGTGCAGAGCAATCAGCACATTGTAGTCCGATTGATGTTTGACAAAATCGCCCGCCGCCGCCGAGCCGTACAAAATAACGGAGGCCAGATTTTTGCCGTGCGCCGCCCGCAAATCGTCGATAAACGCTTCAAATTGATTTCTCATATATTATTCGTCTTTTGTCAGCACTCCGTTGCCCGTTGCTGTTGAGATTTATTTACGTTGTCGAATTAAATTCAAACTGCAACTGCCGACTGACAACTGACAACTGACTAATTTACCAGCTTCCGCCGGAGCCGCCGCCGTCAAAGTCTCCGCCGCCGCCGAAACCGCCCCAGTCGCTGCCGCCGGACGAACCGCCGCCCCAATCGCTCGATGAGCCGCCGCTATTGCTCCAGCCGCCCGACGAGCTGTTTGAAATACTGTTGGCGACAGCCGAGCCGATAATCCATGGCAGAATGCCTCCGCCTCCGCCTCCGAAACCTCCGCCGCCCCAGCGGTTGCGGTCGTTTTTGTTTTTACGGCGTCCGGCGCGGCTGAAAAGCGCAATCATGATGATAAAAAGAATTATCAAACACGGCAGCGAGCCGCAGATAGAAAACGAGCTTTTGTTTGTCTGCGGCTGTTGTTTGGTCTGGCCGGCCGCGATGGGCGTCGGCGCTGCGATTCCGCCCTGTTTCGCTTCGATTGTGCGCATATACGCGTCAATCGTGTCGGCCACGCCTTTGCCGTAATCGCCCTGCTTAAAAGCCGGAACGAGATATTGTCTTTGCAGCTGTCCGACGACGCCGTCCGGCAGCTCGTCCTGCAAATCTTTGCTGACCTGCGTAAAATATTTCCGGTCGTCAATCGCGATAAAAAGCAGCGCGCTCGGATTGTCGTCTTCTTTCGAGCCGATTTTCCAGCCGCGTGCAATCGAGAGCGAGTATTCGAAAATATCGCGCTCGCCGGTCGTTTTTACGACCGCCACGGCGAGAACGACAGCCGGATTCGTTCGCGCTTTGAAATCTTTTATTTTTTGATTGAGCTGTTGTTTGGTCGCTTCGTCAATCACGCCCGCAAAATCGTTGACCGGCTCGGTCGGCGCGGGCAGAGGCGATTCGTTGAGCGAAGTTGACTGCGAAAAAGCGGTTTGCGCGGTTATGCACAAAAGCAAAACTATCAGCGGGACGATTGATTTTGGAAAAACTTTAAATTTTTTCATCGTGTCTAAAGCAATTAGACCAAATCCGTAAAGAATACGAAAGTTCGCGCGCAGATGTTCTCAGGTTTCCAAAACCGAGTGCAGAACGAAATGCGCGAGAAAAAACAAAACGACGCCCGCAAAAACCGAAAGCGAGACGAGCGGGTTTTTTCCGCCGTGATGATTGATTTCCGGAATCAAATCGCTGGCCGCGACATAGAGCGTCACACCGCTCGCCAGCGGAAGCGCATAAGCTACTGAAAAGCCGATGTTTGCGCCGACAAAATAAAAAAGCAGGACGCCGAGCAAAGTCGTCAAACCGACCAGCGTCGTGCCGATTAAAGCCTCGCGGCGCTCTTTTCCGGCAGCTAAAATCATCGACGCAATCGTAAAACCTTCGGGAAATTTATGCAGAAAAATAGCGATAAAAACCAAAATCCCGACCTTAAAATCGACCTGCGCGGCGGCCGCAATCGAAACGCCGTCAAAAAATGTGTGAATCAAAAGCCCGCCGATTGCCGTGTAAGCGGATTTTGTCGAAATCAGATGGTCAGAATGAACTTCCTCGCCGAGATGAAAATGCGGCGCTATCGTGTGCTCGAAAAACTGCGTCAGAAGATAGCCGACCAGAAGCAAAATCATCGGGTAAATCAACGTTTCGCTGTTAAATGAAGCGCCCTTTTTTTGCCAGAGATTGATGACTTCGGGCAAAATGTCGATAAAAACAACGCTCAGCATAAAGCCCGCGCCGAGCGCCAGGATATATTTGAGAAGCTTTTTTGATTTGCGCTGAATTCCGGGCGGGAAGAGAATCAAGCCGCCAAGTACGTTGGCCGCACCGGCTAAAATCCCGAAACAAAGAAGTTGAATAAAAGAACTGTCCATATTGAAAGCGTTTTCTCTGAGCGCAAAAGCGTTTGATAAAACTTTAACGCAAACGATTTGGAAATGGAAAAGGAAGTTGTTAAAATCTTTTTGAAAATACTCAGAATCGCGTATCTCAAAAAAAATTAAGCACTTGATTAAAATATCCTTAAAATTTCCTTGACAGAAGCGGAAAAATAATCGTAAGATTTCCTTAATTATTTGAAAAAGGCCTGAAATACGGTTTTAGGCGCAAAAAGATTTACCACGTAAAAGGTGTTTAATTTAAGCACTTTTCCACAGAAGAGTCTAAAAGATGCTACGCGAATGTTATTTAAGAAATATACAAAGCAGGACGGACGGAAAAAATAACCTCGCGGAAAATCAAAGAAAAATAAGGTTTTACTAAACAAAGAAGGTTTGATAGACAAAATCTCCGAAAGTGGTATTGTGTCGCAAATCCGGGTAAATAAACCGAAGGCTGCTCTTTGAAGGTGTCAAAAATAAAAGCCGAAAATTTACACAAGCCTGTTTTACTACAGGAAACGCTCGAACTGCTTAATCCGCAGGCGAATGAAATTTTGGTTGACGCGACGCTCGGCCTCGGCGGGCACACGGAAGCGATTTTGTCGATTTCGGGCAAAACAAACGTCATCGCCATCGACCAGGACGCGCAGGCGATTGAGTTTGCAAAGGAAAGGCTCGAAACGTTTGGCGAGAGAATTCGCATTTTTCACTCGAATTTTTCGGAGATTAAGCAGGTTCTGGCAGACGCCGGAATTGAAAAAGTCGACGGGGTTTTGGCCGATTTGGGCGTTTCGTCTTTGCAGTTTGACAGCGAATCACGCGGTTTCAGTTTTCGTTTCGACGCGCCGCTCGATATGCGGATGAACGTGGATTCCGACGCGGAAACGGCCGCCGAGCTGCTTGAAAATCTTTCCGAAGAAGAAATCGCCGACATTATTTACAAATACGGCGAGGAGAGATTTTCGCGGCGCATCGCGCGGCGCATTGTTTGGAAAAGAGAAATCGGCGAGCCGATAAAAACGACCAAAGAGCTGGCCGAGACGGTCGAAAAAGCAACCGGGCGCGGCCGGAAAGACAAAATTCATCCGGCGACCAGAACTTTTCAGGCTTTACGAATCGCCGTCAATCAAGAGCTTGAAATTTTAGAAGAGTTTATCCGCGACTCGATTGATATTTTGAAAAAAGACGGGCGATTGGTTTTGATAACTTTTCATTCTTTGGAAGACCGCATCGTTAAGCAGACGATGCAGAAACTCTCCGGAAAATGTTTCTGCCCGCCGCGCGCTCCGCGATGCACGTGCGGCACGCAAAGAGAAATTGAAATTTTGACAAAAAAGCCCGTTGTGGCCGACGAAAAAGAACTGGCAGAAAACCCTCGCGCGCGCAGCGCAAAACTCCGCGCCTGCCGGAAATTAGATTGAAAAGACTCAAAAATTGGAGAAAGCTATGAGCCGACGAAATCTGACAAAAAATAAAAATACAAAGCAAATTCGCCGAGAGAGCGACCCGATTCCGTGGCGTTATTGTCTGCTCACGCTCATCTGCGGACTTCTGCTGGTGGTCGGATTTTTCTTTGCCGCGCGCCAGCATTTTTCGTCGATGGATTACGGCATTAAAAATTCCAGGCTGCGCAAACAAAAAGACGAGCTCGGAGACGCGCAGCGCCAGCTTCTTTTAGCAAAAGAAATCGCGCTCTCGCCTATCGAAATCAAAAAAGCAGCGAAAAAGCTCGGGCTTACCGAAATGACGGCGGCTAATATCGAAACTTTTTATACGGGCGGCGATAAACCGGAAAATACGAAAACCGATAAACCTTCCGAACAGAAATCGCCAAACGCGGCCCCGACAAACAATAAACCCGACGCGAAAAAGCCGGAAAAGGACGAAAAACCGGAAAAGAAATTGACAGATTCAAAAGATAAAAAAGAAGTTCGCGAAACAAAGGCGGCCAAGTAAGTTTCAGGTAAACAATCTGAAATTTGAGACCTAAAGCCTGTAACCGGAAAATCAAACAAGAATGGCAAAAAACTCGAAAAAAACAAAAAATAAAAATCCGATGCAGACGGCATTTACGCGCTTTATGCTGGTCGTCGCATTTTTTATTTTGTGGATTGGCGGAATCGGCGCGCGTCTCGTTCATTTGCAAATCAACCAGCACGAATGGCTGCGCGGCAAAGCTTTGAGCCAGCGCCGCGACCAGACAAAAGAAAAACTTTTGCGCGGCACGATTTACGACAGCGCCGGACATTTTCTGGCGATGAGCGTCAATGCCAAATCGCTTTTTGCCGACCCTTCGGAAATCGAAGATTTTGACAAAACCGCCAGAGAAGTCGCCAAAGTCTTGAAAGTAAAAGCGAACGAGATTTTAAAGCCGCTCAGGGAAGCCAGGGAAAATAACCGCCGATTTGTCTGGTTGGCGCGCAAGCTCGACGAAGCGACCGAACAGAAAATCGAAGCGCTTCTCGAAAATAAGGATTTAAAATTAGCCGGATTGCACTGGAGAGAAGAGCAAAAGCGCATTTATCCCTACAACTCTCTGGCGGCGCACGTAATCGGTTTTAGCAATTCCGACGACGTTGGTTTGGCCGGAATCGAGCAGTCGCAGGAAGAGCTTCTGCACGGCGCCGTGATAAAAGGCTGGCAAGACCGCGACCGGCTGGGCAGAATCTACGACGAAGCAGAAACCGAAGAGCGCGAGCCGCCGAAAGATATTGTTCTGACCATCAATAATTCGATTCAGTATAAAGCCGAACAAGCGCTCGAAAAAGGCGTCAAAGCGGCAAACGCAAAATCGGGAATGGCCATCGTTTTAAATCCGAAAACCGGAGAAATTCTGGCGCTGGCAAATTATCCGACGTTTGATTTGAACAAATACAACGAATTTCCGGCGGAAATTTACACGAATCGCGCCGTTCAGAATATGTATTCGCCCGGCTCGGTTTTCAAGCTTGTCACTTACGGTGCGGCTTTGCAGGAAAAACTTATCAAACCGGACGGCGAAATCGACTGCGGCGACGGAATCATAAAGCTTCCGGACCGCGAAATCGTCGATAAACACTGCCACGACAGAATTTCTTACGCCGAAGCGCTGGCCGTTTCGAGCAATTACGTGACGATAAAAACGGCGACCAGCCTGGGCAAAGAAAGGTTTTACAATTATTCGCGCGGATTCGGCTTCGGCGAGCCGACCGGAATCGAGCTTCCGGCCGAAGCTCACGGGCAGATGCGCTCGCCGGGAACTTGGAACGGCGACTCGCTCGCTTCGATGTCAATCGGCTACGAATTAAACGTGACGGCCATACAGGCGATTGCGGCGTATGCGGCCATCGCCAACGACGGCGTGCGTATAAAACCGCACGTCATCAAGGAGATACGACAGGACGAAAAAGTAATTTCCCGAACGGAACCTGAAAAAACGCAAATCGTCAGCGCGGAAACCGCCAAAAGTTTGCGCCAGATGCTGATGAAAGTCGTCTCGAGCGGAACGGCCAAACGCGCGCAACTGAACGGCTACACGTCTGCCGGAAAAACCGGAACGGCTTGGAAATACGACGCGAAATTGAAAAAATACGACGAGAGCAAATACGTTTCGTCGTTTATCGGGTTTGCTCCGGCCGATACGCCTTCGGTCGTCATCGCCGTCGTTCTCGACGAACCGCAGGGCGGCGCGCGCGACGGCGGTCAGGTTTCCGCACCGATTTTTAAAGACATCGCCGAACAGATTTTGCCCGAAATGAGCGTCGCGCCCGACGCGAATATTCGCCAGGAAGTTGTCAAAGACGAAGATATTCCGACCGAAATCGAAACGCTTTCCGCTTCGAAGACGGACAAAAAAACGGACAAAAATTCGGCCGAGAGCGGGAAAGTTAAAGAGACGAAAAAGGAAAATTCGCCGGGCGACACCGAAAAAAATGTCAAGCAGAAACAGCCCGCGGCGATGACCGAAAAGCCGAAAACCGAGACAAAAAACAAATCATCGGGAGCGAATAAAGGAAAGACTTGAAACTGGAAGACGCCATAAAATATATGAACGCTGACGCGTCCGGACTAAACCCCGCTTTGCTTGAAACCGAAGTCGATTCATTCGTAATCGACTCGCGTGAAAGCCGGGCGGGCGCAGTCTTTTTTGCGCTTTCGCAGCCGGATTATAAAAATAACTGCTTTAACGGCGATTTTGAAGATTCGACCAAATACACCGCTTCAGCGCTGGAAAACGGCGCGGCCGCCGCAGTCGTCCGGCGCGACCGATTCGAAGAATATCTGGCCGCGCTCGAAAAATTTTCCGACCGCTTAATTTTTGCCGAAGACGTGATTGCCGCTTTTCAAAAACTCGCTCACGGCGTTTACGAGCAATGGAATAAACCAATCGTCGCCGTTACGGGCAGCGCCGGAAAAACGACGGCGAAGGAATTGACGGCGCACGTTTTGGAAAGCTCCGGGCGCAAAGTTTTGCGAAACGTCAAAAACTACAACAACGGTTTGGGCTTGCCGATTACGGTTTTGAATTTGGCGAAAGATTCGTCTTACGACGTTGCGGTTTTGGAAATGGGAATGTCGACGCCGAACAACGAAATCGCGCGCCTGTGCCGGATTACGCCGCCGGACGTCGCCGTCGAGCTCAACGTTTATCCGGTTCACGTCGAGCATCTCGGCTCAATTGAAAACGTCGCGAAAGCGAAAGCCGAACTCGTCGAAGGAATGAAACCGAACGGTACGGCCGTTTTGAACGCCGACGATTTTCGCGTTTTTGCGATGCGCGACATGCACGAAGGCAAAAATGTGACCTACGGAATCGACGTTCACTCGGACGTGATGGCGAGAGAAATTCATCTCGACGACGCGGGCCAAACTCATTTCAGATTGGAAACGCCCGAAGGCACAGCCGAAGTCGCGTTTCCGCTGAACGGCAAGCACAACGTTTTGAACGCGCTCGCGGCATCGGCCGTCGGGCACGTTTTCGGAATGTCGGCGGAGGCGATTGCCGGTTCGCTCAAGACGGTTCAGCCGCCGCCGCAGCGCGGCGAAGTTTTGCGTTTTCGTGAGGGATTTACGGTCATCAATGATACGTACAACTCAAATCCCGACGCGCTTCTTTCGATGGTCAAGACTTTGACGGAAATCGGCGCGGGCGCGACCAGAAAAATTTTAATCGCCGGGGAAATGCGCGAATTAGGTGCGGATGCGGCGCGGATTCATTACGAAACGGGACGGCTGATTGCCGAAATCGGCGTCGATAAAATTTTCGGCGTCGAAGGCCTGGCGCAAAATCTGATTGAAGGCGCGCGCGCGGCCGGAATCGATGAAGCCGAGTTTTACGAAAATTCGATTGTTGCCGGCGAAAAGTTTTTAGCCGAGATTCAGGCGGGCGATTTTGTTTTAATCAAAGGCTCGCGCGGCGTGCGGACGGAAAAGGTAGTTGAAAAGCTTTTAGAAAATTACGAATTACGAATTACGAAAGACGAATAAAAGAAAGTTGTTTTCCAATTCGTAATTTGAAATTTGTAATTCGTAATTATTCAAACTGATGCTTTATTACTTATTATATCAGCTGATTTTTCAGCAATATGGCCGGGTAACGGACTCGTATTTTTTCAAAGGCTTAAACGTCTTTCAATACGTCACGTTTCGCACGGCCTGGGCGACGATTACGGCGCTTTTAATTTCGCTTCTGTTCGGCGGAAAGGTAATTAGAAAGCTCGCCGATTTGAAATTCGGGCAGGAAATCCGCGAAGAAGGTCCGGCATCGCACTTCGAGAAAAAAGGAACGCCGACGATGGGCGGGGTTTTGATTTTGGTTTCGGTTTTTCTCTCGACGATTTTGTGGGCGCGGCTGGACAGCTTGTATCTGTGGCTCGCTCTCGGCGCGACGACTTCGTTCGGCCTTATCGGATTTCTCGACGATTACATAAAAATCGTCAAAAAACGAAGTCTCGGGCTGACCGGAAAGCAAAAGCTTTTCGGGCAATTGATAACGGCAATCATCGTTTGGGGCTGTCTGTTTTATTTTGCGAATTACCCGTGGATTATTTCGATTCCGTTTTTGAAGCAGACGGCGCTCACCAATATCACCAACGTCGGCGCAATAGTTTATCTGTTCTTTATCATTTTTGTTCTTTTGGGCTCGTCAAACGCGGTAAATTTGACCGACGGTCTGGACGGTCTGGCGTCGAGCGTGACTTTTATCGCGATGTCGGCTTTGACGGCTTTGACGTATGTTTCGAGCGACCGCCGGTGGGCCGACATACTCGACATCGTCTGGAAACCGGAAGCGGCGGAACTGACGGTTTTCTGCGGCGCGATGGTCGGCGCGAGTCTCGGATTTTTGTGGTACAACTCGCCGCCCGCACAGGTTTTTATGGGCGATGTCGGAAGCCTGGCAATCGGCGGCGCGCTCGGAACGGTGGCGATTTTGACGAAACAGGAATTTCTTTTGCCGTTTATCGGCGGCGTTTTTATTCTCGAAGCGGCTTCGGTGATGCTTCAAGTTTCGATTTTCAAATTGACGAAACGCGGCGGAAAACCGGGCACGCGCGTTTTCAAAATGACGCCGCTCCATCATCATTTTGAAATGTCCGGGTGGAAAGAGCCGAAAATCGTTTTCCGGTTTGTGATTGTGGCGATACTGTTTGCTTTGTTGAGCTTATCGACATTGAAATTGAGATGAGTTTTAACGCAAAGACGCAAGGGCGCGAAGCTTTTTATAAAATTTTCCTTTGCGACTTTGTGACTTTGCGTTAATTAAAAAATGGAACTTCAAGGACGAAAAACTTTAGTTCTCGGCGCTGGAAAATCCGGCGTCGCTTCCGCCCGATTTTTGGCGGCGCGCGGTGCTGTGGTGGCGCTGCACGACAAAAAGCCGGTTGAAACCTGGTCGGACGAAGCGCGCTCTCTGAAGGAAAAATTCGGCGTCGGCCTGATTGACGGCAATCTCCCGTCGTGGCTGCTCGACCAGATTGATTTGGTCATCATCTCGCCCGGCGTTCCGACGAACACGATTCCGGCGCGTTATGTCGACCGCAAAGACGGCGAAGTCATCGGCGAAGTCGAGCTCGCCTACAGATTTTTGAAAGGCGGCATCGTCGGCATCACCGGCTCGAACGGCAAAACGACGACGACGACTTTAATCGGCGAGCTTTTGCGAAATTCGGGAATCGAAACGCAGGTCGGCGGAAATATCGGAACGCCGCTCTTGAGCTTGACCGAAAATTCGACCGAAAAAGGCTGGACGGTGGCCGAGCTTTCGAGCTTTCAGCTTGAGACGATTAAAAATTTTCGCGCCAATGTCGCGCTTTGTCTGAACGTGACGCCGAATCACATGGACAGATACGATTTTTTCTCGGATTACGCCGCCGCCAAACATCGTCTGTTTATGAATCAAACGGCGGAAGACGTGGCGATTTTGAACGCCGACGATGAAATCACATTGAGCTGGGCGAGCGGTTTGAAAGCGCACGTTTCGCTTTTCAGCGTGAAAAAAGAATTGGACGAAGGCTTGTTTCTGCGCGGTAGAGATTTAGTTTGCCGCGCCGGCGGAAAGGAAAAGATTTTGACGACGCGCGGCGAGATTTTTCTGCGCGGAATGCACAACGTCGAAAACGTTCTGGCGAGTTTTGCGGCCGGCCTCGCGTGCGGCGCGTCGCCCGATTCGATGCGCGAGACGGTCAGGAATTTCAAAGGCGTCGAGCATCGCATCGAGTTCGTCTCGGAAATCGAAGGCGTGAAATTTTACAACGATTCGAAAGCGACTTCGGTCGACGCGACTTTGAAAGCATTAGAAGCATTGAGCGAAAGCGACGGCAAAGCGATTTTAATATTAGGCGGACGCGGCAAAAACGCGCCGTATGCGCCGCTTGTTCCGCTGATTGAAAAAACGGTGCGAAAGCTCGTGTTAATCGGTGAAGATGCCGAAAATATTGAAAAGCAGTTAAAAAATCACGCTGACATAGTTCGCGCCGATTCGATGCGGGACGCCGTTCTAAAAAGTTTTGAAAACGCGCAGAGCGGCGATTCGGTTTTGCTCGCACCGGCCTGCGCCAGCTTCGATATGTTTAATTCTTTCGAAGAGCGCGGCACAATTTTCAAACGGGAAGTTTTGAGTATTAATTCAAAAGCGCAGGCGAAATGAAGATTGCATTTTTTATAATTTTGGCCGTTTTCTGCTTTATTCAAACGCAGAACTGCGGCGCGCGAAAAGCTCAGAACGCGGAAACGGCAAACGTTTCGCCGACGCCCAAAGCGACAAAATTTGAACGTCTGCCCGATAACGTAAAGCCCGGGACGAAAGTCAGAAAAGAGACGCGGAACGAAAAAGGCGAAGTGACTTCGGTAAAAATCACGACCGTTGAAAAAAGATTGAACGAGCTGAAGGCGCGCTATGAAAATGAAAAGCTGGTTGACGGAAATGGCAGGGAAATTCGATTTTTCGAGCCGCTCTGCCGCGGCGTCCCGGCGAGCGAAGAGCAGGAAGAAGCCGACCGCAAAGCGAAAGACGAGGAACTCTCCGAGCTGGAGAAAAAATACACGGTAATCATTTTGCAATGCGACCCGAGCAAAGTGATGTAGAAGAGAAGGAATGGCGAAAAAACTCCGCATAGATTGGTTTTTATTTGCGATAACCGCAGGACTCGCGCTTTTCGGCGCGGTCATGGTTTATTCGGCTTCGGCGATGATTTCGCTTCAGGAAACCGCCAAAAACCCGGACGGCGCGAGCCAGTTTGCGTATTTTTACAAACAAATGAGCTTTACGCTCGCGGGACTCGCGGTAATGTATGCGACGAGCAGAATTCATTATCGATGGTATCAAAACGAGTATGTCGTATACGGCATTTTAGCCGTGACGGTCGTGCTTCTGCTGGCGGTGTTCGGTTTTCCGGCGATTAACGGCGCGCGGCGCTGGATTAGATTTCCCGGAATGTCGTTTCAGCCTTCGGAAATCGCCAAAGCCGCGCTGCCCATTTTTCTCGCGTATTTTTTGACGAAAAAAGAGAAAAGCATCGGCGAATTGAGAGAGACGGTTGTGCCGTGTCTGTTTGTGCTCGGCGGTTTGGGCGGACTCGTTTTTTTTGAGCCGGATTTGGGAACGGCGATTGTTTTGTGCGCGATTTTCGTCAGCGTTTATTTTGCCGCCGGAGCGCGCATTCTGCACCTGGCGACGGTCGGCGCGGGACTTGTTGTAATCGGACTCGGCGCTTTGATTCTCGCTCCGTGGCGCGTCGAACGCCTGATGGCGTTTCTCGACCCGTTCAAGCACGCCGACGACAGCGGTTATCAGGTCGTCCAATCGCTTTACGCCATCGGCTCGGGCGGAATCTTCGGCGAAGGCTTCGCCAAAGGTCAGCAGAAATTATTTTATCTGCCGTATCCGTATTCGGATTTTATTTTTGCGGTCGTCGGCGAAGAACTCGGGTTAATCGGAACGCTCGGCGTCGTCGTCGCTTTCGGTTTTCTTTTGTGGCGCGGAACACGCGCCGCGCTGAACGCGCCCGACCGTTTCGGGCTTTTGCTCGGCATCGGAATAATTACCGGAATTATCGTGCAGGCGCTTTTTAATATCTCGGTCGTGATTTCGATTCTGCCCGCGAAGGGAATTCCTTTACCGTTTATTTCCTACGGCGGCTCGTCGATTATCGTCACGCTCTTCGCCGTCGGAATTTTGCTGAATATTTCGCAATACACGGGTTTTGTCGAAGCTCAAGGGGAAGCGCCCGAAGCCCCGAAGCGAAATAAACGAACGAAGCCGAAATTGAGCCGCGCGTGATTTTTTAGCCGTCAGCCATCAGCAAAAACTGACCAACGCTTCGCGCCGCTGATTTCTGACCATTTACTATGAGAGTTTTGATTGCCGCCGGAGGAACGGGCGGACACATTTATCCGGGAATTGCCGTCGCCAAGGAAATCGTGCGGCGGAGCGCCGAATCGAAAGTTTTATTCGTCGGCACATCGCGCGGCTTGGAGACGAAAATCGTTCCCGCAAATGGTTTCGAGCTTTCTTTGATAAACAGCGCCGGTCTGAAAAACGTCGGATTTTTGGGCAAGCTGAAAGGTTTGTTTATTTTGCCGAAAAGCTTTCTCGAAGCGCGCCGGTTGATAAAGAAATTTAAGCCCGACGTGGTCGTCGGCGCGGGCGGTTATGTTTCCGGCCCGGTTCTTTTGATGGCGAGCCTGATGCGCGTCCCGACGCTCGTGATGGATTCGAACGCGCTGCCGGGTTTTACAAACCGCCGATTGGCGAGATTCGTCGACAAAGCGGCTTTGACGTTTGAAGAAGCGATGCCGTATTTCGGGAAAAAAGGAATCGTGACGGGAAATCCGGTTCGTCAGGAGTTTTTTGACATTTCGCCGAAAGATAGAGAAAATAACAAATTTTGCGTCCTGATTTTCGGCGGCTCGCAGGGCGCGCGGGCGATTAACAACGCGATGGCCGACGCTCTGGAATTTTTGAAGGACTTCAAAGACCGGCTGCGGATAACGCACCAGACGGGCGAGTTCGACTTTGAAAAAATCGCCGAAGTTTACCGGCGAGACGGAATTGAAGCGGCGGACGTTCGACCTTATATAAACGATATGGTCAACGAATTCGCCAAAACCGATTTGATAATTTGCCGCGCGGGCGCGACGACCTGCGCCGAAGTAGCGGCAGCCGGCCGGGCGGCGATTATGATTCCGCTCCCGACGGCGGCCGACGACCACCAGCGCAAAAACGCCGAGGCATTAGAGCGCGCGGGCGCGGCGCGCATGATTTTGCAGTTCGATTTGAGCGGCGAAGCGCTGGCCAAAGAAATTATAGATTTGATAAATTCGCCGGAAAAAATTTCCGGAATGGAAACGGCGGCAAAAAAGCTGGCAAAAGTCGATGCCGCCGAAAAAACAGTTGATTTGATAGAAAAGATGTCAGTAGTCAGCAGTCAGTAGTCCGTTGCTGGTTGAATTTAATTTCAATCTGCAACTGACCGCCGACCACTGACCACCGACCACCAACTAATGTTTAGACACTTTAAAAATATCCATTTTATCGGTATCGGCGGCATCGGAATGAGCGGCATCGCCGAAGTTCTGTGCAATCTAGGGTTTCAGGTTTCCGGTTCGGATTTGAAAAAATCGAAAAACACCGAGCGGCTCGAAACTCTGCACGACGTCAGAATTTACGAGGGACACGCGGCGGAAAACGTCGGCGATGCCGAAGTCGTCGTTTATTCGTCGGCCGTCAAGGAGGACAACCCGGAAGTCGTTCGCGCCAAGGAAAAAGGCATTCCGGTCATCCCGCGCGCCGAGATGCTGGCCGAGCTGATGACCCTAAAACCGTATGCCGTCGCCATCGCCGGAACGCACGGCAAAACGACGACGACATCGATGGTCGCGACCATTCTCGGATACGCCGGAATCGACCCGACGACGATTGTCGGCGGCGTCGTCAATACGCTCGGCTCAAACGCGCGGCTCGGAAAAAGCGAGTGGTTCGTCACCGAAGCCGACGAATCAGACCGTTCATTTTTGATGCTTTACCCGACCGTCGCCGTCGTCACGAACATTGATAAGGAACACATGGAATCCTACAAAGGAATGGAAGACGTCGTCCAATGTTTCACGGATTTCGTCAACAAAGTACCGTTTTACGGCGCGACGATTCTTTGTCTCGACGACCCGAACGTGCAGCTTATTATTCCGAAAATCAAGCGCCGCCGCGTCACTTACGGGATGACCGCGCAGGCCGACGTTTCGGCGCACGACATTCGTTACAACGAAAATTTCGGCTCGACGTTTTCGGTCTGGAAAGGAGCGGAGGTGCTCGGCGAGATAAATCTGCCCGTGCCGGGAAAACATAATATCTACAACGCTTTGGCGGCGACTGCGGTCGCTTTGGAGCTCGGCGTTAAGTTTGAAAAAATCGCGGGAGCTTTTACCAAGTTTCAAAACGCGAATCGCCGTTTTCAATTCAAAGGCGAGATTGACGGCATCATGGTCGTCGACGACTACGGCCATCACCCGACCGAAATCTTAGCGACGCTTTCGGCGGCGAAAAACGGTTCGGGCGGAAAGCGTACGGTGGTTGTTTTCCAGCCGCATCGTTTTTCGAGAACAAACGAATTGATGAACGAATTCGCGCTTTCGTTTAATAACGCCGACGTGCTTTTCGTCGTCGATATTTACGCCGCCAGCGAATCGCCGATTGAAGGCGTAACGGCGGAAGTTTTGACGGAAAACATTCGCAAATACGGGCATAAAAACGTGCAGTATGTCGGCGACATCGACGGCGTGGCGGACAAAATTACCCCGTTTTTGCAGCCGAACGATTTGGTTATTACATTGGGCGCGGGAAGTATCACGCGGCTTTCCGACGAGATTTTGGAGAAACTAAAAACTAATTAACCACCGCAAACACGGAGAATTTTTCTGTGGTGAAAATAAATATGGCAAAACGAAAAAGAAAGATAACAACGACGACAAGCAAATCCGCGGCGAAAACGCCGAAAAAACGACGCGCGGCGGCTACGCGCAAAAAGAGCGCGAAGAATTTTTCGAATTTCTTCGTTCCGCTTTTTTTGATGTTCGGCATCCTTGCGAGTCTCGGATTTTTGCTGTTTATGGGCTATCGAACCGTGACCGCTTCGGAATTTTTCGACGTTAAAGCGATTGACGTCAACGGCGTAACGCGCGCCTCGCGCGACGACATCGAGCGAATCGTTCGCAGTCAGACGGAAAAATCCGGCGTCTGGCACGCCGATTTGAAAGAAATCAAAAGCGGCATCGAGCGCCTGACGCTCGTTAAATCGGCGGTCGTCTCGCGCGTTTTGCCCGACGGAATTCGCGTCAACATCGTCGAGCGCGTGCCGCACGCGGTCGTGCGGATTGACGGCGGCGACTTTTTTGCCGACGAAGACGCGGTTGTTATCGGCGCGGCCGGAAAATCGGACGACCGCCCGCCGTTTTATATGCAGGGCTGGAATCGCGATAACTCGGATGTCGCGCGCAGAGATAATCAGGAACGCGTCAGGATTTTCTCGAAAATGGTCGAAGAATGGAAAGAATTCGACCTTGCAAAACGCGTCGCCTATGTCGATTTGTCCGATTTGAACGAGCCGGAGGCCATCGTTCAGCAGTCGGGCGAGCAGAAAAAGATTATTTTGTCGAAAGATAATTTCAGCAAAAAACTGAAATTAGGTCTTGAAGGAATCGCCGGAAAAGGCACGGAAGTTTTGGGAATAAACGTGACGGGAACGCAGAGTTTTTTGATTTTTCGAAACAAGCAGAACGGCTAATTTTAGATGGAAGAATAATCAATGATAAATCGTGAAATACATGCAGTCGGGTTAGATATCGGAACGAGCAAAGTAAAATGCGTCATCGGCGAGCCCGTCGAAGGCGGCGTGATGAGCGTCGTCGGCTTCGGCGCGAGCGAATCGCGAGGATTAAGGCGCGGAATCGTGACGACGACTGATACGGTCGTCGAATCGATTAAACGCGCGGTCGAGGAAGCCGAACGGATGAGCGGTCTGGAAATACAGATGGCGACCATCAATCTTTCGGGCGAGCATCTGCGCGGCGAAAACAAAGCCGGTGTCGTCGCCGTGGCGGGCGCCGGGCGCGACATTACCGCCGAGGATATGGAACGCGCGGTCGAATCGGCCAGCGCAATGCAGCTTCCCGCCGGATGGGAAATCGTCGACCGTCTGCCGCAGGAATTTATCATCGACGGGCAGGACGGAATCGTCGAGCCAATCGGAATGCGTGGCTCGCGGCTCGAAAGCCGCATTCACGTCGTGACGAGTCCGAGCGCGGGCAAGCAGAACATAATCAAGGCGATTCATCGCTCGGGCCTCGAAGTCGAAAGTATGATGCTCGAGCCGCTCGCGGCGGCCGAGAGCACGTTGACCGACGACGACAAGGAATACGGCTGCGCTTTGGTGAATATCGGCGCGGAAGTGACGTCTTTGATGATTTTCGGTCGCGGCGCAGTGCAGCACACGGTCGTGTTTCCGTTCGGCGGAATGCATTTTACGAAAGACATCGCGATGGGCCTGCGCGTTTCTATTCCCGAAGCCAATAAAATCAAAGAACATTACGGCTGCGTCGCCGGATTTTTGATGGACGAAAGCGAGCGGCAGGAAATCATCGAGATAACTCCGGTCGGAAGACAGGAAACGCGCGTGCTTTCGAAAGAAATCCTGTGCGACATCATGCAGCCGCGCGCCATCGAGCTTCTTCAGCACATCGCTCTCGAAGTCGTCAACACCGGCGCGCAGATTTCGAGCGGCGTGGTTTTGACCGGCGGCGGCTCGCTCAGTCGCGGCATGGTCGAGGTCGCCGAACAGGTCTTCGACGCGCCGACCAGACTCGGGTTTCTCGAGCAAAATCTGTTCGGCGGTTTGCTCGAAGAAGTAAACAATCCCGAATGGGCGGTCGCCTGCGGGCTGGCTTTATCGTCGATGCGCGCACAAATTCGCGGGCAAATGAGCGGCGGACGCTCGACAACGCGCAAAGTTGCCGAGTGGTTTGAAAATTTTCGTGAAAAATTCAGATAATTTAACATTTCGACTGGATTTTTTACCCCAAATCGTTGTATGCTTTTTCGCCATAGGCACAATATCTTGTTGAAAGAGCCATCTCTCTCGAAATAGCATCACATTTTGGTTTTGGAGTTCATATTTCTTGAAAGGAATCGGTAAAATAATGACTACGGACGGTCTTCAAATGAAAAATAACGGATTAAAAATTTATTTAGACGAGCCGCCAATCACGGGCGCTCGAATTAAAGTTATCGGTGTCGGCGGCGGCGGCGGCAATGCCGTCAATCGGATGATTGAAGCGGGGATTAAAGGTGTCGAGTTTATTGTCGCGAACACTGACGTGCAAGCTTTGAACGCCTCAAAAGCACCGATTAAAATTCAGCTCGGCAGCGAGCTGACGCGCGGTTTAGGCGCGGGCGCCGACCCGAATATCGGCCGCCAGGCGGCGATTGAAGACACGGATAAGATAATGGACGTTCTCGAAGGCGCCGATATGGTTTTCGTGACAACCGGACTCGGCGGCGGAACCGGAACCGGAGCGGCCCCCGTCATTGCCGCGCTGGCGATTGAAATGAAGGCGCTGACCGTCGCCGTCGTTACCAAACCTTTTCTAGTCGAAGGCAAAAAGCGCATGAAGCAGGCCGATGAAGGCCTCGCCGAGCTGCGCGGCTGCGTCGATACGATTATTACGATTCCAAACTCAAAACTCAAAGAAGTCGAAGAAAAAATCAGTATTCTGGAAGCGTTTCGTCGCGCCGACGACATTTTGCTGCAGGCCGTTCAGGGCATCTCGGATTTAATCATCGTGCCGGGAATCATCAATCTCGACTTTGCCGACGTCAAATCGGTGATGCAGGGAATGGGCGTCGCCCTCATGGGAATCGGACGGGCCAACGGCGAAGGCGCGGCGATTAAAGCGATGAAAGCGGCGATTGATTCGAAGCTTCTCGAAGAAAATTCAATCAAGGGCGCACGCGGCGCGCTTATCAATATCACGGGCTCGAAAGATATGCCGCTCGACGAGATTGAAGCTTCGATTTCGCTGATTCATGAGGAGGCCGACGAGGACGCGAATATAATTTTCGGAACGGTTTTCGACGAAGACATGAAGGACGAAGTGAAAATCACCGTCATCGCCACCGGTTTTGACTCGCAGGCCGCGATTCCGATGCCGCAGACGACTTTTACCGAGCAGACGCAGGCCATCGGTCAATTCGGCGTTTCTCCGGCGCTGAGCCAGCCCGACGCGAAAAGAGAAGAAGATATAAACATTCCGACTTTTATTCGTCGGCAGGCTGATTAGTATTTAATTTTTATAAAGATTTGCCTCACAAAAAATAAACTTATGGGAGCACCAAAAGATATGGGCAAGTTTGTACGGCAACAGCCGGCAACGGATTATGACGCGCGCAAAAAATCTCCGCCTCCGGCCGAAACCAATGCTGAAGTTTTTTATTACAAAAAACAAATTGATTCGCACACCTCGATGATTATCGTTTTAATCGACGGCGAGCAAATCGAAGGCACAATCGAGTGGTATGACATCGACGCTCTGAAAGTCAATCGTAAGGACGCGCCGAATCTTCTGCTGATGAAACAGCACATCAAATATATGTATAAATCAGAAGACAATGGGAGTGAGAAGTGAAAAGTTTAGAAATCTTTCTTGATTTTTCACTTTTCACTTTTGGTTTTTCGCTTTAAACTATTTTCGTGAGCTTTGAGACGAGCGAAAATCCTTCCGGCACTTCAAATTCAGCTGCAAATCTGCCGCGCGTCGGCGTGACGATGGGCGACGCCGCCGGCATCGGCGCGGAAATCACGCTTAAAGCGCTTGCCGACGAGGAAATTCAGAAAATTTGTGCACCAATCATAATCGGCGATGCCGATTTTTTGTTTAAAACGGCGCGCGCATTAAATTTGCAGGTTGATTTAGCCGAATCAAACGAAGCTTTTCCGCCCGGTTCAAAAAAAATCGCTGTTTACAACCTCAAAAATCTCAAAGAAAAAATAATTTTAGGCAAAGACGCGGCCAATACGGGGCGCGCCGCCGCCGAATATATCGAAACGGCCGTCACGCTCTGGCGCGAAAAAAAAATCGACGCGATAGCGACCGCGCCGATAAGCAAAAAAGCCATCGCGCTCGGCGGCTACGATTTTCCCGGCCACACCGAATTTCTCGCGCATTTAACCGACACAAAAGAATTTGCGATGAGCTTTTTTGCCGGAGATTTGCGCGTCGTTTTGCTTTCGACGCATCTCGCTCTGCGCGCGGCGATTGATTTGGTGAAAAAGGAAAAGCTCGTCGAATTGATAAAATTTTCGCACCGCGAGCTGTCGCGCCTTTTAAAAAAAGACGCGCGCATTGCGGTTGCGGGCTTAAATCCGCACGCGTCCGAAGGCGGAATGTTCGGCGCGGAGGAGCAGGACGAAATTACGCCCGCGATTGAAGAATGCCGCCGTCAGGGAATCGACGCTTCCGGCGCTTTTTCGCCCGACACGATTTTTCTGCGCGGCTTTAGAGGCGAATTCGACGGCGTCGTCTCGTGTTATCACGACCAGGCGACGATTGCCGTAAAATGTCTTTCGTTCGGCGCTTCGGTCAATGTCACGCTCGGTTTGCCGCTCATCCGAACTTCGGTCGACCACGGAACGGCGTTCGATATTGCGGGAAAAAACGCGGCGGACGCCTCCAGCATGAAAGCCGCGATAAAATTAGCGGCGAAACTCGCGGCAAATTCGTAAAATCAAATAAAAATTTGCTATGATAGAGGCACGTTCATGAGAGGGCAAAAATAATTAATGAGTGAAGTGCAAAACGGCGATTTACCACAGATTCTCGTTGCTGACGACGACCCGGCGATTCTTCGTCTGGTCAAAGCAATTGTCGAAAAGGAAGGTTACGCCGTGATTTCCGCGCGTGACGGCAAGGAAGCCTACAAGATTCTGCAGTCGGGCGAGCCGTTCGTCGCCGCGATTTTCGATGTCGTCATGCCGTATATTCAAGGCACGGAGCTGGCGCGCCATATGCAGTCGGAAAAGCGCCTGATGAAAATTCCGGTGATAATTATGACGGCCGAGCAGAATCCGCGCCTTTCGTCGGACAGTTTTTCCTCGGGCGCGGTCGCCTTTTTGCCGAAACCTTTTACGACTTCGCAGCTCCAGACGATGCTTCGAATGTTTATCCAGAGCAGGTCGAAACAGGCGTAAAATCTCTTGACGTAAACCCTAAACGGGTGATAGCTTTCAATTCTAAAAAGATTTTCGGTTGATTAGGAGCAAAAGTCTCGTGTCAAAACATAAACTACTTCTGGCGGACGATTCGATAACGATACAAAAAGTCGTCAATCTGACGTTTGCCGATGAAGGAATCGAAGTAATCAGCGTCGGCGACGGAAATTCCGCGATGGCAAAATTCGAGGAATTTACGCCCGATTTGGTGATGGCCGACATCAATATGCCGGGGCTGAGCGGTTATGAAATCTGCGAGCGCATCAAGGGAAACGAAGCGACGCGCCGCATTCCGGTTATCCTGCTGGTCGGTTCGTTCGAGCCGTTTGACGAGCAGGAAGCGCAGCGCGTCGGCGCAAACGATTATCTGACAAAGCCTTTCCAGTCGATTCGCCAGCTCGTCAGCAAAGTTTCCGATTTGCTCAATTCGCCGTCCGGAGACGAAGAGCCGGAAGCGCCCGTCAGCAGTTTTGACGATACTCTGAGAATGGACGAAGACGATGCGCCCGAGCAGTTTGGCGACGCCGGAATGGACGACGAAATGATTCAGGCGAGTCCGTACAGCAATTTTCAGTTTGACGAAACGCGTAAATACAAAAGCCAGCCCGACGCGGATTTTGAAGATTACGGCAAAACGCAGCCGCTTTCGACCGAAGGTTTGGCGGAGATTAATTCGTATCAGACGCAGGAAACAAAGGGCTTTTCGGACAGTGATTCAAACGATTTCGACGGGCGGGAAGAAAACCGCGAAAATGAACTTGCGGCTGACGAAAGCGAGACCAAAGAATTTTCGGCGGATGAAAATGAATTTTCGTCTCAGGCTCGCGAATACGAATCGACGCCGATAGGTGGTCGGTCTCCGATTTTAGATCTCGACGATATGGATTTGCTCGAATTGCCGCCGCGCCGAATTTTTCCCGTCGCCGCGCCGAGCCAGCCCGCTTTTCAGGATAATTTCGTTCCGCCCGCGGTCGAAACAGTCGAGACGACGCCGGAGGAGACGACGGAAACGGTTAAAGCTCAGGAAAACGAGCCTGCGAGCGATGCGTCGCCGACGGCGAATTTGTCGCCCGAAATAATCGACGCGATTGCCGCCAAGGTCGTCGAAAAAATTTCCGACAAGGTGATTCGCGAAATTGCCTGGGAAGTCGTACCGCAAATGACCGATTTGATTGTCAAACGAATGGCGGAGGAAAAACTCAAAGAGTAATCAGCAATCAGCAATCAGCAATCAGCATCGGTTAGTTTTCGCAGTCAGGATGAAAACTAACCGATTTTGTTTTAGAATTAAAAATTTGCCGGTCATTCGTCGTTCTTTATCAGTTGTAAGTTGAAATTTAATTACGTTTTCCAATAAAACTCAATCAACAACTGGCCACTGACAACTGACCGCTGACCACTGAATTTATGGAAATCGCAAAAGCATATAACCCGAAAGAAGCCGAAGAAAATCATTATCGAATCTGGGAAGAGCGCGGGTACTTCGCGCCGGAAATCAATGAAAACGACGCGTCGAAACCTTATTCAATCGTCATTCCGCCGCCGAACGTGACCGGAAATCTGCACATGGGGCACGCGCTTCAGCACACTTTGATGGACACGCTCGTCAGATGGAAACGAATGCAGGGCTATAAAACTCTGTTCATCGTCGGCACCGACCACGCCGGAATCTCGACGCAGCTGATGGTTACGCGCCAGCTCAAAAAAGACGAACACAAATCGCCGACGGACATCGGGCGCGAAGCTTTTATCGAAAAAGTCTGGGCATGGAAGGAAAAATACGGCGGCGAGATTACGCGCCAGATTCGTCGCGAAGGCCTGTCGGTCGATTGGTCGCGCGAGCGCTTCACAATGGATGAAAATCTTTCGCGCGCCGTCCGCGAAGTTTTCGTGCGGCTTTACGAAGAAGGAAATATTTATCGCGGAAACCGCATCGTCAACTGGTGTCCGCGCGATAAAACGGTGCTTTCGGATTTGGAAGTTAAGGAAGAAAAAGCAAAAGACGGCAAGCTTTATTATTTGCAGTATCCGGTAAAAAATTCTGACGAAAAAATCACCGTCGCGACGACGCGCCCCGAAACGATGCTCGGCGATACGGCCGTCGCCGTCAACCCGGAAGATGAGCGTTACCGGGCGTTTATCGGCCGGACAATCGAGCTTCCGCTCGTAAATCGCGAAATCCCGATTATCGCCGACGAATACGTCGAGTCGGAATTCGGAACGGGCGCTGTGAAAATTACGCCCGCGCACGACCCGAACGATTACGAAATCGGGCAGCGACACGATTTGCCGCAAATCAACGTGATGAACAAAGACGCGACGATGAACGAAAACACAGGGAAAGAATTTGAAGGACTGGACAGATATGATGCGCGTCAATTGGTCGTCGAAAAATTTGAAGAGCTTGGCTTGCTCGAAAAAATCGACGATTACGACGTCACTCTGCCGCATTGCGAGCGCTGCAATACCGTCATCGAGCCGCTTTTATCCGAGCAATGGTTCGTGAAAATGGACGATATGCGCGATTCGGCGCTGGATTTGATGCGCCGCGAAAAATCGCCGCGCTTTTTCCCCGAAGTTCCGTATGAAAAAGTTTATACGACGTGGCTCGAAAATTTGAAAGACTGGACGATTTCGCGCCAGCTCTGGTGGGGACACCAGATTCCGGCGTGGTATGACGCTTCAGGAAACGTTTTCGTCGCGCGCACAAAAGAGGCGGCCGCCGAACAGGCCGGCACGAGCGATTTGATACAGGACGCCGACGTTCTCGACACCTGGTTTTCGTCCGCGCTGTGGTCGTTTTCGACGCTCGGCTGGACGGGCGAAAATAGTGGACAGCGGTCAGCGGTCAGTGGTCAGAAAGATAGTAAACCGTCCACTGATTTGGAGACATTTCACCCGACCGACGTACTCGTCACGGGGCGCGACATTATTTTTCTATGGGTTTCGCGAATGGTGATGACGGCGTTAAAATTCGTCGGCGAAAAACCGTTCAGCGACGTGATTATTCACGGCACGGTTCTGGACAAAAACGGGCAGAGAATGTCGAAGATGAAGCTCAACGGCATCGACCCGCTCGACGTTTTCGAAAAATTCGGCGTCGACGCGACGCGCATGACTTTGGCCGGTTCGTCGACCGGCGCGGATTTCGCGTGGCGCGACGAAAAGGTCGAATCGTTTCGCAATTTCGCCAACAAAATCTGGAACGCGACGCGCTTTTGTCTTTTGAATTCCGAGGGCGCGCAGGTCGATTATTTTTACATCAACCCGAAGGCGGAAGTCGCCGAGATAAAGAATTTGATACGGGACGAGCTGATTGACGACATCGACGAGGAAGACGAGGAATTTCTGGACAAGGTCGCGCCGGAATTTGCCGGAGACAACCCGAAGGAAAATCTTTCGATTGCCGACCGATGGATTATTTCGCGGCTGAGCAAAACGGCTTTGAGCGTCAATCGCGCGCTCGACGCTTACCAATTTCATGAAGCCGTGCAGCTTTTATATCACTTTTTCTGGGACGATTTTTGCGATTGGTATATCGAGTTTGTCAAAGACGAAATCACGGCCGAAGAGCCGAGCAATCGACGCGATGCGGCGCGCTCGCGGATTATCACGATTCTCGAACAGGCGCTGCGTCTGCTTCACCCGTTTATGCCGTTTTTGACCGAAGAGCTCTGGCAAAAGCTGCCCGCAGTTTCGAGCGATTTGCATAATCCGGCTTACAAATCAGCCGAACAAACGATTATGCTCGCCGATTTTCCGCGAGGCGACGCCGCGTTGATTGACGAAAAGGCCGAAGCGGAGATGCAGGCCGTTATCGAATTGATTTCAAAAACGAGAAATATTCGCGCCGAAATGAACATCAAGCCGTCGGACAAAATTTCGCTGCTCGTTTCGGCGGGCGAAACTTTGCAAAAAGTTTTTGCCGCCAACGAAGCGCAGATTTTGAAACTTGCGCGCGCAAATGAGTTGAATTTATCCGAAAAAGCAGATGCACCGAAAGCCTCGGCGCGTGCCGTGCTCGCGGGCGGCGCCGAGCTTGCGATTCCGCTCGAAGGTTTGATTGATTTTCAGAAGGAAATCGAGCGGCTGGAAAATCAATTGAGCAAACTGGAAATCGAAGGCGAGCGTTTGCAGAAACAGCTCGCCAATCAAAATTTCGTCGAGCGCGCGCCCGCCGAAAAAGTGCAGGAAATTCGAGATAGAGTCGCGGAAATCACGCAGCAATCCGCGACTTTGAGACAAAATCTTGACGCTTTGCGATAAAAACAGCAACATATAGAAAACTATGATTTGGATTGAAAACAGCGATATGCTCGCGTCGATTGGCGAATTTTTATCCGAAGACATCGGGCGCGGCGACATCACGACGCAGGCCTGCGTGCCGCCGGACGTGCGCGGCGTCGGGAGATTTTTGGCAAAAGAAGATTTAATCGTCTGCGGTCTTGAGGTTGCCGAGGCCGTCTTTGCGCATCTCGACCCGGAATCGCCGGAAATCGAAGCCATCATGGGCGAAGGCGACGCAGTCAAAGCGGGAACGGTTTTCGCGACCTTAAAAGGCTATGCCGACGTGCTTCTGACCGGCGAGAGATTGGCGCTAAATCTTTTGCAAAGAATGTCCGGCATCGCGACTTTGACGAGAAAATATGTCGAGGCGATTTCCGGCACAAACGCCGTCATTGTCGATACGCGCAAGACGACGCCGGGTTTGCGAATGCTCGAAAAATACGCCGTTACCGTCGGCGGCGGCAAAAATCATCGCCTCGGACTCGACGACGGAGTTTTGATAAAAGACAATCACATCGCGCTCGCCGGAGGCATTACCGAAGCCGTCGTGATGGCCAAACAAAAAGTCGGGCATCTGCACAAAATCGAGGTCGAGATTTCAAACTGGGCGCAGCTTCGCGAAGCCATCGAAGCGGGCGCTGACATCGTTATGCTCGACAATCAAACGCCGGAAGAAGCGTCGAAACTCGTCGAGATGGCGCGCCAGATGAATCCGAACGTTTTGCTCGAAGCTTCGGGCGGAATGGATTTGGACAAAGTGCGCTCGTTTGCCGAAGCCGGAGTCGATTTAATCAGCGTCGGGCGCATCACGCATTCGGCGAAAGCGGTCGATATTTCGTTTAAGATAAAAACGATTTGAAAATAGTTGATAGTGAAAAGAACTATCCACTTTCCACTATCAACTATTCACTTTTTTTTCCTTGCTCGTTAAAGCCAGCATTTCTTCGGTCGGTTTCAAAAAGGGAAGAAAATAAAGCAGTCCAATCGAGAGAATAATGGCAATCGTACAGGCAAATCCGCCTTCGATGCCGTAATCGGCGCCGGTCAGCCACGCCGGGCCGCGGTCGATTTCGCGGAAAACGGGCGCGGCGGCGAGATTTTTCAAACCGCTCACCTCGATTCCGAAAACTGCGCCCTGCAGCCAGTTCCAAATCAAATGCAGACCGATGGGAAGCCATAAAGTTCTGGTTTTCAAGTATGCGAGACTAAACCAGATTCCGGCCAGAATCGTGTTTAGCGTGGAAATATAATTTGCGTTCGGATTGCCCAGATGCCCGAACGCAAAAAAGAGCGAAGTTAAAACAATCGCCAGCCACGCCAGTCGCGCGCGCGCAAACGTCTGCAAAATATAGCCGCGAAAAAGCGCTTCTTCAAACGCTCCGGCAACGATAAAAACGACAAGCGAAATTGCCAGCGTAAGTAAAATCGAGCCGGCGGCGGCGTCCCGGTTGAGCTGAAAACTGAAATCGCCGAAAATCATTCCGAGCAAAATCGCCGAAACGATGGCGAAAGCTCCGAGAATCAAGCCCGCCGACAAATCTTTCCACCAGTTTTTTGTAAACCAGCAGCCGAGCGCGCGAAACGGTAAATCTTCCAGAAATTTTCCGCACAGCCAGCCCGTTAAAATCGCCGAAATGAGCGAAATCAAGCTGTTTACGGCGATAAAAGCGAGGCTTCCGACTTGAAGCCGGACGTTAAAGACGGAAAGCAAAGCTGACGCAGCGAAATACAAAAGACCGAAGCAAAAAGTAAAGGCGAACAGGAAAATCGTCAAGCGCCAGCCGCTTCTCGGTCGATTGTCCCGGTTAAAAAATACCGTTTGAATATCCATAAATCTTTTCGAGTTTAGCCGAACCGGGAGCAACTGACAACAATCGATAAACAACGTCCGAATTTATGCTAAACTTGCACTCGTGGAAAAGCCGCTCGCGCCGAAAAAACGTCGCTCGCCGCCGTATATCTTGGGCGGTGTGGTTTTCGTTCTGCTCGCGCTTTTGTTTCTTTTGCAGTCGTCGAACGTCTGGAAAAATCTGTCGGTCGAAACGGCCAGCGACACGCTTCTTTTATACGCGCTTTCATCGCTCAATTTTCTCGCCTTTATCATTTTCGGGTTTATTTTTATCCGAAGTCTTTTGAAACTCAGCCGCGAACGGCGAGCGCTCGAGCTCGGCTCGCAAATCAAAACCAGACTTCTGATATTTTTTATCGCCGTCAGCCTGCTTCCGATAATCGCGATGGCCGTTTTTTCGTATCTTTTTATGAATCGCGCGCTTGAGCGCTGGTTTACGCAGATTCCCGAAAACGTGCTTCGCGAAGCCAAAGATGTGCAGAGCCAGGCGACGGTCGACCAATCGGTAAAGCTTTGGGAAACGACGCAGATGCTCGCGGTGTCGCTCGAAAAACAAAATCCGGGCGATATAGATTTGCGAAAAATTCTGGATTCGGGCGAGCTGACGCGTCTGGAAATCGTTTCAAAGGAAAACAAAACGATTGCCGCGGCCGAAAAAAAATTAGACGCGGAACGAAAAAAAGAGCTTGAAAACACGCTTTCGCTGATAAATCAAAACAAGCCGGACGAGCCCGTTTTGCACGACGGAAACGACTTCGACGCGGCCGTCGCCAATTTTTCGGACGGACGGCGCTTAATCGTCGTTTCAAATTTTCTGAAGCAAGACCGGAACGTGAGCCAGCTTTTCGATAATTCTCTCGCCGAATTTGATAAATCGAAGGAAAGACAGGTGACCGTCCGCCAAATCGGATTTTTGACGCTCGGCGTCCTGACGTTTTTGCTGATTTTCGCGTCGAGCTGGACGGCATTTTATCTGGCGCGCGGCCTGACCGTTCCGATAAAAGCCCTGGCCGAAGGCGCGGACGAGATTGCGCGCGGAAATTTGAATCATCGCGTCGACGTGCTGGCCGAGGACGAGCTCGCGCTGCTCGTTTCGGCGTTTAACCAGATGTCGGCCAAGCTCGAAGAAAATTCGGCCGAGCTCGAAGACCGGCGCAAATATATCGAGACGGTTTTGCAGTCGCTTTCGACCGGCGTCATTTCCTTTGATTCGAACAATCGGATAACGACCATCAACGAAGCCGCAATCAGAATTTTAAAGCTCGAAAACGCCGATGTTTCAAAAATCGAATTGGCAAAGCTCGTTTCCGAAGAAAATCGCGTCGTTCTGGAAAGACTCTTAAACCGCGCCAAACGCATCGGTCAGGCGAGCGAGCAGACCGTTTTGCTGCGCGCGCAATCAAACGGAAATTCCGAGACGGACGCGAATCTGCCGGTCGCGCTGACGGCGAGCGCGCTGCCGCGAAATTTCGGCGAAGCGGGCGGCATCGTGCTCGTCATCGAAGATTTGTCCGAGCTGCTCGAAGCCCAGCGCGCTTCCGCCTGGCAGGAAGTTGCGCGGCGGATGGCGCACGAAATCAAAAATCCCCTGACGCCGATTCAGCTTTCGGCGGAAAGAATCGCTAAAAAATTCAGCAATCAGCAGGTAGGAAACGGCGAAGGACAAAGGACAAAGGACAAAGGACAAATCGAGAAAGTCGTCAACGAAAGCACCGAAACGATTTTGCGCGAGGTAAATTCGCTGAAATTGATGGTTGACGAGTTTTCGCGTTTTGCGCGTCTGCCGAACGTGCGGCTTGCGGGCGGAAACTTAAACGAAATCGTCCGGCAGTCCGCCGATTTGTACGAAGACCGTTACGCCGATTTACGCATCGAGCTGAGTCTGGCCGAAAATCTGCCTTCCGTAATGCTCGACGCCGAACAGCTCAAACGCGTTTTTGTAAATTTGATTGACAACGCGATTGAAGCCTTTGACGAAACGCAAACCGAGAAGCGAATTTTTATCAAAACTTTTCACGATGCGGCGCGCGATTTAATCGTTACGGAAGTTTCCGATAACGGCAACGGCATTCCGACGCCGGCTTTTCAGAAGCTTTTTCAGCCGTATTTTTCAACCAAAAATCGCGGAACGGGTTTGGGACTTGCCATCGTCCAGCGAATCGTCAGCGAGCATCACGGGCGCATCAAAGCAGTTTCGAATCCGCCGCGCGGCGCGCGCTTTATTATCGAATTGCCGGTTTTGACTTAAATCCGATTTTATTTATACCCTTTTTAAGGAATGCTCAATTCAATTTTAATTGTTGACGACGAACGCGGAATCCGCGAAACCCTGCGCGGCGTTCTGGAAGACGAGGGCTTTGAAATAGAAGCCGTCGAATCGGGCGAAGACTGTCTGAAATTAATCGAAACCGCAAGTTTCGCCTGTATTTTGCTCGACATCTGGCTGCCGGGCATCGACGGTCTGGAAACGCTCAAGAGCTTGCGTGAAAACGGAAACGATTCGGCCGTCGTGATGATTTCAGGTCACGGCAATATCGAAACCGCGGTGAATGCGACCAAGCTCGGCGCGTTTGATTTTATCGAAAAGCCTCTAAGTCTGGAAAAAACGATTCTCACCGTCAGAAACGCCATCAAGCAGAGAGAACTCGAGCGCGTCAACGCCAATCTCGCCGAACAATTAAATCAGGAATACGCGATGGTCGGCGAATCGATTGCGATGCGAGCCCTGCGCAAACAAATCGCCATCGTCGCGCCGACCGACGGCCGGGTTTTGATTTCGGGCGAATCCGGCACGGGAAAGGAATTGGTCGCACGCGCTTTGCACGCGCAGTCGAAACGGGCGGGCGCGCCGTTTGTCGAGATAAATTCGGCCGCGATTCCCGAAGATTTGGTCGAATCGGAATTGTTCGGGCACGCGAAAGGCGCGTTTTCGGGCGCGCTTCACGCAAAAAAAGGAAAATTTGAAATCGCCGACGGCGCGACGCTTTTTCTCGACGAAATCGGCGATATGTCGCCGCGCGTGCAAGCCAAGATTTTGCGCGTCCTCGAACAGCAGCGGTTTGAGCCAATCGGCAGCAACACGCCCGTAAAAGTTGACGTTCGTGTGCTTTCGGCGACCAACAAACCGCTCGAAAGCCTTATCGAAAACGGGCATTTCCGCGCCGATTTGTTTTATCGCCTGAACGTTATCCCGTTTCAAATCCCGCCGTTGCGCGAACGCCTTGAGGACGTTCCGCTTTTGGTCGAGCATTTTAATCATAAATTTTCGCTCGAATACGGCAAAAAAGCGAAAAATTTTTCAAAAGAAGCGATTGAAGCTTTGCAGAATTACGCTTGGCTCGGCAACGTGCGCGAGCTCCGCAATACCATCGAGCGCGTCGTGATTATGACGCAAAAGCAAAAAATCACGGCCGACGATTTGCCGCAAACAAATCAAACCGACGAGCCGCCCGCGTCTTCCTTCCGCTTTCCGTCGTTTAAGGAAGCGACCGACGCTTACCAGCGCGAATTTATTCAGCACAAATTAACCGAAGCCGACGGAAACGTGTCGCGCGCGGCCGAATTGATGGGCGTCGACAGAAGTCATCTGTATCGGAGAATGAAAAATCTTGGGATTAACGCCGAGAAAGGAAAGGCGGATGTTTAGCGCTTTAAATATGTGCGGCCGAAAAATAGATAAATCGAAGTTTGAAGAAATAAAATAATTGGTGAAAGATTTCCTTTCACCTGCGGCTGCCAAATTGCTTTGACAGAGTTTCGACTTTAAATATTAAAAGCGTTTATCGCAAAGGATAAACTGCCTCGTCTCCGGCGCTGTCAGTTCCGACGGCAACGGTAAAAGAGTCCATGTTCGTGGTTAGATACGGAGTTCCGTCTGTTTTGTAGAGCGGAAAAATGACTTGAGCGGCCTGGTCGGTGGACATTCTGCCGACACCGAAATCGAGGTCAACGCGATTTTGCGTATCGATAGATTGGCCATCGGTAGTTACCAGAGTAAATCCGACATTAGGAGTATTATCTTCGCCTTGTGGATTCGAGTAATCTTTGACCACCGCCTCCAGAAAAACCTGCTTTTGTTTTCTTGCTATATCTTGATTTAAAGCTCTAATCATATCCGCGCGGTCACTTGCCGTTCCGCCGGGTCTTTTGGCGAAAAGATAACCTCTCCGGCGGGCAACTTCCGAAAGCGAAAGAAAAGTGAGAATTATTTTGAACTGAGTTCCGCCCTGTAAACGAAATCTTAATTCCTTTTCGTTGCCAAATTTAGTAGTTCTGCCGGAAACAGCCTGACTTTCGCCGGCTGCGAAAGAATTTTCCGCTTGCTGCTCGGTAAGTTCAAAAAGTGCGGGGACTTGAGCCATAAGATTGAATTTATCCTTATTTATTTTCTTATTTAAATGCTGATTGATTATAGACCAAGTTTCGAAAAGTGTAAAAAATCGGCCTAAGAAATCTGGCCGTAAAGCCACGCCTTCGCCATCCGCCAATGTCTTTTTACGGTTATCTCGCTGACGCCGAGAACTTCGGCCGTTTCTTCGACCGAGAGGCCGCCGAAATATCGAAGCTCGACGATTTTCGATTTCATCTCGTCGATTTTGGCGAGATTTTCGAGCGCTTCGTCGAGCGCCAGAAGCTCGGCGGATTTGCCTTCCGAGACGACGATTAATTCATCTTCGAGCGGCAGATTTTCGCCGACTCCGCCGCGTTTTTCGGCCGTGTGCTTGCGCGCGTGGTCGACCAGTATGCGGCGCATAATATTGGCGGCGATGCCGAAAAAATGAGCGCGGTTTTGCCATTGGACGTTTTTCTGGTCGATTAGTTTGAGATACGCTTCGTGGACGAGCGCGGTCGGCTGCAAGGTATGATTTTCGCGCTCGCGGCGCAGATAATTGGCGGCCAGCGAGCGCAGCTCGTCGTAGATGACGGGCAAAATCTCGTTGACGACCTCGGTGTTTCCCTCGGTCAGACGAATGAGCATCTGCGTTAAATCGTGCTGGGTGTTTGGCATATTGGAAAAGTCGCTCGAAAAAATTATAAGTAAAACAACAGTAGGAAGCAAAAAATATTAAAACAAAATCATTCTGTCCCGGATTGACACGTTTTGTCTTGCGCCAAAATAAATATTTCCTGCTTTATCATGATACATTTCGCGGCGGCATTGCGCGTTACAAAAACAGAGAGTAAAATTCTCAAGCAAAGGTTTACAAAAAGGAGCATATCAAGAGAAGTGAAAAAATCAGTTATTTATTTCGCGATTTTATTAATCGTTTTAACTCAGACGGCTTTGGCCGACGTGAAAGTCAAAATCCGACAGACGATGGCCGGACAAACTTACGAGAACACGACTTATATCAAGGGAAAACGCCAGCGCGCCGAGCAGAATATGGGCGGGATGCAGCAGGTGACGATTACGCAGTGCGATTTGCGCCGCGACGTGCGGCTGATGCCGATGGCGAAAACTTATATGATTGACCCGTTCGGCGATGCTGTCACGCAGGAAAAACCGTCCGTCACGCAGACCAAATCGACGGCCGTATCATCGGGCGGCGGAATCGTCACGACGACCATCACGACTAAGGACACGGGCGAGCGCAAACAGATGTTTGGCTACACGGCGCGTCATCTGATTATCACAATGGAAACCGTGCCTTCGGCCGATTCGTGTCTGAAAGACAAAACGAAGATGCAGACCGACGGCTGGTATATCGACGCCGAATGGAATTTTGAATGCGACCGCGGCTACGTAAATTATCAAAATTATGCGCCGCAGCAGAAAGCGGGCTGCACCGACAAATACAATGTCAAAACCATCGGAACGGCCAAGCGCGGCTACCCGGTTTACGAAAAAATGACGATGTTTGACGAATCGGGCGACGAGATGACCTCGTTCACCAACGAAGTCGTCGAAATCTCGAAAGCGACGCTCGACCAGGCTTTGTTTGAAATTCCGACGGATTATCGCGAAGTAAAAAATACGAACGAGCTTTACGCTTCGATGTCCAAATCATCAAATTACTCTTCGCAGTCTTCAAATCAAAATAATTCGTCTTTGAACACGACGATTAAAAATTCCGCCGGTCAAACGACGAACGCGGGAACGACAATCGGCGCGAAAAAAGCGGGCGTCGTCCGCATCGGTATGGCGGCGGTCAAAACCGGCAGCGTCGGCGACGGCATCAACGCGCAGGATTTGGCGGCGGCAATAAAAAATACTCTGGCGGAATATTTGAAAAGCCCGAAAATCGAACTCGTCGACATTCAGGCAAAGCTTCCCGCGACAATCGATGCGGAAGCAAAGGAAAAAGAATGCGACTATGTGATTTACGCCAACGTCTCGCATAAAAAAGGCGGCGGCGGGTTCGGAGTGTTCTCGAAAATCGCTCCCGTAGTCGGCGGCATCATTCCATCGACGGGCGCAACCAGCACGGTCGCCGGCGCGGTCGCTACCGAGTCGGTTTACACGGCGGCGAGTATGTCTGGAAATATCAAGTCGAAAGACGAAATCTCGCTCGACGTTAAATTAAGCGCGCCCGGCTCAGCGGCGGCCGTCGTTTCCAAGCAGGTCAAAGCGAAAGCCAAATCCGACGGCGAAGACATTATCTCGCCGCTCGTCGAACAAATCGCGCAGGCGATTTTCGACGCGGTAGCGAAATAAGTAATATGTGGAAAACGGAAAGTGGTAAGTGAAAGATATTTTCTTCACTTACCACTTTTTACTTTCCGTTTTCCACTATTTTAAGAGGTTTTCGAATTTCGGATTGCCGCGCAGAAAATCGAGCTGCGGGTCGACTCTGGCGAATGAAAAACCGACGGCGTGGACTTCTTTCGCCTTTTTCAGCCATTCGAGGCTTTTATCAGCTTCGCCTAAAAGCGCGTAGATGACGCCGATTTCATACGGCGTGATGTGCTGCGTCTGTTTCGTGCGGATAAGCTCATCGACAATTTGGTGCGATTCCTGTTTGTCGCCGACGGCGGCGAGAACGCGCGCCCGTTTAGCGCGGCTCGTAGGCGTGTCGCCGGCCGCCGCTATTTCCTTTTCAAAGGCGGCGAGAGCTTCGTCGCGCATTCCTTTTTTCTCGTAATTCCAGCGCAGGATAGCGTTCGCGCCGACCGACATCGGGTCGAGCTCGAGCGCGTGTTTTATCTCGGAAATCGACTGGTCGTAAAGCCGCGCGTGAAAAAGAATATTCGCCACGGCCGTCGCGATAATCGGCGAGCGCGGGTCGAGTTCCTGCGCGCGGCGCATCACCGTGATGGCTTCGGTGTGGCGTTCCTGCGCCGAAAGAAAAAACGAATACCATTGATAAGCGGTCGCGTAATTCGGCTTCAAATTTATCGCGCGGCGAAACTCGTCTTCCGCCTTTTTGTAATCGCGCTTGTAGTGAAAATAGACGAACGCCAGCGAAAGATGCGCTTCCGCCAGATTTTCGTCGAGCTGCAAAGCTTTCTCGGCGGCCTTTTCCGCGTTTTCCCACGCGTCGACCGGCGGCGGCTCCTGATACCAATTTAAAAGCGAATAGCAATCGGCCAGACCGGAATATGCGAGCGCAAAATTCGGGTCGGCTTCAATCGCTTTTTGAAACAGCACGATGGCTTGCTGCAAACCTTCGACCGAGCGTTTGCCGACGTGATAGCGGCCGGTCAGATAAAGCTTCTGCGCTTCCGTGTTTTCGGTAAAATGTTTGCCGAACATTTCTTTTTCGGCGCTCGTCAGCTGCAGGCTCAGAGATTCGGCGATGCGCTCGGAAATCGAATCCTGCAAAGTCAGCAGATTGTCGTTCGGCTCTTGAAATGTAACTTCCCAGACGGTTCGCCCGCTCGATGTCTCGGTCATCTGGAGCTTGGCCGTAACCAGCGTTTCGACGCGCTCGATAGCGCCGCTGACGACGTAATCGACGGCCAGCTCGTGCCCGACTTCGACCGGCGTTTTCGTCGTGTTCAGATAACGCCTGACGGCGCTCGATGTTCGCAGGTTTATCGTCGAAATGCGGCTCAGCTTGCTCGAAACGAGGTCGGCGATTCCCATTCCCAAATATTGTTCGTCGTCGGCTTTCGCGTTGACGGTCGTAAACGGCAGAACGACGAGGGAAGTCGCTTTGGCGGCGTCGCCCGAATTTAATTCGCCGGTTGGCGTTATCGACGGCGTCCCGATTTTGAAAGTCAGAAAATTGCTTTTATACGCGTAAAACATGACGGCCGCCAAAATGATTAAAACCGAAGCGGCGATAATTGCCGGATAAAAATAACTCCGGCGGCGGGCGATTTTGAATTCGGAAGTCGATTGATTGTTCTGCTCGCCGGTTTTGAGTTTGTCTTCGACGACGAGCCTCTTGGTCGAATCTTTTTCGATTTCATTTAAAACCGTCTCGGCCTGATGAAGCAGCGGATTTCCGGTTTTTTCGAACAACGCCATAAAGCGCGATTCGCCGCGCAGCGCGTCAAAGCTCGGCTCGACGCCCATCCAGGCGAGCCACGCGTCGTTTTCGACATACGCTTTTTCGAGCATCTCGAGCGCTTTTTCCGTTTCGCCCAGAAACGTGTAAATAATCGAGACGTGATACGGCGAAACATAGCGTCGGCGGGCGATTTCTTCGAGCCGCGCGAGAATTTCTTCGGCCTGCTTGCGGCGTCCGGCGGCGGCGAGCGTCTGGCCGTAACAGGTCAGCATAAACGTGCTTTCTTCGTCGAACGAGAGCGCGTGGCTGATGGCTTCGATGGCTTCTTCAAAGCGCCCGACCATTCTGAGGCCCCAGCACAGACCGTAATAACCGAGCGGGTACAGCGGAAACTGTGCGACGACCTGTCGATATTCTTCGATGCTTTCGCGAAAGCGGCGCGCAAAAAACAAACCCCAGGCGGCGTTGTGCGGGTTAAACGGCGTCAAAGGGTCGAGCTTGACGGCGCGGCGCGCGTGGCGCAAGCCCTTTTCGAAACGCCCTTCCATAAAAAGCTGAATCGAATACCAGACGTGCGCCGACGAATTGTTGACGTTCAGTTCGAGCGCGCGACGGCAGGCCGCTTCGCCGTTTATCCAGTCGTATGTGCCGCCGACGAGCGCGAATCCCAAAGACCCGTGCGCTTCGGACAATTCCTCGTCGAGCTCGATGGCCCTGGTCGCCGATTCGATGGCCGATTGAAAACATTCGCTCGCGGGCAATATACCATAGACGGCGAGCCAGTTGTAATAATCGGCGATTCCGGCGTAAGCGAGCGCATATTTCGGGTCGTGCGCGATGGCTTCGTTATAAGCGATAATCGCTTTGGCAAAACCTTCTTCGGTAAATGTGTTCCAGTAATAGCGCCCGCGCAGGTAAGCTTCGTAGGCTTTCGGATTTTCCGTTCCGCGTTTCGCCAGATTTTCTCGCTCGTTCAAGGTCAGGCGCGGAATCAGAGCTTCGGCAACTTTTGTCGAAAGCACGTCTTCGAGGCTTAAAACGTCGGTAAAGCTTTCGTCGAAACGCTCGGCCCAGATGGTCGATTGCTCGGCGACGTTCAAAAGCTGGACGGAAACGCGAATGCGATTGCCCATTTTTTGAATGTGGCCGTCGAGAATGTATTCGACGTCGAGCTGTTTTCCGGCCTCGAACGAATCGGCGTGACCGTCGCCGAAGCGCAAAACCGAGCTCGTCGGGCGGACGACGAAGCGGCGAACGTTGGAAAGACGCGTAATCAGCGCGTCCGCCAGCCCGACGCCCAGGAATTTATCGCCGCCGGTTTCTTCTTCCGCCACCAAATTAATCAATTTCAAAGGCAGAACGGCGACGGATTTTTGCCCGCCGGCCAGCGAATTTTCAATCGATGCGTGCTGGCTCCGGCGATTGTGAGCAAACGGCTGCGCGGTAATCGGTTTTCCTTCGAGATGAAACTCGATGTCGGTCAAAAAATCCGCGACCGAGTTATAGCGGTCTTCTTCCTTTTTGCTGAGCGCTTTGAGAATGATGTTATCGAGATTTCCGGCCAGCTCGCGTCTGAGCGATTCCAAATCTTCGTCGCCGCGCAAGGCCGCCGACTTGGCCGCCGTAATGTTGTTTAAATTATAAGACGGCAGCAGATTTTCGGCCTTCATCACCGACGCGCTCGGCGGAACCGGCTGTTCTTCGCAGATAATCCGCGAAACTTCGTGCGGCGCGCAGCCCGCGAAGCTATACGGGCGATGACCGCTCAAAAGCTCGTATAATAAAACGCCGAGGCCGTAAACGTCCGAGCAGCGCGTTATCTCGTCGCCGCGAATCTGCTCGGGCGAAGCGTATTCGAGCGTCATCAGACGCATCATCGTCGAAGTCGGATTTATCGATTCGTGAATCAAATCCGGATCTAAAATTTTGGCGATGCCGAAATCGAGCAGCTTCGGAATGCCGGAAGACGTCACCAGAATATTTCCCGGCTTGATGTCGCGGTGAATAATCTGCCGCTCGTGCGCGTAATGTACGGCCGAGCAAACCTGATTAAAAATCCTGAGACGCTCGCGCGTATTTAATTTATTTTTGTCGCAGTAAAAATGAAGCGGCTCGCCCTCGATGTATTCCATCACGAAATACGGCGTGCCTTCGTCGGTCGTGCCGCCGTCGAGCAGGCGCGCGACGTTCGGATGGTCGAGCGTCGCCAAAATCTGCCGCTCGTGGCGAAATCGGCGGACGATAAAATCCGTGTCCATGCCGCGCTTGATGAGCTTGATGGCGACTTTCTGGTCAAATTCGCCGTCGGCGCGTTCGGCGAGAAAAACCGCGCCCATTCCGCCGCGCCCGAGTTCCTGTTTTAACTCGAAAACGCCGATTCTACGGCCGATAAACGAGCTGTCGCCATTTTCGCTGATTTTTTTGTCGAGCGATTCTTTGATGTCTCGGCGGGCGGCCGAATTCAAAAACGGATTTTCCGTCCAGACGGGCGATTCGATAAAGCTTTCGGCGGACTCGTAGTTGGCCAGCAGTTTTTCGACTTCTTCCCGCAGCTGCACGTCTCCGGCCGAGCTTTCGGCGACAAAGCGCAAACGCTCGGCAGGCGCGAGGTCGAGTGCCGATTGAAAAATTTCTTCAATTTGCTGCCAACGATTATCGGGCATCTATTTTTTGGATAAGTCGAAGCGGAATTTGAAATTGGGGAAGAAACCAATCGCAAGCCGTTTTCGGGAAAATACTAACTTTCGAATTTTACGAGTTTTTCAAACTAAAGTATAGAGAATTTAATAGTTTTTAGCAATTTTATGGATGAATTTCGCGGCCGAAAAGTTGTCGCTGTAAATTTGGAGATTATCAGGAATTTTCACCCCGTCGCCTTTGGCGACATTAAATTTTTGTTTGATACCAAATCCATTCGTTTCCCGCGTTAGAATTGGAAGACAATTCTACAAAGGAAGCGTAAAATCGATGATTAAATCCACAGTTTTTTTTAGAAAAGCTTACAGCCTGTTTCTGCTTTTCACAATTATTTACGGCGCGACGCCTGTTTTTGCCCAGAAAAAGACGACGCAGCCCGCGAGCCTTGCCAAATGCTCGGGCTCCTGGACGGGGACGATTACCTACACCAGAACGCAGTCGATGACCAATAATAAAACCGTCGAGCGCGTTTCGGGGCGCGGCGAAGACAAGACGAGCTTTGAGATGAAATACGATTACAAGGCGCAAATCGCCGTCATCGAAGCGCCCGAAAAAAACGGCTCAAGCGTTGGGCGCGCGACGATTAATCACTCGATGACTTCGACCGAAACCGTCGTCGCGACCGAAAAAAACTCGTGTGACCGAGGGAAATCTTGGCAGACGATGACCGGAACTTCGACGTCCAAAACCGAAACGACCGGCACCGCAAACGGCCTCGAAGCAAACGTCAACGTCGGCGTCAATTCGGACGGAACATATACCGTCAGCGTCGGCCTGCCGCAGATAACAGGCAAAGTGACCGGCTCGCAGACTTCGGCTTTCAGCGGCCAATGCACCGCCAAAGAAGGAAAATCTCTTAATTTACCGCCGACCGAAACTTCGATTGACGGAAATTCTTTAACTTCGGACGGCACGCACCGCATCAATCCGGAAGACGCGAACCGGCTTTCGGGAAGCTATTCGACGACGTGGCAGAACGTCACCGAAACGATTACTTGGAATCTGCAGAAATGCGGCGCGCCGCTTCGCATCACCGATTTGAAATTCGAACATATGAAGTTTCCGAACTGGAACGACTGGCAGGAAATCACCGAGCAGACCGGAACGATTGACGGAAACTTGGTAAAAATCAAGGCGAAAGTTTTAAACGCTTCGGGCGAGGCCAAATTCGCCGAGATTTATCTCAAAGAAACTTATAAAGGCGACAAATGGGACGGCGCAAAACCCGACATGCCGCTCAAGGACGAAACGTTTTCCGTCCGCCTCGAACCGGGCGAGGAGCGCGAAGTCGAGATGCTCTGGGATTCGTCGGGCTACGCCTGGTACGACGACGGCCGCCCGCGCCTCGTTCAGCGCATCAAAGCCGAAGTCTGGGAAGATTACAAAAAGGCCGACGAGATGACAAAAAATCTGAAAGTCGCGCCGAAGCCCGTCGTCCTCGTTCACGGACTCTGGAGCAGCTGGAAAGTTTGGGAAATGTGGCAGAATATTTTTACGACCTCGCATTCTTACGATTGGAAAGCGTTTCCGGTCGGCGAAGTAACCAACAAAGGCATTATCAATACCGGCCGGGATTTTCTGTCGCCGGAAGAAACGAATTCGACCGCGCAAAACGCCGAAGCGCTGAAAAGCTACATCAAATACGCGCAGGAAGACCGCAACGCATGGCACGTCGATGTCGTCGCGCATTCAATCGGCGGTTTGATTTCGCGTTATTACATCAGCCAGATGATGCCGCCCGCATATGACGACGGCCGGCCGCAAATCGCGCATCTCGTCATGCTCGGCACGCCGAATACGGGCTCACCCTGCGCCGATGTGATGGATTTCGCATTTGAAATGACGGGCAAAAGCCCGAAGGTCATGCGCGAAATGCGGCAGGACACGGTTGCCGCTTTCAACAAGACGAATTTCAACCGCAAAGGCGTCAAATTTTCGTCGCTGGCGGGCAATCCGCTGCCGACGATGTGCAAACAAATCGAGTGGAACGACGGATTTGTTTCGGTTCCTTCAGCACTTTGGAACATCAGTGACAACGCCCAGACGAAAAGTCTGCACACGGAACTGACCGGAACAAAAGCCTTTTCGGATTTCGTCAAACCGCATCTGGCCGTCGGGCCGCACGGCGACCACAATCCCGAGATGCCGCAAATTCCGAATCAGACCGGCGAAAACAGAAGTTTGAACAACGCGTTTTTCGTCAATGCGGCTTACAGGTCAGAACCGTCTGCGGTAGCGGGCGGGTCAATTGTCGGTGAAAATACGGCATTATCAACGGAAAATCCATCCGCTACCGTAGACAGTTCTGACCGGTTGCGTCCGGATTTTGCAAAATCTGTCAAACTCGCGGCGAAGCAGTCTGTTGAAATCGAAATTCCCGTCGAGCAGGCCGCCAATTTCGGGCTGACGTTTATGGCCGACGCGCAGATTTCCGCGACGCTTTTTAACGATAAGGGCGTAATGGTCGGCAAAAACTTGGCGAAATCGCCCGAAGCAAATAATTGGTTTCGCTCTATTTTTGTCGAAAAGGGAATAACGGCGGGAACTTGGAAACTAAAGCTGGAAAACACTTCGGACAAGGAATTGGAAACGGTTGTCGCGACATGGAGCAACGCGGGAAAGTAAGAAGTAAAAAGTAAAAAGTGAAAAGTGAAAAGTTGAAGAAATAAATTTTCCTTCACTTTTCACTTTTCACTTTTAGTTTTTCACTATTTAATGAACGTCGTAAGCGGCAATCGGCTGGTCGGTTGAAAAGCCCCAGTTGACGAACGTCGTTTCGCCGTTTCCGGTGGTTTTCAGGATATAAAAATTGCCGTCCGATTCGCGCCAGACAGCGATGTCGGTTTTGGCGTCGCCGTCGTAATCGTTTTGGACGGGCGTATCGGATTCGGTAATGCCGAACGGAACGGCAATCAGGCTGTTGTCCGAGCTTCGCTGGATATACCAATTGACTGCGCCGCTCGTCGACGTGCTCCGGCGCGCGACGGCAAAATCAGTTTTCGCGTCGCCGTCGTAATCGCCGGGAACGACCCAATCGCCGCCGACGCCCCACGGCGCGACCGTAAATCCGCCGTCCGTGCTGCGGTTGACGTAGAAATACGACTGAGCCGAAGCGCTTGCGCCCGGCCGGTAAACGGCGATGTCGAATTTTCCGTCTCCGTCATAATCGCCCGGCGCGGCAAAATCCGTATTGATTCCGAATTGATAAGCCGTCACGCCGCCGGTGCTTTTTGAAATCCACCAGGTTATCGCGCCGCCGCTTCCGGCTGTCCGGCGAATAACGGCGATGTCGGTTTTTCCGTCGCCGTCGTAATCGCGCTGGACGGGCTCGTCGCCGTTTGCGCCGAACTGAACGGCCGTATAAGTGCTGGTCTGGCTGTTCAAGCGATACCAGACGCGGTCGGTGTAGCGCCAGACGGCGATGTCGCCGATGTTGTCGCCGTCGTAATCGCCGGGCGTCAGCATATCTTAGTCGGAAATTCCGAACTGCCGAAACGCGCTTCCGCCGGCGCTTTTATTGATATACCAGGTGCTGTCGCCGTTGCGAAAAACGCCGACGTCCGCTTTCTGGTCGCCGTCGTAATCGAGCGCGTTCCTCAGTTTTACCTGCGCAAATGACGATGCCGCCAAAACAAATACCGCCGATAAAGCGAACGCAAATTTGATAAATGTCTTATTTTTCATTTTTGGTTTCCTCCCTTTACGCGTTGCACGCCGTCGGCGTCGTGCGGATGCCGATGGTTTTGACCGCCTGCAAATATTTGTTGTTGACGAGCCGCGTGCTGAAAAGATACGGCAGCGCGCGCGAGATATTTCCGCCAATGACGTTGTCGGTCGTGTTGGTCGTATCACGATTCGGCCGGTGCGAATAATTCGGATGACTGCGGTAGATAAATTCGCTGACTTTATCGGCGAAGAAAAACTGCGTCGTCACGATGGCCGTCGTCCCGATTCGGATAGTCGCGTGAATATGCGTCACGCGCGATGAATACCAGCCCGGATAAAACGAATCGAAATAGGCCCAGCCGCTGGCGTCGCTCGTCTGAATGCCGCGGCCGAAACGCTGAGTTTGAACCGTCGGGTCGGTGCCATTGCAGAACGTGCTGATTGGCGCGGAATAGATGCCGTTATTGTCGGTGTGCCAGATGTCAATCGAAGCGTTCGGAATCGGCTCGCACGTGTCGGCGTTGACGATGCGAAACGCGAGACGCGTCGGCATTCCGACTTTTCCGGCCGAAGCTTCGGTGATATCGCGCCGGACAAGTCCCGTATTATAATAACAAGGCCCCAAAGTCGCGGCGCAGGTCAAAACGCACGGCTCGGTCGCGGCGTAGCTCAAATCGTCCGCCGTTAAATTGTTGGCCGCCTTGCTGCTCAAAGGGCTTAAATCGCCGAGCGAGCCTAAAGCGAGCGCGCCCAGACCAAATCCGAAACCGACGCGCAGGCTTTTCGCCAAAACGTCGCGGCGGGTAATCAATCTATTTTCTTCCATTATTTTTCTCCCTTGGGCAAAAGCGCAGGTTCGCCCGAAAATAAAAAAAGCAATCGCACTTTTACGAGCCGCGATTGCCAATCATCTCTAAAATAAAAGGGGGCTTTTATTATAAGTCATCAGAACCGGCTAAATAAATACAAAAACGCTGTTTATTTTTCAAAAAATCAAATTTAGAAAACGAGTGAAACGGCAACCCATAACCGTTTCACTCGTTTCGAAAAGACGCTTACTGTTTATTCGGTCGAAAGTCGCCGCCCGGAGGGACTTGCGTACGTTTCTGCTTCAATTCAGCAAACTGCGTCTTTTGTTCGTCGGTCAGGAGATTGAAAATCGCCGCGTCGGTGCGCAGGCGTATAATTTCCATCTCGGTCGAGACCTGTGCTTTGGTGCTCAAAATCTGGCGCGCTTTTTCTTCCGAGAAATTTCCGCTCTCGACCAGATTTCTGAGCTGCGCGTCGGTTGTTTTTAATTCTTCGAAATACTGCTCGGAATCGGTGCGCGCCTTATCCGCCAACGCCCGAACCTGTTCTTTCTGCTGGTCGGTCAGGTTTAGTTCTTCGAGCATTCGCGGATTCGGCCCAGTCGGCGGCGGCGGCATGTTTCTTTCGCCTTTCGGAAACGGTTTGTTGGCTTCGTCACGTTTTTGCGCAAAGGCAAAGGTGAGCGAGCCAATCAAGATGGCTACAATTACCGGAATAAGAAGTTTGACATGGTTTTTCATAAAAATTTTTCCTTCGATTATTAAATTTCGGCGCGGCGCGCTTTTTTTGTAATTTTGAGTTTAAGCCGCGATTGTAAAGATTTTATGTGGAATAAAGGGAAAATTGTTAAGAGTTTGTAAAGCCGCTTGCGGACGCGCTTTTTTCGGTTAAACTAAAATTCGAAATTGTATGAGAAATTCATTTGAAACCGAAACGAGCCAGCCGATTCTGATGATTGACGACGACGTCAAGCTTTGCCGTCTGGTCAAAGATTACCTCGCGCCGTTCGGCTTTAACATCGAAGCGGTTCATACCGGAACGGAAGGGCTTGAACGAATCAGGCAGACGGATTTTCGCGCCGTCATTCTCGATTTGATGCTGCCCGGAATCGACGGAATTTCGGTTCTCCGGCAGCTTCGGACTTTTTCAAACATTCCGGTTTTGATGCTGACGGCGCTCGGCGACGAATCCGACCGAATCGTCGGGCTCGAAGTCGGCGCGGACGATTATCTGCCGAAAACTTTTTCGACGCGCGAGCTTCTGGCGCGTCTGCGCGCCGTCACGCGCCGCTCGCAGATTACCGAGATGCAGACGAAAGACGTGGCGGACGAGATAATCGTCAACGATATTTCCATCAACTCGGCGACGCGCGAAGTCACGCAAAACGGAGAATTGATTAACCTGACCGCGCTCGAGTTCGACTTGCTGCTTTGCCTGGCGCGCTCAGCCGGGCGCGTGCTCGACCGCGATAAGCTTTTGGACGAAATCGCCGGTCGCGAATACGACGTTTTTGACCGCTCGGTCGATGTTCACATCTCTATTTTGCGCCGCAAGCTCGGCGACGACCCGAAAAATCCGCGTTATATCAAAACGATTCGCTCGGTCGGCTATATGCTCACGCCGGAGGTCGAAGATTAAAAATGCTCGGCGTTCGCTTTTCGCTTTTCAGCAAGATAATGCTCTGGTTTTTTCTGAACGTGCTCGTTCTCGGCGCGATTCTGCTGCTTATTTTTAATTTCCGTTTCGATTCGCGTTCGTCTTCGTTTTTTCGTTCGTCAAATCGCATCGAAGCCGTCACGCGCCAGCTTGAGAGCGAAACGAGCGGGAAAACGCGCGCGGAACGCGACGTGATTTTAAAAAAATATTCCGACCAGTACAATGTCGAATTCTTTTTGTTCGACAACAAAGGACAGCAGCTCGGCGGCCGCGAAACCGCTCTTCCGGCGGAAGTTTACAGCGAAATTGCGCGACCTGAACCGCAGCTTTCAATTGATTTGCAAAATCCGCCGCCTCCGCCGGCGGACGCGCCGCCGAAGCTGCCGCCGAACGGCCCGCCGCTTTCGGTTTATCTGAAAACCGCGAATCCTTCGCTTTACTGGTTTGTCGGAAGAATCATGACGGTCGAGCCGAACAGCGCGCAGGCGATTCGCGCGCGCGTTCTCGCCGCGTCAGATTCCTATACCGGCGGCGGGCTTTTTTTCGACCCGATGCCGTTTATCATTCTGGCCGGCGTGATTATGGTTTTTTCGACCGTTTTCTGGTTTCCGTTCGTGCGCAACATCACCAGAACCATCGGTCAGATGACGAAGGCGACCGAACAAATCGCCGAAGAGGAGTTTGAGGTGCGCGTCAGCGAAAAACGCACGGACGAGCTCGGCCGTCTCGGCGAAGCCGTCAATCATCTGGCGAAACGTCTTTCCGGTTTCGTCACCGGACAAAAGCGTTTCCTCGGCGATATTTCGCACGAATTAAACTCGCCGCTCGCGCGAATGCAGTTTGCGCTCGGCATTCTCGAAGAACGCGTCGATGACACGAATCTCGCTTACGTCGAAGACGTAAAAGAAGAAGTGCAGTTGATGTCGAAGCTCGTCGGCGAGCTCCTAAGCTATTCAAAAGCGGGAATTAAGGCGACCGAAGTCGCGCTCGAAAAAATTAATCTGCGACGGCTCGCCGAGCGCGTAGTCGGGCGCGAAACGGTAGCGGAAAAAGCGGACGTTAAAATCGAAATCGACGAAAATATATTCGTTCTCGCGCAATTTGAACTGCTCTCACGCGCGCTCGCCAACGTCGTTCGCAACGCCGCCCGCTATGCCGGACACGCCGGAATGATTACGATTTCGGCGGAAAACACGGTTAGTAATCAAGTGAAAATAACGGTCGCCGACAGCGGCGCGGGCGTTCCCGATGCGGCCATCGAAAAACTTTTCGACCCGTTTTACCGGATAGAATCCGACCGCTCGCGGCAGACCGGCGGAACCGGTCTCGGCCTGGCCATCGTCAAAACCTGCGTCGAAGCCTGCGGCGGCAAAGTTTACGCCGAAAATCTCTCGCCGAAGGGCTTTGCCGTCACGATTCTGCTGAAAAAATAACCGCACGGAAGATTTTAGTCACGGATAAGACGAATAAAAAATCAATTAATATTTGTGCGATTTTTGCGATTCGCGGCCAGAATTTATTTTCATCTTTCTCGCATTTAAATCATATTTGTCCAAAAATCTTTAACTGCTATACTATTTTCGGTTCGTGAAAATTTATCTCTAAATTAGTCTTTTATGACACAGGAAAAGATTCAAACGGCAGTTTCGTCCGATGAAACCGCGCGTTTCTGGCTGGCGGCGCTGATTGATTCGGCCGACGACGCCATTATCAGTAAAACGCTCGAAGGCGTTATTACAAGCTGGAACAATGGCGCGGAGCGCATTTTCGGCTACCGCGCCGAAGAAGTAATCGGAAAGTCCGTCTCGATTTTGATTCCGACCGGCCAGGAAAACGAAGAGCCGGAAATTCTTCGCCGCATCAGAGCGGGCGAGCGCGTCGAGCATTACGAAACTCTGCGCGTCAGAAAAGACGGCTCGCTGGTCGATATCTCGCTCACCGTTTCGCCGATAATAAACACTGACGGAAAAATTATCGGCGCGTCAAAAATCGCGCGCGACATCTCCGACCTCAGACAAGCCGAAGCGGCAATTCTGGAAAGCGAAAAACAACTGCAGCTTATTACAAACACCATTCCCGCGCTGATTTCCTATGTTGACGCCGAGTATCGTTATCGCTTTGTCAATCGTCGCTATACCGATTGGTTCGAGTTGTCTCAGGAAGAAATTATCGGGCGGCACGTCAGGGAGATTATCGGCGAAGATGCTTATGCGGCGGTGCTGCCGAAAATGGAAAAAGCTTTGTCCGGCGAGCATTTCGATTTTGAGCAGACGATGCCTTATCCGGGCGGCGAAAAGATAATTCACGTCAATTATATTCCCGACATCGATGCCGCGGGTCGAGTCAAAGGTTTCTGCGCGCTCATTCAGGACGTTACCGAAAGCAAAAAGGCGGATGCGCTTCTGCGCGAATCCGAAGCGCGCTTTTCCAAGGCGTTTAATGCGAGCCCGCTCGTTCTGACGATTTCGTCGCTCGCCACCGGAAAACTGCTCGAAGTCAACGAAACTTTTGTCGAAGTAACCGGATTTTCGCGCGAGGAGGCGATTGGAAAAACGACTCTCGAGCTCGGTTTGTGGGCGAAATCGAACGAGCGCGAGGAAGAGATGGAAATTGTCCGTCAGGTCGGACAGATTCGCAACGCCGAATATCTTTTTCACACGCAAAAGGGCATCATCGTCGGCTTGCTTTCAGCCGAGCACATCGAAATCGGCGGCGAATCGTTTGCGCTGACCGTCATTCAGGACATCACCCAGCGCAAAAAAGCCGTGGAAAAACTGCGCGAATCGGAAGAACGCTATCGCCTTTTGTTCAATTCGATTGACCAGGGATTTTGCGTCTGCGAAGTGATTTTCGACGACGCGCAAAACCCGTCCGACTATCGCTTTCTGGAAGTCAATCCGGTTTTTGAAAAAATGACCGGAATCCCGAAAAATCAAGCTTTAGCCGAAAAAACGGCGCGCCAGCTCGTCCCGAATCTCGAAGACAAATGGGTGAAAATGTACGGCCAAATCGCGCTCACCGGCGAGCCGGTTCATTTTGTCGATACTTCCAACGCGATGAATAATCGCTGGTTCGAGGTTTACGCTTTTCGCATCGGCGACGAGCCGAGCCGAAAAGTCGCCATCTTTTTTAATAACATCACCGAGCGCAAACTGGCCGAAAACCGTCTCCGCGAATCGGAAGAAAATCTGCGCTACACGGTCGAGCTGAACCCGCAAATTCCCTGGACGGCGAACGCCGAAGGCAGCATCGAAAGCTTCAGCGACAGGTGGCTCGAAATGACCGGCCTCAAACGCGAAGAAGCGCTCGGCGCGGGCTGGGCGCAAGTTCCGCACCCGGACGACCGAGAAAAAATGCTCATCGCCTGGACGCATTCGATAAAAACGGGCGAGCCTTACGACATCGAGCATCGGATACGGCTCGCCGACGGCTCGTTTCGCTGGATGCGCTCGCTCGCGCTTCCGCGCCGGAACGGAAACGATGAAATAATTCGCTGGTACGGAACGACCGAAGACATTCACAAACGTAAAGTCGTCGAAGAGAGTCTCAGACAAAATCGCGAGCGTCTGCAGATGGCGATGGACGCGGCGAAGATTTATTCCTGGGAGATGAATCCGGCGACCGGGCAGGTCGTATGGTCGAAAAATATCGAGCTGGTTATCGGTTTTTCTCTGCCGAGCGATTATAAAGGAACAATTAACGATTTTGTTTACGCGGAAGACCGCGAAATGCTGGCGCAAAATATTCGGCGGGCGATAGAAAATCGCGAACCCTACGAATCGGAGTTTCGGCTGGTCAACCCGGAGACGGGCGAGCTTATCTGGCTGCGCGGTCAGGGTCTGGTCGTCGAAGACCTGACCGGCGACCGGCAGCCGCGCTTTGTCGGCATTACGCAGAATATCAACGAGCGCAAGCGCGCCGAACAGGAGCGCGAAGAGCTTCTGCGGCGCGAGCAGATTGCGCGCCAACAGGCCGAAGAAGCGAGCCGTCTCAAAGACGAGTTTCTGGCGACCGTTTCGCACGAGATTCGGACGCCGCTCAACGCTATCTTAGGCTGGTCGCAGATGATGATGGCCAACAAAATTCGGCCGCAGGATATGCCGGGCGCGATTGAAACGATTTATCGCAACGCCAAATCGCAGGCGCAGCTCATCGAAGATATTCTCGACGTTTCGCGGATTATCACGGGCAAAATAAGGCTCGAACCACAGCCGGTTTTGCTCGCGCCGGTTATTCAGACGGCGGTCGAGTCGCTCCGCCCGGCCATCGAAGCCAAAAACATACGCCTGCATATGCATCTCGATTTCGAGCCGCGAAAAGCTCTCGCCGACCCGAACCGTTTGCAGCAGGTCATCTGGAATCTGCTTTCAAACGCGATAAAATTTACGCCCGAACAGGGAAGCGTCGTGATTGAACTGGCGAGCGACGGGACGCAGACGAAAATCATCGTTTCCGATACGGGAAAGGGAATCAATCCCGAATTTCTGCCGTTTGTCTTTGAGCGTTTTCGTCAGGCCGACGGCTCAAGCACCAGAAAACACGGCGGTTTGGGACTCGGTCTGGCAATCGTTCGGCATATCGTCGAGCTTCACGGTGGCAGCGTCGAGGTCAGCAGCGAGGGCGAAGACAAAGGCTCGACGTTCACCGTTTGCCTGCCTTTGTCGGAATCCGTTGCGGGCGAGGCGACAAAGCCGGATAACGGAAAAACGACGACCGTTTCAAACGGCGAAAATGCCGCGCCAATCGTTTCCGACGGCAAGATAAAAGGTCTGCGCGTGCTTTTGGTCGACGACGAAACGGATACGCTTGAAATGCTCAGCGTCGCCCTCCGGCAAAGCGGCGCCGAGGTAAAGGCCGAACTTTCGGCCGCCGCTGCGCTCGAAATTATCAAGCAATGGCCGCCCGACGTGATTATCTCCGACATAGCGATGCCGGAAGAGGACGGCTACTCGTTTATAAAAAAATTACGCGCCCTGCCAATCGAGCGCGGCGGTGCGATTCCGGCCATCGCGCTGACGGCTTACGTCGGCATCAGAGAGCGCACGCAGGTTTTGTCGAGCGGCTTTCAAATGTATGTGCCGAAACCGTTTGAGCCGTCGGAACTGATTGCGGCGCTGGCGAATTTTGTTTGAAAGTCCGTCCGAAAATGCTTTTTAAGGATAAGATAAAAACGCCAATCGTTTTTTGCTGTTTATGTCAATATTAATCGCCGAAGACAATAACGCTCAGCGTCATTATTTAACAGAGCTGCTGACGCGCGAATTTTCGGCGGCAAGTCCGGTCATCGTCGCCGACGACGGCGAAGCGGCGATTCGACTCGCGCTCGAACATCGCCCGACGCTCTGTATTTTCGATATCCAGATGCCGCACACGTCCGGCGTCAAAGCGGCGCGAGCCATCTGGCGCGAATTTCCGCAGGCGCGAATTATTTTCTGGACGCAGTTTCCGCACGAAATTTATATTAACGAAATCCGCAAAATCGTCCGTTCAATCGAGCCGCAGCCGACCTACGGTTTTATTCACAAAAACAATCCCGAATCGCGCTTTCTGCGTTTTGTCGCCGCCGTTCTCGAAGACGGCGCGGATATGATTGACCCGGCGTTTAAGGATTCGTTCAAACGCCCGCTGTTGACCGAGTTTGAAGCCGAAGCACTGCGCTGTCTCGCGCTCGGACTTTCAAACTGGGCAATCGCGCGCAAATGCAGCCTGAGCCTGCGCGGCGTCGAAAGCCGTCTCGCCACGCTCTACGAAAAACTTTTTCCGGAAAGCTCTTCGGGAACGACCGGCGAAGCTTACGATAAACTCGCCTTTAACCCGCGAACGAGAGCCTTCGGCGAAGCCTTAAAACGCGGGCTTATCAATTCGGACGAGCTCGAAAAAGCCGAAGCCGAACTTGCCGGATGGATTGCGCGCGACCGCCGCCGTTTTGCGGAAGAAAAAGAGAAAAACAAGAATTAGCCGCGGCCGTTTCGACATTTTGATTTATAAAATGTCAGCACCACTTTATAAATGAAAGCAGAAATTTTCAAAATTTTTTTGCGGGTTGCAGTTAATTTTGTATGGCTTCTCTTTCTCGTATTTCCCGCCGCATCTCAGGAAATTCCGCAGCCGCAAAATTTTCATCAATGGGGCGCGGTGACGCTTTTTAACGGGTTGCCTTCGGACACGGTGCGCGCCATCGCGCAGACTCCCGACGGCGTTTTATGGTTTGGCACGGACAACGGCCTGGCACAATTCGACGGGCGGCGCATCGCGACCGTCGGCGACACCGGCAAAGTTTTGGCGCTTAAGACGGACGCGGGCGGCGCGCTCTGGGTCGGCTCGGAAAAAGGCGCGTTTTTATTTGACGGCGGAAAGTTTCGGCTCGTCGAAGAAACCGCAAACTTCTCGATTACGGCGATTCTTATTTCCGATAAAATCTGGCTGGCAACCGGCGAAGGCACGATTTTCGCCGTCACGCGCGATGAAAAAACAAATGTTTTCGCCGCCGAGCGCGTCCCGCCCGAAACTTTGCTCGGAAGCGACGGCCAGCCTTTGAAAATCACGAGTCTCGCTCAAATCGGCGGCAAAATCATCGCCGGCACGAGAAGCCGCAGCATTTTAATCGTCGAAAACAATCAAACGTTTGAAACCTACAGCCGCCCGCGCCCGTTTTTTGTCAATGCGCTCGCCCGCGATAAAAACGGAAACGCGTGGCTCGGCGCGGATTCGAGCGGCGCGGAAAGCGGATTTTTTTCGCTCAACGACGTGGCGCGTCCCGTCAAAGTAGGCGAAAATCTGGGCAACGTGCTAGCCGTCGAACCCGACGACGCTGGCGTTTGGGCCGGAACGGAAGAAAACGGTTTGTTTCGCTTCGGCGGCGCGCGCCAGCTGGCGCACTTTACGTTTGAAAATACCGCGGGCGGCCTGCGCTCAAACACGATTTACGCGCTTTTTACCGACCGCGAGGGCGTCGTCTGGATTGGCACAAATCGCGGCGTTTGCCGTTTCGACGCCTCAAGCCCGTTTAATCAGGCGCTTTCCGAAGACGGCAACAGCAATTTTGTACGCACTCTTTTCCAAACGGGCGACAAACGGATTTTAGCGGGCACGAATCGCGGATTATTTACGCTTGCCGACGACGCATGGCTAGAAACCGAGCATTTTTCGGCGAAAACGATTTACGCCGTCGCTGAAGATTCGGCAAAACAGCTTTTAATCGGGACGCCCGGCGGTCTTTTCGGGTTTGACGGCAAAGAAATGCTGAAAGGCGACGTGCGCGCCGTCGCCGATTTTCGCGGCCGCACTTACGCGGCAGTGTTCGGGCGCGGCGTTTTGCAAATCGAAAATCAGGTGCAGCTTCCCGGGACAAATTCGCCGACCGCGCTTTTTTCAGACGGCGAGCGGCTCTGGATTGGAACGGCGAACGAGGGCGTTTTCGCGTTTGACGGCAAGGAAAGCGGGCAGGAAAAATCGCTCGAGCCTCTGCGCGGCGCGCCGCTTCGGAAAATAGCGAAAGACGCCGAAAATAATTTGTGGTTTTCCGGCGAGCGCGGGCTTTTTCGCTATCGAAACGGCGAATTGGAAAACATCATTCCGAACGAAGACGTGCGCGATTTTGCCTTTATCGGCGACGCCGTTTGGGCGGCGACCTTGAAAAACGGACTTTTCCACTGTCGGTTTGACGAAAAATTCGGCTGGCTGATTTCCGGTTTGAACGTCGAGCAGGGCTTGCCGTCCGAACAGATTTTCGCGCTTCTGCCGGTTGAAAACCACATTTTAATCGGGACGAATCGCGGTCTGGTCAATTACTCGCCGCAAAGAATCGCGCCGAAAATTATCGCCGTCCGCGTTTTGAGCCAGCGTCTCCACAGCAGCGAGGAAATAAACTCGACGATAAACCTCGAATATCCGCAAAACTCGCTGTTAATCGAAGTTGCGGGCCTCAGCAGCCGCACTTTTCCCGAACAGTTTGACTACGGCTTTCTGCTCAAAAATGCGGCGGGCGAGATTCTCGAAAAAAAATTGTCCGGCAGCGCGCAGTTTACGCCGGAAAATTTAGCGGCGGGCGAATACAGCATCGAAGTTCAGGCTTTTGACAAGGATTTGCTCGCTTCCGAGCCTTTAGAGATTAAATTTTCCGTCGCCCGCGCGCCCTTTCCGCGGACGGCCGCCGCGCTCGGCGTTCTGCTCGTCATCGCTTTAATCGCGCTCGTCTGGGCGATAATCGAGCGCCGACGCATCGCCGAGAGAAACCGGGAGCTGGCCGCCGCGCGTTTCGATTTGGCCAACGAGGCCGAGCGCGAGCGGAAGCGAATCGCGCGCGATTTGCACGACCAGACGCTTGCCGATTTGCGAAATTTGATGCTCATGTCCGACAAGCTGCCGGCGGAAACCGGCGAATTTCGCGCGGAAATCGAATCAGTTTCGACCGAAATCCGGCGCATCTGCGAGGATTTGAGTCCTTCGGTACTGGAAAACGTCGGGCTCGTCGCCGCGCTCGAATTTCTGCTCGGCGAGACGATTGAAAATTATAAATTTTACGCCGCCGATTTTGAAGACGCTCTCAAATTTTCGCCGAACGTGCAGATGCAGATTTACCGCATCGCGCAGGAAGTTTTGACGAATATCAAAAGGCATTCGGACGCAAAGCGCGTCGAGATGAAAATCGAAACGTCCGTCGAAAACGAATTCGTTCTGAGCATCGAGGACGACGGAACATTTTTTACTCCGACGGGCGATGCGCCGAAAGGTCGCGGTATCGCCAATATCAAATCGCGCGCCGCGCTTATCGAAGCCGAAATCCTCTGGCAGATGATTGCCGACGGCGGCACGCGATTTTCGCTTCGCAAAAAATAATCTTTCCGAGTGTGTGGAAATCCACACTCAAACGCCCGCACTATCCCGCCTTTCGCTTGTTGGTTAGCCCGTTAAAATCTTTTCTTAAATCGCCGAAAATAATTTTTAGATTATGCGGCTATCTTTTAGAAAAAAAATAATCGTCGGCGCGTTCCTGCTCGTTTCGTGCGCCGCGATTTTTCAGATTTTGCAAATAAAAAAGTCCGCCCAAACGACGCTTGCCGAAGAACGCGCCCGCCTGATAGAACAAAACAGCGTAACTTTTGAGAAAAAGTTCCTCATGCCTCACCTCACCAAAAACGTTCAAATTCAGCAAAATGCCGGCGACACGCGCGATTTTGCGCGCTTTAAAGATTCGTATTTTGCGGCGACGAGCGGCGGGCTTGTGCAGTTTTCCGGCGAAGGGAAAATCTTAAAACATTTCACCGTTTTAGACGGTTTACCGGAAAGCGATTTGACGTGTCTGGCGGTCTTCAGGGGGAAGCTTTTTATCGGGACGCGGACAAAAAATCTGGTAACTTTCGACGGCGAAAAATTTGAGAACTACGTTTGGACGGAGCGAAAAACACAGGCCGTGACGGCGTTTCTCGAAATTGGCGAAAAGCTTTTAATCGGAACTTTCGACGGCGGTTTGATAGAGTTTGACGGCGAGCGTTTCAGCGAAATAAAAGCCGAAAAAAACGCTCTCAAAGCGATAAATTGTTTGTTTAAGGACGGAGCGGCGCTTTATGTCGGAACTTTTAACGACGGTTTGTGGATTTACGAAAACAACGTCTGGACGCATTTTACGATTGCCGAAAATCTGCCTTCCAATCGCGTCGTCGGGATTGCCGCAAAAGATAAAAAACTCTATGTCGCAACCGATTTCGGCCTGGCCGAACGGCTTGAGAATTCTTTTCGCCCGGTTGCCGATTTGCCTTCGCTTTCGAGCCTGATTTCGCGCGGGAACGAGCTTTTTTTGACAAAAGCGAGCGGAGAAGTTTTTACTTTCGATGAATCAATCAAAGAATTTTCGGCGAAAGAAAATCTGCAGAACGCGCGTCTGGCGTCAATCGAAGAAAAGCTTTTTTTGTTGTCAAATCAAGGCATTTCCGAGATTAAAGGCGCGAAAATAAAAACTTTCAGCGCCGCCTCTGATGACGCCGTCACCGACAATTTCGTTTCGGCTCTCGCTTTTGACGGGCAGGCCAATTTGTGGGCCGGAACGTTTCGGCGCGGCCTCGACGTTTTTTCCGCCGAAGGCAAAAAAATTCGTCATATCGAATCGGAAACCATTCGCGAAATAAATTTTCTGCAAAAAGCGGGCGAGACGATTTCCGCCGCGACTTCAAGCGGTCTGTTCAATTTCAAAAATGATTTTTCGGCCGAGAATCTAACCAAAAAAGACGGCTTGCCGACTAACGCGATAACGCATTTTTCCGGCGACTTCATCGCCACGGCAAAAGGGCTCGCGTTTCGCGAAAACGGCAAAATCCGCGTTCTTTCGACCGTTCAGAATTTACCCAGCAACAGCGTCTACGCGAGTCTTCAAGCGGGCGAAAAACTCTACGCGGGAACGCTCGGCGGATTGGCCGAAATTCAAAACAACCGCGTCGCGCGCGTGTTCAAAGATTCGAATTCAAATCTCAAAACAAACTGGGTGACGGCGCTTTGTCTCGTGCGCGAGCGTCTTTTTATAGGAACTTACGGCGGCGGAGTTTTCGAGCTTTTGCCTTCGGGCGAAATTCGCGACTTCGAAAGCGAAACGGGTAAATTTACGGTCAACCCGAACGCGATTTTCAGCGACGGCGAGCGGCTTTACGTCGGAACTTTAAGCGGCGTGAAAATTCTGGATTTACGGACGCAGCAATGGAAAAACGTAAAGAGCGTTTTGCCCTCGGAAACGGTGACGAGCATCGCCGGCGACGACCGAAACATTTATTTCGGAACGACCGGCGGCATCGCGCGAATCGATAAAAATTATTTTGCAGAAGGAGAATCGGAATGAAATTTAAGGCGCAAGGCAAAAGTAAAAAGGCACAATTCAGGAATCAAAATTTTTATTTCTTTCTGTTACTTTTTACTTTTGCCTTTTTACTTTTGCCTTTTTATTTTGCCTCGGCGCAGTCGGGCGTTTTAATCCCGACTCCGGGCAGTAAACCGAATCCGAAAATTCTCTCGCTCGCCGTGATGAATGTCGAAATTCTGATTGACAACCAGCACGCAACCGTCAGCACTTTGCAGATTTTCGACAATCACACGGCGCAGACGCTCGAAGGCAAATACGTTTTCGCTCTACCGCAAATCGCTTCCGTCTCCGATTTTGCCGTCTGGGACGAAGACCAGAGAATCCCGGGCGTAATGATGGAAAAACGCCGCGCCAACCAGATTTACGAAGCAATCAAAGCGCAGAAAGTCGACCCGGGAATTTTGCAGGCGACCGATGAAACCGAAAGCGCGAAAGGCTTTTCGGCGAAGATTTTCCCGGTAAACTCTTACGCGACGAAGCGGCTCGAAATGGAATACACCGAAGATTTGCCAATCGAAAATCTAACGTCGCATTTTACGTTTCCGCTAAAACCCGTTTTCGGCGAAACGCAGACGGTTGGCGAATTTAATCTGAAAATCCGCGTCTTAAACGATTTCCAGTTTACGAGACTCGAAAGCGAAAATCCGGCTTATCCGCTTCAGATTGAGAAAATCGAGCCAAACGAATTAGTCGCCGAATTTCATGCTTCGAACGTCGAATTGAAAGACGATTTTTCTTTTGATTATCAGATAAACACGGGAGAAAACGCGCTTGCGGTCGTCGCTTATCGCGCGCCCGAGCGGATTTCCGCTTACGATTTGCGCGACCCTGCTAAGGCGGACGTAAAACGGGACGGATTTTTTCAGGCGAACGCGATTTTTGCGCCGAATCCGAACCAATCGCGCGCGCCGCGGCGAGTCGTCCTGCTGCTCGATACGTCGCTTTCGATGTACGGCGACAAATTGACGCGCGCCGTCGAGGCGATTGATGTTTTTCTGCATAATCTCGCGCCCGAAGACGAATTTAATTTAGTGATTTTTAACGACGAAGCCGACGTTTTGGCCGCAAATCCGGTCAGCGCAACCCCGGAAAACGTCGAAGAAGCGCTCGAGCTGATTAAAAATTCGACGCTCGGCGGCGGCACGAATTTGAAAAGAGGCTTGCTGGCGGCGCTCGAACAAACGGACAAATTTTCCAACGGCGAGCGGCAAATAGTTTTGATTTCCGACGCCAATCCGACGCTTGAAACCGTCGATACAAAAGAAATCGAAAAAGTTTTCGACGGCCGACAGGCAAAACTTTTTGCTTTTGCCATCGGTGCGGACGCGAACAAAAATCTGCTGAAAAATCTGACCGAAAAAACTCGCGGCTATTTCGACGCGGCGCGCGAAACCGAAGACATCGCTCTCCGGCTCAAGCTTTTTCTCGAAAAAATCGGGTCGGACGACATCGCCAATCTCAAGCTCGCATCGGCGAACGGCGCAAATCTTTACGACGTTTACCCGAGCGGCGAAAACTCGTTTTTCGGCTCTAATTTTTCCTTTGTCGGCCGCTACCGCAAACCGCAGGCGCAGACGATTAATTTTTCGGCGCAGACGGGCGCGGGCGCGATAAATCTTTCAAGGGAAATCGCTTTGCCCGAATTTGACGAAACGCACGGCTTTCTGCCGCGCGTCTGGGCGCAGGCGCGCGTCAACGCGCTTTTGCAGTCGATGAATCGCGACGGCGAGCGCGAAGATTACATCGCGGAAATTATACGACTTTCGGAAAAATATAAATTCGTGACGCCTTACACGGCGTTCGTCGCCGCGCCGCGCGCGCTTTTGCGCCCGCGCCTGATTCAGCCGGGCGACCCGGTAATTCGCGTCAAAACCGATGAATCGATTCGCGAAGTTTTCGCCGTTCTGCCGTTCGGCGAGACTTTGCCGCTTAAATTTCTGGAAGCCGAAAACGTCTGGGAAACGCGCTTTCTCGCGCCCGCGTGGATGGCGGACGGAACTTATAAATGCAGGCTTTTGCTGACCGATAAAGACGGCAACGGTTATCAGGAAGAAAAATCGTTCGTCGTCGACAGTCGCGCGCCGAAGGTAAAAATCAATCTCGAAAACCGAATTTTTCAAGCGGGCGAGGAAATCGGGCTGAAAGTCTCCGCCGACAGCGACACCGAGCGTTTAATCGCCAAGTTTTACGGCGCAAAGCCCGTCCGGCTCGGCTGGTCGAACGAAGCAAAAGCGAATGTCGGAAAACTGAAAATTCCCGAAACGCTGGCTTCCGGCAAATATGTTTTGAGCGTTTCGGCCGAAGATTTTGCGCACAATCAAACGACTGAAGAAATTCGGATTGAGGTAATTGGAAGATGAAACGAAACGTTAAATGCGGAATGCGGAACGCGAAACGCGGAATTAAAAGCCGGAGGCCGAAGACCGAACGCAAAAAAACAAAATCAAATCTGCGTTCGCCTGCGTTCGTCTGCGGTTTCGTTTTTTTGTGTCTAATCGTTTGTGCGGTTTTTCTAAACGACACGACGCAAAAGGTTTCTGCCGAAGACGGAAGCGGTGAAATCGAAAAAGCGCTTTTCGCGCGGCAGGTATTTTTCGGCGCCGAAGCGATTGTGCCTTTGCCGACGGCCGAGGCGAGAGAAAATCTGGCGCGGCTGGCGGAAAACGCGCCCGACAATTTACAGATTCTCGAAAAGCTGGCCGAGCTCGACGAAAAGCTTTCGCGATTCGACGAGGCGGAAAAAATTTTGATTCATCTGGCTGAAATCGATGCGGCGAGGCTCGGCGCTTTGGCAGCGTTTTACGAGCGGCGCGGCGAGTTTCAAAAAGAGGCGGAAATTCTTAAAAAAATTCTTTTTTCGATTGATGCCGAGAGACGCGGCGCGGCGTTTGAAAATCTGATTAATCTCGCGCGAATGCACGATTTACGAGAATATCTGCAAACGGATTTTTACGCGCAGGTGGCAAAGGAAAATCCGAATGTCTACACGATTTTTGAAACACTGATAGACAATCTCGTCGAAGAAAAAAACTACGCGGAAGCTTTGAGTTTCGTCCGTCAGGCAAAAACGCAGTTTCCGGCGCGCGCCAGCGTTCTGCTCGGAAAAGAAGTCGACATTTTGCTTGAAACGGGCGACGCGAAGGAAGCCGAAAACGTATATCAGTCGGCGTTTAATCCGTTCTGGACGGACGATGAGGCGCAGAAGTTTTACGATTTTTTGAGCGAGCACGACCGGCTTCGCGCATACGGCGCGGAAATCAGGACGAAATTTAAAAAAAATCCGGCCGATTTCGACGCGGCGATTCGCCTCGCGCTTTATCAAAACTATGATTACAGCTACGGGAACGATTCGATTGCGCCAATCGTTCTAAAGCTCGAACAGGCGAAAAAAAACTGGACGACCGACGAATTGGTGACGGTCACGCGCCTGCTTTTGCGCGAGGGCGAAGCTGATTTGGCGGCGCGTTTTCTCTACACGCTTTATCTGCGCGAAGATTTTCAGAAAAGCGGCGAGCTGCGCGCGAAAGTTCTGTACCAGCTTTTCGAGATGTTTTCCGACGCGCAAAGCAATCGCCTGCCGCTTTCAAAAGGCGATTTACGATTTTATGAAGACGTGGCGAAAGCCGACACAAAACCGGGCATCGCGACGGGAATTCTTTCGCTGATTTTTTCCGACACGAGCCCGCGCGCGCTGCTCGAAGAAAAGGAAACCGAAGCGAACAAATATTTTAACCGCGCCGCTGCCTACCGGATTTTTGAAGAATACAAAAACGAATTTCCCTCATCCAGCGAACTGGCGCAGATGTATCTCGACATCTTCAGGCTTTACACGGCCGACGGCGAAACGGAGATTGCCGAAAAAACTTTGAACGAATTTGCCGGCAAATTTGAAAAATCGAGCGATTACGCAGATGCGGCGATGAAGCTGGCCGACGCTTTCGTCGCCGTCAAAAACAACGAAAAGGCGCGCGAGATTTATCAAAAAGCGCTGGATTATCTCGGAAAAAAAGGAAAAATTAAGCGAAAGAATTCCCCCGCCTTTTCCGACGATTCAAACGTTTCGGAAATCGCGCCCGACCGCAACGACGGCATCAACGTTCCGCAGCCGGAAGAGACGACGGTAAACGTTTATGACGTCGACGAAAAAAGAAGCGTTTTCCGCGATTACCTGGCGCGAAAAAACACCGAAATAACTTACGAAGAAGTTCTCGAAACTTTTGTCGCATCATTTGCCAGAGAAAAGAAAACGGCGGAGATTCTCGCGCTTTATTCGAATGAAATAAACAAATACGCGGACGAGCAGTGGCTTTACGAGCAGCGTCTGGCGTGGCTCGAACAGACGAATCTGGTTGACGAGCAGCTGCAGACCTATCAGGCGGCGCTGGCCAGATTTCAGACGCGCGCGTGGCAGGACAAACTCGCCCGTTTCTTTTTGCGTGAAAATCGAAACGAAGAATTTGCCGCGCTCTCGGAAGATTTAATCGGAAAATTAAACGACATCGAAGCGCAAAGCTATCTTTCGCAGTTTGTCGACGGAAAGGGCGCTTCGACCGATTTTCAAAAGCGGCTTTATCTGAAACTTTATCAATCGGCGCACGTGCGTTTTCCGCATAATCCCGTCTTTGTTGCAGGACTTCTGCGTTTTTATAAATCGGAAAATCAGGCCGACGAATGGCGCGCTCTGGCCGCCGAATATTATTTCGAGCTGCCCGATGTGCGCCGCGAGTTTCTCGACGATTTGGCGCAAAAAGGCGAACTGCGCGCTTTTTTGGCCAAATCGGGCGGCGACACGGCGATTTACGAGCTTTTTCGCGCCGACGCGGCGGTTCGTCTTTCAAATTACGAAGCGGCCGTCGAAGCGTATCGGAAGCTGAACCGAATCTACCCGAACGAAGCGCAGTTTTCCGGGCGTTTGATAAATTTTACGCGCTCGTTCGGCCAGAAAAACCGCGAGTTTCTGGCGGAAGCGTCCGACGCTTCACACGCGAGCGCCGAATTTATGCCGTCTTCGGCCGAAAACAGAACGCAGAGCGGCGAGATTTACGCCGAGCTCGGCGACTACCGAAAGGCGCGCGAAGAGTGGGAAAAATTGGTCTCGACCGGCGCGGGCGCAAAAGAAACATATCTCGATACGGCGACCGTCTACTGGGATTATTTTCAATATGCCGACGCCCTGCGAACAATCGGCGTTTTGCGCGCCAAATTCCGCGACGAAACGCTTTACGCCTTTGAAGCGGGCGCGATTCTTGAAGCCGAACACAAACAAGCCGAGGCCGTTCGAGAATACGTCAAGGCGCTCGGCGCAAACCGCGACGAGGAGCAAAAGGAAAAGGCGAAGAAGCGCCTGGCAAATCTCTGGGCGAACGAAGCGACAAAAAACAGTTTGGAAAAAGAGATTCAGGCGGCATTTTTGAGCGAAAGCGCAAAACGCGCCGACAATGCTTTTCTGGCTCTCGGTTACGCCGAATTTCTTTTCAAAGTCAAATTAGACGAAAAGGGCGAAAATGTTTTAAAGCAGGCAATCGGGCGCAGCAAAAATAAGGAATTTCTCGAAGCGGCGCGGAATTTCTGTCAATCCGAAGAAAACGTTTCGGGCGAACAATCCGTGCTCAAACGTCTCGCCGACGTTTCGGCGAGCTCGCGCCAAACGATTTCTTATCGCCTTCAGCTGGCCGAGTCTTTTGAAGACGAAGGCGACCGCGATTCGGCTAAAATCGAATTGGCCGGGCTCGTCCGAAAATTTCCGACGAACTACGGCGTCGTGGCGGAAACATCCGATTTTTATTATCGTTTGGGCTTTGAACGTGAATCGGCGGACGTTTTGCAGTCGGCGCTTTCAAAAAGCAGAGGACAGTATCAAACGGCGCTCGCCGAAAAGCTCGGCAAGCGTTTGATTCAATCGAACCAGCTCGATTCGGCCGAACAAATTTTGACGCGCCTGCACGACGAAAACCACGCCGACACGGAAATTTTCCGCGAGCTCGCCAAAATTTATGTGCGAACGAACAAGCCCGAAGCGATGCGGCGGGCGTTTGGAGAAACCGTCGCCGAGATGAAAAAATCGGACGCCGAACCGCGCGAGCTCGAAGCGGAAATCGCCGATTTGAGAGGCGAGATGATTGACGCTTTTACGCGGCTAAAAGATTACCGCTCGGCCATCGAACAGCATATCGAAATCATCAACCGCGAACCTGAAGACGAGGAATCGACCGAAAACGCGATTGCCTACGCGAATCGATACGGCGGCGCGCAAACGCTTTTAGATTATTATTTGAAAACGTCCGCCGAAGCCTTCAAAAATTATCGCTGGAACGTCGTTCTGGCGCGAATTTACGAAGCGAAAGGAGATTTTGAAAACGCTTCGAAAAGTTACCGCGCGGCAATCGACAATCAACCGGAAATGGAAGAGCTGTACGTCGCGCTCGCCGAAGCGGAAACAAAAAGAAACAATTACGACGCGGCGCTCGAAAGCATCGACACGGCGCTGGAGCTTTCAAACGACGCGCCTCAATATGTAAAAAAGAAAATCGAGATTTTGATAAAAGCCGGAAAGCTTGCCGAAGCAGAAGCCGAAAAAGCAAAACTGCCCGCCGGAGAAGAAAAGAAAATGGCCGGCGGGACGTTTGACGAAGCGCAGAAATTAAAGCAAAACGAAAAGGAAAAAGCGCGCGCGGCTTTTCGCGAGGCGTTCGAAAAACTGCTCGAAAATCCGCTCGAAGGCGAGCTGAAAACGGCCGACATTTCGGCTTACGTGCAGTCCGTGCGCGAAGAAGAGCCGCTCGATAAAATCGACGAGCGGCTCTGGCTTCTGCGCGAAAAACTGATTGAAATCGCCGATGAAAACGACTCGACCGATGCCGGCGAAGCGCGCAGGCGACTGGAAACTTTGGACGCCGCAATGCTGGAGTCAATCGGCGGAATTGCGAAATCAATCGCAACGGACGAAGAGCTTGCGGCGCTGCATCAAAATCTTGAAAATCGTCTGGAAAAATCTGCTTCGGACGCGCACCGGACGATTTCGCTCGTCCAGGATTTGAGCCGGCGCGCGGGTTTCGGCGATTTGGAAGAAAAGATTTTGCTCAGAAAACTGGACGAAGCAGGCGGACGGGAAATTTATCTGCCGAATTTATTAAATTTTTACAGAGAGCGCGGCGCGTATCAAAAAAGCTTCGACGTTTTAGAAAAATACGGAAGCGAAAATCTTTCGCTCAAGGCGGAAACGGCGCGGCTCGTCGGCAACGGCGAAAAGGAACTCGAGGCGTTGCGCGCGATTTACTGGAAAGTTTCGGACAAGCCGGGCCCTGCGCCCGTCGAAGACGTCAAGCGCTATCTGGAAATTTTAGACGGCCAAAATCAGGCGGAATTAAAATCTCTGACCGAAAAAAATTCGGCTTATCAACTGCAATTGATAAATTTTCTGCTCGGCAAAGGCGAGCGCGAAATGGCCAACGCGGCCATCGAAAGCGCGAATCAGCCGCCCGCCTGGAAGCTCGCGCGCAAATCGGAAACTTCGCTCGCGCTGAAAGATTTCGACGCGTGTTATTTCTGCGCCGCTCTCGAACTCGATTCAATCGGCAATCTCGTCAAACAGACGCCCGACAAAAAGCGTTTTTTGATAAACGACGATTGGTTTCGGCTCGCCCGCGAATACGGCGAATGGCTTTACCAGAGAAAAGATAAAACGCCGTCGCCCGCCGCATTTTTGACGGCGATGATTGAGCGCCTGCCGCAAAACTCGAATGAGCAGGAAAAACTCGGCCAGTTTTATCTCGAAAAAAACGAGTTCAAAGCGGCAATCGAACATTTTCGGCTCGCGCTCGAAACGGACGAGACAAATACGGCGGCCGGGATTTATCTCGGCGCGGCTTATTTCAAATCCGGCAGAAAGGATTTTGCCGGCGAAATGTGGACGGGCGTGCTGGAAGCGGAAGATTTCAAAAGTGCTCTGCTTTATTTTCAAATTTTGCAGAAAAACGATTTGGCCGCCGTCGCCAGAGAAAACTTATCGCCCGCAATCGTCAAATTCCTCGAAAAGAGTAACGCCGAAGACTCGGAAGATTTTCAAAATCTGATTCGCGCCGTCGCCGCGTCTTTCGCGTCCGAAGCCGAAAAAACGGCGTATTTCCGGCAAATTTTGAATCGTCGGCCGGGCGACGTTTCGCTCGCCGCGATGCTTACGGGCGAATCTTTGATTGGCGAAAATGAACGAAAAGCGTTTTACGAACTGCTAATCGAGCGCAGCGACGCTTTGAACGACTACGATTACGAATATAAATCGACGCTCGAAAAAGTGTGGACGGCGGCCGACGCCGAATCCGTTTACGATTCGGAAAACGATTACAAAACGCCGGAGCAGAAAAACGAAAAGCTCGAATGGCAGCGAAAATATCTCGAAATCGCCGAAAAAGAAAATGACGACGCCAATGCCGCGAAAACAATCGCGCAAATTGAAAAGGACATAAACGGACGTTTTGCGCGTCCCGAATGGCTGCGGCTGGCCGCTTTCAAATTGCAGATTCGCGCGGGTAAATTCGACGGCATGGAGGCCGAAAGATTTGTCGGAGTTACAGTTTCCGATTCCGTGACGGAAATAAAACCGCCGAGTCTCGAGCGATTTAACGAAGTTCTGCACATTTTGAAAGACGAAAACCGCGCAGCCGAAGCCAGTCGATTTTCGGAAGCGTTTTTCGCGCGGATGCTCGCGCTCGAACAGTTTGATGCGGCAAATTTCGCCGGTCTGGCGCGCGCCTATTTTCTCGAAGGCGAAACGGAAAAAGCTCTTCGCATCGTGCGTCTCATGATAGACGCGGCCGACGAATCAAAACGCGAAACGGCCCTCGCCGAAATTACTTCGACGGACGCCGTCAAAGCGCGCGCAGCGGATGCGGCCAAGCTTTCCGGCACGAGCACGGCGCGCGCTTTGACGCCGCCGGAAGCGCTCAGGCTGGCCGCCGAAATTTCCGCCGAGTTTCGCGAGCCACAGGCCGCCATCGACTTTCGCCGTGCGCTGCTCGCCGCCAGCCCGCTTGACTGGGCAAACCAAATCGAGCTTGCCAAACTTCTCGTCGCCGACGACAAAAAATCGGACGCGATTAATCTTTTAAGCGAAATCATTAATAATCGAAACGCTTTGCGCCCGGTGCGCTGGCAGGCGCGCATGCTTTTGCGCGATGCGGGCGCAGACGCGGACTTTCCGAACCAGAAATTCGATGCGTTCTCGCAGTTTTATCAAGGAATTTTGTCGGAAAAACGCGGGGAAAACGAATCGGCGGCCGGGTTTTTTATAAATTCGCTCGTCGCCGGAAAAGATTCGGAAACTGCGGCGCGGCAGGAGCTCGTCAAAACATACGTTTTATTAAACGAGCCCGTAGCGGCGCTCAAGTTGGTCGAAACGGACAAATCGGCAAAATCCGACGCCGTTTTGCAGATGCTTTCCGAGACGGCGGAAAAAGTCGGCGATTACGCCAAAGCCATCGGATTTGAAAAAGCAAAACAAGCGCCGGACGCGAAAAAAATAAACCGCCTGCAAGAGTTCGCCGGCCGGCAAAACCAAAAAGCGACCGATTTTACGGTTGATTTGGAAAATACGAGGAAATTATGAAGTTGAAAATCCCGATTTCGATTGTGGCGATTGTTGCCGTCGTCGCCTTTTTTGCCTTTTCGCAGTCAAAGCGCAAAGCGTTTGCGGCGGCTGAAGATTTCCCGCGCGGAGCGCTCGTCTATTTGCAGATTTCGGATTTGCCCGCGTTTATCAAGCTTTGGAACGAATCAAACTTTAAGGAAAAATACACGGCGAGCGAAAATTTCAAAGACATTTCAAAACGGCATCTCGGCTTGAAGCTTGCCAGCCGGTGGCAGGAATTTAATGAAGCGGCGGGCTTTCCGATTGATTTCGCCGCGCTCGCGGGCTTGACCGAAAATCGGGCGGCGATTGCGCTTTACGACGTCGGCAAGCTCGAATTCGTTTTTGTCGCGCCCGTTTCCGAAGAACTTTTTGCGGCCACAAAATTCGTGCAAAATCAAGCGAATTTTACCGAAGAAACGCTCGCAGACGGAACAATTATCTATCGCGCAAAAATCGCAGCCGACCGCGGGCGGCAAAATCAGGAATTGATTTTCACAAACGCGAAGGGAAGATTTGTTTTGGCGACGAGCGAAAAGCTTCTCGCCGCGACTTTGACAAATATCAACGGCGACAAAACAAAAAATCGTCTGTCGGACGAGCCTTCGTTTCAGCTTTTGAGCGAAAAAACCGAGACGCACGCGGCGACCGTCTGGGTTAATCAGCAGGTTTTGAACGACGATTACTATTTCAAAAGATACTGGCTGATGGCGGACGCGGAAAACTTAAAAAACATTCGCGCCGGAGTTTTCGATTTTGAGATGCAGGATGAAAAATTCGTCGAGCGGCGCAAATTTTTGCTTGACCAGAAAATCGATTCCGCGCCGGTTACGCCAAAGGAGACGGCGGAAATGATTTCGCGTCTGCCCGCCGACATTCCTTTTTACAGTCTTCAGAGCGCAAATGCCAAAACGATTGACGCGGCGATTGAAAAAACAATTTTTCCGCGCCGCCGCATTGAACCGAAACAAAAAAGCCGACAACGGTCTTATTACTCTTCGTTCTCGGATTACGACGATTCTTCATATCACGATTACGATTCTCTCGACGAGACGTTTGACGAAACGATTGATGAAGCGGACGAAAACGAGCAAGTCGAAAGGCGCGAAATCGACATCGATTTCGCAAAACTGCTGCAAGCGGCGAATCCGCGCGCGGTTTTGACTTTTACCGAGCCGGAGATTTTGACCGCGCCCCTGTTTGTCGAATTTCGGCACGCCGCCGTTTTCCGGCTCGCCTCGCCCGCCGCTTTTAATCCTGAATCGTTTGAAGCGGCGATTGAAAAAAATCTTCTCGACAAGGTGTCGATTTCCGCTCCGGGCGCGAAGCTGAGCTGGGAGACAAAATCCGAAAACGACGCTTCCTGGCGCGAGCTGCAGCTGCCGATGCTCGAATGGAAGATAATTTATCTTTTGCGCGGAAACGAATTGATTTTAACCGACAATGCCGAATTTTTAACCGAAATTCCGGCCGAACGAACCTCTCCGGCCGAGGAAAAACAAACGTCTGCGTTTGATAAGCTGTCCGTTTTGAATCTCGAACAGAGAGAAAACGCATACTACCAGATTTTTGCCGAGCTGCCCGAGGAAAACGTCGCCGATGACTTTTTTATGTCGAATGTCAAAAGCCTGCTCGAAGCGGCTCCCGAGATAAAAAAAATCTCGATAAAAGAGCTTTATTCGCAAAACTTTATCGATGAGGAAATCACGGTAAATCTTAAATAGTTTTTACTCAAGCTGCCAGAGAATCTTCCGTACCGAGCGTTTTTGAGATTCTGTCGAGATTCAGGCTGCGCGCCGAGGCGTTGAAAATCTCGCGATAAGTTTCGCCTTTTTCGTAAAGCTCCTCGTGCGTTCCGCTTTCGACGACGCGGCCTTCCTTTAAGACAAAAATTATGTCCGAATCGATAATCTGCGAGATGCTGTGCGAGATGATGACGACCGTCCGTTTCGCTTTAATCGCGTCGAGACTGTTTTTGATTTGCTCGGTGGCAATCGCGTCGAGGCTCGCCGTCGGCTCGTCGAGAAAAATTATCGGCGGGTTTTTCAAAAACAGGCGGGCAATCGCGATGCGCTGCTGTTGGCCGCCCGAAAGCTGCTGCGCGTCGGTGTCGTATTTGTCGGGGAGCTGAGCGATTTGGTCGTGGAGATAAGCTTTTTTCGCGGCTTCGCAGACTTCTTCAAAGCTCGCTCGCATATTGCCGTAGCGTATGTTTTCTTCAATCGAGCCGCGGAAAATATGATTTTTCTGCAAAACCAGACCGATTTTTCGCCGCAAAAGATGTGTGTCGTATTTCTGCAAATTTTCGCCGTCGAGACAGATTTCCCCGTCGGTCGGCGCGTAGAATTTGCACAAAAGATTTAAAAGCGTGGATTTTCCCGCGCCCGAAAGCCCGACGAAGGCGACGGATTTGCCCGCCGGAATTTTCATATTGACGTCAAAAAGCGCCTGCGTTCCGTTCGGGTATGTAAAATTTACGTTTTTCAGCTCGAATTCGCCTTTCAGATTTTCCGCTCGAAGCGCGCCGGTCTCTTCAATCGCGAAATCGGCGTCGAGAACTTCGAAAAATCCCTCGGCGTAAGTCATCGCCTCGTTGATTTCGTCGTAAATCCGGTGCAGCTGGCGAATCGGCGCGGAGACGTTGTTAAAGAGCAGAATATGAAACATAATCGCGCCAATCGTCATCTGGCCTTCGAGCACGAGATACGCCGTCAGGATGATAATCAAAGTGACGCCGACCTGCTCGGCAAATGTTTTGAGCGCGTCGAACGTGTAGTTGGTTTTTCGCTGCTTGAGCTGCGCGTCGATTAAATCCCGCTGAAGCCGCGCCTGTTTTTCGCGCTCGTATTCTTCGCGGACAAACGATTTGATGACGATGATTGATTCGATGATGTTGAAAAGCCCGTTCGTTTTCGTTTCGCGCAAGCTGCGCAGCCCGCGCCGGACGCCTTTTAATAATCCGGCCTGCCGCCAGCTCAGCAGAAAATAAACCGGCATAATAACGGACGCCACCAGACCGACGTAAAAATTGGCGTTGAACATCAAAACGAGCGCCAAAATCGCGTTGGCGAAAAGCGGCAGAAGGTCGATAAAAATGTTCTGTACAAATTTCGTCAAGCTTTCCGCGCCGCGGTCGATGCGGGTTTGCAGCTTGCCGGTCGCGTTTTCGTCGTCGGCGAAATATGCGTATTTGTAAGTGAGAATTTTTTCGACGGCGTATTGCGAGAGCTGGCTCGAAAGATTGACGCGAATTCGCTCGCCGAACATGCTTTGGCCGTATTTGACGGCGATGTTGACCAGCTCCTTGCCGAAAAGAATTGCGCTGATAAACAAAAGGAGCGGGAAACTTTCCTGCGCCGGGCGGCCTTCATTGAGCAGCCGCTGAATCGTATCGACCGTATAGCGCAAAACAATCGGATTGACCTGCGCGACAACCGCGCCGACCAAAGTCAGGAGCAGCGAAAAAACGACGAGTAACTTGTAAGGTTTAACGAAAGGGAAGAGCCGTCCGATAATTTGCCAGATGTTCATTAATCATAAATTTTAGTTTGATTTCGGGCGCGGACGCAAAGGATTTCAAATTCGAACAAAAAAGTCCGGCTTTCGCAATAGAAAATTGAACGCCGACGCAGATGAATTTAAGCCTTTTCGGAATTTTGAAAATACCGGAACAGTTTCCAGCCGAGGATGGCGGCGGCCGTCAAGCCGACGAAAACCCACGTCAGATTGCCCATTATATCGGAAATATCCTGAACGCGGTCGCTAAAAATTTTGCCGAGCATAACGTATAAAATTACCCACAAAGATTCGCCCAGAATGTCCCAGAAAACAAATCTCGTCCACGGGTAACCGGCGACGCCGCTCGTCAAATTGAGCCACGGCCCGAGCGGCGTGACCAGCCAGCGGCTGAAGAATATCCCGGCTCCGCCCCACCGGTTGGTAAATTTTTCGGCGCGCTTGATATTTTCCGCTCCGCCGAAGCGGTTTGTGATGCGTCCAATCAAACTGCGCCCGCCAAACCTGCCGATGCAATAACCAATCTGGTCGCCGAGAACGGCCGCCGCGCTTCCGAGCAGAATCACCTGCCATAACTCCATTTCGCCCTGTTCGACAAACGAGCCGACGACAATCAGCATCAGCGTAATCGGGAACGGAACGCCCGCCGAGGAGATGAGCAAAATTCCGAAATATGCCGATAAACCGTAGGCCGCGAGCCATTCGAGCAAAAGGTCGTTCACGGTGCGGCCCTCGCGTCCGGCGGCGTCGGATGAGCGGCGCGAAAATCGCCGATGGCTTTTTCGAGCGCGATTTTGAGTTCTTCAAACGGGCGATTTTGCGATTTTGCGATTTCCGCCAAAGGCCGCCGGTCGCGCTCGTCCGGCGCAAGCCCGACTGCCTTGTTCAATTCGGGCGGCGGAACGTGATAGGAATGGGCGACATAGCCGATGTTCATCCACCCGCTAATCGGCACGTCGCGATGCTGCTGCCAGTAAACTGCAAATTGAACGGTGCGGAAGATATAAAAAGAGGTGAAACCGAGAACCGATACAAAAGCAATTAAAATCAGCCACTGCTTCGGGCCGAAATTTTTTAATTTTTGAAGAATCTTCTGTTTCACAAATTTATCGACTCTTCAATTATACAAAAAAGTAAGACGGCCGATTAATTTTCGCTCTTTATAAAGATTATTTTGCGCCGACGATATAACTGTCGCGCGCTCTGACGGCGACGCTCGGACGATTTACCCTGACTTTGATTTGCTTGCGCTGGCCGGATTCTCCGACGATTTGCGGATAATAACCGATGCTGTATTGGCTGCGCAGCTCTTCGGCGATGCCTTCAAACGCGGCGGTCAGCCCGCCCGGAGTCGATTCGGGACGAAAAACACGGCCGCCCGTCGTGTTGGCCAGCCCTTCGAGATATGCTCTGCCGCGCGCGTAATCTGCGCTCGAAGAGCCCTGCATACCGCCCGTCGTCGGCAATCCGATGGTCGGCGGAGTGCTCATCACGCCGCCCGTTCCGATGCCGCGGCTGTTTAGAAATGTATTGTAATAAATCGGGAAAATTATCGAATCCGATTCTTCGGCGTCATCGAGCGTGCTGTCAAAGCTTGCCCGCATCGAAGTCGTGTCGACGCCGTCGGTGAAAAGAACTATCGCTTTGCGCCCTTCGATTTTAGAGAGGCGTTTACGAAGCGAAAAATCGACGGCTTCATAGAGCGAAGTTCCGTCGCCGAAACCAGTTCGGTCAATCGCTTTGTAGATTTTTTGGCGGTCGTTCGTCAATTCGGTTAAAACGCTGACCGATAAATCGAATTGAATGACCATGACGCTGTCCTGCGGTTTCAGCTGGTCGACAAATGCTTTGGCGGCCGCCTGAATCTGCTCGATTTTATAAGCCGTCGAAGGGCTGACGTCAATCAGCAAAATCACCGTGAAGGGTTTTTCGGACGTGCCGAAATAAGCTATCTCCTGCTCGACGCCGTCTTCAAAAATCTTAAAATCCGACTGTCTTAAATTCGGCACGTAAATGCCGCTGCGCTCGTAAACCGAAACGGGAATCGTTATTAAATTCGTCTCAATCTTTAATTCTTCGTCATCATTAACCGCCGCATCGGTAGAATTTGGCGTATTGGTCGGCTGCGTCTGCGCGTTCGTTTCTTTTTTCGACTTTTTATCCTTTTTCTGATTTTGCGGTTTCGGCCGCGTTGTGTTCGGCACGGATTCGGAATAGCCGCCCGAATCCTGCGTGACGGCAATTTGCGGCGTCGGCGTCGGCGTCGCCTGAACCTTTCTTCCCGATTGCGCCGCGCCGACGGCGGAAAGTCCAAATATAAACAGCAAAACAATGACGAGTCTTTTCATTTTAATTCCTTTCGATGTTCCTTTTTCAGTGAGCAGTCTTTTGATGTGTAAGATGCACAAATTGACGTTTTGGATACTTTCGCCTTTAAAATTTGAATTGATTTATTAATTTACGGAAACGATTTCGTCAGCTCTTTGGAAAATTGCCAAATCGGTTCTCGCGCGCGATTGGTTGTGACGAAAGTGCGCCAGCACCTCGCTGACGGTTATGCGGCGCAGCCATACGGAAAATTCCGGCTCGCCGCGAAAATCGACGATTTTTCGAAAAAGTCCGAGAAAAACCTTTTGCGTGACTTCTTCGGCTTCCAGAGAGTTTTTTGTCATTCGCAGACAAATCCGGTAAACCTGCCGGTGATGCTGCCAGTAAATTTGCTCAAGTGCTTTTATATCGGCGGAGGCCGTCGGCTCTTTAATGGATTTTAGAAACTTTTTGATTGCGCTCATTATAATTTTAATTTGCTCACACTGTCCGGATTTTTAATCAAAAACTTTGCCCGCTTGTCGGCGGCGCAGCGTCCTTAAATTAAAAATCCGGGTTTTTTAGTTAACTCTACAAGATTATTAAACGATTTTTTCGGCGCGCGTGCGGTTAAGAATTGTAAAGTTGATGTAAAGATTTGTTAAGAAGAGAAAATCGGGCAGCGTAGAAATTTTTAGACTTTATTTTTCGACCAGTGTATTTCCGCTCAGCATGTAGCTGGTACTTCCTTTAATGCTCGGACAGCAGGCGGCATCTTTATCTTCGTCGTAGGCCATCGTGTCAAAGTAGATTCGGCCGTTTTTTATGGATTTAAATTTCGCGTCGCGAAACATTTTTCCGCCGATATTTTCATCGGTTACGGCCGTATATTTTCCGTCCTCGTATCTGAAAACGGCTAAAGTTTGCGCGTAATCGTTTCCGCCGGACGCATTTTCCATCGAGGTTAAAACCGCGACATCTTCATCGCCGTCATTATCGAGGTCGCCGTAGTGAATTTCGCGTGACTGCTTCATTTCTTTGAAATCGCTGACTTTCGCAACGCCCGCCAGATATTTGTTCATTTCTGTTTGAAGCTGAGCTTTGTCCGGCGTCGGAGTTGATTTTGCCGCATTCGAATTGGAGCTGTCCGAAGTGTTCGAACTGCGCGAGGAGGAATCGGTAAACAGCGTTTCATTTTTGCCTGAAGTCGCTTGTTTCGATTTATTTACCGCCAGATAGATGATTAAACCGATAAAACCCAACAGCACGACGGAAATCGCTGAATACAATAAAACTTTTGAATTTTTGGGTTCTTTATACGGTTCGAAATTTTCGACATTGCGAACAAAAGTTGCGGTTTCGGCCTGATACTTTTGACTTTCGGGCGACGCGCTTTTTTGTGTCGGCGGGATTTGCGGGTTAAAAGCGTATTGAACGGTCGGCGGCAGATTGGATTGAACGGTCGGCGGCAAATCGGATTTGAGCGAGTTTGCCACCGGAACGCCCTGCGTCACTCGCTGCAAATCATCTCGCATTTCCCGCGCCGTTTTGTAACGATTTTCAGGTTGTTTCGCCAGCGCTCTGGCGACTACGTTTTTGAGACTTTGCGGAATATTCGAAGGCAAAGGCTCGAATTCGCGCATCATTATCGCGGCAATCAAGGCGGACGGCTCTTTCTGCGGATACGGCAAATTTCCGGTTAAAAATTGATACAAATTTACGCCGACCGACCAGATGTCCGTCTGTATCGAACGCTTGCCGTCAAAACCTTCGGGCGGCATATATGCGAATGTGCCCGAAACATTTGTGCTCTGGCTCGATGCCGTCGTTCGCAACGCGCGGGAAATGCCGAAATCCGCCAGGCGCGGAGTATCACCCTGAAGCAAAATATTGGCGGGTTTCAAATCGCGATGGATAATATTGCGCGAGTGCAGAAATTCCAGACCGTCCAGAATTTTTACGGTCGTTTCGACGGCTTTTTCAGACGACATTCGGCCGTGTCTTTTGAGCCATTCTTCGAGTGAGCCGTCCGGCGCGTATTCGCTGACGATAACAACTTGCCCGTCGTATTCATCGGCGTCGATAATCGGCAGGATGTTCGGATGCCCGCTGGCTTGTTCCCAGAGCGTCGCTTCCTGCTTTATCGCTTCGTGGTCAATCTGCTCGTCGTGCGGAAGCTTGACGGCGACTTTGGTGGTGACGAATTTAGCTCTTCGCTCCGCCAGCCAGACTTCGCCGAAGCCGCCGCGACCAAGTTTCCGGATAAGCGTATAAATTCCGATTTGTGAGTCTTCACGAAACATTTCTCTTTTAATTGTTAGTTTTTAGAAAAGGTATTTTTTGTTTGCTTAGCCTAACATAAAAGGGCTTTAGAAACAAAATTACGCGCATTTTTGATGCCCGTTTAGTTTCGTTATTTTCTTTTCCCGTCATAAGGCGATTTCTGGAATTTTCGCGGATATAAACTGAAAGTACCTCGATTATTGTCCGGTGCGCATTCGTCGAATCCTTTAGAATCTGTTCCGGCGCGTATAAGCCGCCGGTGCGAAAAATGAATTATCTTTTGCGCCGCCGTAAAAAGATTAATAGTTGTTAATTTGTCGATTTTGAGGAAAAGGAGAGCGCAAATTATAGATTAATATTTGAAATAAATGTATAAAGTATCTTGAAACAATGTTACATACCCACTTACAGCGAATTAAAAGTATGAAGACCGTGCCTGCCTTTCGAATTTTCTTTTTTTCTTTTGTTTTATTTGCAATCGGAGCAGTTTGCGATGCGCAAACGTGCGTTCCGGCATCGATGGCGGCGGGCGCGCTCGATACTTGTTTCGGCACGGGCGGCAGAGTGACGACGGACATCACCGCCGACCGGGATTATTCGAGAGCGCTCGCTCTTCAGCCCGACGGTAAAATCGTCGTCGCCGGTATTTCCGGTTACAGTGCTACCGCCGGCAATGCAGATTTTACGGTCGTGCGGTATAACACGGACGGTTCGCTCGATACGACCTTTGACGGCGACGGAATCGTGGTCACCGATTTCGGCCCGGGGACAAATGACGATGATTACTGCAGGGGGCTCGCCATCCAACCGGACGGTAAGATAGTCATTGGGGGACGCTCCTTCGTCACTCCGACGACTTACGCCCTCGCGGTGATACGCTACAACCCGGACGGCTCGCTCGATACAACTTTTGACGGCGATGGCAAAGCTCAATTCGAAATGCCTGCGATTATTGAAATGTACGGATTTGCCCTCCAACCGGATGGTAAAATCCTCGTTGCCGGGCGCTCCTTTTTAAACGGCAGCTTTACGGGGCTCATCGCGCGTTTTAATTCAAATGGTTCGGTGGATACGTCGTTTGGCTCGAACGGCTCGACGACCGCTTCGATAGCGGGTATTTTCTCGGTCGCTCTTCAATCGGACGGTAAAATTGTCGTCGCCGGCTCGCAGGGGACAGACCCCGCTTTCCCCGCTTTTGCGGTCGCGCGCTTAAATCCGAACGGCTCTCCTGATATATTTTTCGGCAATAGTGGTGTCGTGACCTATCATCCGACCTTTAACGACCAAACCTGGTTCGTGAAAATTCGTTCTGACAACCAGCTCTTTGTCGGCGGACATTCCTCGGCGGTACAGGGCGATGCTCGCGGGGCGCTGCTCCGTTTTGGCTCTGACGGAACGCTTGGACAAAGCGTCGTGTACCCCGACCAAAATGCATTTTGGAATATGACCTTTCAGCCCGACGGGAAGGCACTGGTCGTCGGAGCGAGTTTTAATCCGTCGTCCGGATTTACGATTAGGCGCTATATAGACATTAACATCCCGGACACGACATTCGGCGGCGGTGCGGTGTCAGTCAAATTCCTGCTCGCGGGCGTGCCGGAAGCTTCAGGCGTCAACGCAATCGCGATGACGCGGGACAATAAAATCGTCGTCGCCGGCTCGGTGACGGAACAGGATAACACGACGACCGGGTGGAGATGGGCGGTTACGAGACTCTACTCGGGACTTCAGTCGCCGCACCCCGAACGATTCGATTTTGACGGCGACGGAAAAGCCGATTTATCAATTTTCCGCCCGTCAAGCGGTGAATGGTGGTATCAGAAATCTCCGAACGGCGGAAACGCCGCGTTTCAGTTCGGCGCGGGAACTGACACGTTAACGCCCGGCGATTATACCGGCGACGGCAAAACCGACGTCGCCGTCTGGCGGCCTTCAACCGGCGAATGGTTTGTCCTGCGTAGCGAGGATTTTTCATTTTTCTCGATTCCTTTCGGCACGTCGGGCGACATTCCGCGCCCGGCGGACTTTGACGGCGACGGTAAAACCGATTACATCGTTTATCGTCCTTCGCAGAATTTCTGGTATCGCATCAACAGCATCGGCATCAGTTCTTTCCGCCAGTTTGGCATTGCGGGAGACAAGCCGGTCATCGGCGATTTCGACGGCGACGGAAAAACAGATTTGGCAGTTTACAGACCTTCGACCGGACAATGGTGGTGGCAGTCAAGCCTGGACAACATACAGCGCGCGACGCAGTGGGGAATATCGACGGACATTCCTACTCCGGCCGATTACGACGCTGACGGAAAAACGGATTTTGCCGTCTACCGACCGTCGAATGGAACATGGTATATCTACAACAGTTCAAACAACTCAAATACTATCTTGAATTTTGGAATCTCTGAAGACAAACCTGTTCCGGCAGATTACGATGGCGACGGAAAAGCCGACATTGCCGTGTTTCGTCCATCGACAGGTGTCTGGTATTTGATGAAAAGCACGCAGGGTTTTGCCGCTTTGCAATTCGGCATTTCAACTGATATTCCAACTGAAAATGCTTTTGTCCCTTAATGTGAAACTAATTTATTACGGTTAAAGTGGATTGTATATATTTTGGAATGTATACAAACCGCTTTCCTGACTGGCAGAAGAAGCCGTCGCGCTTTGTTTTGAGGAAGAAGCAAAAATTAATGAGCAAAGAATCTCAAAAACGCCCAAAACAGGTATTGTTTTTGAATCAAAACCTGTTATCTTGTAAAAATAAAATTGAAGTTACGATAAATTTGGATTAAAGGTATGACTTATTTTGTGACTAATTTTGATTTGCCGACATAAAAGATTTGTTTTTCTGATTATGCCGGGCAAGATTCGAGCTCGCTTTTTAAGGTAAGATAGGGTCTTACAAAATCCGACGGCTTTTACGCCTTAGAATATTTAATTTTTGGAGCAGCAAATGATTATTATTGAGGGAACCATCAATTTTAACATTCAAAAAAATTTTCCGGACTCAAAATGCCGGTTTGAAAAATAAGGAAAAAAACAAATGTTGAGGGGCAAAAATTCATCAATAATCTTGCAATTTATTTTGTTGGCTGTATTTTCTTTCAGCGCGGCGTATGGCGCGGGCGAACTCGATTCGGGCTTTTCGGCTTCGGCGTTCGGCGGGATATTTAATGGCACAGTCAATGTAGTCAAAGTTCTGCCGGATGGAAAGATTCTCATCGGCGGTTATTTTACCGAGGCTAATGGTTTTGCGGCAACCGGAATTGCCCGCCTCAACGCGGACGGAAGCACCGATACTTCGTTCAACGCGCCTGATTTTTTTAACGAATCCGGATTTGGTCGTGAGATTTGGGCGATTGCCCCGCAGTCGGACGGGAAAATTTTGGTCGGCGGCAATTTCCTCGGCGCCGACAGCGTATTTAAACGCGGTCTGCTAAGGCTCAACGCTGACGGTTCGCTCGACACTTCATTCAATGTCTTTGCTCTTCCGGCGAGTTCAATCGTTTTTGACATCGAAATTCAAACGGATAATAAAATTTTAGTCGGCGGACTCGTCGTCGGGATATTTCGATTAAATGCTGATGGAACGTTTGACAATACTTTTACACAATCCGCAAACGGCAACGATAGTAATTCCGGGGTTGAAGATGTAGAAATTCAAGCAGACGGTAAAATCCTCATCGTCGGCCGAAATTTTATGAGGCGTTTAACCGGCACCGGTGCGCTGGATAGTAATTTTCTTCAGTCAAATAGCTTTACCGGCGGTACCATCGGAGTCATAAAGGTCAGACCGGACGGGAAAATTCTCGTTGGCGGTTCTTTTTCGGCCGTCAACACGACCCCGCAAAGAAGAATGTGTTTATTCAATTCTGATGGCTCCTCCGACCTTACCTTTAACGCCCAGGGGCCGGACGCTATGGTCAACGACATTGTTCTCAAACCGGACGGGAAAATTTTGATCAGCGGCGCATTTTCGAATTACAATGCAAATCCCCGTACAAGAGTCGCGCAGATTAACGCGGACGGCTCGATAGACGCTTCCGTTCAATTTAATATGACGGGACAGGTTGGCGTAGTAAATGACATCGAACTCCAACCGGACGGAAAAATTCTCGTCGGGTTTCAATCCGGAATTACGTCTGTAAACAGATTTAATGCGGACGGAACAATTGATTCGACCTTTGCGCCGTTGATTAGCAGAGACGGAATAGTCAATAAAATTCTGCAGCAGCCGGACGGGAAAATTCTCGCCGCCGGTGACTTTACTTATGCCGACGGAGTACAAAGAATTTCTTTGGCGCGATTCAATGCGAACGGAAGTCTTGATACTTCGTTTGTTCAGGCTAGTCCGGCGATTGCGCAGGTTTATTCGCTCGCGATTCAGCCGGACGGAAAAATTTTGGTCGGAGGAAATTTAAAGCTCAAGAGATTGAATACGGACGGAACGGAAGACACGAGCTTTGTCGCCCCGGCATACACAATAATTAACGACATCGTGCCGCTTGCAAACGGTCAAATTTTAATCGGCGGCGGCAATAACAGCGGCGGGATTGTTAAAAGACTAAACGCCAATGGCTCGATTGACTCGACTTTTACTGATCCACAGCCGAGCCAATGGGTTTACAAAGTCCTCGTACAGCCCGACGGAAAAATTTTGGTCGGCGGTCAATTTACCGGTCTCGGCAATACTCCGCACCAGGGAATTGCGCGTCTTAATCCGGACGGCTCGCTCGATACTACGTTTGCGGGCAGCACAAATGGCCTGGTTTTGACGCTTGCTCTGCAGCCGGACGGCAAGGTCATTGTCGGCGGTTCATTTACCGCGCTTAACGGAAGCGGCAATCAGGTCAGCATTGGTAGATTGAATGCGGATGGTACGCTGGATACCGGTTTTGTTCAGTCAACGAACGGAGCGGTGAGAGCCGTAAAAATTCTTCCCGGCGGCAAAATTCTCATCGGCGGAACGATGTCCGCCGTACAGGGAGCGCCGCACAACGGCATCGCCAGTCTTAATTCCGACGGCACGATTGACGCTGCTTTCAATACATTTGCCAATACAACCGTTGCAGACATTAGTCTTCAATCGGACGGCAAAATCCTGCTCAGCGGCGCATTTACCAAGATAAATCGTTTGTCAGCGATCAGAATCGCGCGCCTGCTAAACTCCGCTCCGAATGGGCGAAAGCTGTTCGACTACGACGGAGACGGCAAAGCTGACATATCGGTTTTCCGCCCGTCCGAGAATCGCTGGTATGTCCTGCGCAGCTCCGACGGGCAGGTTCAGCAAACCATCTTCGCGATTTCCGGCGATATTCCCGTTCCATCAGATTACGACGGAGACGGAAAAACAGATATGGCCATTTATCGACCATCATCAAGTGATTGGTGGTCATTAAGCTCTGTCAACGGCAATCAGGTTTACGCTCACTGGGGAGAATCAGGAGTAATTGCCAGACCGTCTGATTTCGACGGAGACGGTAAATCGGATTACATATTTTTCCTGCCT
>DASWRI010000025.1:0-25076 GCA_036403235.1 Pyrinomonadaceae bacterium | reverse complement strand
AGATTCTCAAATCGCACAAATCGAAGATGCTTTGTCGCCGACCAAAGAAGAGCTTTCGGCTCTAAGCGCGACCGAGAAAATCGGTTTTCGTCTGACGCATCGAATGAATCTAGGCGTCTGGAAGCGAATCTGGACGTTTTGCCAGCGCCACATCGGCTCGCTCTGGATTTACCTGGCAACATACAATCTGATGAACGTTTTCGGCATTGAACACGTGGAACAGACGTCAGATGAGAAACCGCTGCTACTCGTTGCCAATCATCGTTCATTTTTTGATATGTACACCGTATCGAGCGTTTTGTTTCGACGCACGACGCGCCCGATTGCTTTGTTTTTTCCGGTTCGCGCCAAATTTTTTTACACGTCGCCAATCGGCTGGTTCGTCAATTTCGTGATGGGCTGGTTTTCGATGTATCCGCCGTTTTTTTATAAAAACGAGCAGCGCGAGTTCGATAAATTCTCGATGCGGCGGCTGATACAAATCTGCTCGGAGGCGCGCCCGAACGTCATCGGCCTGCACCCGGAAGGCAAGCGCAATTTTTCGGACAATCCATACGATTTTCTGCCCGCGCAGACCGGCGTCGGCAAAATAGTGATGGCGGCTCGCCCGCAGGTCATCCCGATTTTTATCGCCGGGCTCGGCAACGATTTGACCAAACAAATTAAGGGAAACTGGACAACCGGCGAAAAGGTCAGAATCTGGTTTGGCGAGCCAATCGATTTATCGCAATTTTACGAAAAGCGCGATTCGCTTCGGACGCACAAGCAAATCGCCGATTTTTTGATGGAAAAAATCGCCGAACTCGCGGAAAAAGACCGCGAGAAATTTGGAATTTAAATTCAAAAAACTAGAATAGAGAAAGACTTATAAAAAAAGGAACGGGCAAGGGTGGAAGGAAAATCAAAAACAAAAACAAATAAACCGCTTTTGGAGATGTCTTCGCGGCGTCGATGGGCTGTCACGGCGGGCGTCATGACGGGAATGTTTATCGCCGCTCTGGAGGCGACGGTCGTCGGGACAGCGATGCCGACCGTCATCGCTTCGCTCGGCGGCTTGAGTCATTACAGCTGGGTTTTCTCGGCGTATCTGGTAACTTCGACCGTCACCGTTCCCGTCTGGGGAAAGCTCTCCGATTTATACGGGCGGCGTCTGCTATATCAAATCGGCATCGCCGTTTTTCTGCTCGGCACACTGCTTTCCGGCCTTTCCGGCACGATGGCGCAGCTTATTATTTTTCGCGCGATTCAGGGTTTGGGCGCGGGCGCGCTGATTCCGCTCGGAATGACGATAATCGGCGACATTTTTACTTTAGAAGAACGCGCTAAGATGCAGGCGTATTTCAGCGGCGTCTGGGGACTTTCGAGCGTCGTCGGGCCGGTCGTCGGCGGCTTTATCACCGACCAGATTTCGTGGCGCTGGGTGTTTTTTATCAATCTTCCAATCGGCGTCGTCGCCGCTTTAATCATCGGGCTCGCGTTAAAAGAGCCGAAACGGACGGAAAAGCCTTCGATTGATTACGCCGGAGCAGCACTTTTGATGTTTGCCATCAGCCTTCTGATGCTGGCGATGGTCGAGGGCGGCGCAACGCTCAAGACGCTTTTGGCCACCGAAAATCTTTTGATTATCGCGGGCGCTGTAATTTTATTAATAATTTTCGGCTGGGTCGAGAAAAAAGCGAAAGACCCGATAATTCCTTTCGAGCTTTTCCGCAACCGGACGATATCGGTTGCGGTCGCGTCGGGCTTTCTGGCTGGCGTCGCGATGTTCGGCGCCATCTCGTTCGTACCGCTTTTCGCGCAGGGCGCGCTCGGTTTGACGGCTACCGCCGCTGGCTCGCTTTTGACGCCTTTGATGCTGAGCTGGGTTTCGATGTCGATTGTCGGCGGGCGTTTTCTTCTGAAGGTCGGCTATCGCTCAATCAGCATCGTCGGATTTATCGTCTTGACCATCGGATTCGTTTTTCTCGCGCTGTTCGGGCGCGAAACGGCGCGTGTCTGGCTTTACGTCGATTTGGTTTTAATCGGCGCGGGACTTGGCTTGACGATGCTGACGCTTTTAATCTCCGTTCAGCAGGCGGTCGAAAAAACAAAGCTCGGCGTCGCCACTTCTTTGAACCAGTTTTCGAGAGCCATCGGCGGCGCGTTCGGCGTCGCGATTATGGGCGCGGTTTTAACGGCCGGGCTGGCGACGCAGCTAAAAACGGCGGCGCAGAGCGGAAATTATAATTTAACCGTCGAGCAGGCAACCGTGTTCGCTTCAAACCCGAACGCTTTGATTGACCCGGCGGAAAAAGCAAAGCTGCCGACAGGTGTTTTGCCCGTTTTGCAGGAATCGATGGCCATTTCGATTCACAAGGTTTTCTGGGTCGGCGCGGTTCTCTCGTTTCTGGCTCTGCTCGTGATTTTTCTGCTTCCGAAACGCGGCGAGATTCACGTCACCGACGGAAACGTCGGCGAAAAAATGTTGATGGCCGAACAGACAACGATAAATCGTCGCAACGAGCCGGATTCGACCGAAGGTTAAGATATTTTGTGTCTTTTTAAGTCTAATTTAAATCTATTCGTAGCTCAAAGCTTCGACCGCATCGAGACGCGCCGCGCGGAGCGCCGGGTAGAGCGCGCCGAGTGCGCCGCCGATTAAGCCGACGACGAGAGTTATCGCCAGCACAAGCGGGCTGATTTCGACTTCGAGCGTCGTAATTCGCGTCAGTATAAAACGTAGAACGACGGTCAGGAGAATTCCGCCGACGATGCCGCAAAAGCTGATTAAAAGCGCTTCCTGCGAAATCGTCCAGCCGATTGAAGCGTTGCTCATGCCGAGCGATTTCATAATGCCGATTTGACGAGTTCGTTCGGTGACGGTCGTGTACATCGTCAGCAAAATGACGAGCGCCGAGATGACGGCGGCGACGCCGATGATGACGTTTAGAAAAACGTTGAGCGCCGGAATGCTCGACATATAAAGCTCTTCCAAGTCCTTTGTCAGCAGGATTTGATTGTCGGGAAAATGCGTCTGGAGGTTTTGCGCGACCTGTTCGGCCGTCGCGCCTTCCTTGATTTTGACCAGAAAAGTCGTCGTTTTGCCTTCGCCGCCGAGCTGCGTCTGCATCACGGAAAGCGGAATTTTGATGCGCGCGCCCGCCGCCGGTTCATATGTTCCGACGATGGTGAAATCGCGGTCGTAAAGTTTTAATTTGTCGCCGATTTTGAATTTTTTCTGCTTCTGCCAGCCGGTGTCGATAATCACCTCGTTGTCAGCGCCGGAGAGCTGGCGGCCTTCGATTATTTTTAACCCGGCAATTCCGGCGTACTCGTCAAAATTTATGCCGTCGATAAGACGGTTTCCGGTGTTGTTGTCGTCGGCCGAAACCGTGTTTTGCGCGAGCGGAATGGCTTTTTTGACGCCTTCGACCTTCTCGATTTCGGCCGCCATCGAAATCGGCAGACGAAACGATTCCGAGCCGCTCATGCCGAGCGTTCCGGACGCGCGAAAAAATATTTCCGCGCCGACGTTGGCTTCGCGCGTGGCGCGCTCGCGCATCGTGCCGTTTGAAAGCCCGATGGTAAAAACTATCAGCAAAACGCCGACCGCGATGCCCGAAACGCTGACGACCGTTCGCGCCGGGCGATGAAGCATATTTGAAAAAACTAAACTGTCCATAAAAAGTGAAAAGTGAAAAGTGAAAAGTGAAATAATTCGATTTTCACTTTTCACTTTTCACCTAATTTTTCTTGACTGCCGACGTGTTTGTCTCCGTGCTCGCGGCCTGTGTCGTTTGCTGGTCGGCCTCCTGCTGAATTTGTTCGGGCGATTTCCAGCCGGCTTTATGCAGCAAGTCAATCGCAAATTTGATTGGAATAGCCATATTGGCCGCGTTGCTCTCGGTAAAAACGCCGAAATTTACGCCGATAACCTTTCCGGCCTGCCCGAAAAGCGGCGCGCCCGAACCGCCTTCGGCCGTTTTCGCGTCGTGAACGATGCGCCGCGCGTCCAAATCGGTTATCGCGCCCTGCGTCGTCAGCGGCACGATTTTTCGATTTTGCGCGAGAAAATTGATTATCGCCTGTCGCGAGCCGCCGAAACGCGAATTGATAGACCTCGCCTCGGCGTCATCGACCATCGCCAGCAAACGGTCAGGCCCGTTCGGATAACCCATCGAGACGACGGTTTTTCCGATTGAAACCGCGTCCGAATCATTATCGAGCGGCAAAATAGGAATATCGGGTGCACCCAGCGTCAAATCAATCGAGCCGATGGCCAAATCTTCTTTCGAGCCGGTCTGTCTGAGTTTAATCGGGAACGGCTGCGGATAATCCGGAAAATAAACGACCAGGCGTTTAACGCGCGCCCGCCCGCCCGATTCTTTCATCATCTGCTTGACCAGCTCGTCTTCTTCCCAGGGCTGCATAACATGCCGGTTGGTAACGATATAGCCGCCGCCGACGTGAAAGCCCGTTCCGATAAAATCGTATTCAATCGGCGTCCCGTTGCCTTCGGTCGTCAAGCCCATCTGCGTCGGCGCGCTCTGCGTTCCGTCTTCGACCGGCGCCGGTTCATACGGGTCGGGCTGAGCGGTTTGCGGTTCGGGATAACGAAGCGTTTTGCCGTTGCGGCGGTCAATCAAATCATAGACTCCGACAATCAGGCAGACGCCATTTCCGTATTCGACGCGCAGATTCGGCGCGAGCGAAACCGTCTTGATAATATCCTTGTTGCTTTTGTCCAGCTCGCCGATTTGGTCGCTCGTCTGGCCGAGCTGCTCTTCCATTTTGCGGATAATTTCGTTTTGCCGGTCGGCCTGCTCGCGGTTTTCGCGAAGCTGCCGGTTAAAGGCGAAACCGAGATACAGAAGGCCGAAGATGAACCCGATTGACAGGACAAGCACAATCAATTTCGTCGACCAGCGAATCTCGCGCGAAAGCTCGCGCACAAATTCGCGCAAAAAAGCCTTCGCGTCATCGCGTTTCGGCGAAGATGCCGAGCCGATGGCGGCCTGCTCGATAAACTGCGCGACGTGCGTTTCGCGATTGGTCGTAATCAACGAGGATTTTGAAGCGAGCAGAAAAAAGCCGAACGCGATATCGTTTGACGGAATGGCGAGCGTATCGCCGTCCTTTATACCGACAAAACGCCGGAGCGGTTTGCCGTTGAGCTTGAAATTGAGCGATTCCTTAAAATTTATGACGCGGTAGATGCCTTCGGTCAGCTCCAGTTCGAGCCACACGTCGTCGGCCTCAATCGATTCGGTATGAATTTGCAGGTCGTTGTTTTCATTCGAGCCGATGCGAATGCGTTCGTCGGAAAAATATTCCGTGCGTTTTTCCTTGCCGACCGAAACGTGAATGATAATACCTACTGCTGCCATTTCCGTTATGAGACCAAACTTACAATATACATTATTTGTCTTTCGGATAGTAGCACAAAACAACTGAAAACCGAGAACTGAAAACTGAAAAAATAAACAGAAATTAGCTTTCAATTTTGAGCTTCCAGTTTTCAGTTCAGATTTGATTTGTTAGCATAAATTTATGGCTAAAAGAAAGTTTATCGAAGACCGCGCGCAGCTTGAAAAACTCGCTCCCGTCGCGACGGCGCCGATAAAGCGGCACGTTTTTGTATGCAACGGAAAATCCTGCTCGGCGGTCGGAAGCGCGGAAGTAAAAAAAGCGTTTGAAGAAGAATTGCAGAAAAGAAATCTGCGCTACGGCAAGGAATCGAAGGGAAGAAATCCGAGCGGCGAAATCGTTTTGACGGATTGCAGCTCGGTCGGTTTTTGCTCAATCGGAACGGCGGTGCTGGTTTATCCGGAAGGCGTCTGGTACGCGCAGGTTTGCGCCGAAGACGTGACGGAAATTATCGAAGAACATTTGGAAAAGGGAAACGTCGTCGAAAGACTCGCGTTAATCGAGATGAAGCAGGATAAATAATTACGGATTTCAAATTACGAATTACGAATTGAAGCAACTTCTCCGACATTCGTAATTCGTAATTTGAAATCCGTAATTTATCCCTTTACTGGATTGAAATCGTCAAACGATAGCTCGCGTTTCCGCGCGTTCCGCCGACGATGATTTTGTAATCGCCTTTCCAGGGCAATTTGTCCGTCCAGTCGGTCGCGTCGTCTCCTTCGTCCGCGCCCGAAAGATATTCGCCGTCATCGTTCACAACCTGAAAAACGGCGTTATTTTCCTCCGAAGTTATCCGCACGCGCATCGTCTGGCCGACGTTAGCGCCGACAATATATGTGTCGCGGTCGCCGCGAATAACCGCGCCGGAGACGGTCGCCGAAGACGTGCCTCTGGCAAATTTGACGCGCTTTGTGATTCCGTCGGCCGAAGTCATCGAAGCAAAGCCGAGCGCCATAACGGCCAAAAGAATAGTTCCGAAAATTCTGATTTTCATTTGATTCCTCTTAAATTTTGCTATTTCGTTTCAGCGTCGGGCGATAAAATGACTGATGCCGCTTTCGCCAAGATTGCATCGCCCGTCACATTTAACTGCTGTTGATTGGCCAGATTGTTTTCGAGCGCAATAATTAATTTTTGCTCGACCGCCTCACAAAAGGAATGCTTGGGCTCGGCGGAAAGCGCGGTTTTTACATTTTTATAAATTTCGTCAGCCTGATTCCGGGCATTTCGACTGAGTTCCTCGGCTGTCTTTTTTAGCTCGCTGATAAACGATGTCGCATCGGTCGTGTGACCGCTTGAATTCGTGCTTTCGGCGGCGGTTATAGCGATGTTAAGCAAGCCTTCCATCTGTTTTAGCGAAATCGAGTTTAATTCGGCGACGGTTTTGCAAAAAAGCTCGATGCACTCTTCGTTTTTATTGTCTGAATTGGTCATAAATTCATTCTCCTTTCTAAGCCGTTTTCGCTGTCGCTTCCATATCCGATTTCCAGCGCAGAACGGGTTTCCGCGCGGCGGTCGCTTCGTCGAGTCGCCCGATGCGCGTCGAATGCGGCGCGTCGATGACGAGCTGCGGATTTTCCTGCGCTTCCCGGTTGATGTCCTTCATCGCTTCGATAAAAGCGTCCAAATCGGCGCGCCCGACCGATTCGGTCGGCTCAATCAGCATCGCGCCTTCGACGATTAAAGGAAAATAAATCGTCATCGGATGAAAGCCGTAATCAATCAGACGTTTGGCAATATCGAGCGTGTGAACGCCTTTGCGCGATTGTTTTTTGTGCGAAAAGATAACTTCGTGCATCGGGTCGGACGCAAACGGCTTGTCGAAATCTTCGGCGAGCTGCTGCGCCAGATAACGCGCGTTCAAAACGGCCGCTTCGGTCGCCTCGCGCAGACCGCTCGCGCCGTGCGTGTAGATGTATGCCAGCGCGCGAATCATCATTCCGAAATTTCCGTAAAACGCCTTGACGCGTCCGATTGATTCGGGACGATTAAAATCCAATTTGAAATTTTCGCCGTCTTTGACGATGCGCGGCTTTGGCAAAAACGGCTCTAACTCGGCCGTGCAGCAGCAAGGCCCGCAGCCCGGGCCGCCGCCGCCGTGCGGCGTCGAAAACGTTTTGTGCAAATTCAGATGAATCACATCGACGCCCATGTCGCCCGGACGCGCGACGCCGACGAGCGCGTTCATATTAGCGCCGTCCATATAGACGAGGCCGCCCGCATCGTGAATGACGCGGCAGATTTCCTTGATATTTTTTTCGAAAATTCCGACCGTGTTCGGATTCGTCAGCATCAAGCCGGCAACTCCGCCTTCGTCGCAAAGCTGGCGCAGATGTTCCAAATCGGTCAATCCCTCGGCGGTCGAGCGAATCGTTTTGACGGTAAAGCCGGCCAGATGTGCCGACGCCGGATTTGTGCCGTGCGCCGAATCGGGAATGAGCATCACGCGCCGGTCTTTTGACGTTTCGCCGTCGCGTTTATCGAGAAACGCGCGAATCAGCATAACGCCCGTCATCTCGCCGTGCGCGCCGGCCGCGGGCTGCAAAGTTACGCCGGGAAGTCCCGTAATTTCCGCCAAACCTTCCTGAAGGCGATAAATTAATTCGAGCGCGCCCTGCGATTCGGCCTCGGGCGCAAGCGGATGAAGACCGGCCAGACCGCCGATGCGCGCGACTTTTTCGTTGAGCCGCGAATTGTACTTCATCGTGCACGAACCGAGCGGGTACATTCCCAAATCAATCGAATAATTCCACGTCGAAATGCGCGTGAAATGGCGAATGACGTCGACTTCGGAAACTTCCGGCACGCCTTCCAAATCGTCCGTTCGACGAAGTTCCGGCGGAATAATCTCGTCGAGATTTGTTTCTTCGACGTCGAGTCGCGGCAAAGCGTAGCCGACTCGTCCCGTTTGCGAACGCTCGAAAATCAATCCTTCATTTTGTGTCGGATGCTGTGTAACTTTTTTAATACTCATTTTTTATAAATCTCTGCTGCAAAAACGGCAAACAACTGCTTCCGGTTGAATCAGCTCGGCGCAATACTGACACTTCTTCAAATTACTGTTTTGCTTTTTGGAAATTTTCGGCACCGGAAAAATAACTAATATTTCGGTAGTTCCGGGCGATTCCAGTCTTAAAAACAGCATTGTTTAGGAAATTTCCTGCAAGCCTCGAATCAAACTATCAATCTGCGCTTTCGTATTCGTTTCCGTCACGCAGACGAGAAAATCGTTCGGATTGTCCGAATAATAACGCGACAGGGCGATTCCGCCGATAATATTTTTTTCGGTTCTGAGTTTCTCCAAAATCTCTTCCGCCGATTTCGGCGCGCGAACAACGAACTCGTTAAATTTCGGCGCGCTGAATGCAATCGAAAAACCTTCGATTTCGGAAATCTTTCGCGCCGTGTAAGCCGTCTTCTGCGCGTTTTGCGCGGCAACTTCCTGCAAGCCTTTTTTGCCCAGGGTTTCCATATAAATCGTCGCCGCGAGCGCAATCAAGCCTTGATTCGTGCAGATATTCGAAGTCGCTTTTTCGCGCCGGATGTGCTGCTCGCGCGTCGCCAGAGTTAAGACAAATCCGCGATTTCCGTTTTTGTCGTAGGCGACTCCGGCGAGCCGTCCCGGCATATTGCGGACGTATTTTTCCTTGCAGGCGAAAAGCCCGACGTGCGGGCCGCCGAACGACATCGGGATTCCAAAGCTCTGACCTTCGGCGACGACGATATCGGCGTCGGACGCGCCCGGCGAGAGCATTCCGAACGAAATCGCCTCGGTCACGACGACGATGAGCAGCGCGCCGACGGCGTGCGCTTTTTCCGCCAAGCTCTTTAAATCTTCGATACAGCCGAAGAAATTCGGCGACTGGACGACGAAAGCGGCGGTTTTATCGTCCAGTTTGTTTAATTCATTATCCAAAACGCGTCCGGTTTCCTTGTCGAAATGAACGGTTTCAATCGTCAAATCGCCGTGCTGCGTGTAGGTTTTGGCAACTTCCAGATATTCGGGATGGACGGTTTCGGCGATGACGACTTTGTCGCGCCGCGTGACGCGCTGCGCCATCAAAAAAGCCTCGGCCATCGAGGTCGAGCCGTCATACATCGAAGCGTTCGCCACGTCCATGCCGGTCAGTTGGCAGACGAGCGTCTGAAATTCGAAAATATACTGCAAAGTTCCTTGCGAAACTTCGGGCTGATACGGCGTGTAGGAAGTAAAAAACTCCGAGCGCTGAATCAAATGGTCGACAATCGTCGGGCTGTAATGCGCATAGACGCCCGCGCCGAGAAAGGAAGTTTTGCGCGCCGCAGAGTTTTTCGCCGCCAGATTTTCCATCTCGCCGATGACTTCCGTCTCGGCGAGCGGCTCGGTAATTTTGAGCGCGCGGTTTAATTGTACTTCGTTTGGAATCGAGCGAAACAGCTCATCTGCCGAAGAAAGCCCGACGATTTCGAGCATCTGGTCGCGTTCTTCAGGCGAATTTGGTATGTATCTCATAAGGTTAGTGGTCGGTGGTCGGTGGTCGGTAGTCGGTTAAATCAGAAATATTCTGACCACTGACCACCGACCGCTGACCACTATTCGTTTTCTGAAAGGTATTCTTCGTATTCGGCGGCGTTGAGCATGGCGTCGGCTTCGCCCGGGTTGTCCATTCTGACGCGAAGCATCCACGCCGCGCCGTAAGGGTCGTTGTTGACCGCTTCGGGAGCGTCGTTTAGGCCTTCGTTGACTTCGACGACTTCGCCCGCAATCGGCGTAAAGACTTCCGAAACGGCTTTCACCGATTCGACCGAGCCGAAAGCTTCGTGCGGCGCGAATTTATCGCCGACCGACGGCAACTCGACAAAAACCACGTCGCCGAGCGAATGCTGCGCGAAATCCGTAATCCCGATGGTCGCCACGTCGCCGTCAACCTTAACCCATTCGTGGTCTTTGCTGTAATGTAAATTTTCCGGTATGTTTGCCATAATTTGATTAGGTGATAAGCGTTAGGTGACAAGTTAAAATAATTACCTTTCACTTATTTCATTTTTCTCTCTTATAAAATGGTGTCGGCACAATTTCTGCCGCTAAAAGTCTGCCTCTGACATCAATTTTAATCTCTTGCCCGACGTTTGCAAATTCGACGGGGACGAAAGCCAGACCGATATTTTTTTTCAGAAAAGGCGCGGGCGAGCCCGATGTGACGTAGCCGACTTTTTCGTCGTTTATGTAAACGTCAAAATCGTCGCGCGCGATGCCTTTGTCGGTTACTTCAAAACCGACGAGCTTTCTTTTCAAACCCGCTTCCTTTTGCGACTGAAGCGCTTCGCGCCCGATAAATTCGCCTTTTTTGAGCTTTGTAATCCAGCCTAAATTTGCTTCAAGCGGCGTTATTTCGTCAGAGATTTCGTGCCCGTAGAGCGACATCGCCGCTTCCAATCGCAAAGTGTTTCGCGCCGCCAGTCCGCACGGCAAAATGCCGCCGTCCGCGCCGTAGTTTCCGGTTTCGAGCAGTTTATTCCAGAGCTGCTCGGCGTATTTTGCGTCGGCGTAAACTTCGAAACCGTCTTCGCCCGTGTAACCGGTGCGCGAAATTATCGCCTCGACATCGTCAACTCTGCCGGTCGTAAAATGATAATATTTGATTTCCGCTAAATTCGTTTCGGTAAGCTGCTGAACAATCGAAAGCGCGTCTTTTCCCTGAACGGCAATCTGGCAGTAATCCGCGCTGACGTTGGTCAAAGTCACGTTTTCGTCTTTCAGGTGCGACGTAATCCAGTCCCAGTCCTTTTCGGTCGTCGAAGCGTTGACGACGAGCAAAAGCTTATCGGCGTCAAACCGATAGACGAGCAAATCGTCGACGACCGTTCCGTCTCCGCGCGTCAAAGCCGAATAATGCGCCTGACCGTCAATCAATTTGGCCACGTCGTTGGTCGTCAGGCGATTGACGAACTCAATCGCGCCGTCGCCTTCGACCCAAAATTCGCCCATGTGCGAAACGTCAAAAAGCCCTGAATGTTCGCGCGTCGCCATGTGCTCGGCGATGACGCCCGCCGAATACTGGACGGGCATATCCCAACCGCCGAAATCAACCATTTTTCCGCCTAAATCCCTATGCGCCTGATTGAGCGGAGTCTTTTTTAATTCAGCCATAAATTTTTTGCGAATACTATAAAGAAAAAAACTAACATTCGCAGATGCAAGCGTCAAGAAAGGCTTTATAAGAAAAACTTTCAAATGAATATCAGTAAACTAATTATGATTTTTAAATTATGTTGCTGGCGTTTGAATTTGGCGGGAACGGCTTTTACGAAAAATGCTTCCGGCGAATAAAAAGCATCAAAAACGAGATGAAATCAAAAAATAACAAAACCGCGAAGCAAAATTAATTTATTTTAATTTGTTTCGCGGTTTTAGAGACTTATCGGCCTAATTTTTCTTTTTCTTTTCTTTTTTTGTTTCCTTCGGAAGTTTGGCGGCGGCCTCGTTTATCTGGTTGCACAAATCCATCGCGGTCAGAATCGAGCCGCGTTCTTTTTCTTCGACGACTTTATCGAGCTCGGATTTTAGTTCGGGCAGGAATTTCTGCGCGCCGTCGGCGAGTTTGAAGACGGCTTTCGGGAAAAATTCGCTGTTCATACCGTTTTCGCGCATGGCGAGGTCGTCGATGTCGTCAACGGCTTTTTGCAGAATCCGGGCGATGTCCGAGAGCAGCTGGACGCGTTTGCCTTTTGGCAGCGCGCCCCATTTTTCGTCGTCTTTTTCAAGCTTTTGTGTTTGCGAAACGTCGCCGGACAGCGCTATAAAACGGCGGTCGATGGCCTTGACGAGAACGTCGACGCGAAGGTCGATTTGCTGCGCGTCGCGCACTAATTCGATTTCTTCGTCCGTCAGATAATCACGTCTCTGCGCGTTTGCGGCTGACGGCAGAAACATCAGCAGTAGAAAAAATGCGGCTAAGGTGTAAATCGTAAATCTCATTATTATATTTAATTGTCTTTGCGGACGTTCGGCCCGACTTCGACGTTCGGCACGACCGTGTCGCTGAAAAGCGGCTCGACGGCTCTGGTACGTGCGTCGCGAACGATTTTGACGAGGCCTCTGACGTAAAACTCGAATTTGGCGGGCAGCTCGCGGCGAATAATTTCGAGCCTCGATATAAAAGAGCGAAGGCTGATTTCTATTTTTTTGAAATTATTGAGGACTTTTCTGCTTCCGTTGTCATTGCGGTTTAGAAAACTTAAGGTGTCGTCGATGAGCGCGTGAAATCCGCCGAGCTCGGTAAACATTTCCGAATAAGCTTCCTGCGAACTAAATTCCTCCGCTTTTTTTAAACGCGCTTCCATCAAAGCGAGCGACAAATCCGTGCGTGCTTTCAAATCGGTTTCGGCTTGCAGGCGCGCCTTTTCGTCTTTTGAAATCATCTTCAAAGGCGGCGGCTCGGCGTCTTTCGGCTCTTCGGTCTGCGCGTAAACGGAAAAACTGAAAACTGAAAGCTGAAAAATAAAAAGTAAAAGTCCGAAAAATATAAATTTTCGATTGCCGCTTAAGAAATATTTACATTGCGAAAAATTTCTAACTTTTATCATTTCGATTGACCTCATTTAAATAGTTTTCAGTTCTCAGTTTTCACTTCTTTTTTATTTGTTTTTGCAGAGTCGGCAATCGAAGATTGACCTTTTCGATTTCGACCTGATTCTGCTTTGCGTCAGCCAGTTTTAGAAACTGCTGATAATTTGCCATCGCGTCCAAGTATTGTCCCAAACTGTCGTAGGAAATAGCAAGAAAATAATACGTAATCGCGAGCTCCGGCTGCTTTTGCGTCAGCCAGTTGTATTCTTCAATCGCTTCATTGTAGCGCTTTAGCTGGAAAAGCGCGGTTGCCAGATTGGCGTGCGACGTAAAATTGTCGGGTGCGATAGCCGTAATTTTTTTCAAGATAATCACCGCGTTTTCGTAATTTTTGGCCTGTACGAGCGCAGCGCCGTAGCCGACGGCGTGATTCAGATTGTTCGGTTCGAGCTCGGACGCGCGGCGGCAGTATTCGAGCGCTTTCTGCGCGTTTACGACTCTTTCCAAAACGCATAAACGTCCGAGAAGCAAGGCGTTTTTCTGGTCGGTTTCGAGCTGTTTTTCGAGCTCGGCGACATTTTCCGTATCGCCCGCTGAAATTTTATTGCGCAGGGAAGTGGTTTCGGCGCTCGGATTTGAAATCGAATCTAAAAGCTTGACGGCTTCTTCGGGTTTGCCTTCGGCGGCCAAAACTCTCGCCTGCAGGAGTTTGACCGGGACGGAATTCGGCGCGATTCGCGCGAGCGTCTGCGCGTCCTGCGCCGCGCCTTTGATGTCGCTTTCGGCGAGCGCGATTTCGGCGCGCTGCATCAAGGCGGTTTTATTAGCAGAATCAATCAAGAGCGCGCGGCCGAGGCTCGTTTTCGCCGACGTTTTATCGCCGAGCGCGTTTTCCAGAGCGGCACGCGAAGCCCAGACCGAAGCCGTCGGTTTCGCTTTCGAAGTCAGGATTTTCAGCTTTTCCAGAAGAGTTTTGAGAACGTCGGCGTCGGCTTTTGTCTTCAGACGCAAATCGGTCAAGGCCGAATATGCGAGAAAATTCGAATCGTCGAGCTCGACGGCTTTGGTCAGAAACTTTTCGGCGTCCGCGAAATTATTCTGCTCGACCAGGAGCGCGCCGAGACTCGTCATCGGCAAAGTCCAGTCTTCGCGCAGCTCAAGCGCGCGGCGAAACGCTTTTTCGGCTTCGGCCGGTTTTTCCAGAGAAAGCAAAGCGTTTCCGCGCTGGAATTCGGCTTCGGCGAATTCGGGAAAGATTTTCAGCGCTTCTTCATAGGATTTTACGGCGGCCGCAAAATCGCCTTTTTCGTGCGCGTCCTGACCTTGATTAAATAATTTTACGGCCTGGTCGACATCGACGTCGCCGGCCTGAGCGAGCGCCGCCTGAGCAAACGACGCAACCAGAAAAAGCGTGAAAAACGCCGACAAAACTTTCTGCCGATGAGAAAAAATACGAATCATCGAAGGAAAAATCACTTTAAGTTTTTGATAAAGGGAAGACATACTTATACTATCATTATATGAGAAATTTCGTCTATATTTTGACATATAAGCGAAATAATTTTTATTTTGCTTTCGGTTGCACGCGCGCTTTGCGCTAAGTTAAAATTTGCAGCTTACACAACCGAACGCCGGAAAATTTTTTGAGCTAATGGCAAAGCCACAACAAATCAAGAGCGAACAGGCCGTCACCGCCGAACAAAAAGAACTGAACCTGCGCCGTTTGATGCAGGAAATGAAATCCGTGTTGGTCGCCTACTCGGGCGGAGTCGACAGCGCCTATCTCGCTTTGATTGCGACGCAGGAGCTTGGAAAAGATGCGCTTTGCGTGACCGGAATTTCGCCGAGCGTGTCGGAGACGCAGCGCGCGCAGGCCGAAAAAATCGCCGCCGACTTCGATTTCAACTTTCAAACAATCCAGACCGAAGAGCTCGAAAATCCCGATTATAATTCAAATCCGACGAATCGCTGTTACTTTTGCAAAACCGAGCTGTACGGAAAACTCGCCCCTTTTGCACAGAATAAAAAAATCGCATTCGTGCTCGACGGCGCGAATACGGACGACACGGGCGATTATCGACCGGGCAGACAGGCGGCGTCGGAAAAAGGCGTGCGAAGCCCGCTCATCGAAGCGAATTTGAGCAAAGCGGAAATCAGGGAATTGAGCAAAAAACAAAATCTTCCGACGTGGGACGCGCCCGCCAGCCCTTGCCTTTCTTCGAGAATCGCATACGGTTTGCCGGTGACGATTGAGAGACTTTCACGCGTCGAGCGCGGTGAGGAGTTTCTGCGCGCTCTGGGTTTTAGAGAATTTCGTGTGCGCATCCACGAAGAACTGGTGCGTTTGGAAATCGCGGCCGAAGAGTTGCCGCGCGCTTTTGAACCGGAAATGACCGAAAAACTGGCGGAAAAATTTAGAAAATTGGGTTTTCGCTATGTAACTTTGGATTTGCACGGCTTTCGCAGCGGCGCGATGAACGAGGTTTTAGAAAATAAAAAGTAAAAAAAGCAAAGCGCGTAAAAATTTTTATTCTTTACGCGTTTTGTTTTATTACTTAAAATGCAATTTTATAAATAGTATAGAAAATTGGAGAGTATATAAATGACAAAAGCTAATCCGATGGCAGATGAAATGCGGCGTTTTAAGGGAACCGACGAAAAAAATCCGTTCGAAGCGATGAGCGAACGCTTTGACCGCGCCGCCCAACTTTTGGGTTTGGACGAAGATTTATACACTGTAATGCGCGTTCCGAGCAGGGAAATCAAGGTTTATATTCCCGTCAGGATGGATTCGGGACACTTACAGGTTTTCGAAGGCTACCGCGTCCAGCACAACTTCGCGCGCGGCCCGGCCAAAGGCGGAATCCGCTACGCGCCCGACGTTTCCCTCGACGAAGTCAAAGCGCTTTCGGCCTGGATGACTTGGAAATGCGCGGTCGTCAACGTTCCTTTCGGCGGCGGTAAGGGCGGAATTATCTGCGACCCGCGCCAGATGTCGATTGGCGAGCTTGAACGCCTGACGCGTCGCTACACGGCCGAATTAATCGATTTTATCGGCCCCGACAAAGACGTTCCCGCGCCGGATATGAACACCAATGAACAGACGATGGCATGGATTATGGACACGTATTCGATGCACGCGCGCCACACCGTCACGGCGGTCGTTACCGGAAAGCCGGTCGCGCTCGGCGGCTCGCTCGGTCGCCGCGAAGCGACGGGGCGCGGCGTGATGTTCTGCGTTAACGAAGCCATCAAGCGTTTTAATTTGACGCCGGAACAGACTTCGGTCGTCGTGCAGGGCTCGGGCAATGTCGGCGGCATCGGCGCGGAATTGATGCACGAGAAAGGTTATAAAATTATCGCCATCTCGGACGTCAGCGGCGGACTTTATAACAAAAACGGCATCAATATTCCCGAAGCGCTCGGCTATCTGCAGGAAAATAAAACTTTTGAAGGTTATGAAAACGCGGATACAATCGGCAACAGCGAGCTGCTTGAGATTGAATGCGACGTGCTCGCGCCGTGCGCGACCGAAAATCAGATTACTTCGGAAAACGCCGGACGAATCAAATGCAAAATCTTAGCCGAAGGCGCAAACGGCCCGACGACGCCGAAAGCCGATAAGATTCTTTTCGATAACGGAGTGTTTGTAATCCCCGATATTCTTGCAAATGCGGGCGGTGTGACCGTTTCATATTTTGAATGGGTGCAGGACAGAATGGGATATTTCTGGCGCGAAGACGAGGTAAATCAGAGACTTGAAGAAAAGATGGTCGCCAGCTTTAACGAATTGAGCGTTCTGGCCGATTTGCATAATGTGGATACGCGCACCGCCGCTTATATGCTGGCGATTGACCGCGTCGCTTACGACACTCGAATGCGCGGCATTTATGCATAAAAAAACAACTTATTTGTTAGAAATACTTGATTTTCGAGCAAATTTAAAGTAATGTTTCATACGAGGGAGTTATGGCTCTCGAAAAAGTTTTTATTGACTTTTTCGGCAAACTCTCTTATAAAATTTATAACTATCTGAGTTAATTGTATTTGTTGCGCTAAAAATTTTTTACTAAATGGAGTTTGAAAGTTTTTTAGTGTATGCAATAATTGAGTAGCTTAGCTAAAGATTTTTGCTGGTTTTACTTCTTTAAAGCTACGATTTGAAATTTAATTTTTATTAATATTTTCGGCGGAGGAATGTGATGAAACTCGCGAAAAAGGCGTTTGTAATTGCGCTTACGATGCTGGCATTAGTATTTACTATGTCAGCCCAAACATTGAGGTCGGATAAAGACCCCAGAAATTTGGCACCAACTGTCGGTACAGGTGGTCCTCCTGGGGGTCCGACAGGGCTATTTACGGTTTATGACGGACAAACCTTGAGAAGAGGTGAGTTCACTTTCAGTGCGGCTTACAGTAATTTTGACCGCGATCCGGGCAATGCCGATTTTACGGAAGTCCCTATTAGCTTTCAGCTCGGTCTGAACGATTACCTGGAGCTGTGGTTTAACACTGATGCCTACCGGGCAATCAAAGTGAATTCGCCGCGTAATCTTTCAAGTTTTTATCTTCCTAACTCAAACTTGAGAATTGGCGCGCTGGTTACTCGCCCACCGGCCATCATTCAGGCTCCGAGAGGACCCGGAACGCCGCAGGTTACCGGCGCGATTTTCCGTCCGGCGGGCGCTCCGTTTGTACAATACCCGTTTGACGGCGGTTCAGCCGGCAACTTCGGTCTGTTCTTTCCGGCAGGTCCGGTTTTCGGATTTGGCGTAGGAACACAGCCGACACTCGGCGGGCCGACACTCGGCGGCAACGGCGCGGATAATTTTCCCGGTGTTGGTTCAATTTACGGCAGTATTCTGCCGGGCGTGGTTTTGCAGACCGCTTCTTTGGGCGGCGGCAATTGCCCGACGACATCGACGGTAGCAGCCTGCCAGGCCCCGACCGTGTTTTCACTGGCTCCGAGCTATCTGCCTGATGCTCCGTTTATCAATCGTGAATACGGTGAATCTGCATTTAATACGTTTACGGTCGGCGCGAAATGGCGCATGACTGGCCCGAACAATCCGGTCGGCGTCGGTATTATTCCGTTTTATCGTTTTTATGCTGACAGAGCAGACGATTTCAGCGGATTTAACCAGCTTCAGCGCGGAGCAAGTCCGGGCGGAAATCGCGGCGACATCGGTTTAATCGTGTTTGCAGACGCGAGACTTCGCAAATGGATTAATGTTTCGGCAAACGTCGGCTACATTTACAACAGCAGCGTGAAAGGCCAATTTTCGGGCGGCTCGTTCACCATCTTAGACAGACCGGATGAATTTCTTTCGGCTGTCGGTGTTGACTTCCCGGTTAACAAATATTTCCAGCCGATACTTGAATTTCGCTCGTTGATGTATGTCGGCGGACGCACTCCGAATGCTTTCGAGAACAATCCGATGGACGGTCTCGCCGGTATTCGCGTTTTCCCGACCCGCTGGTTTAGTCTTGGAGCGGCTTACCGCTATAACTTCAACCAGCAGGATAGAAGCAGCTTCGATAACTCGAGCACTACCGGCACGACGACGGTTGTCGGAACAATTCCGACGACGATTACGACTTCGTTTACCGGCATTCCGCCGGGATTCCAGCCTTCGACTGATCCGCACGGATTCATCCTGCAGATTACGGCTGGTCGTCGTAACGCTCGTCAGGCTGAGATTCCGAATCTCGCTCCGAACGTTAACAGCTTAACGATTAGCGAAAAAACGGTCACGATTCCGTGTCCGGCCGGCTATCATGCGGTTTCGGGAAATTGCAGCGACGATATGTCGGTCAATGTCGCAACTTCGGCGACCGATCCGGAAAACGATGTGCTCACCTATAACTATACGGTTTCAGGCGGACGCATTGTCGGAACGGGCGCAAACGTAAGCTGGGATTTGAGCGGCGCTCAACCGGGAACTTACACGGTTACCGTCGGCGTTGACGATGGATGCGGCGTTTGCGGAACGACCAAGACCGAAACGGTCACAGTTGCCAGATGCGAATGCGCACCTAATGCAATACCGTGCGAATGCCCGACATTCAGCATTTCGGGACCGAGCGGAACGACTGCTCCGGGCGGTTCGATGACCTTTACGGCTGATGTCAGCGGCGGAACCGCTACCGGCATTACCTATAACTGGTCAGTTTCGGCTGGAACAATCGAGAGCGGACAGGGAACACCGTCAATTACGGTTACAGCGCCAACAGACGGCACTACCAACGTGACGGCAACGGTTGAAATCGGCGGCACGGGATTCTGCGCTGACTGCCCGAGAAGCCGTTCTGAAACCGCTCCGGTTTCGTTGAGACCGACAGCACGTCAAATCGACACAATCGGACCGGCAACGGACGACGACATCAAAGCGCGCTTTGACGCTCTGCGTATTGAATTAGCGAACGACCCGACAGCTCAGGGTTACATCGTTAACTACGGCACCGACAAAGACGTGGCGAAACGCGAACGTCAAATTCAGAAAGCGATTGCCTTCCTGAAGATTGACCCGAGCCGCGTCACGGTCGTCAGAGGCGGAGACAAGGGCAACGGAATTGAAACCAGAGTATTTGTGGTTCCTGCCGGTGCTGATAATCCGACCCCGTAACAATTAACTTTGCAGCCCGAACGGGCAGCAAACTTTCCTAAGCGAGTGAGATTTCATAAACGAATCTCACTCGCTTATGTTTTAAAGAAGAAATATTGTTTGAATAATCAGGATTTTTGTGTATTATTAATTCAAACTGACTGTGCGCTGCGGTCATAACTTCTTACCTTATTCAATTAGTTACTTTTGAAAGCAACAGCCTATCGATGTTTGCTCATCTGAAAAGGTGGTGCTTCTTTTCGCAAAAAATCCTAAATGTTCAGTCCGTTTGTAAGAGATAAAAATATGAAGTCAAAAATTAAACATTCAATCGATTTTCGCTTTTATTTTTTGGTTATTGCGTTGATTTCAGTCTTTTCAAGCATTGCCTGGGCATTGCCTCAGGGAGCTGAAACCAATGACGTACCGGCGATAAAAGATTGGGAAGTGGTCGGGCCGTCGGGCGGCGACGTTCGCGTGGTGACGATTGACCCGAAAGATAAAAACCGGCTTTACGTAAGCACGCTCGACGGCCAGATTCACACGTCGGCCGACGGCGGAAAAACCTGGTCGCTGCTGGTTAATCTGAATCGTCCGCAGCTTGTCCTCGACCAATTGATTGTTGACTCGCGCGATTCGAAAATCATTTACACGTCCGGTCATCGCCATAAGGAAGCGGGCGGATTTTTTATGACGACCGACGGCGGCTTAACCTGGAAAGAATCAAAGGATTTGAAAAAAGAATCGATTCACGCGATGGCGCAATCGTCGTTTGACCCGAGTATGATTCTTGTCGGAACAATCGACGGCGTTTGGGTTTCCAACGATTCGGGCGAAAATTTCAAAAAAATCGACTCCGCAACGATGCCTATAAACGTCGATTCGCTGGTGATTGACCCGCGCAATGCGAGCACGATTTATGCCGGAACATGGTGGCGCGCATATAAAACGACCGACGGCGGAAAAAACTGGCATCTTATCAAAAACGGAATGATTGACGATTCCGACGTCTTCGCCATTACAATCGACCAGAAAAATCCCGAACATCTTATCTCTTCGGCCTGCAGCGGCATTTATGAATCCTTCAACGGCGGTGAGCTTTGGAAAAAAATCCAGGGAATACCGTCGCAATCGCGCCGCACGCGTGATATTTTGCAGAATCCGGGAAAACCCGGAACGGTTTACGCGGCGACGACCGAAGGCTTCTGGATGACAGCCGACGGCGGAAAGACATGGGCGCTGACGACCCAAAAAAATCTGGAAATAAACTCAATTACCGTTCATCCGAGCGAGCCGAACAAAGTTTTTATCGGAACGAATAACTACGGGATATTGGTTTCAAACGACGGCGGCCGAAACTTTGTTCCGACCAACGATAATTTTACGAGTCGTTTGGCATATACGATTTCGGTCGACACGGAGCGCTCAAGCCGTCTTTACGCGACGACGCAAAACACGGCGACGGGCGGCGGTTTCGTCTTTATCAGCAACAACAGCGGGCAAAGCTGGGAGCCGACGAAAAGTCTGGACGTTGCGCGAATTTCTCCGTTTGCCATTCTGCAGGACACTGTAAACGCAAATACGATGTATCTCGGAACAAACGTCGGAATGTATCGCTCGCTTGACCGGGGGCTGACATGGACGCAGCTTACCGCGCCGAAACCGGTCACGCCGAAGAAAGTCACGCCCATAAAAAAGAAAGGCAAAACGACGGTCTCGGCTAAAGTTGCGACCACGCCTCCCGTGGCAGAGACAACGATAACACCGACCACGTCCGGGCTGATTCCGGCTTTAACCGAAAAAGTTAAAGTTCTGGCGAATACTTCAGACGGCAAAAACGGCATTTTTGCGGGAACCGACACCGGATTGTATCGAAGCTACGACGTTACGAAAGGCTGGGAAAAAATTTCGTTCGGCCCGGGCATCGACCCGAATGTTTTCGTCGTCTACGTTTCGCCGAATATGCCCGGAACGATTTGGGTCGGAACGGCCGTGTCGGGCGTGATACTCTCACAGGACGACGGCAAAACCTGGCGTAAAATAAACGGCATTCCCGAAAACGTTCCTGTCAGCTCGATTAACGCCAATCCGAACAAGCCCGAGCTGATGTATGTCGGAACGGCGCAGACACTTTATATGAGCAAAGACGGCGGTCGAAACTGGACGCGGCGCGGCGGAAATCTTCCGCTCGGAAATTACACGAGCATTCTCATCAATCCGAAAAACACGGATGAAATATATATTTCCAGCGCTTTGCAGTCCGACGGCGGAATTTATTATTCGGGCGATGCGGGCTGGAACTGGAAACGCGTCGATACGAAAAGTATGAATCTGGCGAGCCGCCGAATCTGGTCGCTGGTGTTTGACCCGAACGATTCGAATCGAATGTTTGCCGGAACGCATTCGTCGGGCGTTTATATTATCGAACGCGAAGCGAGAACCGCGACGAGCGATAATTCGACGCGCTCGCGCGTGACGGGCGGCAACTAAAAGTAAATAATTATTTTATTTCGGGCGGCCTTTTCAAAAAGGTCGCCCTTTTTATTTGGCAGTTGAAGAATACAAATTTATAATTGCAAAATGAATCGAGAATCGGCTCGCGTTTTTCAGGATGATTCCTTAAAACTTGAAACACTTTCCTTCAACAAAATTCCGCATCAATCTAAGCTTTTTTTAGATTTTCAAGCTGATTCGCCAAACGTCGCGAAATTTTATCCCGAAAAACAAACCGCTCTTCCAGATTTCGCCGAAAAAGTTCTGGCCAATTATAAAGTTGACCGAAACGAGCTTTGCGATTCTCTGGCGGAAATCAATCAATCCTTCGGCGCGGGCGCTAAAACGCTCGAAAATATCGAACTTTTGCGCGAAAAAGATTGTGTCGCGATTGTCACCGGACAACAGGCGGGACTTTTTTCCGGCGCGCTTTATACAGTTTACAAAGCGCTTTCCGCCGTCAGGCTCTGCGCAGATTTGAAAAAACAAAACGTCAAAGTCGTTCCCGTTTTCTGGATTGCCGAGGAAGACCACGATTTTGATGAAGTTAAAAAAACTTACTTTCTGGACAGAGAAGGGAAGCTCGCCGAAATCGAAAACACGCCCGAAAATCACAGCGAAAATCGGGCGGTCGGCTCAATTGTTTTGGACGAGACAATCGAAACCGCGCGCAAAACTATTTTATCCGGGCTCGTTCAAACGGAATTTATCGCGGAAGTCGAAAAAATATTGTCCGAAAGCTATCAAACGGGCGAGACTTTCAGCGACGCATTCGGACGGTTTTTGGCGCGGATTTTTTCTTCCTACGGCTTGATTTTTCTTTCGCCGCTCAATCAAAAACTGAAAAATTTATGCTCGCCGATTTTTGCCGAAGCGATAGAAAGTTCCGACGCGATTATTGAGAATCTTCTGGCCAGAAACATCGAATTGAAAAAGGAAAATTATGCGCCGCAGGTGTTGGTCGAGGAAAATTCTTACCCGTTTTTTTATCTCAACGAAAAAAGCGAACGCTTTGCTTTGCGCCGAGATTTGCCGAGCGGCCGAATAAAAATCCAGAATTCGAAAACTGATTTTGATAAAGCGCAGCTTAAAGAAATCGCCGAACGCGCGCCGCAAAATTTGAGCCCGAACGCGCTTTTGCGTCCCGTCGTTCAGGATTATCTGCTTCCGACGCTGGTTTATTTCGGCGGCGCGGCGGAAATCGCTTATTTCGCGCAAAACGCCGTGATTTACAAAACCCTAAATCGCCCGGCAACGCCGATTAAGCATCGCTCGAGTTTTACGATTATCGAATCCAAACACGGGCGAACGCTTAAAAAATACGAGCTGGAATTGGCTGATTTATTTGACGGCAAGGAAAAGATTTTATCCGGCGTGGTCGAAAAATTTTTAAATAACGAAACGGCGCGCGCGTTTGCCGAGGCCGAGGAAAATATAAATGCTCAATTGAATCGCCTCGACCGTCATCTGCTCGATGCCGAGCCGACGCTTTCGGAAAATCTGGCCAATCGCCGCAGAAAAATCTTATGGCACATCGGCGCGCTTCGGAAAAAATATCATCGCGCCGAGATTCTCAAAAACGAAATCGTCCGTCGCCGCATCGAAACGCTTTTCGATGCCGTTTTGCCGCATAATGCTTTGCAGGAAAGAGCTCTGAACGTGCTGACTTTTCTCAATCTTTACGGCGAAAATTTTATCGACTGGGTTTATAATGCGATTGAAGCCGAAGAAAAGGGACATCAAATTTTGTATTTGTAACTAGTCAGTCGTCCGTAGTAAGTTGCAGTTGAATTTAATTCGAGAATGTAAATAAATTTCAATCGGCAACTGACCGCTGGCCGCTGACCGCTGACCGCTGACGAAATGAATAAAATTAAAATCTTACCTGACAATCTTGCAAATCAAATCGCGGCGGGCGAAGTCGTCGAGCGGCCGGCGTCGGTGATAAAGGAATTGGTCGAAAATTCGATTGATGCGGGTGCGTCGCGCGTTCAAATCGACGTCGAACTCGGCGGCCGGCGCTTGATGCGCATCGCGGACGACGGCGAAGGAATGCTGCGCGACGACGCGATTCTGGCGTTTGAACGGCACGCGACTTCAAAAATTAAAATTTTAGAAGATTTGGGCAAAATTCAAACGCTCGGCTTTCGCGGCGAGGCGCTCGCTTCGATTGCGTCGGTCGCAAAAGTCGAGCTGATTACCAAAACTGCCGATGCGGAAGCGGCGACGCGCGTTTATATCGAAGGCGGGCGGCTGGTCGACGTAAAAGATGCCGCGCGTTCCGCCGGGACGACGATTTCCGTGCGCGATTTGTTTTTCAACACGCCCGCGCGCCGCAAGTTTATGCGCTCGGAGGCGACGGAAAATTACCATTTGACGAATATCGTCACGCATTACGCGCTCGCGCATCCGGAAATCGCTTTTACTTTGACCAACAACGGCCGCGAAGTTTTTCGGCTCGCTCCGGCGAAAGATTTGCGCGAGCGCGCGTTTCAGATTTTCGGCGTCAACTTGATTGAAAGCTTGCTTCCGGTGGCGGGCGGGCGCGAATTTATCGCAAATATTTCCGGCTTCGTCTCCGCGCCGCGCGAGCGACGAACGACGCGCGACGCGCAGTATTTTTTTATCAACGGGCGTTTTGTGCGCGACAAAATTATCGCGGGCGGGCTGCTCGAAGGCTTTCGCTCGGTGCTTCCGCACGGCGTTTATCCGGTGGCGTTTTTGTTTCTCGAAATTCCGTTTGAGGAAATCGACGTCAACGTCCATCCGGCCAAAACCGAAGTTCGTTTTCGCCGCGCCGAAGCCGTCAAAGACGCCATTGCCGAAGCGATTCGGCTTTCGCTGAAAAACGCGGGAATTTTGCGCGAGGAAAATTTTAACGCCGCCGAGCAGAGACGCGAAAGAGCGGAGAGGGCTGGCAACGGCCAAATTTTTGAACAGGCGCAGATAGAATTTCAGATTTCAAACGACACGTCCGAAAACGTTTCTGTAACCGAGACTGCCGAAACGATTCGTAGGCT
>DASWRI010000024.1:0-24488 GCA_036403235.1 Pyrinomonadaceae bacterium | reverse complement strand
TTTTTATTATTGTTTTGCTGGAAAGTATCGTTGGATTAGCTTGCAAGTTATTCGGAATTCCTTTCAATTGGGTTTTATCATTTAAGCAGGCGGGAATAATATTCGGGATTAGTTTATTATTCGGTTTTTTATACGGTCTGGGCGGCGGGCTTATCGTCGTGATGGTCGTCGGATTAGGAGGCGGGCTGATTAGCGGACTTCTTTTCGGGTTGATAGGCGGATTGGAAAGCAATCTGCTGGCACATCTGAACAGCGGATTGTCCGGCACTATTAACAGCATATCCGATGTTTTATCGCAGGGGCTTTCAGCCGAATTAGAGGGAAATTTATTTTATAGAGGAATAGACAGAGATTTATTTGCCGGGTTTGATAGCGGCATATTTGGCGGTGTCATAGCCGGTCTAATCGGAGGATTGGCAGCGGGACTCGGATACGAACGAATTTATGGTTTTTGCGGCGGTTTAGTCATAGGTCTTCCAATCGCTATGGTAGGTGACATAGCAATTCATTCAGGCGGAATCTTTATTGCACTGAGCAGAGACGAGGGATTTAACCAAAGCGAAAATTTTATAATTGCTTATTTTATTACCTGCACACTGATTTTTTTTCGCCCCTTTTATTTATTTCCTTATCTTCGACGATATTTTGCTTCCAAGAAAAACGCCGCCTTATCTTTTAAGTTATTTCAACATTCGCCTCTTTTTTGGGATGAGGTCATTGCCATGCCTTTGCCAAATCTTTCCGAATGGCTTATTCGCCTGGTAAATCAAGACAGAAAACTGGGCTTTGCGGAAGTGAACTTTGTAAGTGAAACCAGTATTTTTCAACGAAATGCCTCGCAAAAAGCGTTACTATCTATCGCTTCACAAGATTTGCAAAAGATAGAAAGCCTTGACGGGCTGAGCCGGGCAAAAGATATTATTGAATTCCTGCCATCCGCGTATCGAACGTATTTTGATTTTGAGAGAGCCGTTTTGTCAGACATAAAGCGACAAATAAAGGCTGTCTCAAATTTAGCCGAAGATTATAATAATCGCGAGACCATATCGGGCAGACTGGAAACTCTTGAAAATTTAGATGAAAAGATAAACATTTTCCGCACTTCGCTGGCTTTTTCGTCTGTCGGGGCTAAAATATTTCTGCCTTCAATTGAAAAATGGTCGGATTTTATCAAAATAGAAAAAGCAAAACGCTATAAGGAACTCACCTCGACACCCATCCCAAATCCCTACATCGTCGGCAAACCTTTGGATTCGACTGAAAAAAACCAACAGTTGTTTATGGGGCGACGGGATATTATTGCCGCTATTGAAGAAAATATCGTCAATCCGCAGGAACGCAACGCACTGTTGCTTTACGGTCGCCGCCGGATTGGAAAAACCTCGACGCTCAAGAATCTCGGACGATTCTTCCAAAGTAAATATTTGACGGTTTATGTCGATTTTCAAAACGGGAAGTGGCGTGACAGCGACACGGCGTTTTGTTACAACCTTGTAAAAGCTATTTTAGAGGAATTGGAAAGAAATGAGCTGTTGAAAGAATCCTACGAGCTTCAAATAGAGAGATTCAAAAAAAACACCTTTACATCGTTGGACGAATGGCTGGATAAAATTGAAAAAATATCAAAAATATCCGGTAAACAGATTTTATTGACTTTTGACGAGTATGAAAAACTTGAAGAAGATTTTGAAAACTCGAAAATTACCAAGGACGTCTTTAATCAATTACGAAGTATCGTTCAGCATCGCGAACAAATTGTTATTTTGTTTTCAGGCGGTCACCGCTTTGAAGAGATGAGTAAGATTAACTGGTCTGATTATTTGATTAATACTAAAACACTGGAGCTTGGTTTTCTTTCAAACGATGACGCAAACAGGCTCCTTACCGACCCCGTCCCTAAATTGAGTTACAATAAAGGCATAAAAGAAAATATTATTAAATTAACTCATTGCCAGCCGTATTTATTGCAATCATTCGGTTCTGACCTGGTAAATCATCTTAACTATAAAAAACGATTTACCGCCACTCAGGAAGATTTTGAAACAATAGTCGAAAAAGTTTTAATTTCCGCGCAATCGTATTTTTATAGTATCTGGAGCGAAGATATGTCTGAAGAAGAACAGGAAATAATGAGAATTCTGGCCAGGGGCAGGATAAAGTCCATCAACTCTCTGCCGTCAAAATCTGCCGTAAAAAACCTTGTTCGAAAAGAAGTCGTCGAGGAAATAAACGGTAATTACCAGTTAAAAATAGAGCTTTTCCGAAAATATTTGTTAAAAAATAAATTATAGACTTTTTTGAAAATTTCGTGCTTGAATAAAGGACTTGTAAAGTTATAGCTCCTTGCTTTCAAGGCGCAAAAACACCGGAAACCGGTCTGTCACCGGCAAGACCAAAATACGCGGCGGCGAAACCTTGCTGCGAACGAAGCAGATACCGAGCTCCGTCCAAATACTGTCCAAAAACTCTATTTATTATTTGTGGACGCACAGTTTTTTTTATCAACCTTCAATTTACGCCTTCTCAAATTTCAAGATTGCTGCGCAGCCTGGCGATGTCGCGTTGCGGCGGGGCGCCGAAGAGCTTTTTATATTCGCGGCTAAAATACGACGGGTCCTCATAACCGACACGGAAACCGGCGCTGGCGGCGTCCAAATCTTCGCCGAGCATCAGGCGGCGCGCTTCCTGAAGTCGTATTTGCTTCTGAAACTGCAGAGGACTCATCGCCGTGACACTCTTGAAATGATGATGAAATCCGGAAACGCTCATGCCGAGCTCGCGCGCGATATTTTCGATTTTCAGCGGCTCGTCGAAGTGTTGGCGCAGATGCCCAATCGCCTTGGAAATGCGGCGCGTGTCTCCTTCCGATGTGAGGAGATGGCTGAGCCGCGCGCCCTGTCCGCCCGTCAAAAGCCGGTAAACGATTTCTTTCGTGACGAGCGGAACGAGAACCTTGCTTTCATCGGGCGTATCGAGCAGCCGGATTAATCTGACAACCGCGTCGAGCAAATCGGCGTCAATCGAGCTGACGTTTATCGCTTTTACGCCCGCGCTGCTTTTTTTATTTTCAATGCCGGAGTCGACCATCACCGACGCGACGAGTGACGCATCCAGATTTACCCGAAAACCTAGATAAGGTCGTTCTTTTGTCGCTTCTTCTACCCGGAAAACGACCGGCAAATCGACCGTGAAGATTAAATAATGTCCCGGGTCATAGCGGAATAATTCGTCGCCTAAAAGGACTTGCTTGCTGCCCTGTATAACAAAGCAGAAAGCGGGCTGATAAACGGATTGCACTGATTCCGTCGGTTTTGATGTACGGCTCAGGAAAAAGCCGGGAAACGGCTCCAGTAATCCGTCTTCGGGAAGAGTGCGCGTCATTCGCTCGACCAGTTCTTCCCGGTTGTTTTGCATTCTCTGCTGCTCACGTTCAGCTTCCCGATGTGTCATAAATTTATACTAGCGTCTTTGCCTCTTTGCTTCACGCCGCGCGCGGAGTTTTTGCAGGATTATACAATAATTCGCGAGTATCGTCTTACCGCCCTCTATTCCCGGGCCTTTATAATCAAACTTAAACAGTAAGACGGAAGAAAAAGTCTTTTCTTCGACCATCGTAATCCGAAGATGGTGAAAATGCTGGGCGAAGTGAAATTCAATGAAAATAACCGCTGGCTGATTGCTAAAAGAACGTCTATTTTCGATTGGCAAGATAAACAAGAATTAGGTCGCTAGTCATTAGATTAAAAGGAGAAATTATGCAAAAAAGAAAACTTGGAAATAGCAATTTGGAAGTTTCGGCTCTCGGGCTCGGATGTATGGGGCTGAGCTACGGCTACGGTCCGGCAACAGATACTCAGGACGCGATAAAATTAATACGGACAGCTGTCGAACGCGGCGTGACGTTTTTTGATACGGCGGAAGCTTACGGGCCGTTTACAAACGAAGAATTGCTCGGCGAAGCGCTCGCGCCTTTTCGCGAGCAGGTTGTTATTGCAACCAAATTCGGCTTTGAAGGCGGAAACTCGCAGGGTGGCCTTAATAGTCAACCGGAAAATATCAGGAACGTTGCGGAAGCAGCACTAAAGCGGCTCAGAACTGACCGCATCGATTTGTTTTATCAGCACCGCGTTGACCCGAATGTCCCGATTGAGGACGTAGCGGGAACGGTGAAAGATTTGATTCAGGAAGGTAAGGTCAAGCACTTCGGTCTTTCGGAAGCCGGCGTCGAAACTATCCGCCAGGCACACATCGTTCAGCCGGTAACAGCACTACAAAGTGAATATTCGCTGTGGTGGAGAGAACCGGAAGCAGAAATACTGCCGACGCTTGAAGAACTCGGAATCGGCTTTGTTCCGTTCAGCCCGCTCGGTAAAGGCTTTCTGACGGGGAAAATTGACGAAAACACGACGTTCGACAGCACCGACTTTCGCAATATCGTTCCCCGATTTTCGCCGGAAGCGCGGAAAGCGAATCAGGCTTTGGTTGATTTAATCGGAAAGTTCGCCGCACAGAAAAATGCCACGCCCGCTCAAATCGCGCTTGCCTGGGTTCTTGCCCAAAAGCCCTGGATTGTGCCGATTCCGGGAACTACTAAGCTGCACCGTCTTGAAGAAAATATCGGCGCGGTTGAGGTAGAGCTGACGCCCGACGATTTGCGCGAGATTGACGGCATCACCGCGCAAATCACTGTGCAGGGTGATAGATATCCCGCGCATCTTGCAAAAAGAATCAATCGTTAAACGCGGACATTAAAAATAAAGTCAGGCAATATCTAGACATTAAAAGGAAATTATGATGAATGTAAAAGCATATGGTACGGAAGCGTCTGACGCACCGCTTAAGCCGATGAATATTGAGCGTCGCGACGTATTGCCGAACGACGTCGAAATCGAAATTCTTTACTGCGGCATCTGTCACTCGGATTTGCACGCGGCACGAAACGAATGGCGCGGCACCGTTTATCCGATTGTTCCCGGACATGAAATCGTCGGAAGAGTAACTCGCGTGGGCGAGCAGGTCGCTAAATTTAAAATCGGCGACATTGCCGGAATCGGCTGCATCGTCGATTCGTGCCGGGAGTGCGAATACTGCAGGGAAGGCTTGGAACAATTCTGCGAGCCGGGAAATACCATCGTCTTTGGTTCGCCCGATAAAATTTCGGGCGGGCAAACCTACGGCGGTTACTCGGAAAGTATCGTCGTCGACGAAAATTACGTGTTGAGCGTGCCGGAAAATCTCGACCCGGCCGCTGCCTCGCCGCTGCTTTGCGGCGGCATTACCGTCTATTCGCCGTTCAAACATTGGAACGTCGGAGTAGGCAAAAAAGTCGGTGTGGTCGGCATCGGCGGACTCGGGCATCTCGCCATCAAAATCGCCAAAGCGATGGGCGCGCGCGTTACAGTTTTTACGACATCGCCTTCAAAGGTCGAAGACGCTAAAAATTTGGGCGCGGACGATGCCGCGTTATCTACCGATAAGCAACAGATGCGCTCTCTGGCGAAAGATTTTGACGTCATTCTGGACACCGTCTCGGCGGCTCACGATGTCAACGAATATCTGAATCTGCTCACGGTAGACGGCGCGCTCGTGCTTGTTGGCTTACCAACGGAAGCGCTTCCGGTTTCGGCGTTCGGGATTATCAAAGGCAGAAGGAGTTTTGCCGGCTCGAACATCGGCGGCATTGAGGAAACGCAGGAAATGCTCGATTTTTGCGCCGAGCATAATATCACGGCTGACATTGAGATGATTGAGATGCAGGAAATCAACGAAGCTTACGAGCGATTGGAAAAGGGCGACGTGCGGTATCGTTTTGTCGTCGATATGGCTTCGCTGAAAAATTAAGCGATTGGACGCATTGGCCGGCATTTTGCCAATGCGTCCGCATTTATCAGCGGGAATTATTTAAAAATGAAAAATGTAATTATTCTGGGCGCGGGCGGCAATATCGCAAAACATGTCATTGATATTTTAGTAAAAAAGGATGACATCAATTTGACTTTGTTTTTGCGTGATGCCCGCCGGTTAAGCAACAAAGATGTTTCCAAATGCCGCATCGTCGAAGGCGACGTTCTGAATTTTAATCAATTGAAAGACGCCATAACCGGACAGGAAATCGTCTATGCTAATCTTTCGGGAGATTTAGAGGCGATGGCGGAAAACATTGTCAAAGCGATGGATGAAACGGGAGTTAAAAAACTAATCTTTATCAGCTCGATTGGCATTTACGATGTTCCCCTGAGGCCCGTTTTAAAGCCTTACCGGAAAGCTGCCGACGTGATTGAAGCATCAGAGCTTGAATACACGATTTTGAGACCGACGTGGTTTACTAACGCGGATGAGGTGGATTATGAAACGACTAGAAAAGGCGAGCCGGAAAAAGGCTCGGTGATTTCGCAAAAAAGCCTGGCAGCATTGATTGCGAAAATTATAGAATCTCCCGAAAAATACATTCGTGAAAACCTGGGCGTAAACAAACCAAATTCTTAATCACACTACGCGGATTATCAAGGCGACGAAATGAGAAGACAATCAAGCACAGAGAAACTCGGCGGACGGAGCATCAAAAAGAATTGGTGCATCGTTTTCTGCAAATGGTGATGACATGTTAGAACTTGCAGAATGGGACAGCTTTTGCGTAATTGTCGGCTCGGCCGCGGGCGCATTGATTGGGCTGCAGTTCGTCGTTATGACGCTGGTTGCCGTACGCCCCGAACGACCTTCGGCGGACGCCGGTGCCGCATTCGCGACGCCGACGATTGTTCATTTCTGCACCGTCTTATTTTTGGCGGCAGTTTTACGAGCGCCCTGGAAAACGGTTCTGCCCGCCGCAATTTTGTGGGGATTTATCGGTCTCGGCGGAATTGCCTACGCCGTGATTGTGGCTCGCCGCATGAAAGCGCAGACGATGTACGAGCCAAAGTTGGAGGACTGGCTGTTTTACGGGCTGCTGCCTTTGGCGTCGTATGCAGTGCTCGCCGCGTCGGCATTCGCGGCTTTGACCTATACTCGCGAGGCGCTTTTTGGCGTCGGAACTGCGATGCTGCTGCTGCTCTTTATCGGTATTCGCAACGCCTGGGACAACGTTGCATACCACGTCTTTGTTCAGGAACGCGAAACTGTAGAAGCTGACCGTCGCAACGGTAAAGACACAACAAACGATTGATAACAATATACGGAGGAATTGAGAAAATGGACATCAAAAAAAGCGGCTCTCGGCCGTCCGGCAAAGGGCCGGACGAATATTTTACCGGCACTGTGCGGATTGACCCGCTGTTCGAGGCAACCGAGCCGGGACGCTCGCTCGGCGTCAGCGTCACGTTCGAGCCCGGCGCACGGACGGCGTGGCATATTCACCCGCTCGGACAAACTCTTATCGTGACTGCCGGGTGCGGTTGGGTGCAAAGCGAAGGCGAGCCAAAAGTGGAAATTCGACCGGGCGACGTGATTTCGTGCCCGCCGAACGAGAAGCACTGGCACGGCGCGACGCCGACCACCGCCATGACGCACATCGCCATTGTCGAAAAGAACGACGACGGCAAAACCGTCGAGTGGATGGAAAAGGTCAGCGACGAACAATATCAGGGAGCGAATAGCGACGACGAGAGACATTAAAATATTTCCGAAAATAAAAACGCCGCCCGTCCAGGCAGCGGCGTATTTAAAAGTTGTCCAAAAATGTAATTATTGCCGCAAATTTCTCATAAAAATCCGGCGGCAAATAATTTTTTAATTTACCGGCGCGCTGACCGGAATGACGCCGCTCGTTCCGAAATGAACGTTTTTGACGCTTCCGTTCGAGCTTTGCAGAATCCACCATTCGCCGGTGTTCGGACGAAAGACGGCGATGTCGGCTTTACCGTCGCCATCGAAATCGGCGGGCTGCGGAATGTCGCCGGAACGGCCGAACTGAACGACTAAAAGCGAATTGTCCGAGTTTTTCAGCGCATACCAGGGAATTTTACACCAGAAGAAAGGTTATTCAAGCGACGAAATAAATTATGTCAATCGAGAGTAGAAAAAGCAGGGAATGAAAAGATTTTCCGGCTTTTGAAAAATCGACTCATTCGGAAGCCTTTAGAATAAAATTAGAAACGCAAAAAAGAGGACGTAGTGAAATTTCTGAAAGCACGAGTCTCAAATATTCAGCAGTTCCGGTTTTCTGCATCATTATTGCTTGCCGAACTTCTTAAACTCGGCATGATAAATTTCCCGCTAATCCTTTTCGCGTAATTCGGAATTAAATTGTTTGAGAGAAAATTCATTGATGAAAATCGCGGCTTCGAGTTTTCCTGCTTCGCTTAGATAAGGGTTGAAAAGCCAAATGATTTGCGTGAATCCTTCTTTGATATGACTTTCCCTAATTTCCTGCACGTTTTCCCGTATCTGCAGGAATCGCAGCCAGTTAGAATGGATAATCCAGGCATTGACAGTTAAAGCCTGTGCCTCGTCGGGCGACAGGAAAAGCATTTCGCGGCGGCGCATGTCGTCGAGAATGCGTTCGACGTATTTCTGCCCGCGCGCGGTTAATTCCTGAAGGCGATTGACCGCGTCTTCGTTCTTTCCCCGGTCGTAACGGTCGCGAAATAAAAAACGGTATTCCCATAAATACTCGAAAGCGCGCGCCGCATAACTCATAAAATCTCTCAAATTGAAATTCTCTTCGGGTAAGCGCGACAGATTCTTATCGACCTCGGCTTCGAGCCGGCAGAAAAGCTCAAATATAATATCGCGCTTGGTTCGGAAGTGATACCACAAATTGCCTTCGCTGATATTGAGATGTTCGGCGATTTGCGCCGTCGTCACCGGGCCCTCTCCCTTTTCGTTAAACAACTTTAAGGCGCTGTCCAAAATTCTTTCTCTGGTCGGCGCCGAGCCCTTCGATTTTTTCTCTTTTGCTTTCATAATCGCTTGACTTTTTATTCTAGGGTAATTACCCTAATTAAGCCTAGGACTTTTACCTTAGTTTTGCAAGTATGGAACATTTCGACGTGTTAATAGTGGGGGCAGGGCTCTCCGGTATCGGAGCGGCGGCGCACCTGAGGATGGAATGTCCGGGGAAGAGCTTCGCGATTCTGGAAGGACGCGCGGCGATGGGCGGGACGTGGGATTTGTTTTGCTACCCCGGCATTCGCTCCGACTCCGACATGTATACGCTCGGTTATAGATTTCGCCCGTGGACCGACCCCAAAGCGATAGCTGACGGCCCCGCTATCCTCAACTACATCCGCGAGACGGCAGGCGAGTTCGGACTCGCCGAGAAAATCCGCTACAACCATCGCGTGCAGCAAGCCTCCTGGTCATCTAACGAAGCTCGCTGGACGGTCGAGGCGGAGGCCGGACCGGACAAATCGATAGTCCGCTATACGTGCGGCTTCCTCTATCTTTGCACCGGCTATTACGACTACGAAAACGGATACACGCCCGAATGGCCCGGCACGAATCGTTTCCGGGGGCGAATCTTGCACCCGCAAAAGTGGGACAAGGAACTTGATTATACGGGCAAGCGCGTCGTCGTGATTGGCAGCGGCGCGACCGCCGTCACGCTCGTTCCCGCGATGGCAGAACGTGCCGGGCACGTCACGATGCTTCAGCGCTCGCCTACTTACATCGTCTCGCGTCCCGCCGAGGACAAGCTTGCGAACTGGCTCCGCCGACGCCTGCCCGCTCGCGCCGCATACGCGCTGACGAGATGGAAAAACGTTCTACTGGGAATGTTCTTTTATAAACTGGCACGGTCGCGCCCTGCGGTGATGAAGCGGCTAATTACGAAGGGCGTTCGGCAACAACTCGGTGAAGATTATGACCTCAAGCATTTCACGCCGCCATACAACCCTTGGGATCAACGTTTGTGTCTCGTCCCGGATTCAGACCTCTTTTGCGCGATACGTGAAGGCAAGGCTTCGGTCGTCACCGACCACATCGAGTCTTTTACGGAGACGGGAATCCATCTGAAATCCGGCGAGCATCTCGACGCGGACATCATCGTGACGGCGACCGGGCTCGTGTTGAAGCTGATGGCCGGACTGCAGCTGGTAGTGGACGGCGAGCCGGTAGATATGTCGAAGACGCTTGCCTACAAGGGAATGATGTACAGCGACGTGCCGAATCTCGCGTCCGCCCTCGGCTACACGAACGCTTCGTGGACTTTGAAATGCGACCTGACAGCCGAATATGTCTGCCGGTTGCTGAAATATATGGACAGTAATGGTTATGACCAATGCGCGCCGCGGATTAACGACCCGTCCGTCGTATCCGAGCCCGTGCTCGACTTCAATTCGGGTTACGTGCAAAGGGCGCTCGACACGCTGCCGAAGCAAGGGTCAAAAACTCCCTGGCGTCTGCACCAGAATTACGTCAAAGACCTTTCGATGCTGCGATATGGCCGGGTGGAAGATGGAACGATGGAGTTCAAGACTGCGCTGGCGGCGCGCCGCTCCGATGAAAAGACGGCGGACGAAAATTCTTTATAAACATATGAGCTTAACCAAAGAAAGCGTTGTTGTGATAACGGGCGCGGCTTCGGGAGTCGGTCGCGCGCCGTCAGTCATTTCGGCGCAGGAACCGATTGCGGGAATTGCTATTTCCGAATTTTTCGATTATCAATTTTATCAGCGTCGGAAAGCTAAAAATGTTTAGACCGGATAGTCGTTTTCTCAAGATTTTAACGCTGAAGATGAGAGGCGAAAAGGCTGGGAAATTTTCTTACTGTGTTTTAATTTTTGCGAGAAGTTCCGTAAAACGTCGGTCATCGCGGATTTCGTCCCATTGCGGGTCGGTCGAAAGATTTAGAAACCAGCGTTCGCGGGCTTCAAAAGATTTTTGCAGATAAATGAAAATCTGTTCTTTATCGCCCAGATTGAGAGCCTGTATCGCTCGCTGGTAATTGTTGTAAAACCGTTTGGAATTCGGGTTTTGGGCTTCATCAAACTCGTATTGCCAGAATGCGCGGTAACCGTTTTTTTGAAAAACGGCGTTTTCAGCCGCTAATTTGTCCGCATCGTAGCCATAGATTTTATAGAGGTTGAAAATCGTTTCGACGGCTTCGGTTCGCATTCCTTTTTGATTGTAGGCAATCCATAAAAAACCGTAAGCGTAGGGAAATGTCGAATCGATTTTGATAACTTTTTGCGACTGCTCGACGGCTTTATCGTATTCGCGGCGGCAGTAAAAATACCCGGCGAAATCGGTTTTGATAATCAGCGAAGTCGGGTCGAGTTCTTCGGCAATTTTGAGCTCCGCGAAAGCTTCGTCAAATTTTCCCTGCGTCAGAAGAAATTCGCTAAACCATTGTCGCGCCGTCGGATAATTCGGATTCAGCTCAATCGCACGACGAAAGGAGTTTTCCGATTCGGAAAAATTCCAATCGTAAAAGGCTTGAATATAGCCGAGCGAAGTGTGAGCTTCGGCGAGCTCGCCGTCAAGCTCGATGGCTTTAACGGCGGCGTTTCGCGCTTTCGCAAAACCTTCGGTCGGAAAAATCCCGCCGTATTCGACCAGCAGCAGATACGCGTCGGCCAGACCGGCGTAAGCCGTCGAATAATTTGAATCTTCAGAAATCGCCTGCTCAAAATATGAAACGCTTTTTTGCAAATCTCCGGTCGTGCGCTTATTCCAGTAAAATCGTCCCTGCAGATAAAGATTGTAAGCCTTTTCGTTTTCCGTGCCGCGTTTCGATAAACGCGCTTTTTCGCTTGGGCTGATGTTCGTCGCCAGCGCGTTTGAAAGACGCGAGGCGATAACGTCTTCGAGCAGCATCAGGCTCATCGAATTTTCGTTAAAACTGTCCGTCCAGAGAATCGTTTGGTCGCTGACGCGGACGAGCTGCGCCGTGACGCGCACGCGCTCGCCTTCGCGCCGAATCGTACCTTCCAGAACAGCGTCCGCGCCGAGCGTTTTGCCGACGGCGTTCGCGTCAAAATCCTGACCGGCATAACGCCTGACGGCACTCGTCGGGCGAATTTTTATTTCCCTGAGCTTGCCGAGCCGCGTCGTCAAAGCGTCAGTAAGGCTCGCCTGCAAAAAATCGCTGTCGCCGCTTTTTTCGCCGATATAAGCAAACGGCAAAACGGCGATTACATTTGGCTTATAATCGGCGAAAACGTTTGAAGATGCGGTTTTCGGCTTTAAAATTGTGAAATAAATCAGCGCGCCGATTGTCAGAATCCCGCCCAGAGCAAAAATGTAGCGCCAATGATTTTTTGTTTTTGCCGGAGTCGAAAGCAGCGGGAAATTTTCGGCTTCGTCAGTTTCGATTTTTTCGATGACGAGTTTCGATTCAGTGATTTTCTCGATAATCAATTCGCCTTTTTCCAGCCTTTTGACATCGGCGTTAAAGCGATAGCCGCGTTTCGGAACGGTTTCGATAAATTCCTCGCCGCTGCCGTTTAAGGTCTTGCGGAGCGCGTAAATATTTATTTTCAGATTGCCTTCTTCGACAAAACTGTCTGCCCAGACTTTATCGAGCAATTCGTTTTTTTCGAGCAGGCGGTTTTCGTTTTTGACCAGAAACGTGAGCAATTCAAAAGCCTTTGGCGGAAGCGGCAGAATCTCGCCGCTCAAACGCCGAAGCTGTTTTTCGCCCGTATCGAGCCGGAATTCGCCAAACTCGTAAATTGATTTTTCGCCGTTTATTTCGCGCATCGATCGAAAACTAACCGAAAACTAACCGTTTTCTAACCACTTCTGCTTTTGTGATAACACATAATCTCTGCAATGCAAAGAAAACAGATGTTTTTCGGAAAAAATAAATGAAAAAAACACGTGTAGAAATCTCCTTCGAGCAGCGCGAAATCTGGCGCGTCAGCCGCGCCGACAAAGCTGAAACACAAATCTGCCCGTTTTGTCTCAATGATGCGCCGATGATTTCCGCCGAAGATTTAGCCGCGCTGGCCGCAGCGAGTCCGAGAGAAATCTACCGGCAAATCGAGCGCGGAACGCTGCATTTCGTCGAAACGGCGGATAAACAAATCTTTGTTTGTTTCGCTTCATTTTCAGAAAAGATTTTGGAAAATAATTGGAGAAATTGATATTAGTCCAATTTTAGTTTGGGAGAAATTATGAAAAAGAATTTGCTGTTTTTAATTGGAATCGGTTTGATGACGTTAGTTTTGACGGGCGCGGTTTCGGCGCAGTATAACCAGACGGAAAAACGAATTAATGTCGTCAGCGGAAAGAAACTAATCATAAAAGGCGCGGTTCGTGACACCGACGAAATTTCCTACGTTTTCAAGGCGCGCGCCGGACAAAAATTGACGGTCAAAGTTATCGGGCGCGACGCGGATTTTACAATCTTTGCCATTCACGCTTTCGATGCCGAACAAATCGCGGAAGACACGCAGCTTTGGTCGAAAACCCTGCCCGATTTGGTTGACGGCAAATGCTCGATAACGGTGCATTCAAACTACAAAGTGGCGGATTACCGCCTGGAAATTTTGCTTGGTAAATAAGATGAAAAAAGTAACAATAAACGTATTTTTTGCGATTTTAATAATGGCCGTCTGGCAAGTTACATCAGCATTTGCGGGCGCGACAATGACGGTTAACTGGGTTGGTTCAGGCGAAGCCTGCGACAGTCAATTAACGCTGGAAGAAGCGGCGCATCTGGGCAGAGGCGGTTTTCCGCGAGCTTTGACAAATGACGAAAAAAATCAAATTTCGGGCGCGACTTTCGTTCCCGCGCCGCTGCCGCCCGAATGCGCCGGTCCGGGTTGGGTTGTAAGCAACGGTCTGGGCGCGAATTTTGCCGACAACATCGTTTTTGTGAGCGGCATTACAGTCTCGATAAATTACGGAATCGTGCTTGGAAAAAATGACAACATCAACGGCACGACGGGAAGCTCAAAAGTGATTTTGGACGGCACGAGCGCGGGCGCGTCCAATGGAATCCAATTTGAATTGGATTCGGGTTCGCAGGTCAGGAATTTGGTTATCAGAAATTTTTTGCAGAGCGGAATTTTAGGGCAGCGAATGAACGGCGCGATATTTGAGGGTTTGGACATTCACGGAAACGGCGGCGACGGAATAAGCATCGGTTTCAGCGGCGGAATAAACAGCCGCAACGTCCGAATCGGCGGCGACCAGCCGCAACATCGAAACTTGATTTACGGAAACGGCTTCGACAGTAACGGCGGCGACGGAATTTACATCAGCGCGGCGGCAAATGCCGACCGTTTTCCCGATTTGGGAATAAATATTCTGAACAATTACATCGGCACGAGCGACGGCGTCACCGACAACGGCAATAGCGGAACGGGAATCCGGCTGGTTGACGCTTTCGGCGTAATCATCGGCGATATGACCGGCGCGACGCAAAACATTATCAGCGGCAATAATAACGACGGCATCACGCTTCAGGGCGCGGGCGCGGTCAGCAATAAAATCGTCGCAAACTATATCGGAACCAATTCGTCGGGCGGAGCTGCGCTCGGCAACGGCGCGAGCGGCGTCGCACTTCTTTCCGGCGCGGGCGATTCGGCGGATTTTATCAGTTCGGGCGCAAACCGAATCGGTATGCCCAGTCTGGGAAACGTTATCAGCGCGAATAATTTCGGCGTTTTTATCGCCGATGCCAATACTTCAAACAATTGGGTTCAGGCAAATCTTATCGGCACAAACACCGGCGGAAATACCGATTTGGGAAACGCTGCCGACGGCGTTTATTTTGTCGCCGGAACATACGACAACATCGTCGGCGGCACGGGAACGGGCGAAGGCAATCTGATTGCTTTTAACCGCAACGGAATCAGAGCGGACAGCGACGTGCGAAACGCTTTTCGCCGCAACCGCATTTTCAGCAACGACCTGCTCGGCATCGACCTCGCGCCCACCGGCGTAACCACGAACGACGCGGGCGACGCGGATACCGGACCGAACAATTTGCAGAATTATCCGGTCATCACCAACGTCAACGCTCAGAGCAGTTCCGTCACAATTCAGGGAACTTTTAACAGCGCGGCGTCGCAAACTTACACGCTCGAATTTTTCGGGAACACGGCGGTCGATTCGACCGGTTTCGGCGAAGGACGAAATTTTCTCGGCACGACTAACGTTTCGACCGACGGAAGCGGAAATGCGACTTTTAACGTGAATTTTACGGTAAATATCGCTACGACCGGAACCTGGATAACGGCAACCGCGACCGACTCGAACAATAACACCTCGGAGTTTTCGCAGGCTCGAAACATTTGCGCCGACTTGACTCTCAGCCCAAGCTCGCTTTTTGCGTCAAATGCCGGCGTGACGAGCAGCTTTACCGTGATAAATTCGGCAGGCTGCAGCTATTCGGCACAAAGCAACGCCGCCTGGGTTACGCTCGGAACCACTTCGATGGGAACGATTAATTTTACGGTCGCGCCAAATCCCGGCGTCCAAAGAAGCAGCTCAATCAATATATTTTTTAATAACGGAAGCTTTTCTACCTTCACTAATTTCAACATAAGTCAGAGCAACGGCTGCACGTATTCGATAAATCCGGCAAGTCAAAACATTTCGGGCGCGGGCGGCGGCAGCTCTTTCAATGTAGTTGCTTCGGATAGTTCCTGCGTCTGGACGGCAGTTAGTTACAACACTTCGTGGATAACAATTACGGGCGGCAGCGGTTCGGGAAGTAATCCGGTCAGTTTCAATGTTGCGGCGAACACGGGCGCCGCGCGAAGCGGAACGATTACCGCCGCCGGGCAAACCTTCACGCTTAATCAAACCAGAAAACAAACGCCGTTTGATTTTGACGGAGACGGCAAAACCGACCTTTCCATCTTTCGCCCGTCGGCCGGCGAGTGGTGGTATACGAAAAGCTCTTCGGGCGGAAACTATGCCGCTCAGTTCGGCGCTTCGACCGATAAATTAACGCCCGGAGATTTCACCGGCGACGGCAAAACGGACATCGCATTTTTCAGGCCATCAACCGGAGAGTGGTTTATTCTTCGCAGCGAGGACGGAAGTTATTATTCTTTCCCGTTCGGGGCTAACGGAGATATTCCCGTGCCCGCTGATTTTGACAATGACGGCAAAGCGGACGCGGCAGTGTTTCGTCCATCGACCTTTGTCTGGTATATTCGTCGTTCGAGCGACAGCGGAACGACTATTCAGAGCTTTGGTCAGGCGGGAGATGTTCCGGCGGTTGCGGATTACGACGGCGACGGACACGCCGACATCGCGATTTATCGCCCGTCGCTCGGTCAATGGTGGCTGCAGAGAAGCAATTTGGGATTGATTGCTTTCCAGTTCGGAAACAATTCTGATAAACCGGTTCAAGGCGATTATACCGGCGACGGTAAATCCGATGTCGCCATCTATCGCCCGTCGACCGGCGAGTGGTTGATTTTGAGAAGCGAGAATCAAAGTTATTATTCATTTCCGTTCGGAGCTTCGGGCGACGTTCCATCGCCGGGCGATTACGACGGCGACGGGAAATTCGACGCAACCGTATTCAGGCCAACAGGCTCGACCTGGTTTGTGCAGAGGTCAACGGCCGGAACTTTGATTCAAAGCTTCGGTCAATCGGGCGATAAACCCGTTCCCAATGCTTTCGTTCCATAAATGAAATAGTGACAAATTACAAAACAGGTCTTAATTCTAAATAAATTAAGGCCTGAAGTCTTCATTTGTTAAATCAGTTGGGATTAAGGATATAACCGCTTATTGTCGTCTCTCAGACGGCAAAGCGAAGGCTGCTGAGAAGCATATTCATTACGGTGCGTTGATTTCTTTCAGTTTTATTTGGCTTCGTAATAGCTAATTAAAAAGGCGACAACGGCGATAAACAGACAGAGCGGCGAAAATAAAATTGTGTCCCAGCGCGCAAAGTTAGTATCGGAAACTTTTTTGAAAAAGCCGACATACCGGAAATCGCCGATTGTCCGGAGCAAAAACAACAGCGAAATTACCCAGGTTCCCGAATAGAAAAGCCAGCCCGGGATAAATGCGCCCCAAATTTTAAGTCGTCCAAGCACGACGAGCATTGCGGCGAAAAGCGCCGTTGCCACTAAAATCGTCTCGAAAGGCGAAGGGTTAAATAGACGTTCGCCGCCGGCGGTCGGAATAGCCGCGCCGCCTCCAAATCTGCCGCCGGCCGCCCAATACAAATGAAAAAAACTCAAAATTGCGAAAATTACCGCCAGCAAAATCCCCAAAGTGCGAATCATAGATGTATCTTCCTTCGATAAATTGTGCTCACGCCGATTATTGACGTATGTCCAATCTCGAGCAGACGCGCGGCGATTTTATTCATTGCATCGAAATTTTTTTGTCTTTCCACTTCGGTTTTCGCTGAATATTTTCACGCTGTCGCAATTATCATAAAAATGGCTTTGCCTCATAAGTCGCTTCCATCTCAATAATGTTTAAGGTTGTCTCAAAATTATCGACCTTACGGCTCCGCGCTACTTTTCCGGGGCGTTCATTGGTTTTGAGGGATGTGTCCAGAAGACAATACCAAATATAATTGCCAGCAACGAATAGATTATTGCCACTGCCCAAACGGCCACTGACGTTGAAGCTGAATAGCCATATTTGAGCAAAGCAAGAGCGCCAACGAGAAAATGAGCGAAATTGCCAATAGCAAGCGGACGAGCGTATATCCCTCCGATAAGAACGGTTTTTGCCATCCAGTTCATCATCGCAAAGCCCAAATATAAAGCGCCCGCCAATTGCAATAACAACGGGTTAATGCTGGTCGATTGAGAGCCGAAGTAATTCAAAACTTCGTGTGGGAAAAATTCGAGGAAAACGCCGGTAACTCCCATTATCAAGGCACTTGAAATCATCAATAATTTTGTATTCATGTTGAAATAATTTACGCCGACTAAAAACGAATGTTTCAATTCGATGAACGATTTAAGGTTTGAGACGCGAATTTTTAATTGTCTCAAAACGACTTAATCCAATGCAGCTACCTTTCGCTTGAAAATAGGTTTTCGACCGCTGCTTTGAGCTCGTTTCCGTGTAGATTTCTGGCGATTACTTTTCCTGAATTATCAACCAAAACATTGGCCGGCAGGGAAGTAACCGCGTAATCGAAAGTAACCGGCGTTTCAAATTCCTGAAAGGTTGAAACATTTATCCAGGTTCTTTTATCCTGCTCGATTGCTTTTAGCCAGGCTTCTTTTCCCGACTCCAGACCGACGCCGTAAATCTCGAAACCTTCCGGCTTAAATTTTTGATAAAGCTCGCCGAGCAGACGGCTTTCCCGGCGGCACGGCGGACACCAGCTGCCCCAGAAATCAATCAAAATATATTTGGCATTGATTGCGGAGAGCGGCACGATTTCGCCGTTTTTGTCGGGCATTTTGATTTCCGCAACTTTTCCGCCGATGGTGTTGGCGGCGAGAGCTTTTACCTTTTCATTGATTCTGGCGGCAATCTCCGTATTCGGGTGGGCGATTGCGAATTGTCTGGCCAACTCAATCAAAAAAGGAATGTTTTTTTCTCCGTCCCAGCGAATCGAAGTCGGATAAATCGCGACGGAAGTTCCCATTTTTTTTTTTATAAACTCAATCAATTCGTCTTTGTGGCGGACGTAATTTTCGATTTCAAGTCTGCCAAGTTCGAGTAATTTCGGGTCGTTTTCGGGCGTGCCTTTTTCCTTCAATTCTTTGATTTGATTGCGGACGGAAATTACCAACCGGTTGAGAGATTCTTTTCTGAATTTTTCGTAAGCCTCAAGTTTGGCGGTATCTTCCGAACCCGTTACCTGCAATTCGCTCAAACCGGCGGCATCGCCCGTGATGACGATATTCTGATTTTTTTCGACGGCGAGCATGATTGACTTTTGCTCGTTTATCTTCAAACTGTAAATGTGCGGCGACAATTCTTTTTCAAACTTGAAACGCCCGTTTTCATCAATCGGAATTTCAGCAATAATCCTGCTTTTTTTGCGATTGATGTCTTCTTCCAAAATCAGTTGCAGCGCACCCTTAGGCAGACTTTTTATTTCGCCCGATATGCTGTTTTGCGCCAGTGTTTTTGTAGAACAACCGATGCTCAGCGAAAGAAAAAGCAAAATCGAGTAAAGGAAAGATTTAGTTTTCAGCATTATGTTTTTTGCCTTCAGCCAATGGCGAAATCCATTAGCTGAAGTCCTGTTTAAAGGGAAATTAATGGTAATTATGCGTCTGACAAACCCGGAATTTTTAACAGCGGCATTGACGCGAAACCGCGACCAAGCCGTTAAGGTTTAACAGCAAGCTAAATAAGAAAGTCGATGTTTCGCCCTCAAGTTCATTGAATTGATAGCCTACACGGTTTATCAACATCCTTTATTTATGCCTTAAATAGCTGCGGGTAACCACCATCAACCTCTCCACAATGGCAGTTGTGGAGGCATTAGAAACTAGACGCTATGCGCAGATATTTTGGTATAGCCGCTCAACAATCATCTACACTAAACACTAGATTAACCGATTTTCTTATACTAATTTGAACGCCTCCCACTTAAACTCAATGTTTTTTAGCGAAAGCGACTATAAGCAGGACACGTAAGTCTATAAAAATATGTGCCGCGATTGACCACCACAAAGAACCGGTTTGGATATATATAAGTGTTAAAAAAGCACCCATTATTGCTGTCATTATTACTCCAACAAATCCCTGATAAATATGTACCAGCCCAAATACCACCGCAGTTACAATAAGCAAAGGAATACCAGTAAATCCAATAGACTCAAATAACCTAAGACCATATCCTCGGAATACTATCTCTTCGCATACGCCTGCGCTTAGAGCCACAAGTACATACCACAACTTTTCGTTTTTTGTATGTGGTAGCAAAGACTCTATGTCGCCAGCTACTACATTCTTCCCGCTCTTAGCAAGCAATGGTAAAATAATTAAGCTTAAAAGAAGTGCAATGGCAACTCCCATAATTAGACCATTTGCCATCTCTCCAAACCTAATACCAAACATATCTGAGGGCTTGAAAACTTCATATCCAATAGCCCCAAACGCTATAAGTCCTCCTATAATCTCCCCCAAAATTGTTATTTTATACTCTCTTAGGAGTGCTTCACGCTCATCCTTTTTAAGAGCAGTTTTTAGCTCTTTATAAGCAAATATTCCCCACACCGTCCAACCTATAACAAGTAAAGGTAGGAGATAAAATAAAATTCTCATCTGGTTATTGTTCCTCCAAGTGGCTCATAAAATTTAGGTACGCTTAAAATCACGTAAGATATGTCTCAAAAAGGGGCGTTTATGAAACGAAATAGCGTCCGTGTTTCGCCCTCACGTCCAATGATTTGTTCGGCGTGTCTTTGTTTTCACACAACATCGTTCGCCTAAAATTTAAAGCTTTGTGGAACTTCATCAATCGAACAGTAAACAGGCTTGCCGCTTGCGATGAAAAAATCGCGTTCGCGGTCTGCGCCTTTTGAATTACTGATAACCAGAATCGCTTCGCAAACCGAAATGACATTCATCGAAATTTGCATTATTGCTTCATATTTGTCGGCAACGTCTGCGCGTTCGACAACAGGCAATGCCGCATTCACACCGATTATTGGCATGTGTCCAAGTTCGAGCAGACGTGCAGCGATTTCATTCATTGCATCGAAATTGCTTTGTCGTTCCGCTTCGGTTTCCGCCGAATATTTTCCCGCAACTGCAATTATCATAAAATTGTATTAATCCATTTCCCGTAAAATTGAGTTCGACTGAAATTTTCCAAACGAATTATTAATTGCGGGTTTGTAGAATGCAAAATTCCCGAATTAATTGATGTCCTTACCCGCTTTCAGCTTTTCAATCATCGCCTGAACCGCTTGTTTGTTGGCGTCGTTCGGCGCAAGCGGCAGAGCTTTGTTAGCGAATTCCAGTGCTTTTGCGTATTGGCCATTGGCGGACAATCCTCTCGCCATGCCCATCAGCGTTATAAATTGATTCGGATTTTTGTCGTAATTAAACTGAAAAACCTCCAATGCGGCTTGCGGCTTTTTAGCCGTTAAAAGCTGTCTGCCGTATTGCTGAAGCTCGCCGACGCTGCCGAACGGCAACGCGCTTTTGATGACTGCCGCCGCCTCGTCGGATTTGCCGAGTTTATCGAGAATTGCCGCTTTGGTAGAAAGCGCGGGAAATGAAGTCGGGTCGCCCGGAAAGTTCGGGCTTGTTGCCATCGTCGCCCATTCGAGCCCTTTTTCGAGTTGGTAATCGTTCTGCAAAGTCCAGCTCGCGGCGATATTTAATCCCTGCGAAGTCCAGCCGCGCGGGTTTTGCGATTCGGTCACGAAAGCATCGAATTGTTGTTTCAAATAATCAACTTCGACCTTGAAAGGTATGGACAGTTTTTCCCACGAAAGAGCGATGACGGCTGAATTCGGCGTTTGATTTGAAAACTCGTATTTCAGATACTCGACGCTGTTCTCAATCGGCTGAGGTTTAACTTTAATGCGCAGAACATCTTCTTTTTCGTCGTAATAAAACGAACCCCAGGAATCTGCTCTTTTGGAAAAAATAATCGTGCTCTCGGTCGGGTCATACGCGATAAAAAAACCGTATCTTCCTTTCGGTAGAGTTTGACCTTCGATTTTTACATCGTTATCAAATTCGATGACGGTATTTTCGTTTGCGCCGGCGCGCCACGGCGTCAGCTTACCGTTTCCGAATCCCTGGTCGATAAAGCCTTTGGGAACGAGCTCGCCCCAAATTTTCCCTTCGCGCCCCTTTACTGCGGGACGATGATAAGTAATTGTAACCTGCGTCAAACCGACTTGTTCGGAGACTACGGCTTTTTTCGTGTAGCCATTCGGAACCACCGAGTTATAAGGCACTTGTGCAAACAATGGAGCGGCAAACAATATAATTGCCAGTAAAATCAAATAATTTTTCATAATTTTTAATACCTTGCTTTTTAGATTCGACAATGCGTTTACGACATTAAAACTTATTTTGCTCTGAGACAACTATCTATTGATTCATCTCATCTTTTTAATACTAAATAAGCATAAAGCTCTTAGACAAATACACGACGCTCCGGGCTTTGCTATTGGTTTTCTTTTTCCAATCCGGCTGCAAGGATTTGTGTAAAATGTTTAATATTTCGAATGAGGAAAACCAAAGTGCCGTTGCTTCTGTCTTGCTAACATTCACAAACCGCAAATTGTAATCGTCTCCCTCATCCGTAGTAACGATAAGAAACTTTCGCCTTGAAAGTCTTGAAAGTTACGTGAAAGTTAGTTTGAAATTTTTATGAAAGACTTTCGAAATACGATATGAGCAACAAAACTTTAACCTTTTTTAAATTCGACGATTTTTATTTGGACATTGATGAGCGATGTCTGACATTTCAAAATCAACCCGTTTCGCTGACTCCAAAGGCTTTTCAAACCCTGGTTGTATTGCTGCGTAAACATGGAAAAGTGGTTGAGAAAGAGTATTTTCTGAATGAAGTTTGGGCCGATACTTTTGTTGAGGAATCAACGTTGGCGCAAAATATAATGACCTTGCGGAAAACTCTCGGCCGCTTTAACAATGACAAAGAATTTATCGTTACGGTTCCGCGTCGCGGCTATCAGTTTGTCGGCGATGTGCAGGAAATCCAGGGCGATGAAGAAATAATCGTCGTTGAAAAACATACGCGGACGCACCTCGTCGCCGAGCAACGCAAAATCCACGATTCAGCCGATACGAATTCGGATACAAGCTCGGACAAAATCACGGTAAATTCCCGCCGATTACTTTTAAAAAACGTTTTTTCACTGCGGAACGCAATTTCCGTCGGTTTGCTGGCGTTTTTGGCTTTTACAATTGGATATTTTGCGTCTTTTGGCTTTAAGGGATACCAAAGCTTTGCGGAGTCGCAATTTAGAAAAATTCGGGTCGATACGATTGTCGCCGATGCCGATATCCGAAACTCGGCAATTTCCCCGAACGGAAAGTATCTCGCGTTAATTCAGGTTAAAAATGGCGTTCAATCTCTGTATCTGCGGCAAATCGAAAACGGCAATACTACCGAGATTGTTCCAAGCATCAACGGAAGATTTATCGGCGCGGTTTTTTCTCCGCGCGACGAGCAGATTTATTATTCCGTAAATGAAAATCTCGAACCAAACAAACCTGCCATCTCAACGCTTTACAAAGTTTCGGTGCTCGGCGGCGCTTCGCAAAAAATCCTGCAAAACATCGATAGTCCGGTGGCGATTTCGCCTGACGAAAGCCGTCTCGCCTTCGTTCGACGTAACCCCGCGAGCAAAGAAACCGCGTTGGTACTGACGGATATTGAAGGTAGAAACGAACGGAATCTGGCCGTTCGCCAATCAGAAATCGGATTTACAAACAGCGGCGTCTCCTGGTCGCCGGATGGAAAATTGCTTTCCGCGACCATTTTTCAGCGTGAAAACAATCAGGCATCTGTTCAGGTCGCGGTCGTCAATGCCGAATCCGGCGAACAAAAAATCGTTTCGCACGAAAATTGGATTTCGGCAGGTCAAACCGTTTGGCTCAAAGACGGCAGCGGAATTGTCGCCGTCGCTTACGGGGCAAAATCGCCTAGCTTGAACGACGAGCTTTGGATTGTTTCATACCCGGGCGGAAAATCCCGATTCATAACTAATGGCATCAACGGAAATTACGGAATCAGTTTGAATGCCGCGACAAATTCGCTGGTCGCCGTAGAATCGAATAAATTTGCCTGTTTCCTGACTGCTCCGGTCGATAATTTAAGGAAAAACACACACGTTTTAACGACAATCTCGGATGAATGCCCGCTCCCCTTCGGCGCTGATTGGACAAACGACGGACGAATCGTCTATTCCGCAACAGAAGACGGGAACGCGGATATTTTCACTATCAGCGAAGACGGCAGCGAGCGAAAGCAGTTGACTTCGGACGCCAGCGCCGAAATCTCGCCGAAGCTTTCCGCCGACGGGCGCTTTTTGATATTTATGTCGAATCGCACCGGGCAAATGGACGTTTGGCGAGCTGACGCGAATGGAACAAACACAAAACAGCTCACCACCAACGGAAATGTTAAAGACTCGATAATTTCGCCCGACGGCGAAACGGTTTTTTATCTTGTTCAGGATTCGGAAAGCGCGGTCGAAACGCTCTGGCGAGTTTCGATTAACGGTGAAAATCCTACAAAACTGACCGACCGGACGACTCGCTCGCCGCGCATTTCGCCGGACGGGAAAACGATTGCCTGTTATATTTCAAACCCTGAAACGAATACGATGATGCTCGCCCTCGTTTCAGCCGAAACAGGCGAAGTCTTAAAATATCCGGCGACCCCGCAAAACGGCGATATTCCTTTTCTCGATTGGTCAAAAGACGGGAAAAATCTGTTTGTCGTGCTGCAACGGGGAAAGCCTTCCAGTTTTTGGAAACTTCCTCTAAACGGTGGCCAGCCCGAAGAGATACGCGAATGGGAAAACGATGCGATTTTCAGGCTTGCGATTTCCAGAAACGGCGAAAGAGTTTTTTATGAAGTAGGAAATCAACTAAATAGCGTGGTGCAATTTCAGAGCTTAGATTCAGATAACAGCTCCAACTTCGGGCTTTAT
>DASWRI010000023.1:0-57291 GCA_036403235.1 Pyrinomonadaceae bacterium | reverse complement strand
ATTAACTTTGCCGTCTCGGGCGTCTCAGCTCCGGTGACAAGCGTGACGGCTGACATCACTTTAACGCACACCTGGGTCGGCGACGTCGATATGGTCTTGAGAGCTCCGGGCGGCACGCCTTCTTTGGTTCTGGTTTCGCGCATCGGCGTTCAGACGGCAACCAGTTTCGGTTCGGCAAACGATTATTCGGGCACATATGCTTTTGATGATACGGCAGCCGGAGCGAACATCTGGACGGCGGCGGCAACTAATCCGGTTCCTCCGGGAACCTACAGAACGACTGCTCCGGGCGGCGCCGGGCAGACGAATCCGCCGCCGGTGACGAGTTTGAACACGACTTTTGCCGGTTTGACTCCGGCACAGGCCAACGGCACCTGGACTTTGTCTGTAAGAGATGCCGCTTCGGCTGACACCGGAACTGTTACTGCCGCTAATTTGACCGTCGTTCCGACCGGAGTCGTCGCACCGACGACTGATGCTCCGGTTGACTTTAACGGCGACGGCAAAACCGATTACGCAGTTGTTCGCAATGTCGGCGGCGGTCCTTCGGGACAGGTTCGCTGGTATTACAACCTGAACGGCTCGGCAGCGCCGACCGTCGCTCTCGACTGGGGCTTGGCAGGCGACTTTTTCGTGCCCGAAGATTTCGACGGCGACGGCAAAGACGATATTACTGTCTGGCGTCCGGGCGCAGCAACGGTGGCGGCCTTTTATATCTTAAATAGCGCGACCAACACGGCTCGCGTCGAAGCGTTCGGTCAAACCGGCGACGACCCGACGGTTGTCGGCGATTACGGCGGCGACGAAAAAGCCGATTTGGCTGTTTTCCGTCCGGGCGCGGTTTCCGGTGCGCAAAGCACCTGGTTTTATCGCACGACTCCGGGCGGCCCCGTTACCTATGTTAACTGGGGACAATTCGGCGACTTCGAAGCGCCGGGCGATTACAACGGCGACGGTAAATACGATTTTGCCATTCAACGTACCAGCGGCACCCAAGGCCAGTTCTGGATTTTGAATTCAGCCGGAGCGACCACGACAACAACATTTGGTTTGTCGAGCGATGTTGTCGTCCCGGGCGACTACGACGGCGACGGTAAAACCGATATTGCTACGGCAAGAGCGGCCGGCAGCGCAATTCAGTGGCAGTATTTGTCGAGTCTCAACAGTACGATTAATTACTTTACGTTCGGAAGCGCAACCGGACAGTTTATTTGCCAAGGTCAATATGACGGCGACAATAAAACCGACCCGGCTGTGTGGAGTCAATCTACCGGACAATTCGTATCGCTCAATTCGACCAATGGTTCGGCGACTTTCTTCCAGTTAGGCTCTAATGGTGATTATCCGCCGGCTAACTACAACCAACACTAATTTTTAATTAGTAAAAACTTTAAGAGGCTGAGATTTATTTCTCAGCCTCTTTTATTTGATTTGAAAAAATAAAGGCCGCAAATTATTTTCCCTTAAGTTTTGCATTGAAATCTCATCAACTGCTGAAATTTTTATTTCCTTTAATTGTTTTGATAAATTCCCGTCGGGCAAATAATGTTTCAAAGAAATTAAGTCTTCCGGCGAAGCGATTATAAATTCGTCAATCGCACCGCCCGCGAGCAGAGCTTTTAATCTGGCAAAATTATTTTTTTCAGAGATTGCGGCCTTATAAACCGCAATTTCCGTAACCGATGCGCCTGAGTTGATTAGTTTATGTTTTAATTCCGTTTCGAACTTAATTTCCTTCGGAAGCAAAAACCGCATTCGCGATAAATCCTCATCGCCTAGATAATCGAGCAGGTTCGAAAAAATCGTTTCGCTTTCAATCGTCGTTGGAATAATATCGGCGTGAAGCTGGACAAAGCGAAGCCGGTCGGCGACGGCTTCGCCGAACGCAAGAACGCGCATCCGGTCGAGCTCGAACAAATCAATTTGGTTTTCGTCCAAAATTTGCAGAAAATAATCGACCGCAACGACGTCCGGGAAAATAATCCAGTCAAATTCGGTCAAATTATTTTTGATGATTTCGGTATTTTTTTCGTCGTCGGTTTTTCCGAATTCGACTGGCGCAAACTCGAAAATCTTTGCGTTGTTTTTTGCGAGCGCGGCAACGATTTTCCGGTTTGCCGGATTGGAAAACAACGCGTAAGTTTTTTCATTTGAAGAAGTTTCCATCTCTAGAGCTATTTTTATCGCTCGGGCGTTTTTTCGCAAGTTTGCATTTGAAACTCAAAAAAAGTAAGGTTTGAAATTCAGGGTGTTTTGATAAAGATTTTTTATTTATCCGTATTCGCCGATGTTTTAGAGAGTTATGAAAGCGATGATTTTAGCCGCCGGTTTCGGCACTCGGCTTTTTCCATTAACCATTGACCGCACAAAACCGGCAATCCCATTTTTGGGCAAGCCTCTGGTCGGCTATGTCGCCGAATATATCGCCAAATTCGGCTTTAAAGATATTGTCGTCAATCTTCATCACCAGCCCGAATCCGTAGAAAAAGCGCTCGGTGACGGCAGTCGTTTCGGCGTGCGAATAAATTACACTTTGGAAGAACCAAAAATTTTGGGAACGGCCGGCGCGCTCGACAACGCGCGCGATTTGCTCGAAGACGAAACTTTTCTCATCATCAACGGCAAAATCATTACCGATATCGACATCTCGAAAGCCATCGAAACGCACAAGACGAGCGGCGCGCTCGCGACGATGGTTTTAAAGCCGAACGCCGACCGCGAAAGATTCACCATCGTCGAAACCGAAGGCAATTTAATCAAAGGCTTCGGCGATTTTCCTGACAATTCCGCGATTCGCAATCCGCAATCCGCGATTCCACTGATGTTTACGGGAATTCACATTCTTGAACCCGAAGTTTTCCGTTATATTCCGCGCGGCGTTTACTCGGATATCGTGCCGACGTTTTATCGTCCGGCTATCGCCGATGGCCAAAAAATCGTCGCGCACGTCACCGACGGAAAATGGTTTGAGCTTTCGACCATTCCGCGTTATCTGGACATCAGCCTGGCGATGCTCAACGGCCAATCGGAAAAAGTTATCAAGGGCGAAAACGTTAAAATATCGCCTTTGGCGACGGTCGAAAATTCGGTCATCTGGGACGGCGTGATGATTGAAGACGGAGCGAAAATTTCAAAAACGATTATCGCCGACGGCGTCACCATCGGCGCGGGAAAAACTTACGAAAACGCGGCGATTGTCCGTGCCGATATGCTTTCGCACTGCGACGAGATTCCCGGTAAAGCGCTGAGAGGATTTTTTGACGGCGAAAATTATGTCGTCCCGCTCAACCAGTGATAAAATTTTCCTGCCGATTATGATTGAGACATTCACCGAAAGCGCTATCGAAAGACTGCAAAAATATTTAGCCAGAAACAGGCAGCCGGACCAGATAGATTTATTGACGCCCGACGCTTCCGTGAGAGAATATTTTCGCATAAAATGGCGCGCCAAAGCGGCAATCGCGTGCATCTATCCCGAACCTTTTTTATCCGCCGAGCACGCTTATCTGGACGTTACGAATCTTTTCCGGCAGGCGAATTTGCCGGTCGCCGAGATTTACGATTTTGACGGCGAGCTCGGCGTTATCGTTCAGGAAGATTTCGGCGATACGATTTTGCGTGACGTTTTGATAATCTCGGACGAAAATCAAAAGGACGTGCTGCTTAATCAAGCGATTTCTCTAATCGCCCGCATCCAATCGGCAACCGCAAAAGCTTTTGAATTAAACTCAATCGCTTCAAAATTAAAATTCGACACGGAAAAACTGCTCTGGGAACTCGAATTTTTTAAAACGCATTATTTCGAAACTTTTCGAAAGGAAAAGCTTTCCGCGGCGGAAGACAAAGCCATCACGGCAGAATTCATCGAGCTTGCAGAAGCGCTTGAGCGTTGCGCTAAAGTTCTCTGTCATCGAGACTTTCATACCGCGAATTTGATGCTGGATGATAAAAATCATTTGCGAATAATCGACCATCAGGACGCGAGAATCGGCGCGGCGAGCTACGATTTGGTTTCGCTTCTGCTCGACAGGGTTTTGCAGAAACCGCCGCTCGACTGGCTCAATGCCAAAAAACAACTTTTTCTCGACGAAAGAGAAAATCTGCATCTGGGAAAAATCGAATTTGAAGATTTTCGTCACGAGTTTCGTTTGATGACCGTCCAGCGCTGCCTGAAAGCCATCGGCACGTTTTCCTTTCAATCCGTCAATCGCGGCAAAACTTATTTTGTTCAATACATCGACCCGATGTTTAAAATCGTGCTCGACGCCTCAGAAAAGCTGGAAAAATTCCCCGCATTGCAGGATATTATCAAAAGACAAATCGACGATTGATGATTCAGGGAGTTGTTTGAAAACGCTCCGAAAGACAAAAAGCAGCTATCTTTCGTTTATACGCTTCAATGTCGGAGCAAAAATCTACACAATAAAATTTTCCGGCCCATGCACTTGAATTTATAATTTTGTCGCCGAAAGCTTTTCCTTTTCGCGACTTGTAAAATCTTCGCCCGGATTGACGAAAAGATTCTGCTCAAAGCGATACTGCTTGTCGTAAAGCTGTTTGTAGCGCCCGCCGAAAGCGATTAATTCATCGTGCGTTCCGCGCTCGATGATTTCTCCGGCTTCGACGACGAGAATCTGGTCGGCCGAGCGAATCGTCGAAAGACGATGAGCGATGACAAAAGTCGTTCTGCCCGCGCGAAGCCGCTGCAAACCTTCCTGTATCAAGGCCTCGCTTTCCGAATCAAGACTCGATGTCGCTTCGTCTAAAATCAAAATGCGCGGATTTGCCAGCAAAGCGCGCGCGATGGCGATGCGCTGGCGCTGGCCGCCGGAAAGCTTGACGCCGCGCTCGCCGACGATTGTGTTGTAACCGTCGGGAAATTTCTCGATAAACTCGTCGGCGTTGGCGATGCGGCACACTTCCTTAACTTCGTCGAGGACGGATTCGGGATTTGAAAAGCGTATGTTTTCGAGAATCGTTCCGTCAAACAAAAAATTGTCCTGCAAAACGACGCCGAGATGACCGCGATAATCGCGCAGCTTTACCGTCTGCAAATCTTTTCCGTCAACGCTGATAACGCCTTTGTTCGGCTGTATAAAATTCAGGACGAGGCTTAAAATCGTCGATTTTCCGGAACCCGACGAACCGACCAGCGCGGTCGTCGTTCCGGCCTGCGAGTGAAAAGTAACGCCTTTTAAAACCGCAACGTTTTCCTCGTATTCAAAATAAACGTCTTCAAAGTCAATCGCTCCGTCCATTTTCGGAAGCGCAGCTCGTTTTTCGTCTTCGTCCGTTTCGGTTTTCATCGCGAATACTTCCGAAATACGGTCGAGTCCGGCAAAAGCTTCGGTTATTTGCGTGCCGATGTTGGCGAGGTCGACAATCGGAATGACCATAAAAATCGTGAATGCGATATACATCGTAAAATCGCCCGTCGTCATTTTGTTTTCGATAACGGCGTTTCCGCCGAAATAAATCATTACGACGGAAATTGCGCCGATAACCACGGAAGCAAACGCGCCGGTCGCCGAAACGCCGGTCATCGATTTGGCAATATTGCGAAAAAGCCTGTGTGCGCCGCGCGCAAAACTCAATTCTTCGCGCTTTTCGGCGGTGTAAGCCTTGACGATGCGAATGCCGCCCAAACCTTCGTTCAATCTTCCCGTAACCTGCGCTTCGATTTCGCCGCGGGCGCGGAAAAGTGGGCGCAGTTGTTTAAAGGCGTAGCTCAAAACAAAGCCGAAAGCCGCCAGAACGACCAGCGTCATTAAAGTAATCTGCCAATTTAAATAAAACAAAAAAACCATCGAAACCATCGCCGACAGCAAGCCACCGATAATTTGTCCCAATCCCGTGCCGACAAGGTTTCGGATTCCTTCTGCGTCGCGCATTATTCGCGAAATAAGCTGTCCGGACTGAGTCGAATCGAAATAGGAAATCGGCAGTCGCTCGATGTGCCCCTGCACACGCTTTCGCATTTCCGTTATCGCGCGTTGCGCCGCTACGCCCAAAACCTGCGAGAGCGCAAACGACGTGATTGCCGTAATTATCGTCGAAATCGCGACTGCCAGTGCAATCCATTTGAGCAATCCGTATTGCTTTTGCCCGAAAACGTTGTCGACCAGAAATTTAGTCGAGTAAGGCAAAACAAAACCCGCGGCGCGGCTAACCAGCATCAAAGCCAGCCCGATTAACAATCGCCACCGGTAATTCCAAACCAGAACTTTCGCTTCAGCCCACGCACGAGAATAATTTACTTTCTTTTTCTTTTCTTCGGCCATTTAATTAAAATTTGCGCGAGGTTTGCGCTAAAGTCAAATCGGCGCGTTTTGAACTTAACCCGTTTTCCTTTAGAATTTCCTTTTATCTATATGAAGCAAACTTACATAAACGAATTAAAAAATCACATCGGCGAGGAAGTTACGCTGAAAGGCTGGCTTTACAACTCGCGTTCGAGCGGCAAACTAGTCTTTCTCCAACTGCGCGACGGCAGCGGAATCGTCCAATGCGTCGTTTTCAAGCCGAACGACGAAGAGCTATTTGAAAACGCCAAAGCGCTCGGTCAGGAATCTTCGATTATCGTTACAGGCAAAGTCAAGGAAGACGCGCGCTCGCCAATCGGCGTCGAATTGGACGTGACCGGACTCGAAATCCTGCAAAACGCGCACGAATATCCGATTACGCCGAAAGAACACGGCACGGAATTTCTGATGGACAACCGCCACCTCTGGATTCGCTCGAAAAAGCAAAACGCCGTTTTGAAAGTTCGTCACACGGTTATCAAAGCGACGCGCGACTTTTTCGACAATAACGGGTTTATTTTAGCCGACACGCCGATTTTTACGCCTGCCGCCTGCGAAGGCACGACGACGCTTTTCGAAGTCGATTATTTCGGCGACGACAAGGCTTATCTGACGCAAAGCGGGCAGTTATACAACGAAGCGACCGCCGCCGCGTTCGGTAAATCCTACGCTTTCGGGCCGGTTTTCCGCGCCGAAAAATCGAAAACGCGCCGCCACCTGACCGAATTCTGGATGGTCGAGCCGGAAGTCGCCTACGCGCAGCTCGCCGATATGATGGATTTGGGCGAAAACCTGATAAGCTACATCGTCGAACGCGTTTTAAGCGACCGACAGGAAGAATTGAAAACGCTCGAACGCGATACTGCAAAACTTGAAGCAATCAAAGCGCCCTTTCCGCGCGTGCATTACGACGACGCCGTTAAAATGCTTCAGGAAGGACACGCCAAAGGCGAGCTTGAAAATCTTTTCGAATGGGGCGGCGATTTCGGCGCGCCCGACGAAACTTATCTTTCGAGCCAGTTCGGCTCGCCCGTTTTCGTCCATCACTTCCCCGCCGTCATCAAAGCGTTTTACTTCGAACGCGACGCCGTGCGGCCCGAACTCGCGCTCGGCTGCGACCTGCTCGCGCCCGAAGGCTACGGCGAAATCATCGGCGGTGGCGAGCGTGCGACGAGTCTCGAATTTCTCCAGCAGCAAATCGTCGAACACGACCTGCCGCGCGAAGCCTTCGAATGGTATCTCGACCTTCGCCGCTTCGGAAGCGTCCCGCACGCCGGTTTCGGAATGGGCATCGAACGCACCACCGCCTGGATGTGCGGCATCGAGCACGTCCGCGAAACGATTCCGTTTCCGCGCATGCTTTATCGATTGAAACCGTAATCAAATCTAAAAACGCGCCGAGCAATACAATTTCGGTCGTTTTATAAATTTAATTATACGATTGCCTCTAGTCGAAGCCAGAGGCAATCGTATAATTCTCTCAACGCCTGCGTCTTTTGTGTTTTGAAAGCTCATTTCTTATGCTTAAAGAATGAAGCGAAGATTTTTTCTGCTCTTTCTGGCTTTATTTTTATTCCGTGTTTGCGTTTCGGCTCAAGTCGCGCCGGTAAAAGACCTCAAGCCGACCGTCATTTTAGTTTCGATTGACGGGTTTCGGTATGATTATCTCGATAAATACAAGCCGCCGACTTTGAATCGTTTGGCCAGCGAAGGCGTGCGGGCAAAATGGATGATTCCGTCTTTTCCGACGAAAACTTTTCCTAATCATTACACGATTGCGACCGGGCTTTACCCGGCGCATCACGGCATTATCGAAAATAATATCTACGATTTCGGCGCGACGTTTTCGATGAGCAAGCGCGAGGAAGTACAGAATTCGCGCTGGTGGCTCGGCGAGCCGATTTGGGTGACGGCGGAAAAAAACGGCCAGCGCGCGGGCGCGTTTTTCTTTCCCGGCACGGAAACAAAAATCGAAGGCGTCATTCCCTCATACTGGAACGCGTATGACGGGAAAATCCCGAACGACGAGCGCGTCGATTCGGTCTTGCGCTGGCTCGATTACCCGCAGAAATTTCGCCCGACCATTCTGACGCTTTACTTTAACGACGTTGACGAGGCCGGGCATCATTTTTCGCCCGATTCCGACGAGACGCGCAGGGCGATTTTGACGGTTGACGGTAATATAAAGCGGCTCGTCGAAGGGCTGGAAGCCAGAAAAATCGATAAAAAAGTTAATCTGATAATCCTTTCCGACCACGGCATGGCGACGGTTGATTTGCATAATGCCGTTTTGCTCGACGATTATTTTTCGTTTGATTTGACCGAGCGGATTTTGTGGACGAACGAGATTGTACAGATTTTCCCGAAAACCGGAAAGCTCGACGAGATAATGGAAAAATTAAAAAATATCAGCCACGCCGCGTGCTGGAAAAAGGAGAATATTCCCGCCAGATTTCATTATCAGGACAGCCCGCGCATCGCGCCGGTGATTTGTCTTGCCGAAGAACCCTGGATTCTGACGAGCCAAAAGCGCTACGAGAATCTAAAAAAGGACGAAGATTTTTCGATTATTCACGGCGAGCACGGTTACGACAACGCCAACGAGTCGATGCGCGCGACTTTTATCGCGCACGGCAAAGCGTTTAAGAAAAATCTGCTCGTCGAGCCGTTTTCAAACGTCAATGTTTACAATTTAATGTGCGATATTTTAGGCCTCGCGCCTGCGCCGAACGACGGCGACTTCCAGATAGTACGGGGGATGCTGAAAAATCCGAAGATGAAAACGTCGCCGTCGCTAATCAAAATCGAAACCAAATCCGAGTGAGAGTCTTACCACGGAGACACGGAGATTTTCAAGACAACTAACAGGGATAACAGGACGAACGAAGATTAAGAAAATTATTTTCCTATTCCCTGCCTGTCCTGTTATCCCTGTTAGTTTTTCCTCTGTGCCTCCGTGTCTACGTGATGGAAATCTTCATTTACTTGGCGGTTATCGTCAGCACGGCGATTTCGGGCGGCATCATAAATCTAATCGGCAAGATGCTTGTGCCGACGCCGCTCGTGACAAACATATCGATGTCGTTTTCCTCGATAATGCCGTAGGAATATTTTTGCCCGACGAATGAAGGCACAATCGGCGTTCCGAGAATCGGGAGCCAGACCTGACCGCCGTGCGTGTGACCGGCGAGCATCAATTTGAAATCCTTTCCGAGAGTCTTGTTATACTGCAAAACGTAAAAAATATCCGGGCTGTGTTCCAAAACGACGATGTCGCCGACCGGCTCGTTTTTTGCCAGAACGGCTCGGATGTCGGAGTCGAACGTCACCCACGAATTGAGTTTGAGATGGTCTTTTAAACCGAGCAGACGGAATTTCTGCCCGTCTTTTTCGATAATTTTAATTTCATTTTGGAGCACGACAATCCCGACACGCTGTAATTCGGCGGCGATTTCATCGTCGTTGTGAAAACCGTCGTGATTTCCCAGAACCGCGTAAACGCCGAGCTTCGCCCGCAGGCCTTGAAGATTGTCGGCGACTTCGCGCATCGGCATTTTCACGTCGTTCTGGCCGCCGGGAAGTTTTTCGCCTTTCTCCGAGACATAATCGCCGAGAAGCACGATTAAATCGGCGTTTTGCTCGTTTGCGCGCTCGACGACGAGCCGGATTTTCTCGTCGGTCGCGCCGCGCGAGCCGCCGTGGATGTCGGAAATAGCAACGATTTTCAATCCGTTAAAGGCCGGATTCCAGTTTTTGATTTTGATTTCCTGTTTGTTTACGACCAGCCTGAACGGCTCGATAAAATACCCGTAAGCAAGGCAAAGCAAACCGAAAACGAATAAAACGACTACCGCGCGAACTAACTTTTTTCGATGCTTTTTCATTCGATATTTTTTACCCCGGAGAGCACGGAGAACACAGAGAAAATTAAAACAAAACGGACAAAATAAATGTTTATTTGTGTTATTCGCGTAATTCGTGGCTAACAATTCTTAAAAATCTTCGTGTTCTCCGTCCCTCTCTGGTTAATTTCTTACTCGGCAAACAATTTCAAAACCGCGATTTCCGGCGGAACGCGAAAGCGAATCTGCGGCCCGGTGCAGCCGACGCCGGTTGTTACGAAAACGTGTTTTCCGTCCGTTATCGCCTCGCCCGCTATAAATCTCGCGTCGTTGACAAAAGCGTGCGCGCCGAAAATCGGAAAATTCACCTGCCCGCCGTGCGAATGTCCGGCCAGCATCAGGCTGATTTCGTTTGGCGCTTCGAGAATCGAATCGGGATTGTGCGTGATGGCGATGATGTTTCTCAATTCTTTGATTTCCCGAACCGGCTCTTTCGGCACGCTTCGATTTTTCCAGTAATCTTCGATTCCCCAGAGATAAATTTTTTCATCGCCGATTTGAATCGGCTCGACTTTATTGTCTAAAACCTTAATTCCGGCGTTTTCAAATTCGGCGGTCACTTTTTTTTCGTTGTACCACCAATCGTGATTGCCAATGACGGCGAAAACTCCGTATTTCGCCTGAAATCCCTTCAAATTTTCGGCAACCGTCTCGCTCGGCATTTTCAAATCGCTGTGCATTCCGCCTTTTTGCGAAACGTAATCACCGAGAAGCACGATTAAATCCGGATTTTGCGCGTTCACACGCTCGACGAGAAGGCGAATTTTTTCTTCCGTGACGTTGTTCGAACCGCCGTGTATATCGGAAATCGCGACGATTTTAAAGCCGTTCAAATTCGCGCTCCAATTCGGAATTTTCAAACTTTCCTCGTGAATCACCAGGCGGCTCGGCTCAATCAAATAGGCATACGCCAAAAGCAGACAAATCGCGAGCAAAATCGCCGCGAAGGCGAACATTATCCGTTTTAGAAGTAGTTTGGTTGGGCTCATTTTTTGTTCGGGAAGTAGTCGCGCCAGCGCGAATCGACGAGTTTGACGATATCTTCGCGCGGCTCGACTTCTTTCGGATACCAGGGCTTCATGCGCGCGTCAATCACAATCGGCGCGCCATAGGCGATGTGATTGTTGACGACTTTCGTCTCGCGCGCGTAAACGTCGGTCGAAGGATTAAAGCGCGTCCACGTCGCCCATAAAAATTTCTCCGTCGATTCGGCGTATTCAATCGAATCATGGAGAACGACGATTTCAAAATCCTTAAAATCGTCTTCTTTTGCAATTCTTTCCGCAAGAGAAGCGTCCTTTTCGTATTCCGCGCCTTCAACGACGAGACAGCCGCCGCAAAAAACCTTCGCCTGTTTGATGCCTGTCGGCAAAGCGCCCGAAAACTCGCGCTGTAATTTTCTTTTCGCATCGCCGACGCCGACGAGCATTGCCTTCGACCCGTGATTGATTTTTCCGCTCGCGTAATCGAGCGTGTCAAAAGAAGTTCGGTCAAAAACAAAAAAATCGCTTTCCCAGTTGACGCGCTCCAGAACGTGCTCGAAAAGCGCCCTGAAGTCGCGCAGATTTTGCGGCTGGTCGGTCAAAAGCAAAAATTTGGTTAAAGATAGCTGGCCTTCGCCGAGGATGCGAAATCCGGCTGAAAGCGCCTCGCGCGCGTAGCGTTCGCGCACGACCGCCGCCGCCAGCGAGTGAAAACCCGTTTCGCCGTAGCTCCACAAATCTCTTACGGCGGGCATTACCAGCGGAAAAAGCGGCGCGAGCAGCTCCTGCAAATAATCGCCGATGTAAAAATCTTCCTGACGCGGCTTGCCGACGACGGTCGCCGGATAAATCGCGTCTTTGCGGTGGAAAATCGTCTGCGCCTCAAAAATCGGATAATCGTGGACGAGCGAATAATAGCCGTAATGGTCGCCGAAAGGCCCTTCGGGTCGGCGCGCGTTCGGCTGAACGCGGCCGCAGATGGCAAACTCGGCTTCGGCAATCAGGCGATGATGATTTTGAACGGGATTTTCGACGGTTTCGATTTTCCCGCCGGATAAAACGGACGCCAAAACGAGCTCGGGGACGTCTTCCGGAAGCGGCGCGATGGCCGCCAGAATCATCGCTGGCGCGCCGCCTAAAAATATCGTCACCGGCAGAGATTCACCTTTTTGCTCGGCTTCAAAATAATGAAATCCGCCGCCTTTGCCGATTTGCCAGTGAATTCCCGTTGTCTGCGCGTCGTATCTCTGAATTCGATACATTCCGAGATTGTGTTTTCCGGTCGAAGGACTTTCCGTGTAAACGAGCGGCAAGGTGATAAAATGCCCGCCGTCTTCGTGCCAGAGCTGTAGAAGCGGCAAATCTTCGAGATTTGCGCGCCTTTCGGTGACTTCGAGAACGGGCGCGAGACGGACTTTTTTAGTGCCGAGCTTTAACGCTTCAAACGCCATCGAGCGATATTTCCAAAGTTCCTTCGGCTTCGGCGGAAGCAAAACCTCAACCATCTCGACCGCTTTTTTTACCAGTTCCTCGGGCTTTTTTCCGAACGCCAAATCGATTCGCTTCTTCGTGCCGAAAAGATTTGTAACGACCGGATATTGTGAATTTTTTACTCGTTTGAAAAGCAACGCTTTTCCCTGCTCGTCAATCACGCGGCGATGAATTTCGGCGATTTCGAGATACGGGTCAACTTCCGCGTCGATTTCGATTAATTCGTCTTCACTTCTGAGAGCTTCAATAAACGAGCGCAGATTTTTGTGCATAACCAAAGTCTAAAGTCTAAAGTCCCAAGTCTCAAGTCGGAAAATCCTTGACCTTGGACTTGAGACTTGAGACTCGGGACTAAAAATAAGCCGCAGGCGCTTCTCCGTTTATTTTCTCAGATTGGCACGGCTCAAATCGAGCTCGTCCGCTTTTATCACGTCAATTTCCTTATTCGGAAAGCGTTTTTTCAAATCCTTCATAAAAATCTTGGCGTCGCCGACGATGATTATGTCTCCGCCCAAAATATTGCTTTGGGCAAAATTGCGGATTTGCGCATCGGTGATGCCCTGGACGTTTTTCATATACGCGTTCAGCTCGGTCGTCGGGAGTCCAAAGCTGTAAAGCTCGGCAACCGCTCCGGCCAAACCCTGCGTCGTTTCCAAATCGCGCCCGAAATCGCCCATCAAAACCAGTTTTCGCGGGCTCAATTCTTCGCTCGAAACCGAAGTATCGGTCAATTTACTGACTTCGGCCAAAACGAGCTCGGCAACTTCAGCCGCCGATTCGTTTTTGGTCTGCGTACGCGTTCCGAAATTCGTCTGTCCGGCGCGCCACGCAAAACTGCTGCCTGCGCCGTAGCTGAGGCCGCGTTTGATGCGAATTTCCTGATTGAGACGCGACGAGTAACCGCCGCCGAGAACCGAATTCAAGACGCTCGCCGGATAAAAATCCTTGCCGCTTCGACCGACCGAAGCTTTGTTCAGATAATTTACCGACGCCTGGCCGGAGTTCGGCAAATCGACGACCAAAATTCTTCTGACCGTCACAGGCTTATCCTTTTGGCTCATGGTAGATTTACTCGTCATACCATAATCGCTTGAGTTGGCATCACCCAGAATCGTCTTAACATTAGTCTGAGGTTTCCATTTGCCGAAATATTTCTGCGCCAACAGATTTGCTTTCGCCTGAGTTATGTCACCGGTGAAAATCAAAACCGAATCGGACGGATAAAAATTTCCCGCGTGAAAATCGACGATATCCTGACGCGTGATGGCGTTTATGCTCGAAGGCGTTCCGCCCGCCGGATGTTCGTTAAAGCTGTAACGGCTGGCGATGTAGCTGGCGAGAAATCCCGGCTGTTTCAGATTGTAATTCAGATTGTCGAGCGTCTGCGATTTGAGCAAATCGATTTCTTCCTGCTTGAAAGTCGGATTCAAAACAACGTCCGACATAATCGTCAGAGCCTGGTCGAGCTTGTCCGACATAACGTTGACGATAACGTTTGAATTATTCCAGCCCGCGCCCGTATTTATCGAGCCGCCGAGAAATTCCATCTGCTCGGCAATTTCGGTCGCTGAACGCGTTGTCGTCCCCTTTGTCAAAAGCGACGTCGTCATATTGGCGAGGCCGGCCTGATTCATGTTTTCCGAGCTCGCGCCGCTTTTGACGAGCAGCTGGATGGTAACGAGCGGGACGTTTTTTCGCTCGACGACCGCGACAGTCAAACCGTTTGCCAGTTTCTTTTCTTTAACTGCCGGAATTATGGCGATTTTCGGCGCGGACGGCTTCGGCGGCATTTCCTGCGCAAAAACATTAAATGCGAAAGAAAGAAATATCGCCGCAGAGACACAGAAAGACAGAGATTTCTTTAATTTATTTTCCATTTTCCATTTTCCATTTTCCATTTTCATTATTATTTCTGCGCCTCCTGCTGGTAATAAATAACGACGCGGTTTGTGTCCGTGAAGTATTTTTTCATGACGCGCTGAACGTCGGCGACGGTGACGGCCTGAAGCTTCTGAATGTCGGTGTTGACCGAATTCGGGTCGCCCATATAGGCGACGGCGCGCTCAATCGCACTCGCTTTGCCGTCATTTTGCTCGCGTTCCTGCAAAGTGCGCGTAATTAACTGATTTTTCGCCTTCTCCAATTCGTTTGCCGCGACGGGCGACGTTTGAATTTTAGAGAGCTCGGCGAGAAGTGCTTTTTCCAGAACGTCGGGCGTCTTGCCTTCCGAACCAATCGCGTAAAAATAAAGCAGGCCTTTATCGACGCGAATGTCGGCGCTAAATGATGCTTCCTGCGCGATTTGCTGTTTGTAAACCAATTCCTGATAAAGGCGCGAGCTTTCACCGTTTGAAAGAATCGTCTCGGCAATTTTCAAAGCCGGAACGTCGGCGCTTTTTGAAGGCGGCGCGAGATACGTAATCGCAACCGCTGGGAAAGGAACGTTCGGCGCAGTCGCCATATTGCGTCTTTCCGCCGTCCGGTTCGGCTCGGTCACCGTAACGCGCGGAAGCGCGCCCGTGGGTTTTGCAATTCTGCCAAAATATTTGTCCGTCCAGGAGTCGAGCTGCGCTTGATTAAAATCGCCGACGACAATCAGATACGCGTTATCAGGACGATAAAAAGTTTTGTAAAAATCCTGCGCGTCCTTGAGCAGCGCCGCATTTAATTCGTCGAGATTGCCGATGCCCGGGCGTTTATACGGGTGCGTCGTAAACGAAAGTTTTTCGATATATTGACCGAAAAGCATTCCGTACGGATTGGCCAGAATGCGCTGGCGAAATTCTTCTTTAACGACGTCGCGCTCTGATTTGAAATTCGGCTCGTCAACGTTTAGATTGACCATTCTGTCCGATTCGGCCCAGAGCAGAGTTTCCAGATAATTTGCCGGAATCACTTCGTAATAATTTGTAAAATCGTCATACGTCGAAGCGTTGTTATAGCCGCCGACGTCTTCGGTCAGGCGATCCATATTCTCGCTTTTCATATTTTTCGTCGATTTGAACATCAAATGCTCAAACAGATGCGCAAAGCCCGAGCGGCCTTGCGGGTCGTCCTTCGAACCGACGTTATACCAGACGTGTACGGAAATCGTCGGACTTGAATTGTCCTGCAGAGAGACAACCTTCAAGCCGTTCGGCAAAGTGCGCTGTTTAATATTCAATGGCGTGATTTTCACCTGCGCAAAAGCCGTCTGGCTCAAGGCGAAAGCGAAAACAAGCATTGATAAAAAAGCCGTTATTTTTTTCATATTTGTTCCCTTTTCAGAAGATTTGATTTTGTTATTACGCAAGGAAACGTAATTTGTTTTTAAGATGCAATTATAAATTAAAAGTTTGCGCCATTTAGCTGCGGACTGAAAGCTGAAAACCGGAAAGTAAAAAGTCTTCAGTTTTCACTTTTCGTATTCGTAAAAACCTTTACCCGATTTACGTCCGAGCCAGCCCGCGTCGACGTATTTTTTCAAAAGCGGGCACGGGCGATATTTGGGGTCGCCGAGACCTTCGTGGAGGACGTTCAAAATCGCCAGGCAGACGTCGAGACCGATAAAATCCGCGAGCGTCAGCGGGCCCATCGGGTGATTCATGCCGAGCTTCATAATCTCGTCAATCGACTCGCGTGTCGCGACGCCTTCGAAAAGCGCGAAAACGGCTTCGTTTATCATCGGCATCAAAACTCGATTCGAGACAAAACCCGGATAATCGTTGCATTCGACCGGAACTTTTCCGAGTTTTTCCGACAAATCTTTCACTTTCGCGTAAGTCTCGTCCGAAGTCGCGATGCCTCGAATGACCTCGACGAGCTTCATCAAAGGGACGGGATTAAAAAAGTGCATTCCGATAACTTTCTCCGGCCTTTTGGTCGTCGCCGCAATTTTCGTAATCGAAATCGACGAAGTATTCGAAGATAAAATCGCGTCCGCGCCGGTAATCGCGTCGAGCCGTTCGAAAATCTGTTTTTTAATGTCGAAATTTTCGCTCGCGGCCTCGACAATCAAGCCGCAGTCTTTCAAATCGTCGAGATTTGCGGTCGTTTTAATCCGGCCGAGAACTTCCGTTTTCTGCTCGGCGGTCATCGTTTCTTTTTTAACGAATCTGTCCAGGCTTTTGCCGATATTTGCCAAACCGCGCTCAACGAATTCCGTTTGAACGTCGCACATAATCACATCGAAACCAGCGCCGGCAGCAGTTTGGGCAATCCCGTTTCCCATCGTTCCCGCGCCGACAACGCCAATAATTTCACTCATTATCAAATTATTCCTTTTTGTAAAAATTAGTATTAAAGCCTTTCTTAAAATTTAACCAAAATCTCGGCAAAAGGCGAAGGTGAAAAGTAAAAAGTAAAAAGCTAAAAGGCAAAAGTAAAGAACAGATTGTTGCTTACTTTTGCCTTTTTAATTTTTGCTTTTTACTTAAAGTTTACTGCCAGTTGTGCGGAGGCGGTGGCGGCGAATTGTATGGGAGCTGGTAATTGTCGAAATAAGCTTTTCCCATATCGCCGAAAATAAACCAGAAACCGTAAACCGCGAGCGCCGTCCCGATTGGAATATTGAGAACGGCCAGACAGCAGGCGACAATCGCCCAGACTTTCGCCCAGCTTTTCTCTTTTCTAAGCCCGATTCCGGCGATGATTTTCGGAATCAAAAACAGAGTTCCAAAGGCGAGCGCGATGACGACGATAAAGATAACCAATCCGAAAATCGCTTCGGGATTCGGCTCGTTCGCGCGACGCGGCATATTGCTAATCGACGCCATTACGCCGCCCAAAACGCCGACGTAAATCAAACCGATAAACGCAATTATAAAAAACTGTAAACCGGCGTAAATAAAAAAAAATAAACCTAATAATCTGGCGTGTTCTCTTGGCTGCATATTTTATTTCCCTCTCTTTGTCTATTAATACGAAAAAAAGACGCAAAAGTGTCAAAAATTTTGCGCCTTTTTTCTTTTTTGCTGTTTTCTGAAAAACTATCCTCTTTCGACCGCTAACGCCACCGAGTTTCCGCCGCCGAGACAGAGCGCGGCAATTCCGCGACGCGCGTCCCGGCGTTTCATTTCATAAAGCAAAGTCGTCAGCACGCGCCCGCCCGAATTGCCGATGGCGTGGCCGAGCGCGACCGCGCCGCCGTTGACGTTGACTTTGTCCATCATCAAGCCGAGTTCTTTCATAACGCCCAAAGCCTGCACTGAAAAAGCTTCGTTCAGTTCGAATAAATCGACGCTGTCCATCGTCCAGCCCGCTTTTTCGAGAACGTTTTTTACGCCCTGCACCGGCGCGAGCATAATATATTTCGGCTCGATGCCCGAAGTCGCCGAGGCGACGACGCGCGCCAGCGGCTCGACGCCGAGCTCCGACGCTTTTTCCGAAGAAGTGACGACAATCGCCGATGCGCCGTCGTTGACGCCCGGCGCATTTCCCGCCGTCACCGTCCCGTTTTCGCGTTTGAAAGCGGGCTTTAATTTGCCGAGGCTTTCGACTGTCGTGTCCGAACGCACCGGCTCGTCGTAATCCAGAACAATCGCGTCGCCTTTTTTCTGCGGAATCCCGATTGGCACGATTTCGTCCTTAAAACGTCCTTCGGCCTGCGCTTCGGTCGCCTTGCGGTGCGAGTTGTAAGCGTATTCGTCCTGCGTCTCGCGCGAGATTTGATGTTTTTCGGCGACGATTTCGCCCGTATTGCCCATGTGCCAGTTTTCAAACGGACACCAGAGGCCGTCGTGAATCATCAAATCGACGGCCGTTTGATTTCCCATCCGCATACCGTCGCGCGCGGTCGGCAAAGCGTATGGAATATTCGACATCGACTCCATTCCGCCCGCGACTACTGTCTCCGCATCGCCCAATTTAATCGCCTGCGAAGCGAGCGCGACGGCGCGCAGCCCCGAACCGCAAACCATATTTATCGTCAAAGCCGAAACTTCCGGCGGAAGGCCCGCTTTCAAAGCCGCCTGACGCGCGGGCGCCTGACCGATTCCGGCCTGCACGACGCAGCCCATAATCACTTCGTCAATGTCTTCCAATTTGACTCCGGCGCGCTCAATCGCCGCTTTTATCGCAATCGCGCCGAGCTCGGGCGCTTTGAAATTCTTTAATAAACCCTGAAATTTCCCGGTCGGCGTGCGTGCCGCGCCGATGATAACCGCATCTCTAACGTCTGCCATTTACTGTTTCCCTCTTATGTATAAAAAAATATGAAAATAACAAATGAATATCATCTCATTTTCAAATTATTCGTGCAATTCGGCTGTAATTCGCAGATGCGTGAAATTATGTTAGTGTAAATTTATTCTATGAACTTATTTATGCACGGCGAATTTGCCGTCGATTATCGCCGGAGCCCGAAGATTTCAAACGATAAATTAAACGAGCTTTTCCAAGCCTCGTGGCCAAATCATACTTTTTGGGATTTTGCGCCGGTTTTGGAACACAGTTTAGGCTTTATCTGCGCTTTTCATCTGAACAAGCTCGTCGGTTACGTCAACATCGCATGGGACGGCGCGCAGCACGCGTTTATTCTCGACACGACCGTTCATCCCGATTACAGAAGACGCGGAATCGGCATTCGTCTCGTCAAAGAAGCCGCGTCCTTTGCTAAAGACGAAAACGTCGCCTGGCTGCACGTCGATTTCGAGCCGCGGCTGCAAACCTTCTACGACAAATGCGGCTTTCGCCACACAAACGCGGGACTTATTAATTTAGTGAAAAGTGAGTAGCGAATAGTTTAAGAATCTTTTCTTCGCTTTTCACTTCTCACTTATTCCTCTCCGATGTCTTCGTTCCATATTTCAGGGTGTTTTTCGATAAATTCGTTGAGCATCTCGACGCATTCTTTCGAGTCCATTTCAATCACCTCGACGCCGTTTTCTCTGAGCCAGTCGATGCCGCCCTGAAACGTGCTCGATTCGCCGACGACGACCGCTCCGATTTTAAATTGCAAAACAAGCCCCGAGCAGTAGAAGCATGGCGCGAGCGTCGTCACCATAATCGTGTTTCGATAATTCTTCTGTCTGCCCGCCTTGCGAAAAGCGTCCGTCTCGCCGTGAATCGATGGGTCGCCTTCCTGCACTCTCCGGTTGCGGCCGCGCCCGAGCAGGCTTCCTTCTCCATCAAACAGCGCCGCGCCGATTGGAATCCCGCCTTCTTCGAGTCCTTTGCGCCCTTCTTCGATGGCAACGTCGAGCATCGCTTTATAATTTAAGTTTTCATTCATAGTTTCTCCTGAATTATATTATAAAACCCTTTGAAATACGGTCATTTATTCATTCAAAAACTTTTATTACCAAATATCAGTGTTATAATCCGAGCAAACGGAGGCTCTATGAAAAATTGGATTATGGCTTTTTTGGTATTTTTGGTAATTGGCGCGGGTATATTTGTTGTAAGTCAAAGGCAAGTCGATGCGATTCCGGCAACCGGTGCGGTGATTATACGTTGCGAACGTTCAGGTATTAATATTAATCTTACAAGCTACAGCAGCAGCAGCACTGATTATAGTTTTAATAATAACAGTTCGTGTGCTGTCGCTGTTGCCAGGTTAATTAAAGACGGGTTTAAGCTTCAAACGCCGGTATCGGATTCGCCGGGTGCGTTTAACTATACGCTGGTTAAATAATTTTTATCAAAAGTCGATAATATTAAGGTTTGTTTCCAAGCAGCGAAAGCTATCGGTCTGCCTTTCGCGGCTAATTTTGATTAATCGAATTTGTTTTCTGAATTTATTAAAAATTAAAAGGCGAGCATTTTCATGTCTCGCCTTTCAAATTTTACTGGTTTCCATTACTTGCCTTTTTCTTTCGCGTCAAACCGGACGAGCGTTCGGATTTTCGGATTCGCCCTGTCCCTTCATAAAACGCGCTGTCGTCGCCGTATTTTTCGCTTCCGGCGATGGCTTTCGCAATATTCTTTTCCAGCGCAAGATTTTCCGCGTCAACGTCTTTACATTCGTCAAAAGCGGCCGTCCTCTGCTGTTCAAGAGTTGCAAGTAACGCACGCGCATCGCGCGAACGCTGAACTTTCGTCTTAAACTCGGCCAGCGATAACCCGTAAAACTTATCCTCTGCCGCGTGTGTTTCCCACGCGACTTCTGTTTCTTCTAATTTAGCAATACCTTTTTTCATAATCGTATATTCATACGCTCCTTTATTTAAAATTCCGGCTCGAACGCCGTATTTAACATTTTTGCCGGTAAGGTTCGACGTTCAATATGAAAATTTTTGCATTAGATTTGTAAATTTTGTTTAATGCGTCAAAAAATAAGCCGCTTCCAACGAAAAAAACGTCGCTGTTGCCATAAAAGAAGAGACTACTTTATAAAAAAACGTGACGTTTTTTATCAAAGTAGTCTCTTCTTCATAAAAAGTAGTCGCATCTTTAATCAAAACAGCGACGTTTTTTTATAAAGTAGTCGAGTTTTTTCCGAAAACAGTCGCATCTTTCGCAAAAGATGCGACATATTTTGCCGAAGAAGCGGCCAAATTTTTATATGTTAAGCCATATTTTCTCCGGAAGGTTAAAGAAACTATAAATTTCGTGTCGAATTGCGGCGCTTTTTTCTGTTTTTTTCGCTTGTGTTAAGCTTTACCTGTTATGTCTCAAAACTTTCAGGCGGGCGATTTTTTAATATTTCAGATTGAGAGCGCTTACGGGCTTTTGCGAATTTTGGCGATTGAGGAAGATGCGGGCGAAAGAGTCTTTCATCTGGCGGCTTATAACGAGATGTTTCTCGACATCGAGACGGCTGACGCGGCGGTTGGAAATTCCGATTCACTAACAATAAACAAATCGCATCTCGCGCTGACGACGCGCGCTTTTGAAAGCACGCAGGTTGCGCGAATGGGAAACGCGCCTTTGACCGGAGCGGAGTTAAAGCCTTTTGAAGATTGGAAGCAGGACGCAAACCGGAAGATTTCAGACCTTTCGGTGAGGCTGCTGCTCGGTCTCCGGTAATCGAGATGATTGGCTTCAGGTTTTTTATTGCCTAAATCCAAAAACCGAAAACCCAAAGCCTATCTATCACTTTTCAGTTTTTCTTCGTTTTAACTCCTTATTAATCAAATCAAGCTCGCGGCTCATCTGTCCCATGACCGAGCTGTTTTCTTTGGCGCGGCGGATGAGATACGGGACAGCGTCTTTGACCGGGCCGTATGGAACGTATTTCGAGACGTTGTAGTGATTGTCGGCGAGAATATACGAAAGATTGTCGCTCATTCCGTAAAGCTGCGAAAAGAAAACGTGCGGGTGGTCGTGTTTTATTTCTCTTTCTTCCATTTTCTGCGCCAGAAGCTGCACGGAAATTTCGTTATGCGTTCCGGCGACGAAGGCAATCTCGTCGATATTGTCGAGACAGTAATCGACCGCCGCGTCGAAATCCGCATCCGTCGCCTCTTTTGTTTTATGAATCGGCGAAGGATATTTCATTTCTTCGGCTCGCGCGCGCTCTTTTTCCATATATGCGCCGCGCACCAGCTTGACCGCCAGAATATAGTTTCCCTGCTTCGCTTTTTCGTGCGATTCCTTTAAGAATTCGAGCCGGTCGTTTCGATAAAGCTGAATCGTATTAAATATAATCGGCTTTTCGGCGTTTAACTGCTCCATCATTCCGGTCGCCAAATCATCAATCGCTTTTTGCAGCCACGATTCTTCGGCATCAATAAACACGGGTTGTTCGAGCGAGTGCGCGTATGTGCAAAGCTCTATCACGCGCGCTTTAGCTTTTTCCCATTCGTCAATATCTCGTTTGAGAAGCTCGGCATTGTTGCTCACTCGTTCGAGAATTTCAACCGGCGCGACGCCCGTAATTTTAAAAACCGCAAAAGGCACGAGCTCGTCTTCTTTGGCGCGCGTAATCGTCCGGTGAATCTCGTTTTTGGTGCTCTCGAAAACATCGTCGGACGATTGTCCTTCGACCGAATAATCGAGAATCGTTCCGATGTTCGACGCACCGAGCTTCTCAATGGTCGGCTGACATTCTTCGATTGTCTCGCCGCCGCAGAATTGTTTGAAAATCGTGTCTTTTATCAAACCTTTGACCGGCAAACCTATCTTCAACGCAAAAGCGGTCGCCTTTGTCCCGATATCGACCAGAAAATCCGAATTGAACATCTTGAAAATGCGGTGTCTTTCCTTCAATTCATCGTCGGACTTATCGGCAAACGCGGTTTTCGTGTCTTGAAAATTCAACTTGAAATCGCTCATTAAGAATAATTTACCACAGAGACACGGAGACGCAGAGAAAGAAAAAGAAAGTTTTTTATAAATTGTTTCTTTTTCCATTTTGCTTTATCATTTTGGTTTTATCTCTGTGTCTGCGTGTCTCTATGGTGAAAAATTTATGAGCAAAGCATTACCGAAACGAAGCGAAAATTATTCAGAATGGTATAACGAAATCGTCAAACGCGCCGATTTGGCGGAAAATTCAGCCGTGCGCGGCTGTATGATTATCAAGCCCTACGGTTACGCGATTTGGGAAAAGATGCAGCGCGCGCTCGACGATATGTTTAAGGCGACCGGGCATCAAAACGCGTATTTTCCGCTGTTTGTGCCGAAGTCTTTTCTCGAAAAAGAAGAGGAGCACGCCGAAGGCTTCGCCAAAGAATGCGCCGTCGTGACGCATTATCGCTTGAAAGCGAATCCCGACGGCAAGGGCTTAATCGTCGACCCGAACGCAAAGCTTGAAGAAGAGTTAATCATTCGCCCGACGTCGGAAACCGTCATCTGGAACGCTTACAAAGGCTGGATTCAGTCGTGGCGCGACCTTCCCTTGCTGATAAATCAATGGGCCAACGTCGTTCGCTGGGAAATGCGCACGCGCGTCTTTTTGCGAACGGCGGAGTTTCTTTGGCAGGAAGGACACACGGCGCACGCGACCGAAACCGAAGCAATCGAAGAAACATTAAAGATGCTCGGAGTTTACGCGACATTTGCCGAAGAATGGATGGCGATGCCCGTTATCAAAGGAATCAAATCAGCGAGCGAGCGTTTCGCGGGCGCGGTCGATACATACTGCATCGAAGCCCTGATGCAGGACGGAAAAGCTCTGCAATCGGGAACATCGCACTTTTTGGGACAAAATTTCGCGCGCAGCTTCGATGTTCAATTCGTCAATAAGGAAAATACTTTGGAATACGCGTGGGCGACCTCGTGGGGCGTTTCGACGCGTTTGATGGGCGCTTTGATTATGGCTCACTCGGACGATAACGGCCTTGTTCTGCCGCCGAAATTAGCGCCGATTCAAGTCGTCATCGTGCCGATTTATCGCGCTGCGGAAGATTTGCAGAAAATCGACGAGCACGTGATGCCGATTATCGAAGAATTGAAAGCTCTCGGCATCTCGGTTAAATACGACACCGACGACAAATTCAAGCCCGGCTATAAATTCGCCGAATACGAGCTGCGCGGCGTGCCCGTTCGTCTCGCCGTCGGAATGCGCGATTTGGAAAACAACACGGTCGAAGTCGCCCGTCGCGATACTTTAACCAAAGACACGCGCTCTTTCGACGGCATCGCCGGACATATCGGCGCGCTGCTCGATGAAATTCAGGTGAATATTTATCAAAAAGCGTTCGCTTTCCGCAAGGAAAACACTTTCGAAGTCGATACATGGGAAGATTTCAAAACGCAAATCGAAGCGGGCGGCTTTATCTCGGCGCACTGGGACGGGACGAATGAAACCGAGGAAGCCATCAAGTCGGAAACAAAAGCGACGATTCGATGCATCCCGCTCGACGCGACGGAAGAAGCAGGTAAAGACGTTTATTCGGGCAAACCTTCGAAACAACGCGTCATTTTCGCGCGCTCTTATTAAAAGCGGGCAGGCAAATTTTCCTGCCTTTAATTAATATCGGATTGTAAATTATTCGAATCCTCCGCTTTTAACCCACTCCGGCGCGTTTTTGATTATGACTTTTCTAATTTCGTCGGGAATTTGAAAATTTTCGCTCCAGTATTTTTCATATTTGTCGCCGATTCTCGCGTATCGGCTTCTGCCGACTTCCAAACTAAAGCCGACTTGAAAGTTACCGCTTTGATTTAAATGTCTGTAAAAAAAAGTGTCCGCTTGCAGCTCGATGACAAAGTTTTCGCCGGATTTTATTTCTTTGTCGGTGGCGCCCGTTCCGCAACGCCACTCGTAATCTTCCTTGCCGTTAAATTTCACATACGTAAACGGAATGTTTCCCGGGCTCGAAAAGAAAATCGATTCGGAAGTCTGATTTACAATTTCAAATTTTAGAGTCAGACGGCTTTCAAGCTCGCCGTACTCTTTAAATCGAATTTTAACCGGCTCGTCCTGACTTACAGAGGAAAGCGATTTTGTTTCCAAAGTCGTCGCGGAATTGCATTCAGACGAAGATTTTATAATTGAATCGTCGCGGACAAAATAAATCCCGACGATAAATGTGACGATTAAAACGATAATTCTCGGCAAATACGCTTTCATCAAAACAACACCCGCATCATAGATTTTAATTCCTGCATTTTCAGAACGAGCGTCTTCGAAAAACTTGCAGGCGAACACTTTTCCGCTTTCTTCTCTTTAAAATTTTCGGGTTTGAAATAATAATTAAATCGAAATCGAAATTTAAGAATATAGAAAATTAATGAACAAAAACCGGCTCGAAGCATTCAGCGACGGCGTGATTGCGATTTTGATTACGATTATGGTTCTCGAACTGAAAATACCGGAAGGCGCGGATTTTGCGGCGCTCGGCAAAATCGGGCCGGTGTTTCTGGTTTATGTTTTGAGCTTTATCTATCTCGGGATTTACTGGAACAATCACCATCATATGCTACAGGCGACAAAACAAATCAACGGGAAGATTTTGTGGGCGAATCTGCATCTTTTGTTCTGGCTTTCGCTCGTACCGTTTGTCACGGGCTGGATGGGCGAAAATCATTTTGCGCCGCTTCCGACCGCCGTTTACGGCGTTGTTCTGCTCGCGGCGGCCATCGCTTATTACATTCTGCAAAGCTTGATTATTGCCGAAGAAGGCGAAGATTCGAAACTCAGCAAAGCCGTCGGCAATGACTTAAAGGGCAAGATTTCGCCTTTGATTTACGTCGCCGCAATAATTTTAGCGTTTGTAAATGAATGGATTTCCGGCGCGCTTTATGTTTTTGTCGCGCTGATGTGGCTTGTTCCCGACCGGCGAATCGAAAGAAAAATACACAAGCACGACTAACTCGTTTTTAGAACCGGTTACGATTAAATCTGATTATTTTGGACTGCAAAATTAAACGAAAATGCTTTTCATCTCCCGGATGAGAAGTTTACGCAGAGATACGCGGATAAATTTCAGCTTCCCGTTGATGAAAAACATTGTAAACTAACAATATTATTATGGATAAATTATTTATTCCACTCATACTCGGAACAAACCGGAAAGACTGTCAAAGTCGTCATGTCGCCGACTGGGTGTTTTCCAGACTGCGGGAAAACGAGGAGATTGAGACGCAGTTTTTTGACGTCCGCGATTTTCATCTGCCGACTGACGATTACGGAACAGCGATAAAAGATTTGTTTCCCGAGTGGCGCGACGCGATAATTCGCGCCGACGGTCTGATTATCGTTTCGCCCGAATACAATCACGGCTATCCCGGCATTTTAAAGAGCGTGCTGGATTTGCTTTTGAAGGAATATATTCACAAAGCGGTCGCGCTCGTCGGCGTTTCCGCCGGGCCGTGGGGCGGCACGCGCGTCATCGAAGCGCTCGTCACGATGGTTCGCGAACTCGGCTTAACCGTCACTTTTACCGATTTGAATTTCCCGACTGTCAGACAAAAATTCGACGAAAACGGTCAGCTTTTGGACGAAGCCTACGAAAAACGCGTGCAGGGATTTCTGAAAGAATTAATCTGGATGAGCAAATCGCTTCGTTGGGGAAGGAAAAATTTAAGTGAATAGTGAAAAGTGAATAGTTTAAGAATCTTTTCTTCACTATTCACTTTTCACTAATTAAACTTTATCCCGCCATTTCAAGACTTCTTCGCGGAGAATCGGATTTTGCTGAAAGCTTCCGGTTTGTCCGTGCGCGGCGGTCGCGCGCTGTATGTGCCAGTAGGAAAGACCGAGCTTGCCGACGGCGCGCAGATATTTGTTTCTGGCGTTGAATTTGCCGCTGAAAACGCCTTCGAGCAGCCAGAACGTGCTTCCGAAAGCGGAAGTCGCTTTTTTCAGATGCGCTTCGGGTATCAGATTTCGGGCGACATCGATTGCCAGCATTTCCTTTAAAATCCTGTTCTGGCGATACATCACATACGCCGCAAAACCGACGAACAGCGCGAAAAACGGCACTTGTATAAACAAATAGCCGTAATACCAGCTGCCTTCGAACAAATCTTTGATGTCCAGAACCGTCGCCATCAAATTCCATATCAGATGCAGCGCGACGGCGCACGCGTAACCGAGGAACGGCAGAAAAATCCTGACAAAAGTGTTGTGCGATTCGCGCGCGATGCCGCAGCCGATTCCGGTCATAGAGGTAAATGTAACGTGCGCAAACGGCGATAAAATTCCTCTTAAAATGTATAAAAGAAGGACGACGCGCAGATTTCCCATGAGCAGAACGCCGCCGTAATAAAGGACGTTTTCGACCGTCGCAAAGCCGAGCGCGATTGTTCCCGCGAAAACGATTCCGTCGAGAATATCGTCAAAATAGCGTCGAAAAAAGATTAAAAGCAGAACGACGCCCAGGCCTTTTGACGCTTCTTCGAAAATCGGTGCGGAAATAACCGCGCCGACCGTTCTTCCGGCCTCGGAGCCGAACATCATGGCCGCCACTTTGGCGATTTCGGTGTTGACGAAATACGAAAAAATTATCGCGACCAGCGCTCCCCAGGCAAACGCTAAAGCCAAAAGCCAGACCGGTTCGGGGTCATATCGGTCGCGCCAGACGAGCGGAATGAGATAAAACATCGCGGGCAAAAACGCCATCGCCGATGCGATGATGGCCGCGCCGAGACCGAGATTGGAAACGACAATCTGGACGACGATGAGCGATAAAAAAACCACCGCGAAAATAGCGACGGCCGCGCCGATGTATTTTCCCGACTTGTTTTCCTGCGGTTTTTCGTTTAAGCCGACCGCGCCTAAACCGGAGAATGAATTTCTGAAATTTACCGGCTGATTTGAAAAAACCGGATTGATTTGCGGTGTCGGTGCTGACGGATAAAGCGCGGTCGCCGCTAAATTCGACCTGAAAACCGTCGGTTCGCTCACATTCGAGTCCGGCGCGATAAAAACGGACGCTTCGACGCCGTTGCTGCCGAAGTGAATCGTATCGCCCGACGCAAGCTTGGCGGATTGAATTTTTCTGCCGTTGAGAAAAGTTCCGTTGGTGCTGTTGTTGTCGAAAATATAAAAGCCGTCCGGCTTTTCTTCGATGTAGGCGTGCTGTTTGGAAGCGATTCGCTCGGTCAAAGGGTCGAACCTGACGATGCACATTTCGCCGCGCCCGATGGTTAAAGTGCCTCGATTCAATTCAAAAGCTTTTCCGGCGAGCGTTCCGCTTTTGATGTTCAGCGAAAGTTTCATAATGCAATATTAGAAACAAAAAGCCCAAAGTCAAGTTTTAAGGACGCGACTTCGGGCTTTTCTGATTCGTGTATTCAAATCGTTTTTACGGCTGAACCGATGACGGAGAAGGCTGGTCACCGTTTTGTCCGAAGGCGCGCGCTCTAAACGAACCGTCCGTGCTGTTCAAACGATACCAGACGTTATCGCTCGGGCGGAAGACCGCGATATCGGCTTTACCGTCGCCGTCGAAATCAGACGGAATCGGCATATCGCCGTTTAATCCGAAATGATAAACCGAAAGCGAGTTTCCCGTATTCGAATTTAAGATATACCAGTTTCCTTCCGACGGGCGATAAACCGCGAAATCGAATTTTCCGTCGCCGTCAAAATCAGCCGAAACCGGTCTGTCGGTCGAAATTCCGAATGGAACAATCAAAGCAAGGCTTGAAGAGCTTTGCGAGATATACCAGGTTCCGTTTGAAGGCCTGTAAATCGCCAAATCGGCTTTGCCGTCGTTATCGTAATCGCCGGTAAACGCCTTGTCGCCGCTGACGCCCCAGTTTTGTATTTTGATTCCGAGCGTGCTCTGCTGTATATACCAGGTTCCGGTCGAAGGTCTGAAAACGGCGATGTCGGTTTTTCCGTCAGCGTCATAATCGCCGGGAACGGGAATGTCGGTGCTCAGACCGAATTGAATGGCCTGAAAATTACTCGGGCCGGTGCTGCGGCGAATCCACCACGTTCCGGTCGATGGACGAAAGATGGCGAGGTCTGAAACGCCGTCGCCGTCATAGTCGCCCGCCACGATTTTGTCTTCGCTGATGCCGAAACCGATTGTCGAATTGGCGGCGTTTGAACTGCTTTCAATCGACCAGTTGCCCGAAGCGGCGTTGTAAACCGAATAATCCGTTTTGCCGTCGCCGTCAAAATCGGAAACGTGGTTTCTGTCCGGCGCGGCCACGCCGGTCGCATCGAGAATAATCAAACCGTTGGTCAAATCTCCGGCCAGAATCTTATTTTGTCCGAGAAAAGGATAAACCGCCCAGTTGCCGTCATAATTCGTCGGAAGCGCGCCCTGACGGTTCGCTATTCCGCAAATCAAATCCCAGGGCTCGCTTGAGAGCGAAGCTTTTTGCAGTTCTTCTTCGGTCGGCGGCGTATAAGCCGGTTGAAACGTGTCATATTGCCCGACGCGTTTCGGGTCAGCCGGGTTGGTTAAATCGAAAACCTGAATTCCGGCCTGATACCAAGCGACATAAAGATAATTTCCCATCACGACCGGATTATGCGGCGTGATGGCGTTAAGTCCCAAATCGCCAGCTTTGATGCTTTTTATCAAAAGCGGCTGCGCCGGATTTCTCACGTCATAAACGCGAAGGTCGCCGTCCTGCGTTTCGCGGCACGAATACAGATAATTGCCGTCTTCGCTCGTCCAGGTGCTGTGGTTTGTCGTATTTCCGTTGATAGTTCCGAGCAGCGCCGGAGCCTGCAAAGCAATGTTGCTGATGTCGTAAATTTCAATTTTGCCGCCCCAGCCGGACGTGTATAACTTGTTTCCGCGAATATGCATCGCGTGAACCCAAGTCGCATCCTGCGGATTTAAATCACGAACAAAAACCGGATTAGCAGGATTTGTGACATTTACAAATCTTAGGAGTTTATTTCCGCCAAGACTATTAAAGTTTTCAAGCAGATAAGTGCCGCCATTCTGACTGAAAACCATCATTTCGTGAATGCCTACAAATCCGTTTCCATGAGTCGGGTCAACCGTTCCGAGAAGAACCGGATTATACGGGTCGGTCAAATCAACGATGTGAACGCCGACGCCGGTAGAAGTTCCTCCCGCGCCGAAATAACCGCGATTGCCGACGACGATTGCTTCGAGAAACTGCTGGTTATTGCCCGGATTATACCAGCTTGCCAGGACGGGCGCGTCCGGATTTGAAATATCATAAATAAAAGCGCCGCGACAGTTATAACTTCCCTGCACGGCGATATTTCCGTCAGCATAAATGTCGGAAAATTTCCACGCCGAAGTGCCGCTTGCGCAGGTCGGCGTAACTTTTCCGCGAAGTCTTACCTTCTGGGCGAAAAGATTTTCGCTGACCGCAAAAGTCAGCACAAAAAATGCGATTAGTACAAAACTTGTTTTCAACTTCATCAAAACACGAAAGTTCATTTATTTCTCCAAGATTAAAGAAGGGTTGATTGATGTCTCGGCAAAGTAGTATTCTCACTTATTTTTTGTAAAAAAACAAGCGTAAATTATTAGTTTATCTACAGTTTTGGAAAATTTCAGGAAACGGCCTGCGAAGCGTTTCGCATCACCAAATCAAAAGTTCCGGGCGCGACTTTGCGAAATCGGCGGTTGCGATTGAGCGAAACGGCAATCGAGATAGTCGGATTGTTTCCCTTAAACTCGAAACCGCCCGTGACCAGCAGATTGTAAAGTTCGTTGACGTGCAGCGGAGAATTGGCTTCGCGCAGAAGCAGTGTGCAGGCCTGCGTAATCGTCCGGTCGGAAAAACGATGACTTATCGGCTCGATATTCGGCGCAATCGAAGGCACGTTGCGCGAATGATTCATATATGCAATCGAATTGTTGGAAGCCTGATTATTATTATTATTATTATTATTGCGGTAATTATTCGACTGCGAATTTTGATTTTGTTGATTATCGCGTTGTTGATTATCGCGTTGATGACGGCGCTGTATATCGCGCGGCAGCTCGTAATCGTCGACGTCTTCGTATTGCGGTTTTTTGTTGACTTTCCATGATTTATTGCCCGAGCCCATCGTCGCCAGCAGGCTGTAAATCGCCGCTTCGGTCTGCTCGGCGCTGTTTTCCATCGCCTCGATTTCCTGACGCAGGCTTTCGGCTTCGGATTCGACTTCGCGAAGACGTCCGAGCAGACGATTCTGCGCGTTGCGCGTCTGGCGCAGGCTTTGTTCCAGCGTCGAAATAAGGTTTTCGTTTAGCATAAGATCAGATGGCGATTTTCCTGTATAATCCAAAAATTTTCTCCGCTCGAAATTTCCGACTTACTTATTCCGCTCAATCATATAACTCGGAATTTCTTCTAATGCAGAACGATACTCTGTTTTCGGCAAAACTGCAAGATTTTTTAACGCTTCGCCGGCAAAACCGTAGGCTTTGTTTCTGGTTTCTACGAGCAGACCGGAATTTTCCAGTTTTTCCGCCAGATGCGCGCGCGAAACTGTTTCGTAACTGCCATCGCGCATTATATTTTCCAAATCATTCCGCACGCCGGGCTGCTCTTTGACGAGCAAAATCAAGGGAAAAGTCAATTTTCCTTCCAAAAGGTCGGCGCCCGCCGCTTTTCCCAAAACTTCTTCCTCGGCGGTAAAATCGAGCAAATCGTCGGCCAGTTGAAACGCCGTTCCGAGATTCATTCCGTAATCTCGCAAAGCGGACTGTTCTTCTTTTGAAGCGTTTCCCAAAATCGCGCCGATTTCGCAGCATGCCGAAAAAAGATACGCCGTTTTTCGCTGCAAGATGTCGAAATATTCCGTTTCGGAAATGTCCGATTTGCCGAGCGTCGTCAGCTGAATCAATTCGCCTTCGGTCATTTTTCTGGTCAGGCGCGTCAGAATATCGAGAATTTCCAGACTTCTTTCCTTGAGTGAAGTTTCAAACGCCGACATATAAAGCCAATCGCCCATCAAAACGGCCGATTGATTGCCGAAACGCGCGTTGACCGAAGCCCTACTTCGACGCATATCGGCGTTGTCGATAATGTCGTCGTGAACGAGCGTCGCCGTGTGAAGCATTTCCATGACGGTCGCAAGCCGTATGATATTTTTGTTTTTCGCGCTGCCGCCGACCGCATAATTCGACAACAGAAGCAGCGCCGGACGGACGCGCTTGCCGCCCGAAGCGCGCAGATAATCGCCGAGATAATTGATAACCTGAATGTTCGAGCTCGCCTGCCGGTCAAATTCGGCTTCGACCAAATCCATCTCGGATTTTATCAAACTGAAAATTCTCTGCGCCGCGATTTGCGGGTTTAATTTTTCTTTAATTGGTGAAAATGACTGCATCTTTTAATTTGAGCGGTAATTATCAAACGTCATATCGATTCCGAAATCCTTCGCTTTGAGTTTGGCGATGACGTTCTGAAGCGTATCGCGGTCTTTGCCCGAGACGCGCACGGTTTCGCCCTGAATCGACGCCTGCACTTTCAGTTTTGCGTCTTTTATAAATTTGACGACTTCTTTTGCCTTTTCAATCGGAATTCCCTGCTGGATTTTTACCGTCTGACGCACGCTTCCGCCCGCCGCCGGTTCGATTTTCTGGTAATCGAGCGCTTTCAGAGAAATTCCGCGCTTGATTAGCTTGCCCTGCAGAATATCGTTCATATTGCGCAGCCTAGTTTCGTCTTCGGCGGATAAAATCAAATCTTTGTCGGCCAGCTCGACCGTCGCGCGGCTGCCCTTAAAATCAAAGCGCTGCGAGACTTCCTTCGTCGTCTGGTTTATCGCGTTGGTAACTTCCGCATAATCGGTTTTCGACACAATGTCGAATGAATTTTCTTTTGCCATATTGTCTTTATTTATGTGTTTTTGAAAATAGAAAGCATATCACAAAATGAATCCTGTCCAAATTTTTCGAATAGATAAACAAAGTTTAATTTTTTTGTTTACTTTTTTTGGAAGATGTGGCATATTAGAAATATCCCACGGCGCTTAAGCTTCCATCTATCATTTTAAAATTCAATTCTTCAATTCCCTTCCGATAGAAATGAGACAAATCAAATCTAAAATTCACCCGCATTACGTGTGTTCAAGTTGCGAAGTTACATTTACAAAATATTATTTTTCGTGCCCGTTTTGCGATAAATTGATAACTGCAAACGTGCCCTATTACATTGCCGGCTCGCTCGGCGTTTTCGGCATTTTATTGACGGCCATTTTAACGACCATCAGCCGGCTTTAACGGCAGGCGAAAAAATTTTATAAAATTTTCCGTCGTCTTCTCCGCCAGAATCTCCAATTCAACGCCGTATAATTCAGCTAAAAAACGCGCCGTGTGCACGACCAGGCCCGGCTCATTTCGCTTGCCTCGAAAAGGGACGGGCGTCAGAAACGGGCAATCCGTCTCGATTAATAATTTATCGAGCGGGACGACGCGCGCCGCTTCGCGCAGATTTTCGGCTTTTTTAAAAGTCACGTTTCCCGCAAAAGAAATCAAAAATCCGATTTCGAGCAAGCGTTCCGCCATTTCCGGCGTTCCGCCGAAACAGTGCATAATTCCGCCTCGAAAATCGGAATGCGCGGTTTCTTCGCGCAAAATCTCGACTGTTTCGTCGTTTGCCTCGCGGCTGTGAATGATAATCGGCAAATTTAATTTGCGCGCGGTGCGAATCTGCCGGCGGAAAACATTCGTCTGCACGTCGCGCGGGCTGTGGTCGTAAAAAAAATCGAGACCAATTTCGCCCCACGCAATCACTTTTTTTGACGATTTTACCAAATCAATCAAATGATTTTCGGCTGCATCGTCGTATTCTTTGGCGTCGTGCGGGTGAACGCCGATTGCGGCGAAGACATTTTCATATTTTTCGGCGACACGAATCGCTCTTGCAAAATCGTCCCCGCGCGGACTTCCCGTTCCGATATTGAGCATTGCGCCGACGCCCGCATCGCGCGCGCGCCTGACGACTTCATCGCGGTCAGCGTCAAACTCCGTGCCGTCGATGTGACAATGAGAATCAACCAAAAACATCTATTTTAATCGCGCGCCGTTCGGCACGTCCTCTGCAAACGTCGCCAGCACCGGCTTTCCGTCTTCGCCGACCGAAGCGGCGCAGACCATTCCCTGCGATTCGAATCCGCGCAGCTTTCTCGGTTTGAGATTGGCGACGACGACTATTTTTTTGCCGATGAGCTTTTCCGGCTCGTAATGCTCGGCGATTCCCGCCAGAATCTGGCGCGGATTTTCCTCGCCGACGTCGACCATAAATTTTAAAAGCTTATCCGATTTCGGGACTCTTTCGGCTTCGAGAATTTCGCCGACGCGAAGCTCGACTTTTATAAAATCTTCGATGGAAATAAACTGCTCGTCCGACTCCTGTCCGTCTTCATTTGTCGTATTTACTTTGTCAGTTTGCGGTTTCTCAACTTCCTGCTCACCGCTCAAGGCTTTCTGCTCACTAATCTCACTCATAATTTTCGTTTTATCGATTCGCGGGAAAACGGCTTTTGTCTCGCCGATTTTTTCGCCTGCCCGCAATTCTCCCCATTTTAAGTTTTCCGGATTCGTTTTTGAAATATCCTCGGTCAGGCCGATTTGCGCGTAAATTTCCCAGGTCGCTTGCGGCATCACCGGACTCAGCAAAACGCAGAGCCAGCGCAGAGTTTCGGTCGCGCGGTAAAGAATCGCGTTCAGCGTTTCCGCCTGATTTTCGTCTTTGATAAGCTCCCACGGCTTTGCGTCGGAAATCAACTTGTCAATCCGCGAAATTGCCGCCCACAAAACCTCCAGCGCCTGAGAAAATTCGAAGTTATCGAAACGACGCAAAAATTCGTCGCGCGCGTGTTCGAGAACCGACACCAATTCCTGTTCGTCGGGGTTTATTCCGGCGCGTTTGGCGTAGATATAATTGTGCTCCTTAATTTTCCCGTTCGGCACGATGCCTTCGCGATATTTGTTAATCATCGAAAGCGTCCGGCTCGCAAGATTTCCGAGACCGCTCGCCAAATCGGCGTTGGCGCGGTCAATCAGATTTTCGTAGCCGAATTTTCCGTCCTGACCGAAAACCATCTCGCGCACGAGAAAATAGCGAATCGCGTCGGTTTGAAAATATTTTTGCAGGACGTCGATTTCAATGACGTTTCCGAGCGTTTTGCCCATCTTTCGCCCGTCGGCGTCGAGCCACATTCCGTGCGCATAAACCGTCTGCGGCAAATCGATGCCGGCCGCGAGCAGAAAAGACCACCAGTAAATCGTGTGAAAACGCAGAATGTCTTTGCCGACCAGATGCATCGCGTTTCGCCAGTATTTTTCAAAACCGACGTTCGCTCGTTCCGCGTTGCCGTAACCGATAGCCGTAATGTAATTGGAAAGCGCGTCCATCCAGACATACATCACGTGGTTTTCGTCGCCCGGAACGGGAACGCCCCACGCAACGGAAGATTTTTCGCGACTGATTGATAAATCCTGCAAACCGCGCCGAATAAAGGCGACGACTTCATTTCTTCTCGCTTCGGGACGAATGCGCTGGGGATTTTCCTCAATAATTTTGAGAAGCGTTTCGTCGTAATCGGAAAGACGGAAAAAATAGCTCTCCTCGGCGACTTTATCGAGCGGGCGCTCGTGAATTTTGCAAAGCGGCGCGTCGGAATCGTCCGTTTTTATATATTCGTCTTCGTTTTTAAATTCGGCGCACGGCGCGCAAAACCAGCCTTCGTAAAAGCCTTTGTAAATCGTCGAATTGCCTTTCGGCGTTTTATTAGCGGCGATTTGGCGCCAAAATTTCTGCACGGCCTCGTAGTGAAACGGTTCGGTCGTGCGCATAAAAACGTCGTAACCGCCGTTTTCCGTGTCGAGGCGAAAATCGTGAAACATTCGCTTTAGCTCGCCCGAAATATAATCGACCTGCTCTTTCGGCGTGCGTTTATTTTTCTCGGCGGCGCGCTGAATATTGATGCCGTGCTCGTCGGTTCCGGTCAGAAAATACACGTCAAAATCGCGCTGTCGCTTATATCTCTGAACGATATCGGCGACAATCGTCGTGTAAAGATGCCCGAGATGCGGCAAACTGTTGGCGTAATAAATCGGCGTTGTAATATAAAAAGTCTTCATTCTCAAAAAGTAGATACAGCGTGTAAAGTATCTTATTCTACACGCTCTAACTAAGAACTGAAAACTGAGAGCTTAGAGCTGATTTTCAGCTCTAAGCTCTCAGTTTTCAGTTATGATTTATTTCCGATTCGGCTGCGCCCGCGCAAATTCGTCGGTTTGATTAAAGGCGGGAAGATTCCGCGCGTTTGAAACGCTTATACCGATTGCCATCGAAATATCGAGCGATTGAATCATCCCGTCGTAGCGCCACGTTTCGTCGAATTCGTCGGACGGCTGGTGATAGTTTTTCGAGTTATATTCCTCGAAAAACTTTTTGCTCCAATCCTTCGGCTTGCCGACGTAATCGTCGCCGCTTCGAATGCTGAGCGACGGAACGCCGACTTTGGCAAACGGAAAATGGTCGGAGCGGAAAAAATAGCCCTGTTCCGGGTGCGAATCGGGCAGGAAGGTCATCTTTCGTTCTTTCAGGACTCCGTTTACAACGTCCTGCAGATTAGAACGCTCCGCGCCGAGCGCGCCGTAATCGCGCGTCAAGCCGTAGAAATTTCCGCCGTCGATATTGATGTTCGCCGCCGTTTTTTCGAGCGGAAACAAAGGGTGTCTGGAATACCATTCGGCGCCGAGAAGTCCCTGCTCTTCGGCTGTCGTAAATACAAAAACCTGCGAGCGTTTCGGCTGTTCGGATTTCGGCAATTTTGTAAACGCTTTCGCTATCGCCAGAATCTGCGCAACGCCCGAAGCGTTATCGAGCGCACCGTTGTAAATCGTGTCGCCTTTGGCATTTGGCGCGCCGATGCCGAGATGATCCCAGTGCGCTGTATAGACGACATACTCGCTTTTGATACTGGAGTCGCTTCCCGGCCAGATGCCGACGACGTTCGGCGCTTCGACGCGTCTCAGCTCGCTTTTTATATCAATTTTTGCTTTTAGACCGAGATTGACGGGCTGAAAATCGCGCGATTTGGCATCATTGCGCAGCTTGTCCAAATCCTTTCCGGCCATCGAAAAAATCTTTTTCGCCGTATCGTTCGTCATCCACGAGCGCATCTGCAAAAACGGTGTCTTGTCGCCGTTTCCCCGAGCGATGTCGTATCGCCAGGAGCCGTTCGACGTCCGCACGACCTGCCACGGGTAACCGGCTGATTCGTCAGTGTGAATCAAAATTACGCCTGCCGCACCCATTCGCGCCGCCTGCTCGAATTTGTATGTCCAGCGCCCGTAATACGTTAAAGCTTTCCCGCCGAAAAGATTCGGCTCGCCTTCGGTCGCGGGCGGGTCGTTGACCATCATGACGAGAATTTTCCCCCGATAATCATTGGCGTTTCCCTTAAAATCGTCCCATTTCTGCTCGGGCGCATCGATGCCGTAACCGACGTAAATCAAATCTGCGTCGAGCGAAACGTCGTCTTTCTGCGCGCCCGTAAATGCTACAAAATCGTCGGCAAACTTAAAGTTTTCGTTTTTTCCGTTACCGGAAACGTTCAAAGTTGTACTCGGCGACGCTTTTACGGCGACGAGCGAAACGGGCTGGAAATAACTTCCCTTTTCGCCCGCGCCTTTGATGCCGTAAGATTCGAGCTGCGCGGCGATATATTTGGTCGCCAAATCGCCGCCGCGCGTTCCCGGCCCGCGCCCTTCAAGCAAATCGTCGGACAAAAATCTGACGTGCGCCCTTAATTCATTTTCGCTGAAAAGATTTGCGTATCTGCCTTGTGTTTGTCCAAAAACGGAAATTACACTCATCGAAAAAACAATCAATATCGAAATTATTTTCTTATTCATTCCTTTTCACTCATCCTTTATCCTTTGATTAAACTCATTGCTTCGGCGCGCGTCCTTGAATCTTTGCGAAATCCGCCGAGGACGGCCGATGTAATCGTCTTTGCGCCCGGCTTTTTCACGCCGCGCAGAGTCATGCAGGTGTGTTCGGCTTCGATGACGACCATCACGCCGAGCGGCTTTAATTCATCAAAAAGCGTCTCGGCGATTTGCTGCGTTAGGCGTTCCTGAACCTGCAAGCGTCGTGCGAAAATCTCGGCAATCCGCGCGAGCTTCGAAAGCCCGACGATGCGGCCGCCTTTCGGAATATATGCGATATGACATTTGCCGGTAAACGGCGCGAGATGATGCTCGCAGACCGATGCAATCGAAATGTCTTTGACAATCACCATCTCGTCGTGCGAATCGCCCGGCAGCGGCACAATCTGCGCGCGCGCGTCCTGCCACATTCCTTCGGTCAGCTCGGCGTAAAAATCCGCGACTCGTTCCGGCGTTTTTTGCAAACCTTCGCGGTCGGGATCTTCGCCCATTCCTTCGAGCATCAGGCGCACGCCTTTTGCAATTTTTTCCAAATCGATTTTTTTCTTTAATTTTTTGGTCAATTTATTCTTCCCTTATGTTTTCCAAAATCTTTTTCTCGATTTCCTGAAATGAAGTGTTAAATTTTACAGCAATTTCGCGAATCTGTTCATATTCGGGTTTCGCGTTGACGATTTTCCCTTTGTAACGAGCGATTTTAACATCAATCGCGCCGAACTCGGTTTCGATTTTTACAATTTCGCGCGGCAGACAGTCTCTTTCGACTTCCGTTATTCTAACCCCGAGCGTCGTCGTTTCGGTGTATAGCAATTCGGTCAGAACTTCTCTTTTTCCTTTTTCGCAAAGAATCGAAACAAGCGTCGCCGGTCGATTTTTCTTCATCTGAATAGGCGTAAACCAGCAGTCGAGCGCGCCGCACTCAAACGTGCGCTCCATCACGAAACCCAGAATCTGCGGCGATAAATCGTCGATGTTAGTTTCGATGAGAAGCAGGTTTTCGGTTTTCGGTTTTCGGTTTTCGGTTTCTGCAAAATCCTTTTCTGTGTCGCTGTGTCTCTGTGGTGAAAGTTCTCCCAAAATAAGCCGCAAAACATTCGGAAAATCTTTGTATTCGCGCGTTCCCGCGCCGTATGCGGCTTGTTCGACGCGCATTTCGGGAATTCGTCCGAATTCCCCGCAGACGGTCGCGATTATTGCCGCGCCGGTGGGCGTTATCAATTCGCCCTCGATTTCGGTCGAATAAATGGGCGCGCCTTTGAGAAGCTCGGCGACCGCCGGCGGCGGAATCGGAAATTTGCCGTGCGCCATTTGTGCGAAACCGCTTCCGACATGGATTTTCGAGCAGGCGAATTTTTTGATTTCGAGCATTTCAAAACCGATGCACGCGCCGACAACATCGATTATCGCGTCCACCGCGCCGACTTCGTGAAAATGAACTTTGTCGATACTGATTCCGTGAATTTTTGCTTCGGCCGTCGCGAGTTTTGTAAAAATCGCAATCGCCCGCCGTTTAATTTTTTCCGGTAAATCCGAATCGTCGATAATTTTTTCGATTGTGTGAAGATGGCGATGCGCGTGTTCGCGCGGAACTTTGACGTCTGCGTGAACGGCGGAAATTCCCGAACGATTGACGGTCGTAAAATCTATTTCAAAATCCGGGATATTTAATAATTTTAATCGCTCAACCAGTTTCTCGCGGTCGACGCCGAGCGCGACGAGCGCGCCGAGAATCATATTGCCGCTCGCGCCCGCAAAACAATCGAAGAAAAGAGTTTTCATTAGATAAAAGTCTAGTTTTCAAACCGAAAAACGTCAAAGAGCGCGTTTCCTATCTGCGCACGGTTTGCGATATACTTTCCTTTTTGTCTTAAGAGGTTTAGAAAACGTGAATTTATCAGAGTTACAAAACGTTTTGCGCGAACAGGTCAAAGAGGTCGCAAAAAACAATTTTCAAATCGAGATTGAAGCGGTCGCGGCGGAAGTTCCGCCGAAAACCGAACTCGGCGATTTGGCTTTTCCCGTCGCTTTCGAGCTCGTCAAACGCATCAAACAGGCGACCGGAGAAAAGCAAAATCCGCGCGAAATCGCCGGTCAGTTAAAATCGGCGCTCGAAGAAAACGAAATGGTCGAGCGCGTCGAAGTCGCCGGCGCGGGTTATTTGAACGTTTTTTTTAACCGCGCGAAATTTCTCGGCGAAAACATCAAAGGCCGGGGCGCGCGACGGAATATTGACTCGGAAAATATGCAAAAGGTCTGCGTCGAGCACACCTCGGTCAATCCGAACAAAGCCGCACATATCGGTCACGTTCGCAATGCCGTTCTCGGCGATTCTTTCGTCAGAATTCTGCGCGCGAGCGGCAAAAAAGTTGAAATTCAATATTATATCGACAATACCGGCGTACAGGTCGCCGACGTCGCCATCGGATTTATTTATCTCGAAAAAATGAATCTCGATGAAATAATCGCGCTTGACGCGAGATTGAGCGCCGAAGGCAAATCTTTCGATTATTTCTGCTGGGATTTATATACGAAAGTCGGCAGGACTTATGAAACGGACGAAGATTTGAAAGCAAAACGCGCCGAAGTTCTGCATTTAGTCGAAGAAGGAAATAATCCGACGGCCGTTATTGCCGATTATATTTCGACCAGAAACGTGCAGTGCATCGTCGATACGATGGAGCGCTTCGGAATTAGATACGATTTGCTTCCGCGCGAATCGGAGATTCTGCATCTTCATTTCTGGCAAAAAGCCTTTGACGAGATGAAACAGCGCGGCGTGATACGTTTTGAAAGCGAAGGCAAAAACGCGGGCTGCTGGGTGATGCCGTTTGAAGCGCATTCGGGCAACGACGAGCACGAGGCCGACAAAATCCTCGTTCGCTCGAACGGAACCGTAACTTACACGGGCAAAGACATCGCTTATCAAATGTGGAAGCTCGGACTGCTCGGTCTGGATTTTAACTACAAGCTTTTTCACAAATACGACGACGGCAAGGCAATCTGGGTTTCAACCGAAAAATCCGGCGATAAAAACGCGCCCGAATTCGGCGCGAGCGAAACGGTTTACAACGTCATCGACACGCGCCAGTCTTACCCGCAGGAAGTCGTCAAAAAAGGCGTCGCGGCGATTTTCCCCGATATGGGCGAAGCGGCGAGCGTTCATCTTTCTTACGAAATGGTCGCGCTTTCTCCGGCGGCGGCCGAAGAACTGGGCTTTCGAATTTCCGACGAAGACAAGCAAAAATCGTTTATCGAAATGTCAGGCCGAAAGGGTTTGGGCGTCAAAGCCGACGATTTATTGAACCGTCTGGAAGAAAACGCGCTCGAAGAAGTCGAGAAACGCCATTCGGATTTGTCTTCGGAGGAAAAGAAATCGACGGCGCACCAAATCGCCGTCGGCGCTCTGCGCTATTTTCTTTTGAAATTCACAAAAAATACGGTCATCGTTTTCGATTTTAAAGAAGCTCTCTCGTTTGAAGGCGAAACGGGTTGTTTTTGCCAGTATTCGGCCGTTCGCGCCAACTCGATTTTTCGCAAACTGGAAGAAAACGGTCTGGAAAAAGCATTCGAAACGATTTTCGATTCGCCGTCGGAGATTTCCGAAATGTTGTCGAACGAAAACGAAATTTGGTCTTTAATTACTTTAACTTCGCGCCTTCCGGAAGCGATTTCGCAGTCCGTCGCCGCAACCGAACCGGCGATTCTGGCGAAGTACACTTTTGGACTGGCAAAAGCATTTAATCTTTTCTATCACAATCACAAGATTCTGACCGAAGAAAACCGATTCAAACGCGCCGTTTTAATTGCGGCGGCCGATTTGACCAGAAAAACTTTGACATCGGCTCTCGAAACTCTCGGCATCGAAGTGCCGGAAAGAATGTGAACCGATTTTGGTTTTTTGAGTTTTGACTGGCAAGAAAATTGCTTTCAAATTAATTTGAGATTTGATATTTTGAAAAATCTGCCGGAAATTACAAATTTTGCAGATTAAACGTGGCAATTTGCCGAAATCAATCGCATTTTGCCAAAATGTTCTAAAAAAATTTTATGTTAATCGTTATGAAGCCCGACGCGACTCAGAAAGAAGTCGAGCGCGTCTTACAAATAATTGAAACCCTCGGTTTTCGCCCGCACAAAATGCCCGGCGCATCGCGTACGGCCATCGGAATCACCGGCAATCAAGGCGCGGTCGACCCGGCGCATTTTGAAAATCTGCCGGGCGTCGCCGACGCAATCCGCGTTACAAAACCTTACAAACTAATTTCCAAAGATTTGCGTCCCGAAAAGAGCGTCGTAAAAGTCGGCAACGCGACCATCGGCGGCGACGAGCTGGCGATTATCGCCGGCCCGTGCGCCATCGAAAATGCGGAGCAGGTTTTTAAGGTCGCCAAAGCGGTCGCCGAAAGCGGCGCGCGTTTTTTTCGCGGCGGCGCGTTCAAACCGCGCACGTCGCCCTACGCTTTTCAGGGAATGGGCGAAGACGGCTTGAAAATTCTGGCGGAAGTGCGCGAGCAGTTTGATTTGAATATCGTCACCGAAGCGATGGACGAGCGCGGCGTCGATTTAGTCGAAAAATACGGCGACTGCATCCAAATCGGCGCGCGCAATATGCAGAACTTTTCGCTGCTCAAATACGTCGGGCAAACACGCAAACCCGTTTTGCTCAAACGCGGACTTTCGGCGACGCTCGACGAATTTTTGCTCGCCGCCGAATACGTTATGGCCGAGGGAAATTACGATGTGATTTTGTGCGAGCGCGGCATCAGAACATTTGCCAATCACGCGCGCAACACGATGGATTTATCAATCGTCCCGGCGGTTCACAGAATGACGCATCTTCCGATTATCGTCGACCCGTCGCACGGAACAGGCAGAAATTATATGGTCAATCCGCTTGCGCGCGCGGGAGTTGCCGTCGGCGCTGACGGCTTGATTATAGAAGTTCACCCGTGCCCGGAAGAAGCGCTCTGCGACGGCGCACAGGCCTTGACGCCCGAACAATACATCGAACTTGCCGAACAGGTAAGGGCGATTCATGCGATTCTCGCCGGAGAAGAAATGTCGATTGCGCTGGCTTAATCTCAAGATAAAAAAATCCGCGCCTGCTTTCCCGAAGCGAGCGCGGATTTTTTATCTTTCGTTTGCCTTTTGCCTATTTTGCCAAACGAAGTTTTAGAAAACTGTAAAATTGGATGTAACAGCTGAGCATGGCCGTGACGATTAAAAGCGTCATCGGCAGGAAACGAAACGTGTCAGGCAAAACGATGCCGAGCGATTGCTTGAACATCGCGCCGAGCATTATCGCAAATCCGGCAATTACGCTTCTGCCGAAAAGCCAGCTTCCGAAGCTCGGCCGCTCTTCCGACGAAATAAAATACGGCAGCGCAATCAGTATTAAAAGCGTTATTGCCAAAAAGACCGAATCAATTGCAAAACTGCCAAAAGTTTGACCGAATTCGACTGCTAAAAAGAAAAGAACAAAAGTCGTATCGATGGCAAAACCTTTGTTTTCCGATGCAGCTTCGGCATGCAATGTTTTGATTTGCGCTAAAGTTTTCATAAATTTACTTTTCGTATTAAATTGAAACACTCAGAACTGCGCTTAAATTTCAAGCAATTTTTGTGCCTTTTTTATTTTCCGGGCTTGCTGAACTGCGAGTAGGCGACGCGGAACAGCTCGGAAAGCGCTTTCGCCGTTTCCGGCGTCAAGTTTTTGTCGGCGCGCAGATGAGCTTCGACGATTTCCGGCGTCGCTTCGTGCGGGTAATAAACGACCGCTTCGACCGCTTCGTGCTCGCCCTGCTTTTTCATCACGCGGTCAACCGGCATATCGAGCCAGCTCGTCAGACGCGCAATATTATCGGCGTCGGGCTTACCCGTCCCGTTTTCGATGCGCGATAAAGTCGAAGCCGAAACTCCTGTTTTCTGATTGACGTCCCGCAAACTCAAACCCAATTCCTCACGACGGCGTTTGATAGCGCGTCCAAGCTCCATTGTATTGATTAGACTTTCGTTTTTGTAAGCCATATTTATTTTTCTCCAATACCCAAATCTTCAAATTAGTTGACGAAAACTTTTCTCAAAATTGCCTTCGCAACCGTCCTTACCAAAATGAATCTAACATAAAAATATTTTAGATGCAACACTACGTTTCACGCTTGCAACAAATAAATTTGTTTGATACAATGTTTCATAGATGAAACGTGAAGATATTCATCTATATATAAACTATTGTAAATACAATATTTTGCCTGAAGTTAAGGAGAAGAAATGACAGCAATAGCAATAGAAAAAAACACTTCGGAAAAACGTGAGAAAAGAGCCAAGTCGATTGCGGCGATGGGTCTGGTCAATCGCGAAGGCGACCGTTTTCGCGTTTCGACGCCTTCTCTGCGCGGCAGACAAACTTCCTATGAAGTCTGGCGCAACGAGACAGGCCGAATCCGTTGTAATTGTTTGGAATTTGAAGAAGCTGCTGTCAGCGATTCGGCTTTTAGATGCGAGCATATCTTAGCGGTGAAATACGCTCTGGTCGCAAAAAATACCGAACCGGCGACGAAAGAACCGATGGAGGTCAATACCGAAATCGAAGTTGTTTCAGATGACAAAAGCGAAACTGAGTCGCGCGTCGAGTCCGTGCGCGGCGAACAGAAGACTGAAGTAGTTTTGGCGGATGTTTCGACAGATGGACGAGTCGAGGCAGTCGAAGCCGAAACGATTTCACTTAAAAATACGAAAGGAAAAAATGAAATGAAACAAGTTAACACGAAAGAAATGCCGTTTGTTTCGAGCGAAGAAGCGGCGGAAAACACAAATAATGTTTTGAACTTTACTTCGACGTTAAAGGAACTGAGAAAAAACGTCGACCCGGAGCTCGTCAAACAGCGCGAAGGCTGGCGCGACCGCAACGGCAACACGCATTATGTCGATTACGTCGAATGGCACACGGTCGCCGACATTCTGGACGAAACCGCGCCGAACTGGTCACATTCGGTGAAAGACGTTCGTCAAATCGGCGATATTTTCACCGTTACGGTCGCCATCACGATTGACGGCGTCACGCGCGAAGGCCTCGGAACGGGAATCGCCAATTCCGAGCTCGGCATCAAAAAAGCGGAACACGACGCTTTAAAGCGCGCCGCCGTAAAATTCGGCATCGCCCGCGATTTGTATAAAAAAGAATCGGACACAATCGAGCGCGAAGGCGCCATTCCGGTTCAGACGCAATACAACAACAGCGGCGAGATTCCCTCGAACCCGATTGCCAAATCGCTTTCTGATTTGGTCACCGCCAAACAGCTCGGCATGATTCGAGCGATGGCGCGTGAAATCGGAGTCGACCCGGACGAAGAATGCAACAACCTGATGCAGTGTAAAACCGACGAGCTTTCCAAAAAAGCGGCTTCGGCTTTAATCTCGCACTTTCAGGAAATGCAAAACGGCAACTCGGCCGTAGCGCCAATGCGCCGCGCCGGATAAATTTCCGCCTCGACGGAAAAAAATTCGGGTTTGCCGAACGGGGAATCTTCCACAGATAAGGCAAACCCGATACAAAAGTTTTGAGCTGCGAAAGACCGTCCTGCTTTCTCCAAAAGCCAGTTTACCCCTCACTTCGCAGCTCAAAACCTCACTCACAAAGTTTCCCACAAAAATCCTCTGCAGTACCCGGTTTTCGTTATTTTTAAATTTTAAGGAGATAGAAAAAATGTCAGAAAATGGAACGGCGGAGCAAATGGCGATGCCGAAACACGGCGAATTTTGCTGGACTGAAATAGCAACTGCAAATCTTGAGACTTGCAAAACTTTTTACACCGAAATTTTCGGCTGGAATTTTCACGAGAGCGATAATCCGGATACGAAAATGCAGTATCTCGAATTCGGTATCGGAAACGGCTGCGGCGTCGGCGGTATGTATCAGCCGACCGCGGAAATGTGCGGCGGGACGATTCCGCCTCCGCATTTTATGAATTACATCGCGGTCGACGATATCGACGAAGCGACGAGCAAAGCGTTTGACCTCGGCGGAAAAATCGTCGTCCCGCCGATGGAAATTCCGCACGTCGGGCGTTTTTCGGTCGTCGAAGACCCGGCAGGCGCGAAATTTGCGATGATTACATTAAAACAACCCGGAGGTGAAAAATAATGGCTGAATTTACAATCCCGAAACACGGCGAAATTTGCTGGCGCGAATTGAGCACGCAGAATGTTGACGCGGCGAAAGATTTCTACAAGGAAATGTTCGGCTGGAATCTCGAAAAAAGCAAAGTTTCGGAGATGGATTACAATGAAATTCACGCCGGCGAAAAGGCAATCGGCGGAATGATGCCGATAACCGATTGCTGGGGCGAAAACTGGGAAAAAATCCCGCCGCACTGGATGACTTACGTTGCGGTCGAAAATGCGGACGAAACAATCGAAAAAATCAAGAAATCCGGAGGCGGCGTTTGCGTCCAGCCGTTTGACGCGCCGGGCGTCGGCCGTATGTCGGTCGTCAACGACCCGTCAGGCGCGACTTTTTCGATTATTCAATTTATTTCCGAGTAAGATTTTTTTACCACAGAGACACAGAGACACAGAGATTTTAATTTTCTCTGTGTCTCTGTGGTAATTTTTTACGATTATTGCTCTCGCGTTCCGGTAAAATCGAGCGGCATCGGAATCATCTGCGTCGAGAGCGAGCCGCTCATCGAATCGCCCTCGACCGTTCCGCTGATTGTAAATTCGGCCGACTGACCCTGAACTTCGGCCACCGCTGTCGCCGTCAACTGATTTCCCTTGACGCGGCCGTATGTGATTTCGCCGTTTCCGAGCATCGTTTCCAAGCTTCCCGAAACATCGTTTCCGTTTTGTTCGAGAATCAGAACGACGGCTAATTCCTGTCCCATCGCTTCGAGCTTCAAATTCCATTTTCCGGCGACATTCGCCGCTTCGACGCTTTCGTCTTGATTGTAGTTTTCCATATTTTGCGGATTTCCTTCGGTGTCGAAAATTTCGATTGTATTGGCGTAAGATTTAACCTGTTCGAGGACGTTTTCGGCATCGCCGACGATGACGACCGCGATTTTCTCCGGCGTGATATATTTTTTCGCCACGCGCTCGACGTCTTCGAGCGTGATTTCATTTATTTTTTCGCGATAGGTCTGCAGATAATCTTCGGGCAGATTGTAAAGCTGCTGCGAGACAATCAAATTCGTCAAACCTTCCTGCGTTTCGGCGCGAATCGGAAAAACGCCGGTCAGAAAATTTTTCGCGTCGGTCAATTCTTCTTCCGAAACCTTTTCGTCGCGAATTCGGTTCAGCTCGTAAAAAAATTCCTTCAAAGAATCGCCCGTCACGGTCGTTCGGACTTCCGAGGTCGCTTCGAAAGAACCGGCCAGACGACGCGCGTCGATGCTCGAATACGCGCCGTATGTGTAGCCTTTTTCCTCGCGCAGATTCATAAAAAGACGCGACGAAGCGCCCGCGCCGAGCACCTGATTCATCACCAGAAACGCAAAATAATCGTCGTTGTTGCGATTTATCGCCAGATTTGAAACGACGATATTCGACTGCGCCGAGCCGGGACGGTCGACAATCGTCAGCGTCGTTTCCGTTCGTTCGGCCGGCGCGGGAAATTCGTTTTCCTCGACGCTTCCCTTTTGCCAGCCGTCGAAAATGTCTTTTATCTGCTGCAAAATCTCGTCTTTACCGATATTGCCGACGACGATAAAAGTCGCGACGTTCGGGATAAAACGTTTCGCGTGCAAATCGATTAACTTTTCGCGCGTGATGCTGTCGATGTCGGCGGGCGTCGGCGAAGCGACGTGATACGGGTGCTCGCCGAACAGAATTCGGGAAATTTGTTCGTCGGCGAGAAAATTCGGTTGCGAGCGCTGAAATTTCAAGTTCTCAATCGTATTTTGTTTATAAAGACTCAGCTCGCCTTCGGGAAAAGTCGGTTTCAAAACGATTTCCGCCATCAGGCTCAAAATATCGGTGCTGTAAAACGATAAAGCCGATGCCGCGACGACGGTATTGTCGGAGTTCGAACTGGCCGAAAGATGCGCGCCGAGCCGCTCGACCTCTTCCGCAAGCTGTTTGCTCGTGCGATTCTGCGTGCCTTCGTTGAGCATCGAAACCATCGCCGAAGTCTGCCCGACGGCATCGCTTGCGTCGTTTGCTTCGCCGACTTGAAACGCGAGCCGAAAACTGACGATTGGAAGACGTTTGTCTTCAAACACGACTACTTTTAAGCCGTTTTCAAGTGTCGTCTCAAACGGCTTCGAAATGTTAAAAGGCACGGGCGCGAGCGGCGCGGGCGCAGTTTTGCGAAAATCTTCTGTCATAAAAATTACAATTGAATTATCTAAAACAAATTGCCACTAGCTTCAGCCAGTGGACAAGTTTAGCAAATGAAAATCGGCTTTAGCCGAATTTAATAAAAAAACAATCATCCTTTTTGCTTTAGCTAAACTTTGGCTAAAGCCGAAGGATTTTAATATTTCAAAGAAGTTCGGCTAAAGCCCATCTATCTTTTCTTCAATTTATTCCACCTGCTGAAGCTAGTGGCAATTGAATTTAAAACTATTATTTTTCGACGGTCACAATATCCAGCAAAGCGCGGTTTTCAGTGTTCAGATATTTGCCGACCGATGTTTTTATCTGTTCGCCGGTAATTGCCAGAAATTCTTCGAGCTCGGTGTTTATAATCGACGGCTCGCCGTCATAGAGCGTGTATTCGGTGACTTGCTGGGCGCGAAGCAGCGACGATTGACGCGCGCGAACCGAATCGTTTATCAATTGGTTGCGGAGCTTCTGCATCTCCTCGGCGCTCGGGCCGTTCGTCGCCAAATCATTTATCTGCGCCATAATCGTTTCGCGAATTTTGCTTAACTCCCTGTCCGGCTTCGGAATCGCGCCGATGGCGACGCCCGAAGGCCCGCGGCGCTCGTCGGTAAACCCGAAAAGCTGAATAACGGATTCTTCGCCCTTGACGAGGCGCTGGTAAAGACGCGAGCTTTCGCCGTCGTACAACAATTTCCCGGCCATATAAAGCGCGTTAAATTCGGGCGTCCGGCGCGCAGGAATTTTCCAGCCGATAAGAAATGCGGGAAACGGCGCGAGCTTATCTTCGTATCGCTGATAAGTTTCGGCGACTTCCGCCGGTTCCGTCACATCGAGCGCGGCGGGTTTCGGCTGGCTCGGAATAGTGGCGAAATACCGGTCAACCAGACTTTTCGCTTCTGCCGCGTCAAACGCGCCGGAAATCGTCATGACGGCGTTGTTCGGCGCGTAATATGTGCGGAAAAATTCCTGCACGTCTTCGACCGTCGCGTCGTCCAAATCCTCCATCGAGCCGATGGTCGAATGCGCGTTGGCGAAATTTTTGTAAACCATCTGGTTGAGCAAATCGAACACCGCGCCGTAGGGCTGATTATCGTAGCGCAGGCGCTTTTCTTCCTTGACGGCTTCGCGCTGGTTGTCGAGATTGGCCTGCGTTACGGCGAGCGTCCGCATTCTGTCCGATTCGAGCCAGAGCGCAAGCGGCAATTGATTGGCCGGAAGCGTCTCGTAATAATTGGTGCGCTCCGACGAGGTCGTCCCGTTCATCGTCCCGCCGGCCTTCATTATGTATTGAAAATGCTCGGTCTTGCCGACGTTTTCCGAGCCCTGAAACATCATATGTTCAAATAAATGAGCAAAGCCCGTCCGCCCTTCGCGCTCGTTGCGCGAGCCGACGTCGTAATAAACCGTGACGGCGACGACCGGGACGGATTTATCCGGATTAAACACGACACGGAGACCGTTTTCAAGTGTGTATTCTTCGAGTTCCAAAGGCGTAAGATTAAATGTTTCCGACATAATTTCAGTAGATATCTACAGGAATTATGAAAACATTTTGGAGTTGAAAATGCAAAACACGGATTTATTCAGACGATAAAAAAACGATTAACCGGAGCGACAGCCGATACGAACAATAAAGGCATCGACTTTAGATGGCAGCAGCAAGCGGGCAGAGGATTCGGGCAGAAAAAAAACTTATAATGAAAAAAGGTAAGTTGATTTGTCTTCCGCTTTTTACTTTTCACTTTTCACTTTCCTGATTTTCCTTTGCAATCGCATACAGCGCCGATTTTACCTGAAAAGGCGTCAAGGTCGGGTTGGCTTCCAATAAAAGCGCGATGATGCCGACGATGTGCGGGCAGGCGAAGCTGTTGCCGGTCAGCGATTTGTAGCCGCCGCCGAGCCATGCGGTGCGGACGTTGACGCCGGGCGCGCAAAGCTCGATGACCTCGCCATATTTGAAGCTGAAGTGAAACGGGTCGGTGTCCGCCGATTTACTGACCGAGATTAAAGACGAGGAAAAAACCGACGGGAACGAAGGCTGCGGCAGATTATTGGCCGCCGCGACGACGATGCAGCCCGCCTGATAAGCTCTGTCGAGCAAATCGTGGAGCGGCGCGAAAAAATGCGGCTTTGTCGTGCCGAGACTCAAATTTACCAGCCGGTAGCGATTTTTTATGGCGTATTCGAGTCCGGCCAAAAACGCGTGGCCGTCGCCGAGGCCGCCCGCGCCGAGAACTTTTATGCTGTAAAGCTCGGCCTCCGGCGCGATGCGCGAGATAATTCCGGCGCAGGCCGTTCCGTGCCCGGCACTGTCGCCCGTCTCCGAAGCTTCGAACAAAACGCGCTTGTCGTCTTTTTTCGCTTCGACCGATTCCCTGATTTTCCCCTGCAAATCCGGGTGCGACGTATCGATACCGCTGTCGATTATCGCCACGCTGACGCCCTTGCCCGTCCGCTCTTTCCAGTCGTCTTCAATCTGAAAATAAGTCGAGCCGGTCAAAATTTGATTTGTTTCGTAACCTGAAACGGTCGTCATAAAAAAAGTGGTCGGTGGTCAGTGGTCGGTGGTCAGCGAAAGAATAAAAACTTTTCACTTGCCGTTTATCACTTACCACTTTTAAAAGCTCAGATAACTTGTTTCCGAATTGTCTTTCGAATAACGCAAAACGGCTTCCAGAATTTCGCGACACATCGCCCGCTCGCCTTCGCCGCGATTGGAAATTTCGCGAACCAGCACGGCCAAATCCATCATTTCGCGATGCTCGGACGAATCGCGCAGCTTGGACAGCCATTCGCGCACGACGACAAAATCCGAATTATCTTCGCCCGAGAGCATCTTGTCGCCCAAATCTTTGAAAATCTTGGCGATTTCATACGCGTTGACGAGCGCCGCAATCGCTTCGGCGTAGAGCGACGCCTTGTCCATCTCCTTCGGCGTAAACGGCTCGTAGGGCGGCTCGCCGATGCGGTTGACGTATTCGAGAACGCCGATGACCTCGCCGTTATAGCGAAGCGGCGTGGCGAGAATCGTCTGCGTCGAGTAGCCGGTCTGTTTATCGACCTCGGCGTAAAACGTGTCTTCCTCGCCGACGTCGGTTATCGCCATCGGCTGACCGGACGAAAAAACAAAACCGGCGATTCCCTTCCCGGCCGGGATTCTTAAATTTTTGAGCCGCTCGGCGACCTTTCCGATGGCCGACAAAAATCGCAAATCGCCTTCGTCGCCTTCGCGCACAATAACGGACGCTTCCTCGGAATTCATCGCGTTGGCCGAGATTTTCAAGAGATTTTCAATCGAAACCGTCATCGGCTCGGTCAGAGCGTTCGCCACGTCAACCGTTTCAATTACCGATTGGAGCTTTTTTTCCAAACCATTTTTATTTTCTTCTGACATAAAAAAGATTTTCCTCTATCTGCATAACTTAAATCAATCCGGCAAAAAAAACAAAAATAAATAGATGGAATTCGCGCCGGATTAAAACTTTCCAAAAACACAACAATTTTGATTTTATTTCGGCTGCCGGCGAGCGTAAGTTGCGAAGAGGTGTTTTATTCTTGTAACATTTGCTCAAAGCAGAAAGGGTATCAGTGTTTTCAGATTTATGAAGAGAATTTTTTCTTTTGCGCTTATTATTTTTGTTTTCGGCAGCTTGTTTGTTTTTCCGCAGGCGAAACGAAAGGAAGTGTCGCAGCTTCCCGACGCCGAACCGTTTAAGATTGCAACAGGAAGCTCTTTTTCGGCTTCGCGCGCCGGCACAAGCGTCAGCTCCGAGCAGACTTCTCAATTAAACATCACGCAGGATTACCAGGAAGCGCTCGACGTCATTCGTCAAAACTACGTCGGCGGAAACCGAATTGATTACAGCGAGCTGACTAAATCGGCGATAACCGCAATGCTCAGGACGCTCGACCCGCATTCGAATTATTTTGACGCCAACGAATACCAAGACCTTTTGACCGACCAGCAAAGCGAATATTTCGGCATCGGCGCGACGATTTCCAATTATATGCGCGACGGAAAATACGAGACTTTTATCATCTCGACTTTTCAGGACTCGCCCGCTTACAAGGCAAATCTGCATTTCGGCGACAAAATCATCGCGGTCAACGGCGAAAACGTTTCGGGCAAAAATTCCGCTGTCGTGAGAGATAAGGTTCGCGGCAAGAAAGGCACGATTGTGCGCCTGACAATCGAGCGCGCCGACACGGAAAAACATGAAATCGTCGAAATTCGCCGCAACCGCGTCCCGCAGCCATCGATTCCCGACGCTTATCTTCTGCGCGGAAACATCGGCTACGTCGACCTTTCCGAGGGATTTAATTACACGACTTTTGACGAGCTTGAGGCGGCTCTCAGCGATTTGCACGCGCGCGGAATGACTTCTCTGATTATGGATTTGCGCGATAATCCCGGCGGAATTTTAGACCAGGCCGTGATGGTCGCCGAAAAATTTCTGCCCGACGGAGACACGATTGTCACGCAGCGCGGGCGCTTTAAAATCGACAATCGCGTCTGGAAATCGGCCAATCGTCAGGCGGAAGCGATGCCGCTCGTCGTGCTGGTCAACGAAAACAGCGCGTCGGCTTCGGAAATCGTCGCCGGAGCGCTTCAGGATTACGACCGCGCTTTGATTATCGGCGAAAATACTTTCGGCAAAGGACTCGTCCAAAGCATTATAAATTTGCCGTATGGCTCTGGCTTAACTTTGACGACGGCGAAATATTACACGCCTTCGGGCCGCTCGATTCAACGCGATTATTCAAACGGAAATATTTACGATTATTTTCTGCACAAAGAAAAAATCGAAGAAAGCGCGAAAATTCCGGCGAAAACCGTGACCGGAAGAACCGTCTACGGCGGCGACGGAATCCAGCCCGACGAAACGATAAAAGATGCGGAATTAAACCAGCCGGAAGTTGCGCTGCTCGACCCGCTTTTCTTTTTCACAAGCGAGCTTGCGGCCGGCAAAATCTCCGGGTTTGAAAGCTTTAAGGTCACAAATCAATTTCAATACGGCCAGCGCATCAGCTCGAACAATTTTCCGCTGACGGACGAGCTTTTTGCCGTTTTCAAACGATTCGTCGCCGAAGAAAAAGGCTGGAACGTGACGGCCGAACAAATCGAGGCGGAAAAATCTTTTATAAAATTGCGCCTGCGCTACAATCTCGCCATCGCAAATTACGGCAGCGTCGCTGCCAATCAGGTTTTAATCGAAGAAGATTTGCAGGTCGCGCGCGCCGTCGAAGCTCTGCCCAAAGCCAAGCAGCTCGCCCTCGCCGCGCAGAAGTCGCAGCAAAAGCAAAATAAATAAATATTGTCCGCGGTGCAATGAAAAATTCAATACTAGATGAATCGACAAAAACGATAAAACCTGGATTCTATTCTTTATCGCTTGCTTCTTCACTGCTTGTTTTTATAACTCCCCTGATTTTGTTCAACGCAAGTCAATACTTTCCCTCGCTTTGGATTTGGTGATGGTTTATGACGATGCTGTCGAGCGGAGCTTTTGCTGTTCTCGGAAATCTTCGGCAAGAGACAGGAATCGTAAAGGTTATTGCGATTTTACTAATCCCCTTAAATATTCTAACTCCGGTCTTATTTTGTAATTTAGTGAGTTTCTTTTAAAAAAAGCCCGCCGAGTCGCATTCACCGGCGGGCATAATAGAAACAGGAGGAATCAGAAAGACTTTAAGCCGCGCTCTTTCGCATAAAAAACAAAACTGCCCGACTCGTGGTCTATAAGTAATGATGCTGAACAAATTCTGTGAGTTGCTCAGAGAAAGCGAAAAGTAAAAGTTTAAGAACTTTCTTCGTCTGTCACTTTTCACATTTCACTTTTCGCCTACTTCTGGTATTCAGCAATCAAGCCTTTTGAGCCGACCGCCCAACCGTATTTCCTGGTCATATAAAGCCCGTAAAAATTGTCTTTTGTATTACTTTCCTGGCGAATCCAGGTTCGGCCCTTGTCGGATGAGCGCAGGATAGTTCCGCCGAAACCGACAATCCAGCCGTTTTTCTCGTCGGCAAAATCGACGCGCAAAAATGTATTCGGGAAACTCGTTTTAATTGTTTCCCAGGTTGCGCCGCCGTTTTCGGTGCGCAGGATTATTCCGTCTTCGCCGACGGCAAAGCCGTTGTTTTCATCGCGAAAATCAACATTGTAAAGGTCTTTGTTCGTGCCGGATTTTTGAATCTGCCAGTTCAGACCGCCGTCACTGGTCGATAAAATCAAACCGCTCGCGCCGACAATCCAGCCGTGCGAATCGCCCGCAAAATCCAGATGATACAATTCGGCCTTGGTCGGAACGATAACCCGCGACCAGTTTTCGCCGCCGTTGTTCGTGCGCATTACGAGCGAATCGACGACTCTTGCATCTTTTCCGTTTCCTTTGAGAAGCGAGCCGATGACGACTCCCAGTTTTTTATCGGCAAAACGGATGCTGAGAAATTCGGGCGTGCTTCCCTTAAAAGCATTCTCATTAAAAATCACGGTTTTCTGCCAGCTTCGCCCGCCGTCTCTGGTACTGAATAAATCTTTGCCCGCAACCAGATAGCCGTTATCGTCGTTACGAAAATAAATTTCCGTGACGTCTTCTTTCGTATTGATGGCCTGTTTTGTCCAGCTTCGCCCGCCGTTTGTGGTGGCGCCGAGATAGCCTTTATCACCGGCGACGAAACCTTTATCCGAAGACGTAAAAAAGACGGCGACCAAATCGCCCGCGGCTTCGACGCGATTGGCGCTCCAGCTCGATTGTGCGGGAATAATTTGAATGCAAAATAAAATAACAAAAATTAAAAGATAAGATTTTCTACAAGTAAGCACTCGCAAACCTCCAAGAGTTTCTGTTCGTTAACAAAAAAGGTGACTTTCGACAAATAAAAATACTATTTATTCTGCCAAAAGTCACCTTTCTGCATTGACGGAAATCCGTCCTAAACTAACTAACAACCCGATAAACTTTGCCTTTCCAAACAACCGTAACATTCTCGGCAATCGCAAAATACTGCGCCAATGCCGGTTCTTTGTTGACCAAATCAAAATATTCGTTGCTCGCAAATTTTACTTTGACTTCGGGCAGTCGGGCTTCTTCCTTGTATTCGGCGTCAATCCAGTTGCCGTTTTGATTAAAGAAATTTTTGTTGGCGACGTATTGATTGCTCACCGAATTTTGGATATAAACCTGCGGCACATCGGCTTCATCATCTTTTTCGGGTTTCTTGCTCGCAAGCGTCGTGTTTGATTGCAGAGTATTTTGCTGAACGCTCATTTTTACGGCGGTTTTGCCTTTATCTTCGCGCATCATATCGGACGAGGAAACCGATCGCCCGTCAACAGTGAGCGTATTTGTAGAACCGGAAGCTCCGTCAATGACAAACGTATTGCCGGAAACGGCTCGCTGGGCGAAACTTCCGTCCGTCGCCAGGTACGACGTGTAGGGCGTGACGATGGCGTAACGAGTGCCCAAATCGACGACTTCATCGACGAGTTCCTTGTTTTGGCCGTTGGCGCGAATTTGCTCCATCAGCCAGCCGACGCGCCGCGTCGCCCAAAGTCTTGGCAGATAATCGTTTTTGTCGGCGCGCAGCGGAAAATCGAGATTCGAATATGTAAAAGTGCGGTTTTCCCTGCCCATTTTTCCGCTCAGACGAAGCACGGCGTTGTTAAAATCGCCCGAATTTTTGTAGCGGCCGATTAATGTCAGCTGCGTTCCTTTAAAAATATCGGAAAGCTTTCGCGGATACATATAATCGACCTGCAAGCCGCCGAAATCAAGCTCCAAATCGGTCAGCACGGGCGAATTCACTTTTGTAAAAAAGCCGGAAACCTTTACTTCCAAATCTTCCTTCGGCTGAACGTATTCGGCGACGCCGGAATTTTCCACCGAGATTTTGTCGAGCAAAGTCGTATTGACATCGTAACCGACGCCGAACGAAAAAAGTCTCAAGCCGTCGACGTTGATTTGCTTGGCGTTGGCGATGATTTTCTCGACGTTCTGCTCGCCGATGGTCGGATTGCCGTCGGTTATAAAAACAAGAATTTTCGGCCGGTCGGAAGAATCGAACTGTCTCAAGGCCGCGCGCAGGGCGTCGTTGATGTTCGTCCCGCCGTTCGGCGACAGCTTTTTGACAAAATCCGCGCCGCGTTTTTTGCCGCCCGCATCGGCGGAAATCATTTTGTCTTCCAGAAGATGCTCTTCGCCCGCAAAATTTATGACGTTAAAACGGTCGCCGTCGCGCAGGCCCTGAATTCCGAAAAGCAAAGCCGAGCGCGCCTTTTCCATCTTGCCTTCGTCGGCCATCGAGCCCGACGTGTCGAGCACAAAAACGATGTCTTTACTAACGAGCTCGCGTTCGGCGACGCTGTCTTTCGGCGAGAGCATGAGCAGAAAATATCCGTCTTTTCCCGGCTCGCGGTAAGTCATCAGAGACATTCCGAAATCGTTGTTTGAAAGCCCGTAAAAAAGCTGGAAATCATTGGCGTTGTCGCGTGTTTCAAACGAAACGGTGGCGGAGGTTTCGCCTTTCCATTTGACGTCGATGCCGTGGCTCGGCGAATAGACGTTGCGCAAAGCTTCTTTGCCGACAATCTCGATTTTGCCCGAAACCGTACCGAAATGCTGCGGATTCGTCGTTCGATTGCCATCATCTTTTTCGACGAGCGGAACGGGGCGCGACCATAGATTTTTGCCCGTTCCGAGCGGGTATCGATAGGCGACCGTGCCGGATTCGGCTTTTAAAATCTGCGTGTAAGTCAGTTCGAGTTTTTTGTCGGAGTTTGGCGGAATCGGAAAAATAGAAGCCTGAAACAAATCTTTCCCGGCATATTCCAAAAGTCCGGGGTCGCGCTGGCGGCGGACGATTTCGTCATAAATCCGGCGCGCTTCTTCGCGCGAGCGAACTTCGCCGACCAATTTTTTACCGTTTTCCCAGATGGCAAACTCAACAATCGAAGCCGTTTCGGGAATCGGGAAAAAATACGTGCCTTCCAAAGTGTAAGGCGTATCGTTTCGAAAAATCTGCACGACGTGCGTCGTCGCCACCTGTCCTTCGATTTTTGTATTCAGCTCGATTGATTTGACCGGTAAAACATTCGGGAACGGCTGCGGAACGGGGCGCGGAATGCACGGGCGAGTG
>DASWRI010000022.1:0-46581 GCA_036403235.1 Pyrinomonadaceae bacterium | reverse complement strand
CTCTTTCGTTAGGCGTTTTCAGGAAGGCTTATTTTATCAGGATAAGAAAAAAGGAGTGAAAAAAATGAAAACTAGATTAATTCTTTTAACGGCATTTGTGTTGACTTTTGCATTCTCGGCGGCGGCGCAGAACGAGCGAGTCAAATCGAAAAGCAATATAACCAATAATCGCGCGTCAATCGAGCAGGCCTTGACGGCGAACGAGAAACTGACGTGGAAATCTCTGGTCGATAAAAAATACGACAATTTCGCAAAGATGTTTGCCGAGGATTACGGCGGCGTCTATGACTATGAAATGACGACGAAAGCGACCGAACTGGCGGAAGTCAAACAGATAACTTTCAAGACGGCTGATTTGAGCGATATCAAGGTGAGATTCGTCGACGACAACACGGCCATCGTCACTTCGACCGTAAAATCCGACATGGTTTTGCCCGGCGGTAAAAGCATGTCGGATAATATGCGGGCAACGACCGTCTGGGCTAAACGCGAAAACGCGTGGCTCATCGTCTATCATTCGCATATGTCGATAAAACCCGCGATGTAAGTCCTGGAAACGGCAATTTGTAAGATAAATTTAACGAAACAGCAAAGAAGCGTTAAAAAATAAGTCAGGTAAACAGCCGGAGCGGGGACATCTCGCCCGCAGGCGCTTTTTTTGCGCTAAAAACGTTCAATCAAACTCAGCCTTCAATTTTAATGAAGGCTGAGTGAGTCGTTTTTTAATTAGAAACGAATAATATCGGGGAGAAATACCCGATTAGCAAATACGAATTAAATTCAAACTTATTTTCCATTTCTAACGTAACTTGAGGATAAATCTTTTATGAAAAGAATTATTTTTATAACTCTCGCGATTTTATTTGTAATTTTTGACGCTTCTGCGCAAACGGCTGAAGTATCGACGCAGAAAAATGGCATAACCTGGGAAAAAGATTTCAAAAAAGCGCAGGCGCTGGCCAAAGAAACCGGAAAGCCGATGATGCTCGATTTTTCGGCCAGCTGGTGTGAGCCGTGTCAGATGATGGAAAAGGAATTCTGGGTTTTGTCGGACGTGGTCGAAGCCGTCAAGCCGTTTATCGCCGTTAAGGTTGATTTCGATGCGGAAAAAGGGCTGGTCGGCAAATACGGCGTGGCGGCGATTCCATACGTCGTATTTACAGACCCGCTCGGCAATATTATTACCTCGCGGCGCGGCTTTTCAAATAAAAAGCTGTCCGAGCTCAACCAGATTTTTGAAGAGATGCCGAAAGACTTTTCGCCTCTGAAAAAATACTACGACGCGCTCGAACTCAAAAAGGACGACGGGACGGCGCTTTTGCAGATTGCCGATGCATACAGAAACTCAAAAATGGTCAGGTTGAGTAACGAGTTTTACCAAAAAGCGCTCAAAACTCCGGAGATTGAAAACGACGCCGCCAAAAAAGAGCGCGTAATGCTGACGCTCGGCATCAATGCTTACAACCTGAAAGCCTTTGAGCAATCCAACGAATATCTGGAAGATTATTTAAAAGCGTTTCCGGCGGAGAAAAACAGGGAAACGGCACTTGCTCTTTTAACGGTCGGCAGCGCCATTCTGGAAAAAATGAAAAACGCAAACAAATATCTGGAAAAGCTGAAAGCGGAATTTCCCGAATCAAAATATATCGTCGCCGCAGCCAAAGCAATCGAAGACGTAAAAAATCGGAAATAAGTTTAGAAAAAGTTACGAAAAGTTGACAGAGATGCAGATAGTTTCAGGAAGTTAACAGAGTTCTTAAAACTTTCTGTCAACTTTTAATTAAAAGGAGAAATCGAAAATGATAGTTACAACCGGAAACGAAGTGGAAATGGGAAAAATCATTCAGTATTTGGGCGTCGTCAGAGGAATCGTCGTGCGCGCGACCGGACTCGGGCGCGGCTTCATCGGCGGCTTGAAAGCGCTCGGCGGCGGCAACATCGAAGAATGGTCGCACGTCTGCGAGCAGGCGCGGCAGGAAGCTTTTAACCGTATGATTTCGCATGCGCAGGCCATCGGCGCCGACGCCATCATCGGGATGCGCTACGACGCAACCGAATTCTCGCAGGGCGCAACCGAAGTTCTGGCCTATGGAACGGCGGTGAAGCTGACCAATAAATAATTGAAAGTGGAAAATTTTAAGAGATTATTTTCCATTTTCCATTTTCCGTTTTCCACTTTCATTTTTTCTAGCGAAGCAGAGAGCCTTTGCCTTTTCGCCCGATTCGCATATTGACGAGCCAGTCGAGCCAGCGGTATTTTAAGGCTTTCGGGGCGAGATATTCGGTGATTCCGGTTGTTTTTCTGGGTCGTCCGTCGCGGAGAGTCAAGGTCATCTCGCTTAAAAATCGAAGATAAAAAAAGCTCGAGTCGATAATTTTTGTCTGCTTGACGCGCAGGCGCAGATTGTCTTCGGTCGTAAACGTCATCCGGCCCGGGTATTTGATGCCGAAAATATCTCTTTGCAGATTTTGCTCTTCGTAAAAAGCGTCGCGCTCGCACAGCTCGCCGTCGCGAACGACATATAATTTAGTCGTCGTCTGTGATTCGGCAAATTCCTTGTAGCGATAAAAAACGGCGGTCGCGTCGGCAAAATGCGCGCGTCCCCACTGCCAGTCCTGAACGGTTTCGGGCAGCCATCGATTGTCGATGTTGTGGTCGTGATAGCCTGTTCCGCGAAAGCTGACGGTGTCGAGATTTTTCCCGCTCGCGTCTTCGACGTCGATTTTTCCGGTTACGTCCGAGCGCGCCAGAACCAGATTCCAGCAATGCGAGTTTTCCGCGTAAAGACAGCATTCGGGCTGAAAATCGCCTTCTATCGCGAGCCATTCGAAATTTGCTTTGAGCGTCCGGCGTTTCGGCAGCTTGGCGTTGATTGAAAGAACGTAGCCCGAACCGTATGGCTTTGAATCGAGCCGGAACGAATTATCGCCGATGCGGCACGAAGGCTCTTCGAGACTCGCTTCAAATTCGTTCTGGTCGTATTCGTTGATGGCGCGGTAAATCGGCTTGCCGTCACGGTAGTAAATAAAAGCGAGCGCGGGAAATGTTTTGTTTTCGGGGAACTGAAGCGTTTTTTCGTCAATCCAGACGCCTTTGTTCGTTTTGTCACCTGCTTTTCGAAGCTTTTTTGTCAGCGAATTATAGCGCGGGGAAAAAATGAAATTGTCGAGAAAGATGACGACGACGCCGTCGCGACCGTCGTCGCTCAAAGCGTCGAAATACCACCATTCGAAAGCATCGGGCGTCGGCTTTTTGTGCCAGACGTCGCCCTTGATGCTCGATGTAAAGGAAAATTTCTCGTCTAAAACCTGCTTTGGTGCATTCATTAAAACAACTTTCCTTAAAAAATTAAAAAACAAAAGCCTAAGAGAAAAAGGCTAACTTCTCTTAGGCTGAAAGTCAAAAAAATTTTTCGAACTCAGGGCGCGGGCATCGGCGTCGCCAGCACGTTTGCCAGAAATTCGGCCGAGCCGGCGTCGCTTCCTTTGATAAACGAATAAATCTGCGCGTAACGCTGTTTCCACTCGTTTACTTTCGGCGCGTTTTCCGCTTCGCCGAGCTTGACGGCGCGGGCGTAGGCGTCCTGCATATTGCCGAGAAGCTTTTCAAGGCTGGCTTCGGCGGTTCTCATTTCGGCGGTTGAAGTCGTGGCCGCGCCGTATTTGGCGTCAAAATCCTTCGCCGCTTTTTCGTATTGTTTCTCGTAATTAAAAGCGATGATGTAATACGGGTAAGAATTATTTTTTACTTTTGTGTTGTATTGCAGCGATTTGTAGAAATTCTGCGCCGCGTCGCTCAAATTCGAATCGACCGAAAAGGTTGCGATAGTGTAATACATCATCGCCGTCGCGTCGTCCTGGTCGGTGAAAGGCTGAAAATTGCTCGGAAGTTTTTTATCATTCAAAAGCTGGAGCGCTTTTTGAGCGAACTGAATCGAATCCTGCCCTAAAGATTTGTCTTTTTTATTAACCAGTGCGAGATAACCGGCGTAAGCGAGCGTCATCGCGAGATGCGCGTTGTCGGGCTCCTGCGTCATGACTTCCTTGCCGAATGTAAAAGCTTCGGCGGTTTTGCCTTCATCGATTTTTCTGCCGACGAACGCAATTTCGTATGTTTCCATAAATTCGCGCACTTTTTTTACTTCGTCATCGTTGTTTTTGCCGAATTTCGAGATAAAATCTTTGCCGAGCTGGTAGGCTTTTTCCTGGTCGTCGGCTTTTTTCGTCTTGGTTAAAGCCGAAATCTGGTTGAAAAGCTCGCCTTCGGTTTCGACTTTCTGCGCAAAAACCGGGAGAGTCAAAAAAGAAGTCAGAAAAAGCAAACAAATTGCGGCTGAAAATAATTTCATTAATAAAAATCTCCTGATACAAAATATATTTGGACTATAACAAAGCGGGGAATTTGAAACAATTCTGATGCGGCAAAAATATAAAAAGATTGCAAACTTTTTTCGTAAAATAGAATCTTTAATGGTAGAAAGAATCGGCTCTCCCGAAATTTTACTGGAAACGAGAGGAGAATAAATGAAAAACATAAAAGTATTTTGTCTTTTGAGTTTGGTTCTGATGATTGGATTATTCGCCGCGGCATGCCCGGAGCGAATGAGTATCGCCGACATCGAAAACAATCCGTCGAAATATTACGACAAAGACGTTGCCGTCGCCGGAACGGTCAAGGACAGCTACGGAGTTTCGATTCCGCTGATAAAAAACGGCGAGGGCGGAATTTATAAAATCGACGACGGAAGCGGCTCAATCTGGGTCATAACCAAAAGAAGCGTGCCGACTAAAGGCGCGCAGCTCGGCGTCAAAGGAAAAGTTCAAAACGGCGTCAATTACAACGGCAAAAACTACGGTCTGGTCATCATCGAGGACGACCGGAGATTTAAGGACAAGTAAATTTTTTTATATAAATGACAACCGGCGGGCCGAAAAGTTAAAATCTTTTCGGCTCGCTTTTTTTATGAAATCGATTATTCATTCTTTTGACGAACAATTCCTGCGCCTTCATGAGCGTTCACTCGGATTCGTGCAAATGATTCCAAACGAACAGCTTTTTCTCAAACCGCGCGAGATTCCAAACAGTTTCGCGATGTTTTCAAGCGGCGAATATGTTTTGCGGAGCGCGGCGGCGGTCGAGCAGACTTTCGGCGGAATCATGACAAAACTCTGGGACGACCCGTTCGAATGGACTCTGCCCGAAGCGCTTTCGACGACCACTTTAATTACGGAATATTTGCACGAAGTCGAGCAGACTCGCCGGAAAGGCTTCGAGTTTTTTACTTCCGACGAAGATTTGCGCCGCGAAATGCCCGCGCCCGAAAAGTTAAAATCAATTTCCCGAATCCTGCTCGAAACGCTCGCCCGCGCCGAAAACTTTCAAGGCCGCGCGTTCGCCGTTTTTCAAATGTTTTCCGACGAAAAGCTTCCGCGGGTTTAAAAGAAGAATTTCACTACACAGATACGGAGACACAGAGTTTTTAAGAAATAATTAACCGCTGACAAATGCCGATAACGCAGATTAGAAAAAATAAATTATCCCGCTTATCGAAGTCCATCCTGCTTTAATTTCCTCCGTGTTATTTGTGTCTCGTAGGTGAAATTGATTTTTGAACTTTGAACAATTTCGTGCCAAAATTCGTTAGAGGTTAAGTCTTAGCCAAATTTTTTGCCAATCTGGAGAAAAAAATGCATTGTCCCCGCTGTGGTCAGCTACAGATTTCGGAAGAAATAAAATTTTGTTCGCGCTGCGGTTTTCCGCTCGGACTCGTTTCGGAAATTTTATCGCACGGCGGCTTTCTGCCGCAGTTAGCCGACATAAACGAGAAAAAGTCTTACTTTACGCGAAAAAACGGATTTTTAGTAACCGTTTTCTGGTTTATAATTTTTACGATGCTTCTGCCCGCGATTCTGGGCGCTTCGGGCGTTAATCGACTGCCCGGAATGGTGGCCATCATTGGCTTTTTTGGAAGCTTGATAATGCTGATTGTCTCAATTTTTATATTGAAGCCGGCGCCGAAAAAGTTCGTCCCGCAGAATCAGGAATTTTCGCAGGCGATGCCGCAGAATCTTTACGGGGCACGGCAAAACGCTCTGCCGCCGCAGACCAGCCAGCCGGTCGAAAGCTATATGCCGCCCGCCGGGGCCTGGAGAGCGCCGAACACGGGCGAGCTGGTCGAGCCGGGAAGCGTGACGGACGGGACGACGAAATTGTTGAAAAAAGACGAATAGGAGAAATTTATGTTTTGTCCGAGCTGCGGTCAGAAACAAGTTACGGAAGATACGAGATTTTGCTCGCGCTGCGGGCTTTTGCTGACGGGCGTCACGCAGATTATAAACAACGGCGGCGCTTTGCCTCAAAATCAAAATACCGAAATTTCAAAAAAGAAATTTTTTCAGAAAAAAGGCTTCAAACAGGGCTTATTTATATTTTTGCTGTCGTTTATCATCATTCCGATTATTGCAGTTATATCCATCGCCGTCGACGCCGAACCGTATGCGGTCATTATCAGCTCAATCCTGCTCGGCGGCGGCAGCCTGATTCGAATGATTTACTCGATGTTGTTTGAAGCCGGGGAAAATCTTCCGGCGCAGTTCGGACAGGAAAATGTAAATACCTCGCCAAATTATCTGGCCGGAAATAAAGCGACGAACGCGCTGCCACCGCAGCAATCGATTCCGGTTTCAAACTACGCTCCGCCAAAACAGGGAAATTGGCTCGATACAAATGATTTAGCCCAGCCGAGTGTCACCGAGCACACGACGAAACTCCTAGACCACGAAGAATAAATGAAATGGAAAACGGAAAATAGTAAGAATTTTATTTTCCCCTTTCCGTTCCTTCTAAAGCGGATTGCCTTTCGTGCCTGCAAAATCGAAAGTTATATAAAGATTCAGGGCGTTTTCCTTGATGTCGGAGCGAACTTCCTTAACTTTTGCGTTAAGCGTTCCGTCGGTCGCGGAAATCGGCAGACTGAGAGCAATCTGCTCGCCGCGCAGGATGACAATCGGATTGACGCGCTGGTTGAGCGACGCCTGCACGAACCGCGCGATGATTCCGCTGACAAGCGGCGTGACGCCGTCGAGATTGACCGTTTCGACTTCGATTTGACCGAAAACCGTCTGCTGCTGCGCATCGTATCGAAGATTCAGATTCGCCTGAGCCCAACCCGAAAAATTATAACAACTGCCGAAAACAGAAGTCGCTCCGCTAAAAGCGAGCGGCGCATTTATCTTCCCGTTTTCCAGCCTGATGCTCGTTTTAGCGCCGCTGCCTTCGGGAAGAAGCGTAATTTTTCCGGCGCAGTCATTTTGCAGAAAAGCGATTTTCTGAGGCTGGAGCTTATCTTCGGAAACGTTTTGTCCGTTTATATTAAGCGGAAATGCGGGCGCGTTCATGTCGCGGAAAATCGTACTCAAAACCGTGTCGAAAAATTGTTGATTGAGCACGACCGAAGCCGTCCCGGCCGGAGAGCCGTTCGCGTCGGGCGCTTGAATCGGCTCGCCGGGAGGTTTTTTCGCCGCGCTCGGAACGCCGCCGAGAAAATAAAAAATCGCGCCGCCGCCGATAAGCAGTCCTAAAATCGCACCTAAAATAAATGTCGTAACTTTGTTCATTGCTTGCTCCTGAAACGAAAAAAATGAAAGTGTGAAAAAGTAATTTGAGAAAAAACTCAAAAAAACTTTTTCACCATTTCATTTTTCGCTTTTCTGCTTTTACGGCGTCGCCGGTGAGGTCGTCATCGTCGGCGCTGATTTCATTAACTGCGTGATAAAAGCCGTCGCGACGCTGAATATCGCATCGACCTGCTGTTTCACCTGCTCGGGCTGAACTTTGGCGTATTCGGTCGGCTCGGCGAAAAGAGCGGCGTCCGCGTCCGTCTTGATGTTCGTCATTTCGGTAATGAGTTTTAAGCCCTGAATGCCTTGATAACTGCCCGAAGCAACGGCATCGGTTTCCGAATGAAGCGGCAGATTCGTTTCCTTGTCAACATAGATAAATGACTTGGTTTCAACGTTTCCGGCTTTTGTCCTGGTATCGGTAACGGCGTTGTATTGATATTTTATCGCGTCGCGGTCGGCATACTTTTCTTCGCCGACGCGCTCGACGCCTTTGACGCTTTTAACCTGATTGACGATTTGGCCCGGCGTCATCATCGAGCGCACGTCGATGCCGGTCGTTTCCTTGTTAAGCTCGGCATATTGTTTGCGATTCGGAAGAACAATCAAATTTTTCCCGCCGGTTTCAAGATAAATTACCTTGTCGCCGTTCGGCATATTAAATTCCATCCGCCGGTTTTCGCCGCTGCGCGCGACGTTTGCCTGCAATTCGCCGGGAATCGTCAGTTTTTGCTCGCCGGTCGTTTCAAATTTCAGCTTGACGGTCGCCTGATATTTGTCCGGTTCCCGCGTATCGATTGCCGAACTCGGCGCGGTCGAAGCGTTCGAATTGGTATTTACCGAATTTGAATTGGCGTTTTTGTTTGTGTTGCCCGAAAGATTCGAATTGGTATTGACGTTTGTCGTCGGCGTCGCCGGGCACGCCGCGAAAAACAGAACGGAAGAAATCAAACTAGAAAAAATTAATGTTTTATTTTTTACAAAAAACATATTACCCTCCTTAATCGTTTTATTTAGAATATCACGCCGGTTGACGAGATGAAACAATTATTTTATTAATAGCCGATGGCCACACCGTCGCTGCGCGAATCAATCGCACCGAGCCGCGTACCGTCGTCGTCAATCATAATTCCGGTCATCGAAGCGATAAAGGCCGGCTCGGCAGCAAATTTATGCCCGAGCTTTTCGAGTGCGCTTTGCGTGTCCGAAGACATTCCGAGCGGCTCGAAAAGAATCTCGTCCGGATACCATTGATGATGAATGCGCGGCGCGTCAATTGCCTGCTGGATGTTCATATCATGGTCGATGACGTTGATGACGGCCTGCAAAACAGCCGTGATAATACGCGGCCCGCCGCGCGCGCCGACCGCAAACCAGAGCGTGCCGTCTTTTTTCAAAACGATGGTCGGCGTCATCGAGGAAAGCGGACGTTTTTTCGGCTGGACGGAATTATTTTCGCCCTGAATCAAACCGAACATATTCGCCGTTCCGGGACGCGCCGCAAAATCGTCCATCTCGTCGTTCAGCAAAACTCCCGTTCCTTTTGCGGTCACGCGCGAGCCATATAAATCGTTGATTGTAAAGGTGTTTGTAACGACCGTCCCGTCGGCGTCGACGACCGTAAAATGCGTCGTGTCCATCGATTCTTTGCCGTTCAGTTCGCCCGCTTTGATGTCGGAGCTTTTCGAGGCTTTTTTCAAATTTATATTTTCGCTTCTCCGGGCGGCGTATTTTTTGTCAATCAAAGTCGCGGTCGGGACGCTCGCAAAATCGGGGTCGCCCATAAACTCGGCGCGGTCGGCAAACGTGCGGCGCAGAGTTTCGGCTAGCACGTGATATTTTTCCGACGAAGCCCAGCCCATTTTTCGCAAATCGTATTTTTCGAGCATATTTAAGGCTTCAATCAAAATGATTCCGCCCGAGCTCGGCGGCGGCATCGAGATGATTTCGTAGCCGCGATAATTTCCGCGAATCGGCGTGCGCTCTTTCGCCTCGTAATTTTTTAAGTCTTCGAGCGTTATCAAACCGCCGTGCGTCTTCATATCGGCGGCGATAAGCTCGGCCGTTCGTCCGGTATAAAACTCTTTCGCGCCAAGTTTCTGCATTCGCGCGAGCGTCTGCGCTAAATCGGGCTGTTTGAAAATTTCGTCTTCCTTGTAAAGATTGCCGCCGCGCAGAAAAATTCTTTTGCTGTCGTCGTATTGTTCGAGCGTGTCGGCGTATTTTTCAAGCAGATTGGCGAGGCGGAAAGACAGCGGGTAGCCGTCCTGCGCGAGCTTTCGGGCCGGTTCGACGAGCTGCGCCCAGGTTAATTTTTTAGAGCCGTATTTTTTGAACGCCATATCGAGTCCGGCCGGCGTTCCCGGAACGCCCGAAGCGCGATAGCCGATGGTCGAGGAGCCTTCGCCCTTGATTAAGCTTCCGTCGCTTTTGACGAACACGTTGCGGCTCGCCGCCATTGGCGCCATTTCGCGATAATCGATGGCGGCGGTTCGGCCGTCATTAAAGCGAATCAGCATAAAACCGCCGCCGCCTAGATTTCCGGCTTCCGGATAGACGACCGCGAGCGCGAGCGCGACCGCGACCGCCGCATCAACCGCGTTGCCGCCGCGCTTCATCACGTCAGCGCCGATTTTTGAAGCCAGTTCGTGCTGCGAAGCAACAATCGCGTGTTTCGCCCTGACCGGCTCGCGCCAAGCGGCCTCGACTCGCATTTCCCTTGGAAATATGGAAAGAAAAAAGGCGATTGAAAGAAAAAGCGCGAAAATTCGGGAATTGTTTAGTTTTTTCATATTTGAATCCGTCGCTAAATATTCTACGAAAAACGATTTATAAATTATTGCTTACTGAAATTGTAAAAAAATTAATTTGTTTTGAAAAACCGTCGGCGTTAATAGTTTAGATATTAGATAGAAATCTTGGCAAAAAAGAAAAAAAGTTGTAAAGTCTAAGGGACAAGTTTAAATTCAATTCCTTATCTTTCAAGTTTTTTCTAAAATTTGAGTTTTACGACAGAGTGTATTTTATGAAAAAAGTTTTGGCATTTCTAATGTTTACGGTTTTGGTGTTCAATTCGTCCGTCTTTGCGCAGAAAGCGCGAACATCGAAAGTCAAGCCGGTTGTGCAGGGCTCTTCGGTTGTTTACAGCGGCGCGGAAGCTTTTTCCGACGGCCGCGGCGTCTGGCTTCGATGGCAGACCGAATCGGAAACGAAGAATTTAGGATTTTTTGTTTATCGTGCGAGCGGAAAAAATACGCAGCTTGCCAGCCGTAATATGATTCCGGGCGGCTATTTGAGGGCGCGTGAAGACCAGACTTTTGGCGGGAATTATACTTTTTTCGACCCGGACGGCAATGCCGGAACAATTTATTACATTGAAAGCTTGAATGCTGAAGGACAGAGACAAACTTCGAATCCGATTTTTCCGCAATACGTCAAAGATTTGTCGGAATTTACCGGCACTTCGACCGAAGCGATGCGCGCGGCAAGCGATAATTCAAATTCGCAAATCATCAAAAGCGATTTGATTCTGTCAAAAGAATTGTCGTCTGAGATAGAAGCCAACACTCTGCAGGCGGATTTGAATACGCAGCGGTTTTTGGCCGGTCAGCCGGGCGTCAAAATCGGCGTCAGAAAAGAAGGTCTCGTTCGCGTCACGCGCGCCGAACTGCAAGCCGCGGGCTTTGACGTAAATTCGTCTCCGGCGCTCTGGCAGTTGTATAAAGACGGCGTCGAGCAAAGCATTATCGTCGGCGGAAGCGGCGATTATATCGAGTTTTACGGGAAGGGAATCGATACGCTCGAAAGCGATTTACAGGTTTATTTCCTGATTGCCGGACAACAGAACGGAAAGCGAATGGGCACGAGAATTCTACGCCCGTTTGCCGGAAACGTCGTCGCCAAAAGCTACGCCCAAACGTTTACTCAAAAAGAACGCTCGTTATATCTTTCGAGCATTCTTAACGGCGACGCGAACAACTTTTTCGGCCCGGTCATCGCCAGCACGGGCGCGACCATAAACTTTAATCTGTCTTCGGTCGATTTCAGCGTCAGCAAAACTTTGATTTCAATTTCGGTTCAGGGATATTCATTTTTCTCGCACAACATCCGCATCGTTTTAAATGGCCAGGAACTCGACTCATTAGCGGGAGAAAATACCGATACGATATCAAGAGATTACGGCGTTCCGACCGCGCTTTTAAGAGAAGGCGCAAATACGCTCCAGTTGACGTCGATGAACGGAACGCAGGATTTAAGCTTTTTCGATAAAATCAGCGTCAATTATTCGCGGCTTTACGAAGCGAAAAATAATCAGCTCGGCTTTTACACGAACTATTATCGCACGTCGAATCTGACCGGCTTTTCATCGGCGAATATCCGGGTTTTTGATTTGAGTCGGCCCGACGACCCGGCGCTTATTACAAATCTGCCGATTACGCAAAACGGCGGCACTTATGCGGTTCGGCTTCCGGCCAATCGCAGCTATATGATGTATGCGATTGAAGATTCGGCCGTCGCATCGGCGGCTTCGATTATTCAAAACGTTCCTTCGACGCTGGCGACGCCGGCTCATAACGCCAACCTGCTGATTGTGACGCATAAAGACTGGATGACCGAAGCGAACACGTGGGCGAACTATCGCCGCGCACAGGGATTTTCCGTCGAAGTGCTCGACGTCGAAGATATCTACGACGAATACAGCTACGGCACGATGAACACGGACGGCATCAGAACGTTTCTGCAATACGCGAAAAACAACTGGCAGACGCCGCCGCAGTATCTTTTTATTTTAGGCGACGCCAACTACGATTACAGAAACTTTGAAGGAACCGGCTATCACAACTACGTTCCGACAAAAATGGTCGATACGGTTTATATGGAAACCGGAAGCGACGAGGCTCTCGCCGATTTTAACGACGACGGTTTATCCGAAATCGCCGTCGGCAGAATTCCGGTGCGGGACGGCCTGGCGGTTACGCACGCATTCAATAAAACGACTGCTTTCGAGCAAACCGTCGGCCAGTGGCAAACGCGCGGCGCGCTTTTCGCCTTTGACGCGCCGAACGGATATGATTTCGAATCATTAAGCGACAGGCTGCGCCAGCAGCTTCCGGCGAATATGCAGTCGGCGATGGTCGGACGATTGGAGACGGACGCGCACACAAATGTGATAAATGCGATAAATCAGGGAAAATATATCGTAAATTATTCGGGACACGGTTCGACCGGTTTCTGGTCGGCCAGTTCGTTTTTTAGTTCAACCGATGCTTTGGCTCTGACCAACAGCAATCTTTCTTTATTTACGATGCTGACCTGTCTTAACGGTTACTTTATAAACAACAGCGACAGTTTGTCCGAAGCGCTTATAAAATCGAACGGCGGTGCGGTCGCGACGTGGACATCGACCGGAAAAACGACGCCGGACGTGCAGGAAGTTATGGCGGTTCAGTTTTACGGTCAGATAACGGCGGGCAATATGCCGCGCATCGGCGATTTGATTAAAGACGCGAAAACGGTTGTCGTCGGCGGTCGCGACGTCAGACTTTCGTGGGTTCTGCTCGGAGACCCGACTTTGAAAGTAAGATAAATTTAAGTAGTAAATAGAAAAATGAAAAGGGCGGCTTGATAGCTATCAAGCCGCCCTTTTCACGCTTCCAATTGTTCGCTTTTTATTGTTTCGGCTGGATTCTCAGCGTATAGCTGCAAACGATAATCGGGACGCCGGTCGAAACGCTTATTTTTTGATTAATCGGAAGGTCGTAATTATTAACCATCGCCGCGTTTCGGCCTTCGTTTATCGCCCAGTAATTTCCGTTTCCGTCGGTCATCAAAGTTAAATGCCGGCGGCTGATTTCCGGGTCGCCCGCGAGCGGAATATCGACGGGTTTGGATTTCGAGCCGCGACCGATGCTGATTTCGTTTTGAAAAATCGGGACGACCGTCTGCCGGACGCCGCCGCGCCAGATTTCCAGGCGATAAAGCTCCGTCGTGCGTTTGTGGACGTGTGTCAATTCTTCGGCTTCTTCATTCGGAAAAGGTTTAACCTGTTGCGGGTTCAAGCTCATAACCGTCGGCGGCGGCTGATTAGACGCGACGGGCTGATTGTTGAGCGACTGATTGGTAATCACCTGATTATTAACCGGCTGGTTGTTAGCCGGCTGGTTGGGCACAAAATTAGGGTGCATTATCGTTTGCGGTAAATCCGATTTGGGCGCATTGGCCGGCGGCGGTTGTTGAATCGGCGGGTCGGGCATCATGCCTTTCGGGCGCGCGAGAATGCTTGTTTTGTTGCTCGAACTCTCGTCCCAGCTGTGCTGAACGCGCACGTCGCCTTTTTCCATCGTGCCGTCGACCCGAAGCTCGACCGAAAAACTTTGCGTTTCGAGCTTTTTCTTGCCGGAAAGTTCTTTGGCTCGCTCGGCCAGAATGTGATAAAGTCCCTGCTCGAGCCCGCGCCGCTTGACGCCCTGCCATTCCTTGTCGTCTTCTTCGCTCAGAAAAATAATATATTCGGTCGGGATAATGGTCGTTCCCTGCGGCAGCGGAACCATCTCGTTTTGCATCACTTCCTCGACGGCGCGCGCGATTTTGACGATAAATTCCTCGGATTTGCTGCGCGGCTTGATTTGCGCGTCTCGCGCGGCTTCTTCGAGAACCAGTTCAGCGGTTTCACCGTCAATCCATTTTCTGACTTTATTAAGTACGCTCAATTTTTTCTCCTTGCTGAAATGATTTTGGTTTCTAGTCCAAATCGATATATTTTTTGTTTACCCATCCGTGCTCGGCGTCGGTCGGCGTTTCTTTCGGGCGACCGTATTCAATAATATCAATTTCATACCAGTTATCTTTGGAATTTACAACACGAACGCGCGAGCTTTTCGGTACGAGACCGATTTTCTGGCTGTCGGCGTTGGCGTCCTGGCGCAGATTGACGTCGCTCGTCGCCGCACCGGTCGGCTTGGCAAACGGATTGCTGATTTCGGTCAGGCCGCGCCGTTTTTGCAGATAATTGTATGTGACGAAAAGAACTGCGGCAAAGGCGGCGATGACAATCAAAAACGTGGCGAAGCGGACGAAAAATCTCCGGCGCGGTTTTTTTCTTTCTTCACTTACATATTCTCGCAGAATCGGGAGACTTTCTTTTTCTTCCGCTTTCGTCTGCATCGCCGGAAATTTCGGAGCGTGTCCGTTGCCCAGCTCGATGACCAGATTGACGTTTTCCTTTGCCGACAGATTCGGGTTTATCCGCAAATCGCGCGAAGTGTTAAAGAGCGGTTTTTGCGGCGCGAGCGGCGTGTAGCCTTTGGCGACGTGCGCCTGCGGAGTCGGATTTAAGTTGCGTTTTGAAACCTCGGTCGCGCTTTCTTCGGCCGGTTCTTCTTCATCTTCGGCTAAAAGCTTTAATTCGGACAATTCCTGCCAGAAATCGTTGACGCTCTGATGGCGCTCGCGCGAATCGCTCTGCGTCGCCTTTTTGATGATTTCCAGAAATCTGCCGGCCCACGGCTCGCGGCGAAATTTTTCGGGCAGGGAAGTTATCGGCTGGTTTGAAAAGGCGCGGGGTGAATCGCAGGTAATCAAAACGTAAGCCGATTTTGCCAGCGAATAGATGTCGGCGGCGGGCGTTAGCTCCGAAAAGGTGAGCGTTCCCGTGTTGCCGGACATCATCGGGCTGTGCTCGGGCGGCGCGTAGATGTTCGTGCCGACGCGCGTAATCGGCGAATCGGATTGATTGAGCCGCGCGACGCCGAAATCGGCGATTTTGACGGTTTTTTTGTCGGCCGTCAAAAGCAGATTCTGCGGTTTGATGTCGCGGTGGATGACGCCGTGCGCGTGCGCGTGCGCGAGTCCGGCGCAAACCTGTTCGAGATAATAAAGTGCCTGTGCGAGCGACATTCCGCCTTCGCGGCACATCTTGGCGAGGTCGCCGCCCGAAAGATATTCGAGCACGAGATAATGAAAAATCGTGTTGTGAAGGTCGCGCGCGCTGCCGTGCCCGAGACGGCTGATAATGTTCGGGTGACGAACGCGGTCGAGCGCGATGGCTTCGTTCTGAAAATTTTCGACCAGCGTCCTCTCCAAATCGGTGTCCAAATCGTTTTGCATAAAAACGTTCAGAGCTTTGATGACGACGAGGCTGTGCGGCGACTGCGGTGAAGCGAGAGCGTCTTTGGCGACGTAAATTTCGGCGTAGCTTCCGCGTCCGAGAAGCGATTGCACGTCATACCGTCCGTCGAGCCTGCAATTAGTAATGGCGAGTTCTTTCATTTTCTATCGGGAAGAGAAGTCGAAAATTAAAATATCATACTTTCAAATCCCATACGATATTATAAGGTCAAAGTTCGGTAAACTCCCAATAAAATAGTCAGTCTGACGGGCAAAACTTCTATATTCCAATTTTCGGCGTTTCCTGGATTCCGTGACAAATAATAAATTTAATTATATGCAAGGCCCGCAGAACCTTATTTTCTAAAAACGGTTTTGTCCGACTCCGAAAGCGTTTCAAACTACTTCTGTAAACTTTTCAGAGGACTCGGGAAATATTTCGGAGCACTCCGAAAACACTCCAGACTACTCCGAAAACATTTCAGAGCGGTACAAATTGTTTTCGGAGTGGTACGAAATGCTTTCAGAGTGGTACGAAACGCTTTCAGAGTGGTACGAATTGTTTTCAGAGTAGTACGAATTGTTTTCGGAGTGCTCCGAAAACAATTCGGAATGCTCTGGAAAGAATTCAGAGCATTCCGAAAAGATTTTAGAACAACCAAAATTTGAAAAGCGGTTTAGTTTATTCTCTGGAAGCCGGTCAACTGGATTGTCTGGAAAAACGGCGTTCCGGGCGGAAGCCGGTTCGGGTCTAAAAATGAAATGTCGAAAACCCAGTTGCGAGCCGGCGGCGAGTAAACCATCGAACAGCATTTGAAAGTGCCGTTGTTATTATGCGAATTGTACAGGTTAATCATCGAGCCGGCGTAGTTGACTCGGTCATCGCCCCAGTCTTCGAGAAAGCGCATAAAATTATGCACGCCGCCCGACATTCGCTGGTCGCCGCCGCCCTGATTCGGGTCGGCGTCTTTACTCGTCAGAGTATCGCCCGAGAGCATCGCAAAGCGCAGAAAAGTTTCGCTGGCCGGTCGATTGCTGAGCGAAAACGGGTATCTGAAGCTGCGCGAGTCGCTCCACGACGGCGACAGAATCGTGATGGCATCGGCGGCAATTGAAGCCGGAATGTGATTGGCCGTACCCTGCGGATTATAATCCTCGGCCGGAGTCGGCGTCCCGACAGAATTGATGCTGATGGCATTGTAATTGCCGAGAATGTAAATTCCGTTTTCGGAAGCTACGGTAAAGCCTTTCGTGTTTATCGGGTCGGTGTAAACGCCGGGAAGCGTCTGCCCGTTTATCAGGCGGACGCCGCGACGGTAAAATTTATGCTCGACAGTGGCCGCGATGTCGGGAATCTCGGCCGCGCCCGAGCCTGTATAACGAGAGGCTTCGTTCGTGTAATCGGCCTGAAGACTGCCATTTTTGTTGACATCTTCGCCGGCTTGAAGAATACCGTCGTTGTTTCCGAAGACGTCTTCCATATCGTATTCGCCGTCAAAATCGCCGTCGCCGCGACGGTCGGAAATATACATAACCCAGCCGTTTGCGTTCGGAAAATCGCTCGAGCGCAAAGTGTGTCCGGCGGCGACCGCAAAAGGCGTTCCGGTCGGGAATTTACCGTCCCATGCGCCGGTATATAGAAGCTTTCTGAGGTTGGCAATGTCGATGTCGACCATACTCATGACGCCGTTCCACGGAACTTTTGTGCCGTAGTTGCTGCCGCTCGTCGGATTAAAGGTGCTCGTTCCTTCGTAATAAAGGCCTTCGCGCGTGTCGAACATATTTATCGGAAACGGAACGATGCGGCGATATCTTGACGTATTATCGACAACTGCCGCTTTTTTATGCCCCGTATTATCGCTGAAACCGTCGTCAACCGAAGACGAACAGCCCGTTGTATAGGTGCTGTTGTTACAGTCGTCGGTCATCACGAGGTTGTAGTTTTTGCTGTTCCAGGTGAAAGTGGTCATGTAATCCGTATCGGAAGCGCTGACGGCCACGCCCGGCATGACAAATCTTTGGAGCTTGACAATCGAGCGGCAGTCTTTGGCGTCGGCATTATTGACGCAGGCCTCCGTATGGTCGGTCGTCGCCGTCCCGTATCCGCTGACGGCCAGCTCATTTGCCACATATATCGGCGGCTCGGTCACGCCGAGACTCAAAATGTCCTCGGTAATATCGCGCGGAGCGACATAAACGCCGGTTGCCGGATTGATGCCGACGATTTCGATTTTTATCCAAAGCTCGCGGCCTGTGACGCCGAGATAAAAACGCTCGCCGTTGACTTCGGTGGCCTGATAGGCCGGAGAGCCGGTCATCGGGCGCGGAACATAACCGCGCGCCTCGCCGATGCCCGGATTGGTGCCGATGACTACGTTGCTGTTGAGGCGGTCGATGCCGCCCATATCGTCGCCGTCGAGCCTGACGCCGCACGGAGTTAAAACAGGGGCAGTTCCGGTACCGAGCGCGCAGCCGGGAAGTTTGGCTTTGCTGTCGGCGAGCGAGATGCGGATGCCGGTTTTGTTATAAAATCTTTCGCTGCTGGTTATGGTCGCATCCGCGGTGGCAGTCGTGACCGGAGTCAGCGTTCCGGCACTGTTCCACAAATCGCCGACGTTTTTGCCGCGTTTGATAAGCTCGATGTAATCGAGCGGCGTTCCGCTGATGTTGTTATAAATGCGAATCGGCAATTCGAGCGGCTTCTGTTTATATAAAAGATTTCCCTGAAATAAATTCTGATTGCTGATCCAGCTCGCGTTTTTATAAACGACCGGCATATCGGCGTTTCCGGCAAAAACGTTTGAACCGTTGGTCGGCGACGTCAAAACGCTGCCCATATTCGACCGCAAACGAACGTATGTGCCCGAAGCGTTTTTGATATAAACCGGGTCGCCCCATCTGGTGGCGGCGTCACTGTTGCGCGCAACGTCCGTGAAAATTTCCCCGACGGCCGTCACTTTCGAAGAAAAATACAGGCCGTCCTGCGCCATCAAAAACAAATTTCCGTTTGAATGAACGCGCCCGCCGAAATCGAAACGCGGCCCCGGGTGGAATTCGAGGTCATCGTCGTAAAAAATACCGAACTGGAAAATCGGAATACGGTTATTAAAAAATTCGCGTCTCAAAGCGACCTGAACGCCCGTCGTATTGTCGGTCGCGGTCGTGTTTATCTGCCATTTATCGCGCAGCGCGTTCAAGCCCTGGAATTGCTGTCCGGTCATGATAACCGGCGCCGTGGTCTGCGTCTGGTCGATGTCCTGCTGAAACGTGTAATTGGTAAATCCGGGCGGCAACTGACCTTTGATGCGGTCGATGTCGGTTGTTTCCGGGTTGAGTTTCTGCTCAAAAATTTTATCGAAATTGCGCGTTATCACTTCGAGACTGGCGTGTGCGGCTTCAAATGCGCGCGTTTCGGCTTCGTCGTTGCTCGACGCGACCGTTTCACTCGTCGTACGCGTTACGGCTAAAGCGACAAAACCCAGCAGCAAAAGCATAACAAACAGGGCAATCAAAATAGCCGAGCCATTTTCGCTTTTATCTTTGTTTGTCATTTGACCGAAGAAATTTTTGCGGTTAATTGATAAAACTTTTTTCTTCATATTCACACCTACTTTTTTATCCGGCATCGTAATCCATATTTCTAACGCTGAAAGTCGCGTTCAGAGTAATAACCGCCGGCTTTCGGGTCTGCTCGTCGATTTCCGTTGATTGAACCTGTAGCGTAATGTTAATCTGCCTGATTAAATTAAAATCGTCAGGCTCGTCGTCGGTCGTTCCAATGATTCCGTCAACTCCGGCTGAAGGATTGTCGGTTACGGTTCCGTTTTGCAAAACATACTTAAATTGTAAATTCTGGACGCCGTAGACAAGCGGCTGCTCGCGGATTTGCTCGTCGGACGGGCGTCCGGTGTTGTTTCCGAAAATCAGACGAACCAGCGTGCCGTCGTCCTTGACTTTATAAGCAACCCAGTAAAAGCGTTTTACCGAGGCGGCGTAAGTCGTGCAGTCTTCGGTGATGGTCGTCGTACATTTTTTTAGCAAACTTCCGTTTACGCCTGCTCCGTTGAACGGCTGATTTAACCCGAGCGGGTCGCCCGGCTGAATGTCGATTTGGCTCGTTCCGGGAACGGCGGTCGCCATCACCGCGACCTGCGAGCTGTCCGATTCGACCAGATATAAATCATAAATGCTCGATGCCGCAGCCTGTCCCGTTTGAGTAGCTAATCGGGCAACCGTCGGCGAGCCGGTCGGGGCGGAAACGCCGGTCAGTGAAACCGTCTCACCGCTTTGATTGTCGGTGCAGGCGACGCCCGGTGCGGTAAAACAGTTAAAGCTCATGTCGCGATATGCAAAGGCGACGAGGTCGGTGCGCACGGTCGTGTCTGAGTTTAAGTTGTTTTGAAAAAGATTGTTGCCGGCAATTAAAGAGGTCAGCGTGTCGCGCGTCGTATCGGCGTCAGGCGGAACGCCGAGACGCGTCGAGATAAAATTGTCGGGGACAATCGCTCCGTTTCGATGAAATCCCAAACCGGCGTTGAGCACGTCGCGTCCGATTAAGTGAATGGCCGTGCGCGCATTTTTTAACATATCGCTTCGGCGGCTGGAACGATTGCGGTCGATTCGGCCGATTTGCAGCAATCCGTAAACTGCGCCGGTAACTATCAAAAAAATTGTGATTGCGACAATCATTTCAAGCAGAGAAAAACCCTTCTGGGAATTTTTCGCGAAACGGCTGGAATTTTTACGGAAAGTTTCTTTCATCTTATTAAAGCCTCAATAATTGGATACTATCGTCGAAACGGCGTCCTGGCGCGCGACCGAGTTGTAGTAATACTTGACCGTCACTTCGATTTTTCGACGGGCAATCGGATTTTGCGGCGCCGGCCGTTCGGGGTCGTCAACGTCGGTAATGACAACCTGGCGCTGATATCCTTTAACGACCGCGCTCGTATTTGAAGGAAATCCCGTGACGGTGCAGCTCGAGCCTTCCGGACAACCGTCATCGGCCGTTCCGGCGACGCCGTCGTAGCCTTCTTCTTCACGAATCGGACACCAGCCGGTCAGAAAAATTCCGCGCGGCGAGCCGTCGACCGGATTGCTCCCGACATTGCCGATTGACTCCCAGCTTTTAATACCGTCGGTGCGCGCAATGTCGCGCGCGGAAATTATCGACTCAATCGTCGAGAGAGCAATCTGCTTGGCGATAATTCTTTTTTCGGTTTCGTAGGAACGAAGCAAATTTGCCGATAAAGCCGAAGCCATCTGCAAAACGCCGACCATCAGGATAACCAGAGCAATCATTACCTCTATATAAGAAAATCCGGCCGAACGCTCTTTTCGGTTTGAAAAACGATTTTTGAAAAATCCCGACGTCAGCCTGCCAAAATTACATCTTTTCATAAGCTTCATTCCCAGTTTTTAAGGATGAAAAATTTATCTAACTTCCGTAGACCGAAGTTCTTCTCGAATCCTGCCATTTGTTTGTGCCCGTGTTCGTGATGTCGAATTCCCACATTCTGATTGAACCGGTCGAGCCGATAATCGTTATCGCGCGGGCAATATCAGCTTCATTTGCGTTGGTTTTCTTGGGCGCCCAGATATGCAGCGTGACGCCCGTCACGGTCGCGCCGCCGCCGACGGCGGTGGTTCCGGCATTGACAACCGTTCCGTTGCTTTGAAATCGGATGGTGCAGACGTTGTGCGTGGAACTGGAAGGATAAACGCTCGTGGTAAAAACGGCGGTCGGCGCGGGCAGAGTCTCGGGTGGATTGTAGCTTATATCGTCGGGTCTTTGCTGAAGCTTGACCTCGGACTGCGGCAAAAGCGTCGTTCTTCTGATTTCACGGTCGTCGTTAACCGTCGCGGGCGTATTTTCGTCAATCAGCCTGATAAGGTTGTCGGTCAAATCGATTTCGACGCGCACCGTCTCGCGCTGCGTCAGAGACCTCTGGCGCGCTTCCTGCAGCATGTCGACAATTTTTAAAGATTGGTCATCAGGCTTATAGAGCTTCTGGTGATTCAGAAAATAGAAACCCGTGATTGCAATCATAATCATCGTGATTAGCAGCACAATCAAAAGCTCGACCAGCGAGAACCCCAACTCTGAATTTTTTTTGTTGCCTTTCATTAAGTTTATCTGTCGTCGTGGTGGGATGATTTTACTAACTCGATTTGTGGGATTTAATTGTATTCATTAAATACCCGCCCATTCTCAATGCGAGCGATAACTATGGAAATGTAAAACAATTTTTATATATTGTCAACATTTTTTTCAATATAATGTAAATAATTTTTCAAAATCACAAAATTCGGTCAGATTGAATGAAGAATTAATAAATTTCGGGACAAAACAAACAATTTCTATCTTTATTTCGTAGAACATTTCGGCTAAAATTACATCGAAATCTATCTTTGAAGCATTTCCGAAAAAAAACACTTATAAAATGACGCAAGACAAAACGCCAGCAAGCAAAAAATCATTCTCGGTGGATTGGCTTTTGCGCGGAACTCTGACCAAGGTCGGGGACATTTTTGACCGCTTTACCGGAAGGGGCTGGAAGCCTTCGAGCAGCATTGCGACGAGCGAGCTAATCGAAAGATTAAAAAAACTGCTCGATTCGGAAGTCAAAGATTTGGACAAAAAAGGAAAATTTGTCCCGCACAACATCAAGCTCAAAATGCAGTGGGACAAATTTTCGACCGATGCCGAAGAAGCGTTGAAAAAGCTCGAATACGAACTTTTGACCGCCGTTATCGACCATATCAACGACAATCGCTATCACACCTACGCGCCGCTCAAGCTCGAAATAAAACCCGATTATTTCACCGAAGGCGTCAAGCTGCTGGCGAGTTTTGATAAATTTGCCGAAGAAAAAGAAGCCGAATTAAACGTCACGGTTCCGAACTTAAAAAATATCGTCATCGCTCCTCTGCCGGAAATCGCGCCGGCGGCTGAGGAAAAGGAAATTTACATCGTCGAATTCAAGACGGGCGACAAATCTAAACGCGTCGAGCTCGCATTTTCGAGCGGCCAGCGGCAGACCGTCGGCCGAACCAAGGAAAACGCCCTGAACATCGATGACGCCAGCGTTTCAAAGGTTCACGCGGCGTTTGTCTTAAACGGCGAAAAGCAGCTTTTGGTCGCCGATACGGGCTCAACCAACGGAACCTTTGTCAACGACAAGCGTATTGCCTACGGAAAAGCGATTCCGGTGACAGACGGCGATAAAATCAAGTTCGGAACGGTAGAAGCTTCGATAACCTACGTGCCGAAAGAAGTTGAAGAGACGGTCGAACCGGAAGAAATTCCGCTCCCGAACAGCTCGGTGGCAACGCAACTGATAATCGCCGGAGAAGATGAGCTCAAAACGGAAAACGTGTCTTTGAACACGCATGTCGCGCAGATTGCACACGAATCTCCCGTGGCGACGGAATTACCGGAAAAATCGGCTGATTCGATGAAAACTTTTCAGGAAGAGGCTTCGGAAAAAGAATCGTTGAAAACTTTTCAGGAAGAAGCGCCTGACGGCGATGCTTCGCCGCCCGTGACGGAACAGAGAATTTCTTTCGATTTTGGAGAAAATAAATGACTTTGCTTTTGTTTTTCCTGCAAATTAGTTGGAAACCGGAAAGTTGGTTCGGCGGCCAGATTTTAGAACGCACGCCGGCCGGGTTAAGTCTGGTTTATCTAATCGGCGTCGCCGTTTTGCTCATCTTTCTGATTCTGTCTTTTCTTCGCAACACGCGTCTGAAATTTGCTTTTGAAGAAAATCTGCCGAAACAGGTCAAACGAAAATTAACCTCGACCGTCACCAATCGAAGTCTTCGCATCTGGCAGTTTGTCTTCGTCGCGCTGGCGCTGACGGTTTACGGCTTTCACGTTTACTGGACGTATTACGCCGACAAAAACAACGAGCAGTTTCAGGCCTTAAGCTACAAGGATTTGCGCACCCGGCGGACGAACGCCGCGCGTCTTCGCGGCTGGATGCTCGACCGTTCCGGCAAGCTCGGAAGCGCGCTCGCCTATTACAAAGTCGAAAAAGACGGAACGATCGACCGCACGTTTGCGCTCGAAAAGGAAATGGCGCATCTGCTCGGAACCGAGCGCGGAACGCCTGGACTCGAACGCACGCTTTACAAAGCCGAAGCCGACCCGATGCCCGAAGCGTGGGAAATTTTGACTAAAATCAAAAAGCCCGAAGAGGAACAGCGCGACGTGCGCATCACGATTGACCGCGATTTGCAGGCCTATGTCGCGCAGCAATTGCAAGGCAAAAAAGGCGCAATCGTCGTCATGAACCCGCAGACGGGCGACGTTCTGGCGATGTATTCGAATCCGTCGTTTGCTTTGAGCGACGCGGAAAAGCTCGAAGGTTATTTACGGCTTGAAGGCGATAAAATGAACAAGCCGCTCTTGAGCCGCGCGACGCGCGAATATTACGTTCCCGGTTCGACCTTTAAGACGTTGACGATGATGTCGGCATTTCGCGCCGGACAGCAGGATTTGATGTTTCCCGATTTGGCCGCGCCCGACTGTTATACGCCTTACAAAAATTCTCGCCCGATTTGCGACGCTGGCGGAAGCTGCGAGATTTGTTCGGTCAGCGTGCCGCTCAGAGAAGCCTACAAAGTTTCCAGCAATCAATATTTCGCGCAGCTCGCCAACGCGCTCGGGCGCGACCGGATGGGCGAAACGGCGCGGCTCGTCGGCATCGCGCCGGTCGATACGCCCGAGGACGCGCTGACGCAGGGATATTTCGCGGATATCTGGAACGCGAGCAACAAACGAATTGCCAACTCGATTTCGCCGACGCGCTCGACGATTGTAACGGGAAGTAAATTATCGCTCTACGATTTCGGTCTGGAAGGAATGGGACAGGGTTTGGCGGGACAGATGACGCCGTTTCAGATGGCTCTGATTGCCTCCGCCGCCGGAAATATGCAGGGAATGTTGATGAAGCCCCGCATCGAAGCGGACGTTCCGCCGCAGATGTTCGCGCAGATTCTGACGCCGCAGCAAGCCGCCGAAGTTCGCGATATTATGTCGACCGTGACGGAAGAAGCGGGCGGAACGGGCGGAGTCGTTAAGAGCAAATTAAGCGGAACAAACATTTCGACCGGCGGAAAAACGGGAACGGCGGAAAAAGAGGCGCTCGTTTACGACCAGAAAACCGGTCGGCTGAAGACGGTTACAAAAAAACGAAAAAACGAAAACGGAGAGCTGGTCGAATATCAAGACCCCGTTTCGTATGAACGAACCGACGGCTGGTTTATATGCATCGCACCGCTCGAAAATCCGCAGGTCGCAATTGCCGTCGTCGTCGAGGACATCGGCAATCGTTTCGGCGGCCAAACCGCCGCGCCGATTGCCGCCGACGTGATTTTAAAAGCCAGGGAGCTTGGGCTTTTGGGCGAGCAGTACCGACCGAAACCGCAGACGACGCAGCCAAAGAAAAGAAAATGAAAAATCGCGCTTCATCACACATTGTAATTTTGCTTTTGATTGTCTTTTTAACGGCAATCTCGCATTATGCCATTCACTACGGCGCGCTGATTCGCGGATACGAAACGTCCACGATGACCGGCTTCAGAAATATCGCACTACTTTTTTTGCTCGCGATTCTGCCGATTTTTCTCGCCCGGTTCGGCAAATTTCAGGGAAACTGGGCGCTTTACACTTCGGCGGTTTTACTTTTTTCCATCGGTCTGACCGTCCAGTATCGCCTGTTCAGCGACCAGGAATACGTTTCGAAAAAAGACAAAGCCGAAGCGCGTCAGGAAAAAATCAAAACGGCGCAGATGCATTACATACAGCAAAATTATTCGCCTGAAAAGAAACAGATGATGGGCTTGCCGCCGACCGAAAAAGCGCCGGTCGATTTGTCGAAGGAAACGCCGCGCCCGTCGGAAGATTCGTTTTTCGGAACCGTTTTTTCGGGCCGAACGATTATTCCGCTTTTCGCGATTGCGTGTCTAATCGGCGTGATTTTGCTTTTCCGGCGCGACGACGTGCTCGAGATTTTGCAAAAAAACGGTTTTCTGCTCGTAGTTTTAACGCTTGTACCGCTGCTTTTGGCGGCGATAACCTCGCGCGCGGGAAAATCAATCGGAAATATGACGCCGTGGGAGCCTGCTAAAATCCCATTTTTGATTGGATTTGCGGCCATCTTAGCGGTTTTGTATAAAAATCTGGCGCGAACTTACTGGGGAGTTCCGCGCGCCAAAGACGTGATTCCGCTTTTATTTATGGCGATGCTGCCGTTTTTCCCGTTTTTCGTTCTGAAAGATTTCGGGCAGATGATGGTTTTCAGCTCGGTTTATGTGACGCTTTACATTATCGCCGTGCGGCGTCTGCCGCAGAGATTCGTGCTTATCGGAAGCGTGCTTCTCCTGGTTTGCGTGCTGGTCGTCGGCGCTTTGCCGGAAGACACACAGGCGAAAATTCCGCTTTTGCCGACGCTCGCCAAACCGGTCAAAAAGGTTTTGCCCGACCGCATTCAGCAGCGCTTTCATTTGTGGCTCGACGGCTTTAATCCGCCGACGCCGGAAACCGATTGGTGGAAAGAAGATTACGACGATTATTATAAAAAACTGGTTGAAAAAGAGCCGAATCTGCCGCAGATGCTTGAAGAAGACCCGAATTTGCAGAAATCGATTAACGTCGACGCGTGGTTTGATATTCTCGCTTTTCAGCCCGCGCAGGCGACGTTCGGTTTGTCTTCGGGCGGCACGACCGGACGCGGCTTAGGACTCGGCTACGTCGAGCTGATTCCGGTTTCCGATTCCGATTACATTTACGCCGCGATTGCCGAAGAACTTGGACTTTTCGGCGGTTTGTTGGTAATCTTTGCGCTGATAACTCTTGTTTCCGCAGGCATTCGGACAGCGGTCGAAGCGAGAGATATGTTCAGCAAACTTTGCGCGGCCGGATTGACGGCGTTTATCGGTTTTCAGGCGCTCGTCAATATGGGCGGCATCACGCGCGCGCTGCCGATGACGGGAATCACTTTGCCGTTCGTCAGTCACGGCGGTTTTAGCTTGATAACGAGTTTTATAATGCTCGGAATGCTGATGGCTTTTTCTCATCGAAATTCGGTTGATAGATTAGTCGAAGCGGAATTGATAAACGAGAATCGGTAAAACTTTTAGAATTCAATGTCAGCGGTTCGGGCATTCTAAACTCTGGAGAAAATAATGACGGAAGATAATTTTCAGATTGAATCGGCGGCAGTTTCAGACCGCGGACTTAGCGAAAAACGACCTCAGAACGAGGATTCTTTTTTGGAATTAAAAGAACGCGGCGTTTATGCCGTCGCCGACGGCGTCGGCGGCGCGCAGGCCGGCGATGTCGCATCGCAGATGGCGGTCGAGATTCTCGGCGAAGCGTTTATAAATTCCCGTCCGAACATCGACGCCGAAGAAGTAATGAAAGCCGCCATCGCGCAGGCGAACGCGGCGATTTTTCAAACTTCGCACGAGCTGGCGCAGCTTTCGACGATGGCGACGACCGTCGTCGCGCTGCACGTTTCGGGAAACATCGCCACCATCGGCCACGTCGGCGATTCGCGTCTCTATCGGCTTGACGGAAACGGCAACCTTTACCGCGAAACGCAAGACCATTCGGTCGTCGAGGAAGAAGTTCGCGCCGGACGGATGACGCCCGCGCAGGCCGCCACTCATCCGAGCCGAAACGTCATCAGCCGCGCGCTCGGCGCCGAGCCGACGGTCGAAATCGATATGAAAACGATTATGTTCGAGCCGAACACGACGTTTTTGCTCTGCTCGGACGGCATCACGCGCCATATCGACGATTTCGAAATCCGCGACCTTTTATCGTCACATCAAACGGCCGCCGAGCTCGCCGGCAAAATGAAGGAAATCTGTTACGAGCGCGGCGCAGAAGACAATCTGACAGCCGTCATCGTCAAAGTCGGCGAAGCGGCCGCGCAGCAAAGCACAAACGGGAAGCCGGACTCGACTTTTGAATCTGATTTTGAATCGGACTTTGAAGAGCCGACTATCGCCGTCGCGCGTGCAAACATGGCCGACGAAGCGCCGATGATTAATGCCGAAGCTGTCGAAGCTGATATCCCGACGCAGAATCTTTCGATGCATGACGTTGCGCCGCAAGCTCAAACCGAAGAATCAACGCCCGGAGATTATCCGGAAACGGCTGAAACGAAACCGATTGTTCCGAAATTGGAGACGACCGCGTCCGACGCGCAAAACGTCGTCAACGCGGAGCCGGAAAGGAAAGTCATTAATGTCGAAACAAACGAAAATCAGGAAAGCGGATTTTTTGGCAAGCTTTTTTCGTCGCTCCTTTTGTTGATAATCGGCGCGGTTCTGGGCGCGGGCGCGTATTATTACTGGATGCAGAACAACAAGCCGCCGGTCGTAGCGCCGCAGATAACCCAGATGCAGTCGCCGAATATTCCTTATACGGCTTTTGAAGACGCGCGCCGAAAGGTTGACGACGCGCCTCAGAATTTTATCAACGCCGTCGCCGCTTCGCCCCGAAACGCCGAAGATTATTATCTTTTAGGCCGCGCGTATCTGCTGACGGGGAAAATTGCGGAAGCCAAAACTTCTTTCGACAATGCCAAAAATCATCTGGCTGAAATCGGCGCTGTGAACAGTAAAGTTCTGGCGACGGACATCGAGGCCGGTCTCGCCATCGCAAACAATTCGTTTGCTTACGATGCATTTAGGAAAAATTTGTCGATAAATAAAACCGACCCGGCAGTTCCGACAAACTCAAATGTCGTCCCGGCCAACGCAAACGTCGATACGCAAAACTCAAACGTTTCAAATATGCCGGTCACGCCGTAAATTTTAAAAGTCTCAAGTCTCAAATCCTAAGTCTCAAGTCGGAAAACTTGGAATTTAGGACTTGAGACTTTAAATCTCTCGTGCTACGCACCGCTTTCGCCCGATTGTCTTTTTGCTTCAAACAAAATCACGCCGCAGGCGACCGCCAGATTGAGGCTTTCGACTTCGTTTTCCATCGGAATTATCAGGCTTTCATCGACTTTTTCTCGTTCGTTCGCACTTAAACCGTGCGCTTCCGAGCCGAAAATTAAAAGTCGCGACTGTTTCCAATCGATTTCAGCGTAGCTTTTTTCGGCGTTGACGTCGGCGCAAATCGAAATCAGATTTTTTTCTTTTGCCCAGCTTAAAGCTTCAAAAAAATCGGCGTTCGCCCAAATCGGAATTCTCAGGGACGCGCCCATCGCGCCGCGCAGAGCTTTCGGAGAAAAAACGTCGGCGGAATTTTCGGTCAAAATCACGCCCGAAACTCCAGCGGCTTCACAGGTTCGCAAAATCGCGCCCGAATTTGAAGGATTGTTTATTTCGTGAACCAGAACGACGAGCGGAAATCGGCGCTTCTTTTTTTCGAATGCGGCTTCGATAACATTTTTGCCCGTTTCCGGTTTTTCGGCGATGACGGCGACGCCCTGCGAATGTTTCGTATCCGAAATCGACTCAAAAATGTTTGCGGCAACTTCCGTCAGATTAAACTTTGCCGCCGTTTGCAGAAAAACCTTTCCGCGCGTCGTGGATGCAAAATTTTCGGTAAAAAAAACATCGGAAATTTTCAAATCGGAGCGCAAAACTTCTTCAGCCAGCCGCGCGCCTTCGACAAAAATCAAATCTTCGGTTTTGCGGTCGCGCACCTTTCGGGCAAATTTGATTTTTTGATTGTCGCGGCCCGTGATTTTCTGCATTTGGATAATCGAAAAAATAAAAAATGAGAAATGAGAGGCAAGAATTGTTAATAATTCTTAGTTCTCAATTCTCACTTAAAAAAAAGTACTCGCGGCGGGATTCGAACCTGCGACTTCTTCCTTCGGAGGGAAGCACTCTATCCACTGAGCTACGCGAGCATATCGAAAAATTATAACAGAAAAACGCTATTTCGGCTGAATCGTAATGCTTTTTATCCGGACGGCGTCGAGCGGTCTTTCGCCGTCTTTCGGAACGCCCACGATTGTTTTGGCGTTGTTCATTCCTTCGATTACTTTGCCGAAAACCGTATAATTTCTGTCCCATTGCGGCATTCGCTGCATCGTTATATAAAACTGGCAGTTCGCCGAATTCGGGTCGTTCGTTCGCGCCGCGCCGACGATTCCGGGTTCATACGGGACGTCGGAAAATTCGGCCGGAACGTCCGGTTTATCCGAGCCTCCCGTCCCGTCGTTGAGCGGGTTGTCGTCTTTTGAAAGCGGGTCGCCGCCCTGTAAGACCATCGAGCTGACGCGGTGAAACGTCGTTCCGTTGTAAAAGCCTTCTTTCGCCAAGGTTTTAAAGCGTTCGACCATTTTCGGGGCGATATTCGAATAAAGCTCGATTTTTATCGTTCCGTAGGCCGGTTCCTGCATCTCGACGACGGCAATTTCGTTGTCGGCGACGGGCGCCACGCCGGTTTTAATTTCGGGCGTCGCGGTCGTTTTCGATTTTGACGTATTCGTCCGGATATTAGCGGCTTTTTTATCGCCGCACGAAAGTGAAAATAAAAGCGAAAATAAAACAATAAAGGGTATAAGTTTTTTTATCATAAATTTTAGAAATTCGTTAAAACGTCTTGTCGCTGTCGATTAAAATCGTCACCGGGCCGTCGTTGACGAGCTCGACATCCATCATTGCCTGAAAGCGTCCGGTTTCGACTCGTCCGACCTGTTTTCGCGCTTCGGTCACAAAAAATTCGTAAAGCGCGTTGGCCGCCTCGGGCGCGGCGGCGTCGATAAAAGAAGGCCGACGACCTTTGCGCGCGTCGCCGTAAAGCGTAAACTGCGAAACGACGAGCAAATCGCCTTTGATATCGAGCAAAGACAAATTCATTTTGCCTCCCGCGTCTTCGAAAATACGCAGATTCAGCGTTTTTTCGAGAATATAGGCCGCTTCTTTCTCGGAATCAGCGCGCGAAACTCCGAGCAATATTAAAATCCCCTTGCCAATTTCGCCCGTGATTTCGCCGGAAACCGAAACTTTCGCCCGCGAAACTCTTTGAATAACAGCCCTCATAATACAAACGGAAAGCGGAAAATAAAAGAATTTCTTAAATTTTGCATTTTCCACTTTCCGTTTTCCATTATTCTTCGATATAAACTCTTTCCATTCGCACTTCTTCGACCGGCCTGTCTCCGGATGCGGTCGTTGATTCGGCAATCGCGTCAACCACGTCCTGTCCTTCGATGACGCGACCGAATTTCGCATATGCGGGCGGCAGCGGGTAATCGACGTGCATAATAAAAAACTGCGAGCCGTTCGTATTCGGCCCGGCGTTTGCCATCGCGACCGTTCCCTTATGATAAGCGCCCTGATAAAGCGCCGAGCTCCGGTTTATTTCGTCGGCAAATTTTCCGCCCCAGGCCGATGCGCCGCCCGCGCCGGTGCCGGTCGGGTCGCCGCCCTGAATCATAAAATTTTTGATGACGCGGTGAAAAACTACGCCGTTGTAATAACCTTTTTCCGCCAGCAGACGAAAGTTTTCCGTCGTTTTCGGCGCTTCGTCTTCGAGAAGCTCAAATTTTATCGTTCCTTTGTTCGTTTCTATAACTGCTGTTCTGTTAGCCATTAAATTCTCCTAAAATAAATTTTTCGATTGCGGCGGCAACGCCGTTTTCGTCGTTACTTAAAGTTGTATAAAATTCTTCGCGCTCAAGCAAATTCGGCGCGGCGTTTCCCATCACGACCGGCGTTCCGGCGAATTCGAGCATTTCCAAATCGTTAAAATTGTCGCCCATCGTCATCACGTTTTCGGCGCGCAAATTGTTGAGCAGGGCGAGCTTTTCGACGCCGGTTCCTTTCGATGCGTCGGGCGGCAAAATATCGATTAAAGTAAAATTCAGACGCGGGTAAACGGTCGTCAAAACGGTCGCGATTGAATCGAGCTCGCCTTTTAAGATTATTTCCAGATGAGCCATCGGCGCGCACGCGCCCGAAAACGAAACGTGGACGGTTTCGGTTTCATCCAGAATTTTTTCCAGCGATTCGACGTGATGAACCGCTTCTTCCGCCTCGTCGCCGTGAAAGGTTTTTGACCAAAAAATATATTTTTGAAGCGGAATGTTTTCTTCGGAAATACGGTCGTAAAACAAAGTCCCTTTGCCGTGCGGGTCGGCGCTTAAGAGCGCGTCCGCGCCGAATTCGCGCCCGATGCGCAAAATTTCGCGGATTGTTTCGTTTGAAAGCAGCGAAACGGCGACGGTTTTAAGATTATCAGCGTATTTCAGGAGCGCGCCGTTATGAGTTATCAAAGGCGCGTTTAATTCTAATTCAAGGCCGACCGGGCGCGCGTCGCGAAAACGTCTTCCGGTCGCAATCGTCACCAGAACGCCTTTTTCTTCGGCTTTACGAATCGCTTTTTTGTTTGCATCGGGAATTTTGCCGCGAGAATCAAGCAAAGTTCCGTCCAAATCGAGCGCGAGAAGTTTTATCATCTAAAATTATTTTGCCTGAGTTTTACGATAAGTTCATCTTCGATTGAAGAAAAGCTATAAACTTTTGTGCGTTTATAGCTTTTCAAAGACGGATTACCAATCAATCAGATTTAAGGCGCGTAAACAACGCTGACGACGCCGTCCGACCGTAGAGAAGCGTAAGTTAAGCCGTTCGGCGAATATGCAAAACCCTGAAAGTAGAGCGGCTGACTATCGATTCGGAGAGTTTTTTCCGATTCGACGTCCCAGAATTTCACCGCGCCCGAATCGGCCATATCGTCCGCATAGCCGGCGGCGATTGCTCGTCCGTTCGGCGAAAAACCGATGGTGGCGAACGTCATACCCGTCCCGTTGGTGTATGTATGCAGCAAGGTCGCGTCGGAAACCTGCCAGAGCTTGATGGTGCAGTCGATACAGTTGGCGTAAGTTGAATCCTGCAATTGAACGGCGGCGGCAATGTATTGCCCGTTCGGCGAAAAAGCGATTGAATTGATTGGCATGCCGCCGTTACCGTATGAGCGAATCAAGCTTCCGTCGGACGCGCGCCGCAGTTTTACCCCGCGACTGTCGCCGATACCGATAAACTGCCCGTCGGGCGAGAAGGCGATGGCGTTGACGCGCGGCGCGATGCTTGTTGCCGGGTCGGTATTGCTGACGTCGGCGACGAGCGCCATATCGGGAACGTGATAAATTTTATAATTTCGGGCGTGAAAACCGCACACCGCCAGATATTGCCCGTCGGGCGAAAACGCGACTCCGATTGTCCCGTTTGTAAACGCGCTGATGCGCCCGACGACGCGCAGCCCGTCCGAAACGTGCCAGAGATTAAGATTTAATGTTTGTCCCGACTCGCCCGTACCGGTTGCCAGATATTGACTGTCAGGCGAAAAAGCGAGCGAATTCGTATCGTTATCCCTTGCATTGAGCGTCCGAATCAGCGTTCCGTCGGTTGCGTTCCAGATTTTGACGTCGAAAGTATTTACTCTGCCCGAAGCCAGAAAACGGCCGTCGGGCGAAAATGTGACTGAGCCGCGCGTCGCCGAGCCCGCGCTGTGCGTTTGTGTCCAGACTATCTGTTTTTTTGTCTGCGCGGATACCGAAACGACAAAAACGAACAAAATTAAGCAGACCACAGCTTGAAAAAATCCATTATTTGTCAAATAACCGTTCATACCAACCTCCTACTTAAAGCCAAAAAAGCTCTGTCAAATGAACGAGTGGCAGGATTGTTCAATCGGCATTAAAAACTGAATTAAAATAAAACGTGAAAAGCAATGCAAACCGAGCAAATCACTCAAAAATTGCATTGTTAAAAGACACTTTTCTTCCGTCGTAAAGACAGGCAAATGATATGCCGAAAATCGTTGTTATTCGAGCGTGAGTTTAGTCGAAAAGTTTTCGACCGTGAACCGAAGCAGAGTCGAAAATTGCAGAATTATAAAAGCGAACAATAAAACGGCTAAAACAAAAGCGGTTAAATGTGAAGGAAGCCAGAAATATCCGTTGACGCCGTCGTGCATCCAAAAACCATTAATAAGATAAGAATCGTAACGGCGCTTGTTCCAAGCCAAGAGACTCAGAAATATCACCAAATTTATAGTTGTCGAAACAGTAAAATTCGATGGCTTCGGTTTTCTTAAAAGAAAAAACAAAATCGGATTTGTAAAAAACTGAATCCAGAAAAACTTAAGATATATCGGTGACGGAACTTCAAAATCGCCCGAAAAAATCGATGGTTTGGAGTAATCCGCCAGATTTTGCTTTTTAATTTGCTGAGACATGACGCCGTCGTTGTAAATTTCAACCGCATTGTTCGCCAGATGCAGATAAAAGACACCGCAAATCAGTAGAAAAAAGCCGAGTAAAAGCTTTTTTTCTGATTGAGAAAGCAACGTTCCGGGCGTCATAGTTTGAAAGTCTCCTTTCTAAATTAGACACCGCGTTTTATAAAAAGTTCCCGCAAAAATTACTGATTTTCTTCGGCTTTTTTCTTCGCCCGCTCATCTTCGAGCCATCTTTGATAATCGGCTTTGCCGCGCTCGAATTCGGCGGCCGAAGAATAGAAATGATGCGAGCCGTCGTTTTTCTCGACGTCGCGGACGTAATAAAGATAATCGGTCGTCGCCGGATTCAGCGCCGCTTTGATGGCGCTTTCCGAAACCGAGGAAATCGGCCCGGGCGGAAGTCCGCCATAGCGTCTCGTGTTGTATGGCGAATCGACTTCGATGTCGCTTTTATTTATCGTCCCGTCCCATCGATTCTGCATTTTCGCGACATAAACGGCCGTCTGGTCGATGCCGAGCGGAATGTTTTTTTGCAGACGGTTGTAAATCACCGAAGCGACAATCGGACGGTCGGTTTCGACGCCCGCTTCGGTTTCGATTAGAGAAGCGATGACGACAATCTCGCGCGGCGTTCGGCCGAGCTGCCGCGCGCGCTCAGTCCATTCGGGTTTCCATGTTTTTAGAAACTGCTCGACCATTCGCTTAAAAATATCCTGCGGTTTTGTTTCTTTCGGAAAATTGTATGTGCTCGGATACATATAGCCTTCGAGATTTTTCGCCGCCGGGTCGAAATCTTTGATGAGGCTCACATCTTCCGTAAAATATAAAACCGCCTTTTCGTCCATCGGCGGATTTTGCGGGAATTTTTCGGCGATGCGCTTGGCGATGTCAAAACGCGTAAAGCCTTCGGGAATTGTCAATTTTATCGTTTTTTCCTCGCCTGATTCGAGCTCCTTTAAAACCTGAAGCGGCGTAATCGGCGAAGCGAATTGATAATCTCCGGCTTGAAACTTGCTCGCGTCGCCAAACGTCCGGACGTAAATCTGGACGGGAAGCGCGCTCGGCAGAATATTTTCGGCGGCGAGCCTCGCGATGATTTCATTCGGCGTCGAGCCTTTCGGGATTTGTATCGTCTGATTTGCTTTTTCGTGTTTGTGCGGCGCATTGAGAGAGCTGTAAATCCAATATGAAACGCCGCACAAAGCCAGAATCGAGATTATAAAAATGACGAGCAGAAGCCTTAAAAATTTCATATCTTTGTAAAGTTTAGCAACCGGCAAAGTTTCGTGCAAAAATAAAGGCGGAGCGTATGAAAAGAGTTTTTGTCGCAATTGATGTTTCAGATGAAGCGCGGCGCCGGGTTTCGGCTTATTCGGAAACGCTTCGCCGCGAATTTCCACATTTGCGCGCCGGCTGGGAAAAAGCGGAAAAACTTCACCTGACGCTAAAATTTCTGGGAGATGCAAACGAAGGCCAATTGAATAATTTAAGCGAAACGGTCGGAAAAATTGCCGGGCAAATTTCAACTTTCAAATTGGAAATTGGCGGAACGGGCGTTTTCCCGTCGCCGCGAAACGCGCGAGTTTTATGGCTCGGCGTCAAAGATGAAAAGGGAAGTTTGCTGAAGATGAGCGAGATTTTAGAAGGAGAAAGCGCGAAAATCGGATTCCGGCCGGAAACGAGAAATTTCAAAGCTCATCTCACCGTCGCACGCCTGCGCGAGCCAAACAATGCCGTGGAAATCGCGCGTAAACATCTGCAAAACGAATTCGAGCCGGTCGAGTTTGAAGTTTCCGAAATCGTCATCTACGAAAGCAAACTTCAATCGACGGGCTCGATTTATTCGATTGTTTCAAAATACGAACTTAATTTAACTGAAAGATGAAAACTGAAAGTGCGTTTCTTCCGTTCTCAGTTTTCACTTTTTAAGTATTTCTCGATTGCGGTCGTCACGGCCTCGCTGTCGGGTTTGTCTTTCGACGTAAAGCGCGCGACGACGTTGCCTTTTTTATCGACCAGAAATTTGTTGAAATTCCAGGTGATATCGCCGGCAAACTGCGGATTTGTGTCTTTGCTCGTCAAAAATTTATAAAGCGGGTCAATGTCGTCGCCTTTGACGGAGATTTTGGCGAACATCGGGAAAGTAACTTTGTATTTCGATTCGCAAAATTCTTTTATTTCCGTATTTGTTCCGGGTTCCTGACTGCCGAAATTATTTGCCGGAAAGCCTAAAATATAAAATCCCTGCGATTTGTATTTTTCGTAAATCGCTTCCAATGCCTCATATTGCGGCGTGTATCCGCATTTACTGGCGACGTTGACGACCAGCAGGACGTTTCCTTTATATTTCTTTAATTTAACGTCTTTCCCGTCGATGTCCTTCATTTTGAAGTCATAAAGCGGCGCGTTTTTCGCCGAAGCCAGCGGCAGAAGATTTAAGCCGACAAAAACAAACAAAACAAACAACGATAAAATCACATTTCTTTTCATTTTTTACCTCTCTATTCTCCTAATTCACGCGGCGAGCGCGGAGTCGTAATCTTCGGCGTATCTTTTTTCTCGCCGGTTTCCGCAAAAACTTCTTTCAAAGCGCCGATACTTGAAAGCATACTAGAAGTTTCGACCGGCATAAAGATGACTTTCGAGTTTTGCGTGCGCGCCATGTCGCGCAGCGATTCGATGTAACGCACCGTAATCAGATACTGCGCCGTCTGCTCCGAATCGCCGATGGTCTGCGCGATTTGCGCGATTGACTGCGCTTCGGCCTGCGACGACCGAAGCCGGGCCTGCGCCGCGCCGTCGGCTTCGAGAATCGCCGATTCTTTTAAGCCTTCCGAACGCGTAATCGCCGCCTGCTTTTCGCCTTCGGCACGCGTAATCGCGGCTTGCCGGTCGCCTTCAGCGGTCAGAATCAATGCTCGGCGGTTGCGCTCGGCGGTCATCTGTTTTTCCATCGTAATCCGAACGTCTTCCGGCGGGTTGATGTTTTTAATATCGACGCGCGTCACTTTGACGCCCCATTTGTCGGTCGCTTCGTCCAGAATTAAACGCAATTCACTGTTGATTTGGTCGCGCGAGGAAAGCGTGTGGTCGAGGTCGAGCTTGCCGATAACCGAGCGCATTCCGGTAAACGTGAGCTGGACAAGCGAGCCGACCAAATCGGCCACTTCATAAGCCGCCTTCATCGGGTCGGTAATCTGCCAGTAAACGACCGAATCGACGTTGACCATGACGTTATCGCGCGTGATGACCGATTGCGCCGGCAAATCGATAAACTGCTCGCGCAAATCAATCGAAGTCGCGCCGGGACGCACGTTCGTCCAGTAAACGCCGCGCGGCGATTCAAAAAACGGAAATATAATATTTAAACCGCTCGCCGCGATGCGGTGAAAACGGCCCAATCTTTCAATCAGCATGACGGTCGACTGCGGCACGATTTTTACCGTTTTGGCCATTACGATTAAAATCGCAATGCCGATAAAAGCCAGAAAAAGAAATCCCAAACCGAACATCTTTATATTGTCCTCCAGAAGTTGATGCCATAAATATAACCTATTTTTTAAATTTGCGAAAAAAATATGATACTTTTTTGCAAAATCTTGCGCGTTAGTAAATGAGGACGGAAAAAAGTTGGAGTTTTTCGAGTTTTTTCCGAATAGATATATGAAAATATTTTATTAAAGGACGCAAAAAGAGCATCGTTTACATTTCTTTTTTCCGCAATTTTACCCCGAGTTTTCCGCTTGATTCATTCCAATGCCTTTTCAGCGTCCTTTTGTATTTTAAATTCAAATTTGTAAACGTTTAAAATCAATTTCACCACAGAGACACAGAGAAAATATTAAAAATCTCTGTGTCTCTGTGGTTAATCTCCGATTTTGGTTTAATTACGACTTAAGCTTATAATTCAATAAATTATGACGGTAAAACTTTCCGATATCGAAGACGCCCAGAAAATCCTGAAAGACATAATTATCCCGACGCCGCTTCTGGCCGACGCCCGTCTGACGCGCGAGCTCGGTGCGAACGCGTATTTGAAGGCCGAATGTCTGCAAAAAAGCGGTTCATTTAAAATTCGCGGCGCTTATAATAAAATCCATCGCCTTTCGGACGAAGAAAAACGGCGCGGCGTGATTGCCGCATCGGCCGGCAACCACGCGCAGGGCGTCGCGCTCGCGGCACGGCTTCACCACATCAAGGCGACCATCGTTCTGCCCGAGTTTGCGCCTTTGACAAAAATTAACGCAACCAAAAATTACGGCGCGGAAGTTCATCTGCACGGCGCGACTTTTGACGAAGCGCTCGCCTTTTCGAAAAAACTGCAGGAAGAAAACGGCTACACATACGTTCACGCGTTTGATGACGAAACGGTTATCGCCGGCCAGGGAACAATCGGGCTCGAAATCGCCGCGGATTGCCCGGAAACGACCGTCATCATCGTTCCAATCGGCGGCGGCGGAATTATTTCCGGCATCGCCATCGCCGCCAAAAATCTTTTGCCGAACGTCCGCATCGTCGGCGTCGAAGCGGAAAACGCCGCCTCGGTTAAAAAATCGCTCGACGCCGGAAAGCCGACCGAAATCCAAATCGGGCAAACCATCGCCGACGGCATCGCGGTCAAGCGTCCGGGCGAAATCACGCTCCCGATAATCGAAGAATACGTCGATGAAGTGGTCGAAGTCAGCGAAGACGAAATCGCGCGCGCCATATTTTTCTGCGTCCAGAACAATCGTCTTGTCGTCGAAGGCGCGGGCGCGGCGGGACTTGCGGCGCTGCTCGCGAAAAAGATAAAAATAAAAGAAAACGACACGGTCTGCACCGTTCTGTGCGGCGGAAATATCGACGCCAATCTGCTCTCTCGCGTTCTCGAACAGGTTCTCGTACGGCAGGGCCGCTACATCATGCTCAAGCTGCTCGTCATCGATCGTCCGGGCACGCTCGCCAAGCTTCTCAATCACGTCGCCGAATCCGGAGCCAACGTCATCGAAGTCTATCACCGCCGCGCCATGTGGCTCGCGCCGTTCGGCAAAACCGGAATCGAAATGCTGCTCGAAGTCCGCGACAAAGAACACGGGCGCGAAGTAATCACACATCTGCAGAAAGTCGGCTATCACGTCGAGCCCGAAGGCGTCGGCGACTGGGAAGAGTAATTTTTTGATTTAACGAAAATTTACAAATAAGCGCTCGTTTAATGATTTGCAGGAGAATTTTATTTTTTAGACGAATGATTATGTGTCGTTTTTCTCTTCGGGAAAATAATTCTCAAGTTTTACTCAAGTCTCGAATGGATAATTGATTTTAACAGGACAACGGAATAGCTCGGATAGGCAAAAGGAAAGGCGTTTCTTAACGGAACGCCTTTTCTTATTTCAGATTTCAGATTTCACTTTTGTATCAAGTCTTCGGTGTAAAGCTCGCGGTAGATGCGGTAGTTGTTCATTACTTTGAAGACGTAGGCTTTGGTTTCGGCAAATCCGACTTCGGAAGCGAAGATGGCGGCGTCTTTCGGGTTTGAGCGTTTGAGCCAGCGCGCGACGTTGTCCTCGCCGCCGTTATAGCTGGCGGCGACGGCTTCGTACATTCCGGCGAACTGCGTTTTCAAATCCGACATATAAAGGCTGCCGATGGCGATGTTCGTTGCCGGATTGTATAAATCGTCGGCTTCGATAGTCGGAAATCCGGCTTTTTTGTTGTATTTGAGCGCGGTGTCGAAAACGAGCTGAAGAAGCCCGCGGGCGGCGGCGGGCGATTTGGCGTTGGCGCGAAACGAGCTTTCCTGTTTCATAATCGCGAGCACGAAACGCGGGTCGACCGATTTCGATTTGGCGTAGCGCAATAATTCGGCGCGGTATAGAACCGGATAATCTTTCGTCAAATTTGCCGAAACCGACGCCGTTTTTCTGACAAACTGCGGCGATAAAATCTTTAATTTTTCAGTCGCAAGACCGCTGTAATAAGAATTTAAGCTGTCGGGAATCGAAGAATAAACGGCGACGGCTTCCTGTTTTCGGTTGAGCTTTTCGAGCGCGAAAGCCTTCAGATAAGTTACTTCGTCAAGACTCACCATCGAATTTCTGAAATTGTTTTTAAAACGCAGCAGGTCGGCGGCGACGACGGCATTCGTCCAGTTTTGACGCGAAATTTCCATTCGCAGCCGCGCCTGCAGAGCGTTTGTCTCGACGGGCATTCCGTCAAATCGCTGGCTCGTTTTGTCAATCCAGATGTTGGCTTCGTCGTATTTTTTGAGCTCGCGCAGCGCGTCAATTAAATTCAGATAGGCCGATTCGATTTTCTCGCCCGTCGGAAACATAACGATGTACTGCTCGTAGGTTTTTGCCGCCTCATCATTTTTCTGCAAACGGACATAGGACGCGCCCTTAAACGCCAGACCTTCGCGTCCTTCCTTTGTGTTCAGATAATCTTTGGTCAGTTTATCAAACCAGAAAACCGCTTTTTCATACTGCCGTTCCCACATATACGAGCGCGCCGTTCCGAACAAAACCTTCGGCATGGCGACGGCATCGGTCGGGTAATTGTCTAAAATCTTTTGAAAATGCTCGCGCGCTTCGGGAAAATGACGGTTCGACATATAAACGTCGGCGCGATACAAATGCTCGGTCACCGGCAGAGTCAAAAGCTTCCCGCTCGTATCGCGGCTCGTCTTGTCCTGCTCGATAACGCTCTTCAAAGTAGCGTCGTTATAAGTTTGGGCAAAAGCGGCGAAGGAAAAGACGATTAGAAATGCGATTGATAAGATGTATTTTTTCATAAACGGAAAAGCCGGGAAGATAGGTTTGCGGAAATATCTTAACCGATTTTTAGACGAATATTCAATCAAATGTGTTGCAAAAGAGTTTTTTACCACAGAGGCGCGTAAGATACGGAGAAAGATTTAACCGGAATTACAGGATTAAAAAGGCTAAGAAAATAATAAAAATTCGTGTCTATCATGACATCCTTGTCAATTCTCTTAAAAAAACTCTGTGCCTCCGTGTTTCGGTGGTGAATCCGATTGCTTTTTAGTCCGAGATTTATGAAACTTAAATAAACTTTGCAGCGAAATTCTGCGTAAACTAAACTTTACGCATTTAATTCAACATTCAAGAGGGAAAAATAAATGTATCTACGCCGCTTTTCTGCACTTATTCTTATTTTATTGAGCTTTTCGTTTGTCTTCGGGCAATCGAAATCGAAGCCTTCGGACAAGTTTCGCCAACTGAGCGACGACGAGCTTCCGACGCCGAACGAACAGCGTACGGCTTCGGGCGCGCCGGGCAATAAATACTGGCAAAACCGCGCCGATTATGCGATTGACGTCGAGCTCGACGACGAAAATCATCGCATTAACGGGAAAGAAACCGTTACATACAAAAACAATTCGCCCGACACGCTGACTTATCTGTGGGTGCAGATTGACCAGAATATACACGCCAAAGATTCCGACAGCGTGATAACCCGCACCGCGCCCGCGTTTGACCAGCAAGTTCCAATCGGACAAATTGACCAGCTCGTCAACCGGACTTATGACGGTCGCGTCAACATCACGAGCGTTCGCGACGCAAAAGGCGCGGCGTTAAAAAACGTTTTGAACAAAACGATGCTCAGAATCGATTTGCCGACGCCGCTCGCATCAGGCGGCGTATTCGTTTTTTCGGTTGACTGGAATTACGAGATAAACAACCAGCGCATATACGGCGGCCGGAGCGGCTACGAATTTTTCCCGCGCGACGGAAATTACATATACGAAATCGCGCAGTGGTTTCCGCGGATGGCGGCGTATTACGACGTTTACGGCTGGCAGAACAAGCAGTTTTTGGGCAGCGGCGAGTTTACGCTTGAATTCGGCGATTATAACGTTCGCATCACCGCGCCGAACGACCACGTCGTCTCGGCGACCGGAGTTTTGCAGAACCCGCAGCAGGTCTTAAAGCCCGAATGGATTTCGCGGCTCAAACAGGCTGAAACGGCGAAAGAACCTTTGAAAATCATCACCAACGAGGAAGCGAAAGCAAACGAGACAAGCAAACCGACGGGCAAAAAAGTCTGGATTTTTAAGGCCGAAAACGTCCGCGATTTCGCGTTTGCATCGTCTCGAAAATTTGCCTGGGACGCGCAGCTGCACAACGTTGAAGGCAATCGCGTCTGGGCGATGTCATTTTATCCGAACGAGGGAAATCCGCTCTGGGAAAAATATTCGACGCAGGCGATTATGCACACTTTGAACGTTTATTCGCGCTATTCGTTTACCTATCCGTATCCGGTCGCGCAGAGCATTCACGGCCCGGTCGGCGGAATGGAATACCCGATGATTTGCTTTAACGGCCCGCGCCCGCGCCCCGACGGAACATATTCGTCGCAGACGAAATACGGCTTGATTTCCGTCGTCATCCACGAAGTCGGCCACAATTATTTTCCGATGACGGTCAATTCCGACGAGCGTCAATGGACGTGGATGGATGAAGGCCTGAACACGTTTCTGCAATATCTGGCCGAGCAGGAATGGGAGAAAAATTATCCTTCCGGACGCGGCGAGCCGTATAAAATCGCCGATTATATGGCGAGCGAAAACCAGGTTCCGATTATGACGAATTCCGAATCCGTCTTGCAGTTCGGCAACAACGCTTACGGAAAACCGGCGACGGCTTTGAACATTTTGCGCGAAACCGTGATGGGCCGGGATTTGTTCGATTTTGCGTTCAAGACTTATTCGCAGCGCTGGAAATTCAAACGCCCGACGCCGGCCGATTTCTTCAGAACGATGGAAGACGCTTCGGGCGTCGATTTGGACTGGTTTTTCCGCGGCTGGTTTTACACGACCGACCACGTCGATATTTCAATCGAAAACGTGCGGCTTTACCAGCTGAACACGCAAAATCCCGACACCGAAAAAGGCATTTTGCGCAAACAGGAAAACGACCGCCCGCAGACGCTTTCGCAGCAGAGAAACGAGGCGATTCCGAAACGCATCGACGAGTATCCGAGCTTGAGAGATTTATACAACGATTTCGACCAATTTGAAATAACCGAAAAAGACCGCCAAAGCTATCAGACATTTGTCGCAACGCTGAGCGACAGCGAAAAGCAATTGCTCAACAGTAATTATTATTTTTACGTCGTCGATTTGAAAAACGTCGGCGGACTCGTCATGCCCTTGATTTTCAAAGTCGAATATATGGACGGCACGAGCGAGGAAATTCGCGTTCCGGCGGAAATCTGGCGATATAACAATTTCAATGTTGCGAAAATGATTATTACCAAAAAGGAAGCCAAAGCGATTGTTCTCGACCCGCATCTGGAAACGGCCGATACGGATTTGAGCAACAACTTTTTCCCGCGCCGCGCGCTGCCGACGCGTTTTCAGGTTTTCAAACAAGCGCAGGCTAATACAACAACCACAACAACGGTTCGCCCGACGACAACGACAACGACGACTTCCGGAGGCTCGAATGTAACGGGCAAGTGGAGCGTCAACGTGCAGGCGCCGGGACAAAGTTTTCCGTTTACGCTGAATCTGAACCAGCAGGGAACGGCGATTACCGGAACGGTCGACGGGCCGGGCGGAAGCTCGCAGATTTCGACCGGTTCGATGGACGGCAGCGGCAACTTCACGTTTGAGACAACCGTCAACATCGGCGGCCAATCGATGCTGATTGTATTTAAGGGACAGGCCGTCGGCAATCAAATTTCCGGCACGGTCACCGCGCCGCAAGGGACGGCAGATTTTTCGGGAACAAAAGCAAATTAGTGAAAAACTAAAAGTGAAAAGTGAAAAGTTTTATGAAGATATTTAATAAAAAACGAAATCTGAAAGTCGCCGCTTTGGTGTTTTCACTTTTCACTTTTCACTTTTCACTTTTCACTTGCTTTGCCGCGCATCGTTATCACACGAGTTTGACGCGAATCGATTTCAATGAGAAGGAAAAGCTCATTGAAATCACGATTCAGCTTTTCACGCACGACCTTGTGCCGGTGCTCGAAAAACAGACGGGAAAGGAAATCGACCTCGAAAAAACACCGGAAATCGACAAAATTATTCTCGAATATGTAGGCCGCAACTTCGTGTTGAAAAATAATAAAGGCGAAGAGCAGAAATTAAACTGGGTCGGTAAAGAGCTCGAAGTCGATACGGCCTACGTTTACGTCGAAATTCCCGCGACCGACACTCTGGAAGGCGCGACGCTGCAAAATACGATATTTTTTGAAAGCTTCGTTGAGCAGACAAATCTCGTAACCGCGCGCTTCGGCGATAAAAAGTCCGATTTGCTCTTTGTCGCCGGCGACAAATTCAAGGAAATCTCGGCGAAATAAGAAAGTCTAAAGTCTAAGGTCTAAAGTCTTGAGCCGGTTTTCTCCGACTTGAGACTTTGGACTTTAGACTTTAGACTTAAAAAATTATCTTTGTAAAATTTGGAGAAGCGAATGAAAATAGCATTAAACGGCGCGACGACGATGCACGCCGATTTGGAAATTGATATCAAAGCGGCGAGCGCCGCCGGATTTGATTTACTCGAAATTTGGGCGTCAAAGCTGCGCGAATTTTTGAAAACGAATACGCCCGCCGATTTGAAAAAACTTTTTGAAGAAAACAATTTAGAGCCCTATTCAATCAACTCAATCGAGCATATTACGTTTCGCACACCGGAAGATTACCAAAAAATCAAAGCCGAATGCGAGGAATTATCCGCGATTGCGGGCGAAATCGACTGTCCTTATATCGTCGTCGTGCCGGGAAAATTGCCCGAAAATGCGACGAAGGCGGAAATCGTCGATGAATCCGTCAAGGTCTTAAACGAGCTGGCCGATATCGCCGAAAAACATGATGTTTCGCTGGCATTTGAATTTTTAGGTCAAACCGACTGCTCGGTTCAGACGCTCGATTTGTGCAACGAAATCGTCGAAAAAGTAAATCGCGAAAACATCGGAAACGTGATTGATACGTTTCATTTTTACGCCGGAAACTCGACGTTTGAAGCTATTGAGCGCATGAAACCGGAAAAACTTTTTATCTTTCATATCAACGACGCGGAAAATCTGCCGAAAGAGACTCTGACCGACGCGCACCGGCTTTATCCGGGAACGGGAATTTTGCCGATAAAAGAAATCAAAGCGAAATTTGACCAAATCGGCTACGACCGGATGGTTTCAATCGAGATTTTTCGTCCCGAATACTGGAACGAAGACCCGTTTGAAGTCGCGCGAAAAGCAAAAGCGGCGACGGAAAAAGTTTTGGGCTTGAATGAAAAAACAGCCTCGGTATAGTTAAAGTTTAATTCAAACAGGATAGACAGGATGGACAGGATTAAAAAAAAATTATCCTGAATATCCGGTTCATCCTGTTAAATTTTTAGTTAAATAAAAAGAATTTATGAGCAAAATAAAAATCGGAATTATCGGAACGGGCTACATGGGCGGAACTCACGCGCAGCTTTACGCGCGCAATCCGCGAACCGAAGTTCACGCCGTTTACGATATTCGGCCCGAAAGAATGGAGGCCGTTTCGCGTATGACCGGCGCAAAATGTATGGACAACGGCGAGCAGGTTATCGACGCGTGCGACGCGATTGTCGTGACGACGCCGAACACGCGGCACACCGAACTGACGATTGCCGCCGCCAATGCCGGAAAAGCGGTTTTTTCGGAAAAGCCGATGGCGACGCGGCTCGAAGAAGCGCAATCGGTTCTCGACGCTTCGAAAAATGCGAAAGTTTTTCAGGTCGGACACAATCGGCGTTTCGCGCCCGTTTACGTAAAATTCAAGGAATTAATCACTCAAGACAAAATCCACTCGGCGCACATCAAGATGAATCGTGGCGAGCTGCAAAACCCGGAATGGACTTCGGACACGGAAATTACGGGCGGATTTCTTTACGAAACGACCGTTCATATGTTTGATATGATTCGCTTTCAATTCGGCGAAGTGGCGGAAATGATTGCACACGGGACGAGCCGGACTTATCCGGAAATCGACAATTTTTCGGTTCTTCTAAAATTTAAGAGCGGCTTGCACGCGACGTTTTGCTCGGCGGCGGACGCGAGCTGGATTTTTCCGTTTGAAAGATTGGAAGCCTTCTGCGAGCACCGCACGATTATGACGCAGGAGATGGAAAATCTGACCGACAGCCGCGGCTCAGACCCGAATTTTCAATTTTTTTCGTGGCATCTTCTTTCAAAGGAAGAACGCTGGGGATATTTTCAGGAAAACGAAGCTTTTATCGACTCGATTGAAAAAGGAACGGAGCCGCTAGTCACCGCGCTCGACGGCTATAAATCGGTCGAGCTGGTCGAAGCCTGCTACAACGCCGTCCGGACGGGCGAGAGAGTCAAATTTGATTAAAAGTTACAGAGTTACGGAGTTACGGAGTTACAGAGTTAAAAAACTTCTTCCAACTCTGTAACTTCCTGCAACTCTGCAACTCTGTAACTTTTTTCGCTAAGCGAAACGAACTTTTTCTGCTATGATGCGTAAAGAAACCTGTGCGGGATTTCGCGCCGAATTTTATGCTCAATTGCCAGAACTGCGGACAAGTTAATAATCAAAACAGTAATTTTTGCCGTTTTTGCGGGACGAAATTTATGTCTCAGCAATTCTCGAACGGCAGTAATTACGAATTTTCGCCGCCCCGCCCATA
>DASWRI010000021.1:0-39383 GCA_036403235.1 Pyrinomonadaceae bacterium | reverse complement strand
CAAAACTCTCAATTTGGGCGAATTTCTGCGCATCGGTCGCGGCGAGGAAAAAACGGGCGGGAGAACCAAGCAGGCGATTCTGGCAAATACGCTCGAAGCGATTATCGCCGCCATTTTTTTTGACAGCGGATACGTCGCGGCGCGCTCGTTTATCAATCGCGCTTTCGCCGAAGAGTTTCGCGTGGCGACGCCGCGCACGTCGCTCGATTACAAAACTCTCTTTCAGGAGACGCTGCAGTCGCAGAAGCTCGCCGCGCCGAGCTACACGGTAACAAAAACCGAAGGCCCGCCGCACGAACGAACATTTGTCGTCGAGGCGAAATGGGAAACCGGAAAAGTGCGCGGCAAAGGCACTTCGATAAAATCGGCGGAAATGTCGGCGGCCAAATCGGCTTTAAAAAAACTGGAAAAGAAACAAGTTACGGGCAAAGAGCGTAAAAATGAAACGTAAAAGCGTTTTGAACTTATCATACGCTTTCAATTAAACTTGTCGAAGCATTTATGAGCGAAAAAGAAATTAAAGAAACTGAGGAGAAAAAACCTCTCGGGCCGCCGAAATCAACGATTCGCGAATATTTCGAATCGTTTGTCGTGACCTTGATTATGGCGCTTTTCGGCATGACTTTTATTTTGCAGGCCGTCACCGTTCCGACCGGCTCGATGCAGAATACAATTCTCGTCGGCGATTACCTGCTGGTCAACAAATTCGTTTTTGCGCCCGGCGGCAAACCGCTTCCCTTTTTGCCGCAGCGCGAGATAAAGCGCGGCGACATCATCGTTTTCAAATATCCCGGAAATAAAATAAATCCCGCGTCCGACCGCAGTCACGGCATCATTCCGTATCAGGTAAATTACGTCAAAAGAGTCATCGGGCTGCCGGGCGAAACGGTCGAGTTTCGCGACAATCAGGTTTTTATCAACGGCCAGCTTTTGCCCGAATATCGCCTCGTATCGCCGAATCCGTATATCGACACCGAAGCGAAAACCTCTGAAATCGAGCCGCGTCCCGAAGGCGCGAATTACAGCGTGATGTATTCGGAATCGGCAATGAAGGACGACAGGGAAAAAGCCAGTGAAACCAGAGGAATGAATTTCGGTATTGCCGGAAAGCCGATGGTCGTGCCCGAAGATTCGTATTTTGTGATGGGCGACAACCGGAACAACAGCGAGGACAGCCGCTACTGGGGATTTGTCAACCGCGATTTGGTTATCGGGCGCGCCATGTTCGATTACTGGTCATGCAACCGCGAAGCATCGGGCGGAAGCATGGCGGGCTGCGTCACCAACCCGCGCCTCAACCGCATTTTCAAAATGATTAAATAAATAGTGGTCAGTGGTCAGTTGTAGATTGAGATTAATTCAAAACTCAATTTAAATGCAGCTAACTACTGACCACTGACCACCGACCACTGACCACTGACTTATGATTTTTAACGAAGAAGTCGCCGACGCACTGGAAAACAAAAAGCCAATCGTCGCGCTCGAATCGACCGTTATCGCACACGGCCTGCCGCACCCGAAAAATCTCGAAACCGCGCAAAATTTGGAAAAAATAATTCGCGCGGGCGGCGCCGTCCCAGCGACAATCGCTGTTTTCGACGGCGAATTTCACGTCGGCTTAAACGAGCAGCAAATCGAAAGACTGGCGACCGACAAAAACATTCGAAAAATTTCCCGCCGCGATTTGCCCGTTGCCGTCGCCCGCAAATTAAACTGCGCGACGACCGTCGCGACCACTTCTTTCATCGCGCACCGGGCCGGGATAAAAGTTTTTGCGACCGGCGGCATCGGCGGCGTTCACCGAGGCTTGGCGGCGGACGTTTCGGCTGATTTGCCGGAACTTGCAAAGACGCCGATTGTCGTCGTCTGCTCGGGCGCGAAAATCGTTCTCGATTTGCCCGCGACGCGCGAATGGCTCGAAACAAACGGCATCACCGTCCTCGGTTGGCAGACGGACGAGCTGCCCGCTTTTTATTCAAGCACGAGCGGTCTTGCCGTCGATGAAAAAATAGAAACGGCCGAAGAAGTCGCGCAAATCGCCCGCGCGCGTGATGCGCTCAAGCTGCCGGGCGCGATTCTTTTAACCGTTCCCGTCCCGCCCGCCTTTGAAATCGACGCGGCAGAGCTCGAAAAAATTCTGCACGACGCTCTCAAGCTGGCCGAAAAAAAAAACATCCGCGGCAAGGATATTACACCTTTTCTGCTCTCCCAAATGTCAGAGCGCAGCGGCGGGAAAACGCTCGAAACAAATATCGCCTTGCTCGAAAATAACGCCCGCGTCGCCGCTCAAGTCGCGCTAAAGATTTAGTTTTTTTCACCACAGAGGGCACAGAGATTTATTTAATATTTTCTCTGTGCCCTCTCTCTGTGTCCGCTGTGGTGAATTTCCCTTTTTTTTTGCTAATTTTCTTTTACGACCAGAACCGAGCACGGCGCGTCGTGAACCAGCGAATCGGTAATCGAGCCGAGCAGCATTCGTCCCCAAAACCCGCGCCCGTGCGAGCCGATGACAATCAAATCCGCTTTCCATTCTTTGGCCGTTTCAATCAGCGTCTGGTCGGGCGCGCCCGTCGAAGCCTGCATTTCCAAATCAATTTCGGGAAAATGTTCTCTGATTTGCGCGGCGGCGGCTTCGGCGTGTTCGAGCGCTTTTTTGTTTGCAGAACTTTCGAGCTCCTGCGAAAATTCGGGCGAAATACTGATGTCGAGCGGCTCTATGACTTCAAAAACGGAAACGATTTTTACGAAGGTTTTTTCCGGCGCGACGATTATCCCGCAGCATTTTTCGACTGCCGCGCGACTAAAATCAGAACCGTCGGTTGAAAGCAAAATCCTCATTCGTTTATATTTCTCTGCCTAAATTTTCGACGATTACGGCATTCGGCAGTTCCGCCAGAACTTTTCCCGGAACCGACAATTTGCTTTTGCGGAAACCGCCGCCGACAATCAAACGCTTCATTTCGGCAATCCTTGAATCAATCAAAATCGGGTAATTTTCCGGCAGGCCGAGCGGCGTGATTCCGCCGTATTCCATCTTCGTTTCCGCCAGAACTTCGTCGAGCGGCGCAAACGAAATCTTTTTCGCGCCGAGAGTTTTTCGCGCCGTGTTATTCAAATCCGCGCGGCAGTTGACCGGAATCAGGCAGGCGGCAAACGTACGGTTTTCGCCGCGGACGGCGACGGCCACGACGCAGTTTGCGCCGTCCTTTGGATTGACGCCGTAATGCTCGCAAAACTTTGCGCTGTCGGCGTATTCGGCGTCAATCGGCGCGACGAGAATTTCTTCGACCGGCGTCGCGCCGCGCCAGTTTTTCAAAAGCTCGTTAATGCTCGGCGGCAAAAGGTCGGGACGGCTGACAGCCGGTTCAAATTGTAAATCTTCGGCCATATTAGTCTTTGGAACTTCCGACATAAAACATCTCGTCCGACGGCCTGAGCGGCCGCGCGAGCCACAAAGGACGGCGCAGATTGTCCGGCCCGGGCGCGGGACGCGTCCATCCGAGCCATTTTTTGTAAACGGCGAAAGATTTTTCCGTATCGACAAAAACGTCTCCGTATTTGTCGCCCGCGCGCGCTTTTTCGATTATCACTTTTTGATGCCAGCAGTGCATTCCCGAAACCGGGTCGGGATGAACCGGAAAAGTGATGTTTTGATGAACGCCGCCGTCCGTCCAGAAAATCCGCGAAGTGTCGGGGTCGGCGCTTTTGTATGCGCCGATGCCTTCGACGACCGACATTTTCCATTTGCCTTTTTCGACTTCGTCAATCGAAACCTGATTCGTCGCCCAGCGGTTGTTTTTGGCGTCCTGCGCGCGTCGCCAGCGCCCGATGTGATGCGAGCAGGCGACGACGCCCGGCTTCATTCCTTCGGTGACCCACGCGCGGTTGACGAAATATCCGATTTCGGTCGAGATGCGCACCAGGTCGCCGGTTTTTATTCCCCACCGTTCGGCGTCCGACGTATGCATCCAGAGCGGGTTGCGATGCGAGATTTCGGCGAGCCATTTGGCGTTTCCCGAACGCGTGTGAATCAAAGTCGGCAGGCGAAACGTCGGCACGAGAACAATCTCGTTTTCACCTAGATTTTCCGGATGAATATGACTTTTAACGTATGTCGGAACGGCGTATTCCGACCAGCCCCAATCTTTGGTCGTGGCCGAATAAAATTCCTGTTTGCGCGAAGGCGTGTTAAATCCGACGCGCGGAATGCCGTCGATGACGACGCCCGTTATTTTGCCGTTTTTTCGCACCGAGCCCGTGTCTTTGTCAATTTGCGTGCCCTCCAAATCCGTCTCGGGAAGCGGGTCGAGATGTTTGTTGTAAACCGCTTTTTCAACCTCGAACGCGCCGTATTTGCGCATATATTCGAGCGCCGTCAGATTTTCTTTGGCGGCCACGTCGGGCAAGCCTTTCGTATTTTCAAAAATATACCGGTAATATTCGTCAATCGTGATTTTTTCGCCCTCGCGATACGGCGAGATGAAATGTTTGCGGATTCCGAGCTCGCCGTCCGGGTCGATTCGCCACGAAAGCTCGAACCAGAATTCGTCTTCTTCCCAGACTTCGCCCGGATTCGTCTCGTATGTAAATTTTACTTCTTTGCCCATTTTTCGCGCCGCTTCGCGCAAAACCGGCTGGCGGAAAGAAATCCACATTCCCGAATGCGTCTCGTAGCTCGTCAAATCGTGGCGCTCGCTGCTGTGTCCCATCGGCAAAACGTAATCGGCAAAATAAGCCGTCTCGTTCCAGGTCGGCGTGAGCGCGACGTGAAGACCGATTTTTTTCTCGTCCGACAAGGCTTCAATCCATGTAAAACCGTCGGGATAAGTCCAGACCGGGTTGAAAACGCGCGTAAAATAAACGGCCAGCTTTCCCCGATTTTCCTTCAAAAAATGCGGCAGCAGAAAGCTCATCTCGTAATGCGAGAGCGGGTATTCGAGCGGAAAATGGAGCTCGTTCCAGAATTTCTGCGCGGGCGGCGTCGAAAAGCTTTTCGGTTTGAATTTGTTCCACGCCGACGGCAAAGTTCCGCCGACCGTGCCGACGCTTCCGGTCAAAACGTTGAGAAAATGCAGACAGCGCGCGACCGCCCAGCCGCCCAAGTTTCCGCTTCCGGCGCTGCGCCAGTTGTGCGCCGAAAATCTCGTTCCGGCGCGCCCGATTTGCCGTGCGACTTCCTCAATCATCGAGGCCGTTACGCCGCTTTCCTGTTCGGCGAATTCGGGCGTGTATTCGGCGTATAGATTTTCCAGAACGGTAATGAAATTCTCGAAAGTAACGTCGACGTGCGGATTCAGTTCCTGCAAAGATTCGCGCCAGTTTACCCAGTTTCGCAAAAATTCTTCGTTGAATAGACGTTCGCGAATCAAAATGTTCGCCATCGCCAAAAGCACGGCCGCTTCGCTGCCCGGATACGAGGGCATCCAGTAGTCGGCCATCGAAGCCGTGTTTGAAAGCCTGGTGTCCATCACGGCGAGCTTTGCGCCGTTCATCATTCCCTCGATGATGCGCTGCGCGTGCGGGTTAAAATAATGACCGGATTCGAGATGCGCCGAAATTAAAAAGATAAACTGCGCGTTGCCGTGGTCGGGCGAGGGCCGGTCGGCGCCCTGCCAAATCGCGTAGCCGAAACGCGCTCCGGCCGAACAGATGTTCGTGTGCGAGTTGTGCCCGTCAACGCCCCACGCCTGCAAAATGCGGTCGATAAAACCTTCGTGACCGGGACGCCCGACGTGATAGACGACTTCGTTGCGGCGGTCTTCCTGCAAAGCCCTGCGAATTTTCGCCGCGATGTCGTCCAAAACATCGTCCCACGAAACTCTTTCCCATTCGCCGCCGCCGCGCGCGCCCTTGCGCCGCATCGGATACAAAATTCTGTCCGTATCGTTAATCTGATTTATCGTCGCCGGCCCTTTCGCGCAGTTCCGCCCGCGACTTCCCGGATGATACGGATTGCCTTCAAATTTGCGTATTTTGAGCGTTTCCTTATCGACATAACCGAGCAGCCCGCAGCCCGCTTCGCAGTTGAAACAGGTCGTCGGGATAATCATATAATTTTTCTTCTCGCGGCGCTGCCCGCTCAGCGCCTCGTATTCAGTCCAATCGTCCCATTTTTCCGGCGGCGGATAATCGGTCAATTGGCCCGGTTCGGTCAGACGCGGAAGCTCAAACGATTCTTCCTTATGCAAATTTTCGATTAAATGCAGTTTCTCGGCGATGCGTTCGATAAATGACGGATTGTGTTTTTGCATAAAATTTTTAACTCAGAGGAATTCTCTGCGGCGCTTTGACCCAGATGTGTTCGGCGAAATATAAACCCGTTAAAATCAAAACTCCCGCTAAAGCAAACGCCCAGATTTGTCCGGCTAAAAGAAAAAGCAGAGGCAAAGTGTTGCCGGCGAGAATCATTCCGAACCAGAACGGGCGGCTGAATTCGCCGTTTGTAATCATTTTTACGGTGGCGTGCGCGTCGTCGGTCGTGTGCGTCGTCGTCAACTCGATAGCTAAAGTTATCAGGTGAAAAATCAAGATTATGATTGTCAAAAACGTCAAAGCCATCAGAAATCTGACGCTCATCGGCGTGATTAAGCTCGCGACCAGAAAAACGGCCAATCCGGCCATCAGCGCGTGAATCAGCATATGCAGACCGAGCATCGGGCTCTGCCAGAAATCGCGGCCTTTCGCCTGCGCGAACAGAAACGCGGTGTAAACGGCCGAAAGCAGCGCGAAGACGACGCCGAGCGGCTCGATATATTTTAAAACGCTTCCGAAATTCAAAAACGAAGCGGCCAGCCAGAGCGTCAAAAGCCCGCCGTAAACGGTGATGATATACGCGCCGCGCGAGAGCCACGATTTGAACTGCGGGCGCAAAAGGACGTTTAGAAATCTATCGGGGCGGCCTAAATCCATTATCAGCAAAACGCCCGTGACGGCTAAAAATATAAACGCAATGACAGCGCCGACGCGTTTCAGCACATCGGGAATTTCCATAAAAAAGCCGCCTAAAATTGGAACGATAAATGCGCCCGCGGCAATCGCTTTCGTCCAGACGTAAGCCGAAACCTCCCAGCCCCAGAGCGTGCCTTTGCCGGGCGCGTCGTAAACGCGTCGCGGGCTTTCCGAAGCGGATTTCGATTTGCCGCGCGGCTCGATTTGGACGAGCTCCTGCGGCACGGTTTTGTCGGCGTTAATTTTTATTTTTTCTTCGGCGAATTTGGCGTAATGCCCGACGCCCGACGATTGGCTCGACCACATATAATCGGTGTCGGGATTGGTGTCGGTCGGTTTTAAGGACGCGGCATCGCCGTCGATGTAGAAAAGCTTCGGCTTTGTGCCTTTTTCCGGTTTGCGAACCTGAACCGATTCGCGCGCTAAAAGCTGCGAAATCTCGGTCGCGGGGTTGTCCATATCGCCGGAGATAATCGCGTGTTCGGGACAGACATTGACGCAGGCCGGTTCGAGTCCGATGTCGGTGCGGTGCGAGCAGTAGTTGCATTTCGCCGCCGTGTGCTCGTCCGGGTGCATGTAGAGCGCGTCGTAGGGACAGGCCTGCGTGCAGGCTTTGCAGCCGATACAACGCCGGCTGTCGAAATCGACGATGCCGTCCGAGCGCGTAAAAAGCGCCGTCACCGGACAAATTTCGACGCACGGCGCGTCGGCGCAGTGGTTGCAGCGCATCACCGAAAAAAGTCTCCGCGTGTCGGGAAAAGTTCCTTTTTCGATGTATTTTACCCACGTTCGATTGACGCCGATTGGAACTTCGTGCTCCGCTTTGCACGCCACCGTACAGGCGTGACAGCCGATACACTTGCGGTTATCGATGATAAAACCAAAATTCATAAATTTTCCCGGAGAAATTCAACGATTTCAAACAATGCTTTGTCCCTTGTGGCAAGAGAATATTACGCGGCGAGATGCTTTGTCAATAATCAAAAAAAGCCTTGCCAAAACCGCTTCCGATTCGCTAAACTGTCTAACACAATTTATACAGCCGAAGTTGTTTTCGAAAAAACAACGCGGGGGAACCAAAATTTTTGCCGGCGGCAAAATTCGGGGCGAAGCGTTAAAAGCGCAGAAGATTCTTCGCTTCCAGCCCGACAGCTAACCTCGCAGGCATTATCGAAGAAGGACACTGCAATTATGCCGAAAGGTGTTGAAGCTCACTGTGGACTTCAACACCTTTTTTGTATTTGGAAGGAGGCGCGGAAATGATTTTGAAAATAACTCTCGTTTTATGCCTAATCGCTTTTTGTTCGCTGGCAATCTGCGCGCAGGCGACGGTTGACCGCGACGACAATCAATCGTGGAACGACGTTCAGCTGACCGTCCCGATGACCAAAGAATTTGATTTTTTTCTGTCGGGAACGCTTCGGTTCGGTAAAAATATCACGCGCGTCAACGAAACGCGCGTCGGCGTCGGTTTTGTTTTCAAGCCGACAAAAGATTTATCGTTCTCTTCGTCTTATGTAAACATCACCGCGCGAAATTCGCACGGACTATTCCGTCGCGAAAATCGGCTCGTTTTTTACGCGCGCTATCACTTCCCGATAAAAGCGTTCGGTCTTTCGCACCGCAGCCAGTTTGAATGGCGAATCCGCAGCCCGCGCAGCTCGTGGCGCTACCGACCGTCGTTGACGTTTGAAAAAGAGATACCGAAAAAATTTATTCCGGGCGCAAAATTTTACGTCACCGAAGAAGTTTTTTACGATTCGGCGCTCGACCGCTTTTCGCGCAATCGCTTGACGGTCGGCGTCACCAAAACGCTGAATAAAAAACTCTCGCTCGATGTTTATTACTTGCGGCAAAACGACGCGTTTTCGATTCCGGGCGATTTGAACGTTATCGGAACGACTTGGAAGATAAAGCTGTAAAAAGGGAGAAAAAGGTGATGAAATTTCTAAAAAATTTACTCTTTTCGGCAATTTTGGCTTCGCTCATATTATCGAGCGGCTGTCTGCCGAGCGCGCCCGACAGCAAAGGCGGGCGAACGATTACCGTTTACGGTTTTTCGATTATGAAGGAAGCGCTCGAAAAGGAAATTTATCCGGCGTTTGCCGCCAAATGGAAAAAAGAGCACGGCGAGGACGTTAATTTTGTTTCTTCGTTTGCCGGCTCGGAAACCGTCACCAACCAGATTTTGCAGGGCGCGCCCGCCGACCTTGCGATTCTTTCCATCGAGCGCGACGTCGACCGTCTCGCGCAGGGCGGCGCGGTGTCGGGCGATTGGAGAAGCTTGCCGAATAAAGGCATCGTCAACAAAACCCCGTTTATAATTCTCGTCCGTAAAGGCAATCCGAAAAACATACAGGATTTTCCCGATTTGGCGCGCGAAGGCGTGCAGGTAATTCATCCCGACCCGGTCAGCTCGGGCGGCGCGCAGTGGTCGATTTTGGCGATTTACGGCTCGGAATTGAAAAAGAGCGAGCAGGCCGGCGCGAAAGACGCCAATAAAGCCGAGCAGACCTTAAAATCAATCTGGAACAACGTCCGCGCCACGCCCGACTCGGCGCGCGCCGCCCGGACGCAGTTTGAAACCGGCTACGGCGACGTTTTGATTACATACGAGCTCGAAGGCCTGATGATGAAGCAGGCGGGCGCGCCCGTCGACATAGTCGTTCCGAAATCGACTATTTTCAGCGAGCATCCGGCCGTTATTATCGACCGCAACGTCGATTCGACCGAGCGCCCGGCCGTCCAGGCGTTTCTCGAATATCTCTGGAGCGACGAGGCGCAAAAAGCGTTCGTCAAATATAATTTTCGCTCGGTCACAAACGACTCGTTTAACGCCGAGAAAAAAGAGTTTGCCAATATCGAGATGCCTTTTACGGTCGAATATCTCGGCGGCTGGTCGCGCGCCTATCCCGAAATTATCGAAGGCGTTTTCCGCGATAAAGTGCAGAAGAAGTGAAAGCTGAAAGATAAATAATAAAATCAGTTCTCAGCTAAAAACCTATGAGCGCAAATCTTTCAAACGTCCGCCACGTCAGGGGTTTCGACCTCGTCAGACCGTTGAGCATTTTCTCGATGATTGCGATTATGTTCCCGCTCATTTTGCTTCCGCTGGCTTCGATTTTTATTTTCGGAACGAGCAACGGCCTCGGCCGTTTCTGGGCGGCGCTAATTGCGCCCGAAGCGATTTTCGCGCTTCAGCTTTCGATTGTGACGAGCTTTTGGGCGACGATTTTCAACGTTCTTTTCGGGCTTTTCGCCGCCTACGTGCTTTCAAAATACAATTTCTGGGGACGCAACGCGCTGATTGTCACCATCAGTCTACCGACGGCGATTCCGACTGCCGTCGCGGGCTTTGCGCTTCTTCTGCTCTGGGGGCCTTTCGGAATTTTAGGAAAGTATCTTGTGCCGTTATCCGCAACACTTCAAAACTTCAAGGAATGGCTTCAACAATACAGCGATTATTTAGCATATTATGTTCCGACGAATACGCAGATAATGTTTACGGCGACGGCGATAATCCTGGCGAATATTTTCGTCACGTTTCCGCTCGCTTTCGGCGTTATCAAGCCGGTTTTCGAGACGATGAACAAATCGCTCGAAGAAGCGTCGGCGACGATGGGCGCGACGCGCTGGCAGACGTTCTGGCACGTAACTCTGCCAAGTTTACGCGGCGCGATTGTGACGGGCGCGCTTTTGACTTTTGCGCGCGCGGTCGGCGAGTTCGGCTCGACGATTTTGGTTTCGGGAAATCTGGCGATGCGAACGCAGACCGCGCCGCTTTATATTTTCGCCAAATTTAACGAAGGACAGGTCGAGGCGGCCAACGCCATCGCGATTGTGCTGGCGATTTTTTCGTTCCTGATTTTCAGCATTTTATTTTTTGCTCGCGACTGGCTCGATGTGGATTGAGTCAGAACCGCCTGCGGTAGCGGGCGGCTAAACGATTGCGGATTTATGATTTGGGATTGTGGATTTGCTGTTTAATTATCGACCAGTCCCAAATTCGCGTTCGCAAATCCCAAATCAATTTGCCCACCGCTACCGCAGGTGGTTCTGACTATTATGCAGACTGACGAAAATAAATTAATCGCCGCCAGCGTCCGGAGCGTCAGCAAAAAATTCGGCGCGTCGGTGGTGCTCGAAGACATAAATTTCGACGTCGATGAAGGCGAGATTCTCGTTTTGCTCGGCGCTTCCGGTTCGGGCAAAACAACCATTCTGCGCATTATCGCCGGTCTCGAAAATCCCGATTCGGGCAGCATTATTCTGCACGGCAAAGACGTCACCGAGCTTCCGGCGCGCGAGCGCGGAACGGGCGTCATCTTTCAATCCTACGCGCTTTTCCCGAAAATGAACGTCGAGCACAATATCGGCTACGGTCTGCGCCTGCGCCGAAAATCGAAAACTGAAATCAAGGAAACGCTCAATCGCCTGATAGAACTTGTGCATCTCGAAGAACATCGCAAAAAATATCCTTCGCAGCTCTCCGGCGGGCAGCAGCAGCGGGTCGCCATCGCCCGCGCGCTCGCCTACGAGCCCGAAGTCCTGCTGTTTGACGAACCGTTCGGCGCGCTCGACGCGCAGATTCGGACGACGCTTCGCCGCGAAATCCGCGCGCTGCTCAAACAAATCAACAAACCTTCGATTTTTATCACGCACGACCAGGAAGAAGCGCTCGAACTCGGCGACCGCATCGCCGTTCTAAACGCCGGGCGTCTGGAGCAAATCGGAACGCCCTTTGACGTTTACAACAAACCGGAAACCGAATACGTGGCGAAGTTTTTAGGCGCGGCTAATCTTCTGCTCGGCGTCATCAGCGGGCGAAATTTCGAAACCGAAAACATCACGCTCGAAATCGAGGACGAGGTAAAATTTAAGGAAGGTCAATCGGTCAAACTGGTCTTTCGGCCCGAAGACGTTTTTCTCAGGAAACCGGAAAATCTGACGCAGCATTACCAGAAACTGACCGGAGGCGTCGTCGAAGAAGTCAATTTCGTCGGCGCGTTCGAGCGCGTCGTCGTTCGCCTGGACTTGTCCGCCGCGCAGCCGATTATCGTCACGCGCCCGAAAACCGAAACCACGGTTTTTCCGCTTTCGATAGGCCAAACGGTAGACGCCGGCCTGGTGCGCTTTCGCATTCTGCCGAACTTTATGCTCGCGGCCGAGCGTTCGAGCAAAATGGTCGATGCAGATTGAGAAAGTGAAAAGTGAAAAATTAAGAATCTTTTTTTCTGGTACCAGTTTTCAGTTCTCAATTCTCATTTTTCTTTCGCTTCCATTTTCACTTTCAGCTCGTCGAGCCGTCTCTGCGCTTCCGCCGCTTCGGAAGATTTCGGAAATTTGGCGACGATTTCCTTCCAGCCCGCGCCGTCGTAGTGAAAAAGCTTGGTGCTCGAATTAAACAAAAAATCGACGCCGAGCTTGCGATAGCGGTCTAAACTTACATAGTTGAGATAAAAACTGTGAACCGGCGCGCCCGATGCCGCCATCTCGCGACGGTTTAGTCTTCTGGTCGCTTCGGCCGAAAGCTTCAAAGCCGAATCTTCTATCAAATCGCCCAAAAGCAAAAGAATTCCGGGACGAAGCGCGGAACCGGCGAAAGTTTCGAGAAAAAGCATCGCGCATTCGATTTGCCCGAACCCGTTGGCCGCCTGCACGAGCTTTGCCAGGCGCTCGTCGTCGCCGCGTTTCGTTTTTGCGACGACCGCGTCCGACTGCACCCATCCGAAAATTTTAGGCAGCGCCGTGACGCGATAAAACGTGACGCCGTCGGCTCGTTTCGAGCCGGAAATCTGAATCGTTCGGCCAACGCGCATGCGCTGAATCGGTCTGGCGTAAAGACTCGGCCCGGCGCGCAAAACCGCGAGGCGCTCGTTGACGACAATCGCCGCGTTCGTATTTGCCGCGGATTTTTGCACGGGCGTCGCCGCTTTCGGAACACGCTTTTTCTGCGCCGGCGCATTAGAATTAAAAATTAGAAAAACGAGCAGAAACGACAACAAAGATGAGCGTTTCATAAGTTAAATTCCTCTCGCAAATCGGGATTCGGGTAAAACTTATAAAGCCGAAAGAATATATAAATTATGTGTTTTCCCGTGTGACGATTGGAAATTTACTTCCTAAATCCGGCGTTTAAGATTCGATTCTGCATTCCAGCGTGGTGAAAGTGGCAGATGGCGATGGCCAGCGCGTCGGCCGCATCGTGCGGCTGCGGCACTTCCTTCATTTTCAAAAGCAGCCTGACCATTTCCTGAACCTGGTGTTTTTCGGCATTGCCGTAGCCGACGACCGTCTGCTTGATAAGCCGCGGGCTGTATTCGGCAATCTCAAGATTGTTTTTTTCGCCCGACAAAAGCACGACGCCGCGCACCTGTCCGAGCTTCAAAGCGACCTTGACGTTGTTTGCATAAAACGCTTCTTCGACCGATATAACGTCGGGCTGAAATTTTGCGATAACCGCCTCGACGCCTTCGTAGATTTTCAAAAGCCGTTTTGAAAAACTTTCTTTCGGGCTGGATTTAACCGTGCCGAAGTCAATCAGGGAATACTTTAATCCGCTTCCTTCGACCACGCCCCAGCCGAGAGTTTCGCTTCCCGGGTCAATGCCTAAAACTTTCATCCTCTTTTGTGGATATCTTATCTTATTTTATGGATAATTTGTAATAAGTCAAGAACTTTTTTCGTCGTTTGAAATTATTCCATTTCCGATTCGTCGATATCGAAATTGGCGTAAACCTTCTGCACGTCGTCGTTGTCGTCAATCGCCTCGTAAAGCTTGAGCATCTGTTTGGCGTCGGCGCCTTCGAGACGAATGTAATTTTGCGGAATCATCGAGATTTCCGCCGCCTGCGGTTCGATGCCCGCCGCTTTTAGCGCGTCGCTGACGGCGTCGAAATTTTCCGGCGCGGTGTAGATTTCGTAAACGTCGCCTTCGTCCTGCATATCGTCGGCGCCGGCTTCGGAAATGATTTCGAAAAGCTCGTCTTCGCTTTTTGCCGATTTATCGACGATAATCAGGCCTTTTTTGTCGAACATCCACGCGACCGAGCCGGATTCGCCCATATTTCCGCCGTTTTTTGAAAACAAATGCCGAATTTCGGCGACCGTCCGGTTGCGATTGTCGGTCATCGTCTCGACAAGCATCGCGACGCCGCCGATGCCGTAGCCTTCGTATGTGATTTCGTCGTAATTGACGCCTTCGAGCTCGCCCGTGCCGCGTTTGATGGCGCGGTCGATGGTGTCGTTCGGCATATTCTGCGCTTTGGCGTCCGTGACGGCCTTTCTCAGACGCGCGTTGGCGTCGACGTCGCCGCTTCCGCCCGTTCGCGCGGCGACCGTGATTTCTTTAATAAGTTTTGTGAAAATTTTGCCGCGCTTAGCGTCGAGCGCGCCTTTTTTGTGTTTGATTGTGTGCCACTTGGAATGTCCAGACATTGTAAAATTTCCTTTTTAAATTGATGAATTTTAGAAAAGGCAGAATATCATGCGCGATAATATTATTTCAAATTTACGATTTCCGAGAGCTTTTCGCGCGCCGCATTTGAGATTTTAACCTGCTTTGTTTTCGAAGTCTGTCCTTTGATAATTTCCACTTCGCGTTTTGCCACGCCGAGCGTTTTCGCCAGAAATTTAACGAGCTCCGCATTGGCCGCGCCATCAATCGGCGGCGCGTTGATTCTGACCTTTAAAGCGCCTTCAAGCGTGCCCGCAATTTCGCTTTTTGCAGTCCGCGGCACGACTCTCACCGTAAAAATTATCGCGCCGTCTTTTTCGGTAAATCTAATCACTATAAGTTTCAGGCTTCAAGTTAAATTCCTGAAACTTGAAACCATTTGCTGCTCGCTAAAAAACAAGCGCCCGGAGAATAAAGTTTTGCACCAGATGGATTAAAATCAAAAGAATCATCGCCGATATATCGAGCATTCCGACGCGCGGAATCCAGCGCCCGAACGGAATCAAAATCGGGTCGGTCACGCGCTGGACGAAACCGAAAAACGTGTTGCGCGTAAAGACAAACCACGACGCGATAAAACGTATAAAAATAAACAAAACCAGAATGCTCAAAATCGCGTAAAGCACAATTCCGATTATCGCTTTGGCGTTACCGTTAAGGATGCCCGCGGATAATTCGTCGATGATAAAAAATGTGTTTCCGACGATTTGCAGCAGGAAAAACGCAATCGCAACGGCAATCAGCATCGTCACAATCGGCGCGAGCCGCGTGTCGATGCGAAAACTTGCCAGCAGCCGCGCCGCCGGGTAAACAAAGCTGTCGGTGCGTTTTTTCAGATGATAGGAAAATCGGCCGATTTTGCCGAACGGATTCGGGTCGGAATAATTAAAAATGAGCCGCACAATCAAAAACGCGACAAATATCAGAAGCGCGTAAATAACAATTGTTTGAATAATCGGAAAAACTAAGCTTGTCAACATAAAATTAAAATTTTCCGCCTTTTAGTGTGAGTCCGCCCTTACATTTCGCTCGCCGAAAATCGCCGTCCCGACGCGGACGAGCGTTGCGCCTTCTTCGATGGCAACAGAAAAATCGTGGCTCATTCCCATCGAAAGCTCGCCCGCCGGCAAAAGCTCGTCGCGGATTTTGCGCAAACATCTGAAAAACGGCCGCGCCCGTTCGGCGTCGTCAAAAAACGGCGGCAAAATCATAAAACCCGCAAATTTAACGCATCGGCAACCGCGCAGAAATTCGATTAATTCCGGTAAATCCTTTTCCGCAACTCCCGATTTTGTCGTCTCTCCGGCTAAATCGACCTGAATCAAGACCCGCAAATTTTCGCGTTTTTCCTCAAGACAGATACGCTCCAGGCGGTCGGCAAGTTCGATTGAATCGAGCGTGTGAATGACGTCGAAAAGCTTTACCGCCTTGCGCGCTTTGTTCGACTGGAGATGGCCGATGAGATGCCATTCCGCAGATTCGCGCCCGATTTCCAATATTTTCGCTTCGGCTTCCTGAATTTTATTTTCGCCGAAAACACGCGCGCCCGCTTCGATTGCTTTTCGGACGGTCGCGGCCGGATGAGTTTTGCTGACGGCGATAAGTTTTATTTTATCCGCGTTTCGTCCCGCTTTCTGCGCCGCCCGCGCGATTTCCCTTTCGACCTCGGCTAAATTTTTCGCCAGATTATCTGCCATTGCTTTTATGATATAGGGACATTTTCAAAAATACCAAAACATCGACGTTTTCGGCAGCTTAAAATACCGAGAATATCACTGTTTCCTAAATCTTACGTCTGATTTGAGGGATTGTGCTTTTATATCAACGGTTACGCTGCCGGAGACTTCGACGGCGACGGAAAAACAGATATTATTCTGCCGAGCGCCAAAAAATATCTTCTCTTAAAAAATCAGGGCAATTTTCCGTAACCCATTTCGGAATTTCCGAAGACAAACCGATTCCGGCCGACTTTGAAAGCTTTTATTTTCAGCTGCGTTCGCCGCAGCAGAAGATAAATTCTGCTTTTGCCATTTTCGGCGGCAGATTGTATTCTAATTTTTGCCTTTTCACGCGGACGTGGCGGAACTGGTAGACGCGCAGGTCTCAGAAGCCTGTGAGCGCAAGCTCGTGATGGTTCGATTCCATTCGTCCGCACCACAATATTTATTGGTTTTTCAAAGTTTTAGCACTCACGCCTGATTTACAAAAAGGTCAAAGCGCATCGAAGCCGACTTCGACCTTTACCATTGTGATTTATCCAACTCTCTTCTTATCTAACTCTCTTATGTGAATATTTATTTCGGTCGGCAATAAAATAATGACACCGAACAGAACAATCTATTTTATCAATCAATCTTCCGAATTGCTCAAAGTTTGGCGCGAGCTGTCCGAGTCACAAAAACGCGCGGTCGTCAGGGATTGCGAGACGGCGGAAGAAAGCGATGTGGAAAGGATTATTGAAGAAATCGTGGACGGGCAGCGAAGATTATTTTAATTGTCAGTAAGTTTTAACTCCATATCAATGAAAGCCGCAGCCGGCGTTATCCTTAGATATTTTCCGGGCAAAGCAAAGACTGGAGATAGGGAATTAATGTATAAAGGTGAATGAAAAGGGAAAAGCGAATTTGTCGATATTTGAAATGCGAAAAATGAAGTATGTCGGAATATAAAAAGAACTCTGCCAAGTTGTTCTTAACAAAGCTCTTTGAAAGCATCTTTTCAAAAAAAGAAAATTGGTAGCCAGTAACAGTTTGAACTGTTGACCTCTACCGTATCAAGGCAGTGCCCTGCCCGGTGCGATGCCTGTACGCTCGTTCCACTTCGGAATGTTCACGCCTTTAATCAGAAGCCATAGGCTGAGTGACGTCTCGCCGATAAATACAGGAAGTATAATCGCGAGAAATACCATGTTCGCGATAGCGGGATACAGGATAATGGCAAAACCGTTTGATATATAACCCAGACCGGCAATTTGAATCATGACGCCGAGCGCTCTGGGCAGATAACCCGACTTAAAGATGAGGTAGCCGTGAACGAGAAAGGTGCAGCCGGTGAAGAGCAGTGCAACGCTAAAGCCGTAGCCGTGCGATTTAATCGCAAGACCGGTCAGAGCGTAGAGTTGCTCCGGCGTAAACGCTTTGGTGAACGCGGCATTAGTCAAAGGGAACAATGCCGTGACGAGATAGACCAGAGAGACGGTTTGCACAATGATTGCCGTCAGCCTGAACAAAGCCGCAAGCAGGTTGAGTTCTTTGCTAACGGGCCTGAGCAGGAAAAAGTAGACCATAGCCAACAGGATGGTGCAAATCACCGCAAGAAATTCGGAGGCGATGCCGAAGCGCCAGAGTGATTCCATCGACGTCAGGTTCGCGGCGGTCGCGGCGGCATCACCGGATACGACTATCTTGTCTCGCACGAACACCTGGGCAAAGATGCCGAGAGCAATGATAATCAGGTATAAAGCGCCGCCGAGCCGGGCATAGAACTGTGGCGATTTCTCAATCGGAGTTTGTATCATTTAATTTCGTCTCCATTTAGATGTGGTTCGGTCGGACTTACGCCCCGAATGATGAAGATGTTCCGAAAAAGTAAAAATCAGAAAGATACGTGCCGTTCGCTGCCGCGCGGAAACCGGCTATATTATGAACCGGTTTCAAAAGCAGCTTGAAGATAATACAAACGTAAAAAGAGGAAGTCGGTTTACGTGATTACTTACCGACTTCCTCTTTTTACTATTTAACAGTTTGTCCGATTTAATTTACGGAACGAAAGCATTGGGAACAGGCTTGTCGCCCGATTGACCGAAAGCCTGAATCAAAGTTCCGGCCGTCGTTCTTTGCGAATACCACGTATTGTTCGATGTTCTGAAAACAGTCGCATCCATTTTCCCATCGCCGTCATAATCGCCCGGTGCGGGCGTGTCGCCATTTGCGCCGAATGGAAAAGAATAATAGCTTTGATTCTCGCTTCTGAGGACAAACCATTCTCCGGTTGCAGGTCTGAAGAAAGCAACATCTGCTTTACCGTCTCCGGTGTAATCTCCCTGAACGGGCTTATCGTTGGAATTACCGAATCGGAAGGCGATTGTTCCCAAATTGCTTCTGTTTATCCACCATTCTCCTTGAGATACTCGATAAACGGCAATATCCGATTTGCCGTCGCCGTCATAATCGGCAACGACGGGAACGTCGCCCGTTTGCCCGAACTGTTGGATGGTTGTTCCGCCCGCTGATTTCCGGATATACCAGGTCGAATTTGAAGGACGGAAAATACCCGCGTCCGCTTTACCGTCGGCATCGAAATCGCCGACAATCGGGATATCTCCGTTTGCTCCGAACGGGAATGAGTAAAATGAATTGTCTTCGCTTCTCAAAATAAACCATTCAGCTGAAGCAGGTCGGAAAACACCGATGTCGGTTTTGCCGTCGCCGGTAAAATCTCCGGGCGTCAATGTATCGGACGAGTTGCCAAATTGCGCGGTAATCGTTTGATTTGTCGAACTAAGATTCATCCACCATTGGCCGGCAGCACCGCGAAAAAGCGATATGTCGGTTTTACCGTCGCCGTCGAAATCGAATTTTGCCTGATTGGTCGTTGCCGTGTGCGACGGCGTATCGGTTGCCTGTATAGCGTAAAAATAGCAATAAGTATCGGGAGTCTGGTTAAAATAATCGGTTCCGGCATAAACGGTCGCGCCGTCCGGCGAAAATTTCAAACGCGCCACGGCGGCGATTTTGCCTCCGTTTTCTGACGGTAAATCAACCGTCCAGAGCGATTGCCCGTTGCTGGCGTTGATGCCGTAGATGTGCGACGGGTCGTCGCCCGATAAATCGGCGACGGCGACGACCGTATTTTGCGAATTGACGACCGGATTGCCCGCAAAGCTGACCGGAAACTGCCATCGTCGCGCTCCGGCCGGAGTATAAGCGGAAACGCTCGTAAAATTATGACCGATATAAATTGTCCCGTCCGCGCCGACATCGGGAGCGGTCAGGCGCGTTTCCGTCGGCAAAAGCGTGCGCAGCAAATCGCCGTTCGGCGCATATGCGCCGAGACGCTCGGGCGTTCCGGGATTTCCGCCAATCGTCGAATAAAACGTTCCGTCCGGCGCGACGACCGGCTGCCCGCTGCTCAGAATTGTTCTGTTATAAGTTCCTCCAAGCTGAAAAATTTCAAGCCCGTTGGTGTTAAAATCCGTATTGTTCAACCCGTGAAAATAAAATCGTCCGCTGCCGAAGACAATCTCACGAACAATAAACGTCTGGCCGCGCGGCTGGAGATAGCCTTTGCGATTTTGCAGAACCACTCCTTCCGGCGAAATGGTTACAGCGCCGAGCTGCGGCGTGGCGGCCTGGTCAAAGACCGCGTAAATGTTGCCGTCCGGCCCGACGTTCGGCCCGGCGGCGACTGACCCGCCGCTCGGATTGGCAACCTGCCATTTCAAACTGCCGTCCGGATTTACGGCGAAAACGACATTGCCGCCTGCAAAATAAATCGTGCCGTTCGCGCCGACAGAGACCGATTGGTAAGACGGAAAACTCCTTGTAGTAAAAATCCACTTCAAACCGCCGTCGGGCGTCAGCGCATACAAATGCCCGTTGATTCCAAGAACATAAATCGTTCCGTCAGTTGCGTTTACTCCCGGACGACCGTAGATATAATCGTCGTTAGCCTGAAAGCGCCATTTCACACGTCCTTCGGCGCTCGGGCGCAAAGTTACTTCGAATGCGAAGGAGTTACCGCCGCCGTTGCCGTAGCTGACCTGGACGCTGCCCGTGCCAAGCGGAGCCGTTTCCGGGACATAAGCCGTAATCTCCTCATTTGTCCAACTGCTGACCGGCGCAGCCACGCCATTGATGCGGACGACGCCCGAGACGGCGCTTTGCGTCGCGCCGAAATCGAAACCCGAAATCTTCAAACGCCCCGAACGCGGAAGAATGTTTGAAGATAAAGCATTGATAGTCTGCGCCCGCACACTTATTACGGCCGGCAAACAAAAAATTATGATTAATAAAAATATTTTGAATAAATGAGAGCACGAGAGCGAAGGCAATCGGCGATTAGCGTTTTTAATATTCATTCTTCCCCTTGTAGAGATAAACCGTCCGGCGAAAATCCGGCCGCAAAATTTATTGTCACTTAACAGTGCGGCAACCGTGTAAAAAAAGACACCTGGACGATAGATTTTTTACATCACCAATTTTTGAAAATAAAGAATAAATTTTCTTCATCCTTTTTCTTTGCCTTCTGCGCCGCATTGCGTTTTAATTCCTTTTAATGAGAAAGGAATTTATCGAAGCGGTCGAAAAACATCAAGCCGCTTTCGGGCTAAAGCTGGCGGACGAAAAAATTCTCGCTCTCGCCGATTATTACGAGCTAATTCAAAAACACAATGCGCTTCTGCATCTCGTCGCGCCCTCGACGGCGGAAGAATTTGCCACGCGGCACGTTTTGGAATCTTTGACGATTTTGGAATTTTTGCCGCGCAAAGCAAAATTTGCCGATGTCGGGACGGGCGCCGGGCTGCCTTCGATTCCGTGTCTGCTCGCGCGCGAAGATTTGCGCGGATTTCTGATTGAATCGAAATTGAAAAAAGCGAATTTTTTACGGGAAGTTTTGGCAAAATGCGAATTGAAAAGGCGCGCCGAAATTCTCAACCGGCAGTTTGAAGAACTCGGAAAGCCCGATGCTTCCTACGTTTTGTGCCGCGCGCTCGATAAATTTACGCAAAAACTCCCGCGTCTTCTCAAATGGTCTGCTGATTGCACTCTGCTCTTTTTCGGAGGAAACGCTTTGCGCGACGAGCTTAGAAAAAACGGCGTCCGGTTTACGGAAAAACTGATGCCCCTGTCCGAGCAAAGATTTCTTTTTGTTTCCGAAAAAAGAAAAAAGGAGCGGAAAAATGTTAGAAAATTCAATTAGCGATACGGTGAGATTTTGGCTGGCGGCGTTTGTCGCGGCATTTGTGTCTGTCGGGACGGCCGTTTTGTCGGTCTGGGCTTTCCAGCAATACGGATGGGTTTTGTTTGTATTTTCGCCGGTGCAAATGGGCATCTTAGCGACGCTGATTTACGCGCCGAACAATGAGCAGTCTTTCGGCAGATGTTTCGCCGTCAGCATGGTTTCAATTTTGATGGTCGCGTTCGTGCTCCTCGTCATCGCTTTCGAAGGCGCAATTTGTCTGGTTATGGCGGCTCCTTTCGCTTTAATTCTCAATCTGTTCGGAGTTCTTATCGGGAAAGCTATTTCCTATGCGATTCAGGAAATAAGAGTCAAAAATTACGTCTCGCTGTTTTTGGTTCTTTCAATCCCGTTTCTGCTCGGATTCGAAACTTCGACCAAATCGAAACCGATTTTACACAAAGTCGTCTCGACCGTCGAAATCGAAGCGCCGATTGAAAAAGTCTGGGAAACGGTCGTCGCTTTTCCGCAAATCGAAAAACAGCCCGAAGGAATTTTGCGGCTCGGTTTTGCATATCCCGTCAACGCGAAAATCGAAGGCGCGGGCGTCGGCGCGACGCGTTACTGCAATTTTAATACGGGCGCGTTCGTCGAGCCGGTTACGGCCTGGGAAAAACCGAATCTGCTGGCGTTTGACGTCAAATCCCAGCCCGCACCGATGATTGAAACGAGCTTTTATTCAAATTTGCACGCCGCGCATATGGATTTTATAAAATCCGAGCGCGGACAATTTCGACTTTACGAAAAGGACGGGAAAACCGTTGTCGAAGGCACGACCTTTTACACGCACGACATCGCGCCGGATTTTTACTGGCAGTTGTTTTCGGACGAGATTATTCATCAAATTCATATGCGCGTCCTCAATCATATTAAGGAAGTTTCGGAGAAAAACTAGCGCCTTCTACGCTTGAAACAACGTTTCATATCTGATACAATACGAGATATGAAACGCGAGATTAAAGAAAAGAAAAAAAGCCTTGCCGTCGCGCCGAAAAAGAAAGATTCGGGCGTTAAAGCTCTACCCGCAAAAGCTAAAAAAAGTGAAGTTGTAAAAAAAGCCGCCGCGAAAATCGAATCAAAAACTCCGAAAACCGGGGCAAAAACGACAGCCGAAAAAATTAAAGCGAAAAGGCCGCTTTCGGCTTCCGTCAAGTCAGTCAAACAGCCGGAAAAGCAGAAACTAACCGCAGCGAAGGTCATCATTCAAAAGCAGAAAACCGAAGCTGTTCGGTCTAAAACTGAAAAGCAGACTTTGCCGACAAAAAATCTTAAAAATAAACCGGCGGCTAAAAAAGTTTCAGCCGGGCAAAGCGGCAAACCAATCGCGCAAAATAAGCTTTCTGCCGTAAAACAAAAAACTGCCGTCATTAAAACGACAAAAAAAACCGTCGCCGCGATTGCGGGCAAAAATACGAAAGCAGATAAAAAAGCGATTTCCGCCAAACCTCAAACAAAAGCGGCAAACGACGAAATTGAAAAGGCGAAGGCGAAAAAACCCGCGCCCGTCGTTTCCATAAAAAATAAAAAAGCCGGAGTTGTTAAAAAATCCGTCGCTCTCGCCGGCAAAGATTTAAAAACAAAGGCGACGAAAAAAACTGTCGAAGTTGTAAAAAAATCAGAAAATCCGAAAACTCAAAAGGCGAAAGCGATTGTTCCTGTTCAAAAGTCTAAATCACAGACGAAAACAGCGAAGCCGAAAGCTGAGGAAAAAAAGGCAATCGTAAAATCCAAAAACGAAAAGGCAAAAACAAAAGTCGCCGTTTCTGTTCAAAAAGCAAAATCGCCGGTTAAAATCGAGAAAACAAAAATTGCGGCAGCACCTGTAAAAAGCAAAAAAACGAAAGTCGAAACAGCGGCAAAAATTGTAAAGACGACGGCGAAAAAGACTGAAATCATTTCCGCTCAAAAAGCCGCGCCCAAGCTGAAATCGAAAGTCTCGGCGAAAGAATTAAAACTGCCGAAACAAAATGCGAAAGCTGAAAAAGCCTCTAAAAAGGCGGTTGCAGTAAAGTTTGAGGCGAAATCAATCGAAGCGGTCACGCCGAAAAAGAAAGTTTTAAATAAAAAAGCGAAACCCATCGGCTCGGCGGTTTTTCGCGGCAAAAAGGAAAAATACGATTTTCAAATTTTCCCGCTCGACGAAAAATTCGAGCACGTCAAGGCGGTCTATATTATCTCGAAACGCAAGACGGACAGGCGCAAACGCGGGCATCACAAGCTCGTCTGCATCGACCAGACCGAATCGATTGTCGAGGAAATCAAAAAGCACAAAAAAGATAAATGCATCAAGCATAACGAGGCCAACGTGATTTGTCTTTTGAAGGAAGAAGACGAAAAAAATCGTCTCAGAATCACCGCCGATTTGCGCGAGGCGCACACGATTGCCTGCAAAAACCAATAATTAATAAATATTGAATTTTGTAAGAAATCCAGCCGCGAATTACACTAATAAAAGACAAATATTATTAGTCTAATTTTGTGTAATTCGTGGCCGGATTTCTTCTTCTATTCGGACGCGCGTTTATTTTTTGTTAAGATGTGTAAATTATGAGACGCCCCGAGAAAACCGAATACAACGAATATTACGAAACTTACGTTTCGCTCGTGCCCGAGACGGAAATCGTTCGGGTTTTGGAAAATCAGCAAGCCGAGCTGCAGGAAATTTTCGAGCAGATAAGCGAGGAAAAAAGTTTACACGCTTACGCCGAAGGCAAATGGACGATAAAGGAATTGCTCGGACATTTAACCGACGGCGAAAGAATTTTCGCGTATCGCGCTCTGCGCATCTCGCGCGCTGACCAAACTCCGATTGAAGGATTCGAGCAGGACGGCTACATCGAAAACAGCAATTTCAACCAGACGAGTCTTCCCGATTTGCTCAACGAGCTTCTTTACGTGCGGAAGGCGAATCTTATCTTTTTTCAAAATCTGCCCGAAAACGCGTGGATGCGAACGGGAACGGCGAGCGATTCGCCGGTTTCGGTGCGCGCGCTGGCATACATTATGGCCGGACATATCCGTCATCATATTCGGGTTTTGCGGGAAAGATATCTGAGTGAATGAAATTTGATGCAATCGTCATCGGCGCGGGCGCGGCCGGACTTTTTTGCGCGGCAGCGGCCGCCCGGCGCGGGCGACGCGTTTTAGTCGTCGAGCACAACTCGCAAATCGGGCGCAAAATCATCATCTCGGGCGGCGGGCGCTGCAATTTTACAAACGTTCACACAAGGGCGGAAAATTTCATCTCGCGCAATCCGCATTTCTGCAAATCCGCGCTCGCGCGCTACACGCCCGAAGATTTCATCGAGCTGGTAAAAAAATACAAAATCGAGTTTTACCAGAAAAAACTCGGGCAGCTTTTCTGCCGCGAAAGCTCGCGCCTTATCGTCGAGATGCTGCTCGCGGAATGCGCCAAAGCAAATGTCGAGATTCGCACGAATTGCCCGGTAAAAAGCGTTTTCAAAGACAATTTGTTTGAAATTGAAACGAGCCAGGGCGCGTTCCGAAGCGAAAACCTGGTGATTGCAACCGGCGGTCTTTCGTTTCCGAAAATCGGCGCGACCGATTTCGGATATAAAATCGCGCGGCAATTCAATTTGAAAATCGTCGAAACCGTTCCGTCGCTCGTGCCTTTGATTTTTTCCGGCGAAAAAAGCTTCGCGCCGCTGGCGGGCATTTCCGTCGATTCAGTCGTCTCTGCCGGAAAAGCATCTTTTAGGGAAAATATTTTGTTTACGCACAGGGGGCTTTCCGGCCCGGCAATTTTGCAGATTTCAAATTACTGGCAAAGGGAAAAAACGATTTCGATTGATTTGCTGCCGACGGAAAATGTTCTGGAGCTTTTGGAAAAAAATCATTCGAGCCGGCAGAATCTGGATAATTTTCTGGCCCGTTTTCTGCCCAATCGCTTCGCCGAAATTTTTACCGAGCAGAAGCTTTCCAACAAACCGCTCAATCAATTAAGCAAAAAGGAAATCGAGCGAATTGCCGCGACGATAAACGATTGGCAGGTGAAATTCAGCGAAACCGAAGGATTTCATAAAGCCGAGGTAACGCTCGGCGGCGTCGATACCGACGAGCTTTCTTCGCAGACGTTGGAGGCGAAAAAAGTTTCCGGTCTTTATTTTATAGGCGAAGTCGTGGACGTGACGGGCTGGCTCGGAGGCTACAATTTCCAATGGGCATGGGCTTCCGCATTTGCCGCCGGAAATTCCGTTTAAAAAGAAGCGAGGGAAACGTCTCCCACACCGTCTCCCTCTTTTTTCCGCTTTGACTACAGGGTGCAGCCTCAGCGAAACTTGATTTACCTTCCGTAAAAATCATTAACAAATGATTTTATCAAACTTTTATCAACGATTTTTACTTAATTAACACTTAAACAGTTGAACAATCATTTAGAATATTACATAATCATAGAAGTATGTCAAGAGGAAATTTAAAAAAAGTAGAAAATTTTGATTTCATTGAAAGATTTGTCGAAATTTGCGGTAGTTCCCAGGCAGCGGAGATTGCACGGTTGTTGGATATTTCCTATCAATCGGCAAAAAATTATTTACAAGGCAGATTGCCCGATTCGAATATTCTGCTCATTATTGCCGAGCGTACGAATTATTCGATTCACTGGCTTTTAACCGGCCAAGGCAGTAAATTTGTAGAAAATGCTGCGCGCGAAGACACACTTCTATTATCCGGCAAATTCCGCGAATTTGTCAGGAGAGAGTGCAGTGATTTAATCGACGAAGCGCTCAGCAGTCAAAACGAGGCGGCGCAATTAAAAACTGTTGTTTTAACTTCCGAAAAAATAAAGGAAGAAAGAGTGTTGAACGAAACCGTCAACATTTTAGGAAAACAACAATAAATCGCCGTTTTAAATATCTGGCAGCCTTTTATTCGAATATCGAGATTATATATTTTTGAATAATAATCAGAATCGAATCGGTATTAGTTGTGTCAGCATCAGTTTTTTCGGGCAATGGCTGTGTGGCAAGGCAGACTTGTCCCTGCGGGCAGCTTTTTCCGCCGTTTCCCATATTACCTTCATCGGCGAGAGCGACTGAGCTAAAAATAGATAAGAGTAAGAAAAGTTTAAGTGTTAATTTCACGATTGTTCTCCTGAATTTGTTTTTTTTCTTGATACTTTAATGTATCGCGTTTATACTACCAAAAATATTCCGTAACACGTTATGAAAATTCTCCACACACAAGCTACGCTATTACAAAAAAAGCTGTCTAAACTTGAGAGATGCGGTAAGTATGACGAGGCTTTGGCGGAGTTAACCGACATTTGGGAAGATACCCGGAGTTTTCCCGTTATCGATGAATTTGAGCCGTTAGATGCGGCGGAGATTATTCTGCGTTGCGGCAGTTTAATCGGTTTTCTCGGACATAACAAGCAAATTCCGAACGCCCAGGAAAAATCCAAAAATTTACTGACCGAAGCCCGCAATCGCTTTCTCGACATCGAAGACGCCGAAAAAGTTGCCGAATGCGAAAATTATATGGCGCTCGCTTACTGGCGAACCGGCGAGCTGAAAGAAGCGGAATCGTTTGTCGAAGCGGCTTTATCAAATAATTTGGCAGCGTCGAGCAATGCGAGAATTTATGCTTATTTAACCCGCAGCCTGATTCTTCTGACGCGCGGAAAGTACAAGGAAATAATCGAAAGTTGCGCCCGGTTCGAGTCCGATTTTCGAAAATACGGCGACGCCTTTCTCAACGGAAGCTTCTGCACCAATCTCGGCATCGCTTATCAGGAGCTTTACCAGACGCACGAGGCTCTGAAATATTTCGAACTGGCGAGATATTTTCATCAAAAAGCAAAACACCAGATTTACCTCGCCACTGTCGAAAACAACCTCGCTCAGCTTTATAAATTAGAAAACAGATTCTCGAAAGCGCATCAAATGATTGATAACGCGACGAAAATCTTCCGCCAGATAAAAGATAAAACGAGAGAAGGCTTTGCGCTCGACACAAAGGCTCAGATTTATTACGCCGAAAGAAAATACGCCGACGCGCTGACAACCAGCGAAAAGGCGCTCGAGCTTCTCGGCAAAAGCGAAAATAAGGCGTATCTGGTCGAGACGCTTCTGACGAAAACAAAAGCTCTGGTTTATCTCGACAATTTTTCGGCCGCGACGTTCTGTCTGTTTGAAGCGGTTCAAATCGCCAAAACTCAAATCGATGAAGAGACGGCTGATAATTTGGTCAAGGAATTTGAAAAAACGCTACAGGAGAAAAATTCGTTTGTTATCGAAGAAATTTTCTCGGAAAAAGCTCCACCTGCCGCCGAAAATCTTGAGCTCGTTTTGCCGCCGGCGCTCGCTCATTACAACGATTTTCAGGGCGTCTGGATAAAAAACAATCATCTCGAATCGGTCGGCTTGCGCAAAGATTCGCTCGCGATTGTCGCGCGGGCAGAAGTAAATCGAGGCGATTTGGTGGCGATTTTAGAAATAGAAAACGATTCGGTGAGCTGCGGTTTTTACGACTCCGATTTCGGCATCGTCTGTCTCGAAGGCGAGGATTCGGCATTGCAGCTATTTGATGAAAAAGACATTCGCATTCTCGGAAAAATTATCGGCGTCTGCCGGGCTGAAAAAAATCCCGACGGTAAAATGGTTGTCGAGCCGATATAAAAAGCAATAAAGGCAAAAAATAAGGGATGAGTAAGATTTAATTTTCTTACTCATCCCTTATTTTTTGCCTTTATTTTTTCTAAAACGTCAGGCGGGCGGAAAATTGGACGTTTCTCGAACTGCCGCCGCCGAGAAACGGATTTCCGATGCCGACATCGGGCGTCACGGTAATCGGGAGAAAACCGACGCCGCGTCCGGTCGAGTCGATGCCGTTAAAACCGGCATCGACGGCAAAGCTCGGCAGTAGGGGCGATGAAAAATTCGGTTTGTTAAAGACATTGAAAATTTCGGTGCGAAGCTGCAAGTTGACGCGTTCGGTGATTTTTGTCGTCTTGGAAATTGAAAAATCGACATTTTCGTAGCCGGGGCCGACGAGCGAATTGCGGCCGAGATTTCCGAAATGATATGTTCCGGCGATGCACGCGCCGCCCGCGTCGAGCGTGCACGGCACTTTGAAAGCCGAAAGATTCAGAAAATTATCGGGCGTGCTCGTGCCGGAATACGGATTGCCGACGAGGTCGGGGCGCGGGAAAAATTCGCCCGTCCCGTTAAAATCGTCAAAGAAATTGACGTGAAACGGGCTGCCCGTACGGAGCGTGACGACAGCGTTTAACTGCCAGCCTTCGCCGAGACGCGGGTAACGCTGGATAAAATTTGGAATATCGTAGCTTACGAGCGCCGTAAAACGCTGGCGAACGTCGAAATTCGAGTTGCCGCGCTCGAAATCGGTTCGATAACTGTTATCGGGCTGGCTCGCGTTGGCGACGTAATCCTGGCCGTCAGAAGCGTTGTCAATCGAATGCGACCAGACGTAATTTATCTGCCCCGAAAAGCCGAAAATATTTTGCAGGTTCAAGCTCGTCTGCAGCGCGTTATAGTTCGAGTTGGCGCTCGTCTCCAGATAATTGACGTAGAAAAACGTTCCGCCCGAAGGCGCAAACGGGCCGTTATCGAACGGCCGCGCGGTCGACGCCGCCGGATTTACAGGCTGGTTGATGTCGCGGTAGCGAAACAGATTTGTGCCGATTGAGCCGACATAACCGATTTGCCAGACGACGTTTTTGAAAAGCTCCTGCTGAAAATTCAGATTAAAATTCTGGACGGTCGGCGTTTTCAGATGGCGGTCGACGGCGAAAACGTCCGAGTCGAGATAATCCGTAAAAATCGGCACGTTGTTTTGAATTGTCGGAACGGTCGAGAACGAAAACAAAATCGGCGAAGGCCCGACCGGGTTGTAGGCCGGGCCGGGATTGAACGTATTAAACGGCAGCTGTCCGACAAAGAAATCCTGCGAATAAGCGTCGTAAAAAAGCCCGTAGCCGCCGCGCACGACCGTTTTCCCTTTGCCCGTCACGTCCCACGCGAAACCGACGCGCGGGCTGAAATTGTTCCAGTCCGAATCATAAAGTTTATCCAGACCGTTTGTGCCGACCTGAACGAGACCGCGCTGCAAATCGAAATTACTCAAAAGGTCGTTCGCCTCGCCGATTACGCCAAAATAATCCCAGCGCAGACCGGCGTTGAAAGTTAAATTGCGATTGACGCGCCACGTGTCCTGAAGATAAGCCGCGTGCGAATTTTGAAAAGTGTTGCGACGCGAATCGCCGCGCGCCGCGCGTCCGCCGCTCAGATTGCCGCGCAGAAAATCTTCAAGCGTGTCGAAATCAAGGCGCCCGCGATAGCCCGCGTCGAAAAATGCATCGACCGTCGTCCGCCGGAACTCGTAGCCGAGCTTTAAGTCGTGGCCGCCCGTTTTCCACGAAAAATTGTCGATGACGTGCCAGTTGACATCGGTTCTGGCGCGCGGGACGGAAAGATTCGAGCCGATAGAGGCAATCGAGCCAATCGCATCGTTTCTGATGCGGATAAACGGCAGGCCGAAATCCTGCGCGTTCGTCACGCCCGTGTTGAGGCCGATGGTGCGCGGGTCGAAATCGCTGTCTTCGGGGAAAAATCCCTGTTTGAAATTGTTGTAGCCGAAGCGAAATTCGTTGACTTTAGCCGAAGAAAAAATCTTTAAGTAGGAAAGCGAAAGGAGATGAACGTCGGTCGGCGTCACGGTGTTATAGCCGGGCAGAACATTTCCGCCCTGAATCGCGAGCGGAAAAGACTGGTCGCTCGTGCCGAAAAAATAGCGCCCCGTAAGCTGATTGTTTTCGTCGAACGAGTGGTCGATTTTCCCGATAAAACTGTCCACATCGTTAAAAGCGCGCGTCGTGACAAAAAGATTCGGTCGGCCCGTAGCGTCGAAAAGCGGCAGCGGGCGATTCGGCGTTCCCCACGGGTTAAGCGCGAGAAGTCGGCCGATTACCGGATTGACCGGAAAAGCGAGACTTCCGCCGCCGGCGAGAATCGCGGCGATTTCGCGCGGGTCGGGAATGCGCGCCGTCGAGTTTAAGCCGACTCTTTCGCGCTGGCCTTCGTAGGCGGCGTAGAAAAACGTGCGATTTTTGATAATCGGGCCGCCGAGTGCGCCGCCAAACTGGTTGTTACGAAAAGCGGTCTGCGGGTCGGGCTTCGGGTTGAAAAAGTTTCGCGCGTCAAATTTATCGTTGCGCACAAACTCGAACAGCGCGCCGTGAAAATCATTTGTGCCGGACTTGGTGACGATATTGACGACCGCGCCCGAATTTCGGCCGTATTCGGCTTCGAAATTTGAAAGAACGGCGACTTCCTGAATCGCTTCGAGCGGCAGAATCGTCGCCGGCGTCCCGAAAACGCCCGCTTCATTGATGGCGGGCAAATTTCGATAACCGTCGTTCATGTCCGTCCCGTCGAGCAGATAATTGTTTGAGCGACCGCGATTGCCGTTGGCGCTGAAAAGACCGAAACTGCCGGGCGAATCGGTCGCGCCCGAAGGGTCGCCGGTCGCGCCGGGAACCATCACCAGAGCTTTTGTAAAATCGCGCCCGTTAAACGGCAAATCTTCGAGCGCCCCGGTTTGAATCGTTCCGCCGAGCGTCGTGCTGGTCGTTTCGACCTGATTGTCGTTTATGTTAACGGTGACGATTGTGTCGAGAGTTACGGCGGCGAGCGTAAAGTCAACGCGTTTTTCGCCCGCGACTTCGACCGTTACGTTGTTTGCTCGCTGGACTTCCAAACCGTTCGAGCCGCGTTCGTTGACCGTCACTTCATAATTGCCAATCGGCAATTCGGCAATGGTGTAATTCCCTTCGCCGTCGGTTAGGGTCGTGCGCTCGATTCCCGTTCCGACATTTTTGGCGACGACTTTAATACCCGGCACAACCGCACTGTTGATGTCGGTGACGGTTCCGAGAATCGTGCCGCGAAACGTCTGCGCGTCGAGCGCGAGCGCGGAAAGAAAAATTATCGAAAAAATGGCTGTAATTTTATTTTTCGAGACAAAACGACGAATGAAATTTAGGCGAAGCATCGGCTGTTAATCTCCTGTTTGTAGTAATTAGACAATGCGGAAAGACTTACTGAGGCTAAAATACTCCTAAATAAATAAAATATCAACGCGGGAAGATAGTGGCTGATGGTCAGAATAGAAATAATGTTGTTTTAACTGGCCACCGGCTGCCGACCACCGGCCACTTTCCTAAACTTCTGCGTTTTGTTATGCTTAGATAGGTTTTTAGATTATCAGGCGAACAAGGTGGGTTTATGAAAAAGCATTTCGTTTTCGGCGCGATTTCCTTTTTGTTTCTATCGTTTTCAATCTCCGCGCAAACAACTACAAATCAAGCGACAAATCAAACAGAAGCGAACGAAGAAAATTCCGACATCGTTATTACGGCAACCGTCCGCGCCAAAGAGTTGAAGATGGAAATCATCCCGACTCCGACGGTCGATTTTCCGGGAAATAAAGAGCGCCAGACCGTCTGGGAAGCCGACCGCGAAAAGCTTCCGGCGACAGTCGAGCCCGGCGTTGTTTATCGCGATATCGGCATTCGCCTGCGCATCTACAGCCGCTTTGCCGAGATTCAGCGCATCGTGCTCGAAGCGCTCGACGAAACCGCTCCGGCTGACGCAAATTCTCAGCCGACCAACCAAACCAATCAGACAAACGAGACGACAGTAAAGCCGCCTCTGCAATAAATTTTTAGGACAGGAGAAAAATTATGAACTGCTCTGCGGCTCGAAAATTTGCTTTTCTCGTTTTGTTTTTTCTCTCGTTTGTCTGTATCGCCTCGGCGCAGGCCAAAAGCGAGACGACCGACGAAAATATCGACCTTAATATTACAGACGAGCACCTGAACGAAACGAATTTTGAACGCTCGACGGCGGTCGAAGTCGCCGACAGAGAAAAAAATTTAACCGTCCGCGTCGGCGTCGGCGTGCGCGCCGAAAGCATTTCGGTAACTTTGCGCGGCGTGACGGCAACGGGAAGATTCCGCGCTTCGCTCGAAAAAATTACGCGCGTGCTTGAACGCGCCAGACAAGAGCAATGATTTATTTATAAAAGAAACGCAATGATTTTTTGAATATACAAGTCAACAAGGAGGGAAAAGTGAAAAAAACACTTAATTTTGCAGTAGTTCTTTTTATTAACATTTTTCTGTGCGTCGCAGCATATGCACAGGCTTCGATTAATTCGAACGTCGCCACGCCGACGCCGACGCCGACGCGAACCAACGTCAGACCGACGCCCGTTCCGACCGTTCGACCTTTGAGCGCGGACGAGCAGCAGCGGCAGCAGCAATCGACGCAGAGGCGCGAACAGGAAGCCAACTCGGGCAATCCTGACGTTCTTCTCGACGTGCCGAATCTTTCGGTCGATGAAATCACGCTCGAAGTCGAAAATTTAAGAGCGAAAGTTTCGCTCGACGCGCGGCTGGCGAATCTTTTGCAGCTTTCGGCGGGCGCCGACGTCGGCATTGACAAAGTCAAATTGACGATAAAAGGCGTCAAGGCGGAAGTTCTTCTGAAAGTAAGACTCGACAACGTGGCGGCAATTATCGACCGCACTTTGACGACGATTGACCGCAACCCGCAGATTCTCGAAAGGCTTCTGACAACGGTCGATAACACGGTCGGCACGGTCGGAAACGTCGCCAACACGGCGCTTCAGCCCGGCGGAGTTTTAAGCCAGACAATCAATACGCTCGGTCAAACCGTCCAGCGAACACTCGACACGACCGGAAACATCGTCGAGCGAACGCTCGACACAACCGGCAAGCTCGTCAACGAGCGAACCGTCGGTTCTGTCCTGAATACCGCGCAGACGGGCTTAAAAGTAGTCGGCGAAACGACCAACAACGCCGGCCAGACCGTCCGGCGTCTACAGGACGCTTCGGGCGGAATCATCGAAGTCGTCCTCGATTCGGCGGGCAAAATCGTCAGCTCGAAAATCGTCAGCGGCGCGACGAATCGCCAGCAGTAAAATAAAAACACAAAGCGCAGAAACAAAGGCGGGAAATTTTCCCGCCTTTGTTTCTTAAATTCGTCAAATATCGCTCGCTAGGCCGCCCAAACGTCTTGGCTTGAAAAGTGAATTTTCCATTTCCCTTTTACTTTTTTCAGAATATAAATCCTTGAGAACCCGTTAAAAGAAGCTTCACTTGCTACACAAAGCGCGGCAAATTGCCGATTGGGGCTGAAACCGACTCTGGAAAAGCTGTTATAGCCGACCGCTTCCGGGTATTTTTGATAAAAAGGCTGCCATATTAATCCGCCCATATCAATTCCTACTTTGCCCTGCTTTTTAGTTTCCTCAAGAATTTTATTCGACTCGATTTTCCCTTCGGCAAAAAATTTGTCGAGTTCGTCTTGATTAATTAAAAAATATGTATATTTAACCGGAAACTTTCTCTCGAGCACGAATGAAGTTTGATTTTTTTGCTCCAAATCCTTTTTTAAGCCTTTAATTCGGGTCATATCGCTCGAATCGCATTCAATCGTCCTGTCCAAAATTACAAAATCCGCCGCGCTTGAATATGTCCGGATATTTTCTTTGTAAATGTCTTTCAGCACAAACGCGTAGACGTCATATTCCTCGCGCTCGACGTTTGCCTGCGCCAAAATATTGAGGCCGCAGAATGTCGTTAAAAGAATTGTGAAAAACGCCTTTCTCATAAGTTCTACTTTTTAAATATCGCGACCAAAATTAAAATCGCGATAATAATAGACAAAACGAGCAGACCGATTTTGAGCCAGCTGTAGGGACGCTCGCCCTGCACTTCGCCGGTGCGGCCGTTGACGACGATTTGAAACGTCTTGCCGCCGAATTGATACGCGCCCGCGTAAATCGGGAGCAGCAAATGTTTGAAGGTGATGTTTGAATACTGCGTGTTTACGTCGCTGACGCGCTGCTCGTCGCCGCCGATATCTTGGCGGACGTCCTGATAAATCACGTTGTAGGCGCGCGTTTTGAAAAGCTCGAAGCCCTGGTCGAGCGCGATTTGATAAGTCTGCGCCTTGTGACCGGAAAGATATGCGGGCTCGTAGGATTTTAATTCCTGCAAATCCCACGGCTCTAATTTTTCGATATATTTTTCGGGCAGCGAGCGCGTCGCCGGAACGCAAACGTCGTCGAAATCGCGGACGACGACGCCCTCGACGTTGTACCAGCTAGTTTTCTGCACCTGGCGCGATTTGCTCTCGCCGTTTTCCGTGTAATATTGCGTTTCGTAATAATGCTCGCCGCGCGCGCCCGTGTATTCGCTGTAGGCATGCGCGTCGTATGTCCAATACGGAATGTAAACGCTGCTCATCTTGTCGGCCTGCGCGAGATGTTTTAGTTTCGAAGGCGCAAACCAGAGCGACGCGAGCCACGTTTTATAATTCGCGTTTGCCTGTTTGTCCGTCACCGAAAACGGCAGAACGCCTTCGGGCGCGACCAAAGGGTCGGCGGATTTCGGCTGCGCGACGATTTTCGCGCCGCAGAAATCGCAGACGGTCGCCGTTTCGGGCGGCGTAAAATTGACAATCGCGCCGCAGCTCGAACACCCGACCTGCATCGCGTCGCGCGCCATCGGCTGCAAATTCTGCATTCCCTTCTGCAGAAATTCGTAATAATCCCTTTCGTCAACCGTTCCCGTCGATTCGATTTCCAGCGTATGCGCGCAATACGGGCACGCGAGTTTTCCGAGCTTGGCGTCGAAAACCATATTCCCGCCGCAGTTTTCGCATAAAAAACGATTGATGTTTTCTCGATTTATTTCAGGTGCGTTTTGCATAATTTAATCAGGTGAGAACTGAAAGCTGAAAACTGAAATATGATTTCCCGGTTTTCAGCTTTCAGTTCTCAGTTTTCATTTCTCATTTATCTGAATGCCGAAATGTCCATTCCGAAGCGGTCTTTGACGTATTCTTCCTGCGCTTCGTTTAGATTACGCAGAGTTGTCAGACGGCGCTGTGCTTTAAGAATCTGCGTTTTTGTTCTTCCGGCCATTTGTTTCAAAAGATTTCGGCCTTCGAGCATTTCCGCCTGCACTTTTTGCATCAGAACGAAATTTTCGGAGAGTTCCGCTTTCAGTTTTTCCTCGCGAAGTTCTTTGAGACGATTTTTTATCTGCCAGATTTGGCGAATCGCGCGAACGAGCTTGTCGCCGACGGTGTCGCCTTTTATCAAATCGGGCGAATCTCGAAAATCTTCGACTAATTTGTTCAAAAGATTCTGATTTCCCGCCGAATAAGCGTCGTTTAATTTCGCCATCAAATCGTGACGGCGCTCCTTTTCTTCCGTGTCGAGCGCCAAATCCGGGTGAATAATTCGCGCCAGATTATGATAAGCTTTTTTCGCCTCGGCGGTCGGCCGCCATTTGTTTGAGCATCCTTCCCAGTCGCCATCGGCGTTGACGGCGGATTCTTCGGCGCGGCGGCGCAGTTCTTCCGCACGTTTTTTGATTTCCTCGTCGTCGGGCACGAGCTTTACTTCCTCTTCGGCAATCTGCGCTTCGATTTCGTCAAGCTCGGCGTAAAGACGCGCGACTTCCATCGTGTACTGCGCCTCGAACTGTTCCAATTCGGCGCGCAAATCCGTCATTTCCTCCTCACGGTCGGCGAGCCGGTCTTTGAGACGTTCCAGAACCTTTCGCTTTTTATTTAATTCGATTTCTTCGGGCGCGAGAACATTCATAGTTCAAAATATTAACACAAAAATTTACCACAGAGAGCACCGCAGAACAAGAGATTTTTAATGATTTTCTCTGTATTCTGCGGTGCTCTCTGTGGTAAATTTTCCTGGTTAAGAGTTTCGACACGCGAAACTTAAATTTTAGCTTTATCAGCCCTCGACCGGAGCCATCTTGCTTATTGCGCTTTCTTCGGCCTGCCGGATAACCCCGAGATTTTTATATTCTCTTTCGGTCAGCAGCTCGTCCTTAAAATCCGGGTTCGGTTTGTACCAGCTTTGCGCGGCAAAATATTTTTGCAGCTCGATGTCTTTGAAAACGCGGCCGCGACGGGCGTAAATCTCGTTTCGCAAAACGCGCAAATCTTCGATATACAAACCCGTAATCATATCTTCGGTTATCTCTTCGGTCGCGAGCTTTTCGCGCCACTCGGCTTCGAGCTGTTCGATGAGCTTGACGTTTTGCTCCTCGATTTTGCTGAGTTTGACCTGCGATTGATTTTTTAGGGGCTTGTACCAATCGCGCCATTCAAAATTCTGCTGAAATCCCGGCGCGTTGTATTTGCGCCCGTGTCGCGCGTAAAACTCAAAGCGCATCAGACGCAAATCGTTAAGCGTCACGTTTTCGAGCAGCTCTCTGGTCAAAAGGACGCTTTGAAATTTGTCCATGTCGCCGACCGAAACCTTCGTGTTGTGCGATTCCTCTTTTTTGGCGCTGATTTTTTCGAGATTCTTACGTTCCGTCGGCGACAGAACCGCCGCCGAATATTTCGGATTCGCCTTGTACCAGTAACGCTCGTCGAAATATTTTTGCAGCCATTCCTGGTCGGGAAAAGTCTTTCCGTGAATCGCTTCGACCTCGGCAATCATGACCTGCCAGTTTGCCGCCGAATCCGAGAAAACCTTGTCGTCGGGAATTTCCTTGTCTTTCCAGTAACGCAAATCGCCCGGCTGAATATAGTCGTGACGCTCGGCTTCGGCCATTCGAATCAAATCGAGATTGGCGCGCTCCATCGGCGTCAACACCGAGTTTTTAAATTTCGAATTCGGTTTGTACCACGCCTGTTTTTCCAGATACTCCTGAATCGCGCGCTCTTTAAAAACACGCCCGTGCTTGCCGAAAACGATTCCGCGCAAGATGGCCAGCTCGTCGACTGTGTCAGTATCATCCTGTTGATACTGAAGCTTCCCGAGCTGCGCTTTTGTTACCTTTTTCTTTGTAAAATCAAACTTGTCCCATTTATATTTGTTGAATTCCTTTTCATCCGAAATCTGCGCCGATGCAATCTGGCTGACAGATAAAATGAAAAGCATTCCGAGACAAATTTGTTTGAATCGAATCATTTTTTTCGCTCCCTATGTTTGAATAATCTCAAAACTCGTTGTTATTTCCGCTCCCGGGCGAATCGTCGCCGCCACCGAGCAGTATTTCGTGTCGGAAAGTTCGACGGCGCTGGCGACGGCCTGCGCCGAAACGTCTCTGCCATACACGATATGGTGAATGTGAAATTTGGTAAACTTGCGCGGAAAGTCCGCGCGGCGCTCGCCCGTAATTTCTACTTTGTAATCCGTCACGTTTTGCCGCTTTTTTTGTAAAATCGAAACGACGTCTGTCGCCGTACATGAGGCAATCGAAACGAGCAGAAGCTCGAGCGGCGACGCCGCGCTTCGTCTATCGCTTTTTGTATCAATAGTTACCGAATTATTGCTTGGCGTCGTGGCGATGTAAAAATCATCTCCCGCGTAATTTACAGTCGTTTTATAGTTGTTGTCCGGCATCGGAAAGTTCCCGTTCTTAGAACGCTAAACCTGAAATCATTTTGCGAAATTCTAGCACATATTTTTCGCATTTAAAGAAATATTTTTTACCGGTCAACCTTCTGGCACAAAAAATGCTTCTTATGATTAGGATTTTGTGTTTTTTTAATGCAATTTGAGGAGAATAATATGAGTAGATTTAGAAGTGTGTTTTCAGTTTATTTGTCGGTTGCGCTGGCGATTTTGGGTTTTATTGCTCAAGCCGACGCGCAAAATAATCGAAACCAGCGCGACGTGCGCGATATCGTGCAGAGTTTGATGTCCGGGGTTGACGATTTTCGTTACAGCCTCGATTCGGAATTGAGCCGCACTTCGATTAGCCGCAACGAAAAGGACGATATAACCAACAACGTCAACAGTTTGGAAAACGCCATCAGCCAGTTTGAAGGCAAATTCCAGCGCAATCGCGAATCGTCCGGCGACGTTACAGACATTCTCAAAGCGGCAAAAAACGTCAACGATTTTGTTGTAAATCGCCGCTACGGCAACCGTTTTCAGACGGATTGGACAAATGTTCGTAATCTGCTCGACCGTCTTGCCGCGGCTTATAAAGTAAATTGGAGCTGGAGCGGAAAAACGACCGATTACCCGACCAATTACCCGAATAATTATCCGACGAATACAAATACGACCGCTTCTTACGGTTTGACCGGAACTTATCAACTCGATTCTTCGAGAAGCGAGGACGCAAGCGCAATTATCGACCGCGCCAACGTTCAAAACTACAGCGACCGCGCCGATTTGGAAAGAAAGCTCGAAGCCGCCGAACAAATCTCCATCGAAGTTCGCGGAAATCAGGTGATTCTGGCTTCTTCAAAAGCCGCGCCGATTAATTTTACGGCCGACGGGCGCGACCATACCGAAAAAACTTCCGACGGTCGAACCATTCGCACTCGCGCCACGCTTCGCGGTCAGGAATTAACCGTTTCGAGTCTCGGCGGCGAAACCGATTACACGGTTACTTTCGCCTCGATTGATAACGGAAAAACCTTAAAAGTTACGCGCCGCATCACGACCGATTATCTGAATCAAACCGTTTTCGCCGAAAGTTTTTACAACAAAACCGATGCGACCGCGCAGCTCGGAATCGACAATAACACGAACAGCAATACGAACAGCAATACAAACAGCAATTCGGACGTTTATTCGAGCAGCGACTCGAATGATAATTCGAATAATTCAAATTACCCGACCACGACGACTCCGCGAACCGGCGATTTCGTCGTGCCGAACGGAACGATTTTGACCGGAACTTTGAACAACGACATCAGCAGCAAAGTTTCGCAAAACAACGACCGTTTCCGTATGACCGTCACCGCCCCGAACGAATATCGCGGCGCGGTTATCGAAGGCTATATTTCGGGCATCAATCGCTCGGGCAAAGTTTCCGGCCGCTCGCAAATTACGTTTAATTTCGAGCGCATTCGCCTACCGAACGGGCAGAGTTACGATTTCGCCGGATTTTTGCAGAGCATTACCGACACCAACGGAAAAACCATAAAAGTCGGCACTGAAGGCGAAGCCA
>DASWRI010000020.1:0-7898 GCA_036403235.1 Pyrinomonadaceae bacterium | reverse complement strand
ATGCTTCTCACAAACAAATATAAAGGCGTCGTTCTGCAAAGCCAGCTCAACCCGAAAGAGTTTCTAAACGGAACTTTTGTTAGCCGAATTTACACGGAAAAATAAGTCCAAGGACAAAAGTCGAAGGTCAAAGTTCAAATTGACTTTTAACTTTAAACGTTTGGCCTCCGACACTACTTTTTTTGTGATAAAATTTCCGCGATGAAACTCAAACTTCAAACGCCGATTGTCGAGCTTCACACATACGAAATTGCCAATCTTTCGAGCGCAATGGCGAGAAAATTGGCGTTGGCGGTGGCCGCCTTTTCATACAAAAACGATATTGCGGAAGCGACCGTCGAAGATTTGCTGAATTATTTTCCGATGCGCTACGAAGACCGCTCGAATTTTATTCAGATTGACGAATTGACGACCGACGCGGAAGCCTCGGTCGAGCTTTACGCGCGCGTCGCGGGCGGATTTCAGGTCGGAAAAAATCGCGGCCCGAAAGCGCCGCCGCTGTTTATTTTTGAAATCACGGCCGGCGACGCCGAACGAACGCGCAAACCCGTCGTCGTCTGGTGGTTTGTCTCCGGCAAGGGCGCTTATCGCATCGTCAATTACTGGAAAGAACGGTTCGAGCGCGGCACACGCTTTGTCGCCTACGGAAAATGGGAATGGGACGGACGAAAAAATACATTTGCGTTGCGGATAAATAAGCCGGACGAGCTGGAAATTCTGCCGTCGGAAAACGATTACGACGAGTTCGGGCTGCTCAGAAATTTAACCGGCGAAGATGCACAGACCAGCCCCCAGAGCAAAAAAACGACGGACGAATCCGACGAGGATTTGCTAGAGGATACGGACAATCCCGAATTTGCGATGATTCACGTCGGCCGGCGCGTTCCGGTTTATCGAAAGCTCGGGCCATTTCAGACAAAACGCCTGCGCGAGATAATGTTCAGCGTGCTGCAAAAGCTCGATAAATCTACAATCAAAGAAACTCTGCCCGAAGATTTGTGCCGGCGACAAAATCTGATACCGCGCGCCGAAGCCGTCGAAGAAATTCATTTTCCGCCCGAAGATTCGCTTATTTCCGAATACGAAATGTCGCGCAGCAAGGCTCACCTACGTCTTATTTTTGAGGAGTTTTTCTGGGTTTCGTTTGCTCTCCAGCTAAAGCGCGGCGACCGGAAAAAAGAGCCGAAAGGCACGATTATCGAAATTTCCGCAAAAACGTTCGAGCGAATACAGACGCTTCTCCCGTTTACTTTGACGGGCGCGCAGGAGCGCGTCGTCAAGCGGATTTTTGAAGATATGCAGTCCGACGCACCGATGAACCGGCTCGTGCAGGGCGACGTCGGCAGCGGAAAAACGATTATCGCGTTTCTGGCAATGTTCGCCGCGATGGAAAACGGTTATCAAACCGCTCTGATGGCGCCGACCGAAATTTTGGCCGAGCAGCACGCGCGCAACGCGAGGAAAATTTTCGCCGATTCGCCCTACCGCGTCGATTTGCTCGTCGGCAGCCTTCGCGCCGCCGAAAAACGGAAAGTTCAGGCCGACATCGCGAGCGGCGAGATTCAGGCCGTCATCGGCACTCACGCGGTTATACAGGACGCGGTCGAGTTTGAAAAATTGGGTTTGGCGGTCGTCGACGAGCAGCATCGCTTCGGCGTTTTGCAGCGCGCCGAACTTCGCGCGCGCGGGTTTAATCCGGATATTCTGGTGATGACCGCGACGCCGATTCCGCGCAGTCTGGCAATGACGGTTTACGGCGATTTGGACGTTTCGGTGATTGACGAGCTTCCGCCGGGCCGGACGCCGATAAAAACGGTCGTCGTCGGCGAAGACAAACGCGACGGCGTTTACAAGGGAATCGAAAGGGAAATCAAGCTCGGACGACAGGTTTATGTCGTTTATCCTCTGATTGAAGAATCGGAAAAGATGGATTTGAAAGCGGCGACGAAAATGTTCGAAGAACTGCGCGATAAAATTTTTCCGAACTACAATGTCGGTCTGCTTCACGGCAAGATGAAAGGCGCGGAAAAAGAAGAAATAATGGGCAGATTCGTGCGCGCCGAAATTAATATTTTGATTTCGACGACGGTTATCGAGGTCGGCGTCGACGTGCCGAACGCGTCTTTGATGATTATCGAGCACGCCGAACGCTTCGGGCTTTCGCAGCTTCACCAATTGCGCGGGCGCGTCGGGCGCGGCGCGGAGCAATCGTTTTGCGTGCTTCTGACGGGCGACAAAAAAACATCGGTCGCGCGCGAGCGGCTCGGCATTATGGAAGAGACGACCGACGGTTTTCGCATCGCCGAAAAGGATTTGGAAATTCGCGGTCAGGGCGAGATTCTCGGAACGCGTCAATCGGGCGTCCAGACGTTCAAAATCGGGAACATCATTCGCGATTTGGAAATCCTCGAAAAAGCGCGCAAAGAAGCCGAATTTTATCTCACGCAAAAGCGCCTGACTAAGGAAACATCGCGTCTAATTGAAGTTACAAAGTCGGACGCGCGCTTTCGTCTCGCCGGAATAGGTTAATCGATTTGAAAAATGTAACACAAGAAACGACACCGGATATTGATATTTATTAAAATATCCTTTACATTTCTTTATGGTTTCACTAATTTTCATAAAATTTAGCGTTAATTTGATAGTTTCGTGCTTTACATCAAATTAAAGAACAAATAAAATTTCACCACACCTTGTCCTTCAATTTTGTTGCTGAATTTGATTTGAGCAAATTTACCGTGTGATATGAGTCTATTTAAGGCAAACGGCTCATAAAAGAATATTTGAAATACAGGAAGAAAATAAAATGGATACCCGACGACCGACAACCAATACTGCTAAGCCTTTTTCTCGTAACAACAACTTCAGAAAAACCGGTGAAAGAACTTTTGGCGAAAGGAAGTATCAATCGCGAGATAACAGGTTTCAACCTCGAGGCGAGCGTTTTCAGGACAAAGACGACCGGTTTCAAAATCGAAACGGAAGATTTCAGTCCAGAAACGACAACCGATTTCAAACCAACGGACGTTTCCCGCCCAAAGGAAAAAATTTCAAACCGTGGGATAAAATCAACAAGCCGCGTATTACATCGGATATGCAGATAACCGAAGGCAAGCACCGGGGCAAGCATCTGACGAGCACGACGTCGCCGAAAGTTCGCCCGACATCGCGCCGGATTCGCGAAACGATGTTTAAGATTCTCTTTCGGCGCATCAGAGCGGGCAGGTTTCTTGATTTATGCGCGGGCTGCGGCATGGTCGGTATCGAAGCTATCTCGCGCGGCGCTTTAATCGGAACGTTTGTCGAGCGCTCGGCGAAAATGTGCAGCTACATTAAGAAAAATCTGGCCAGCTGCGCCATCAAGGAAGGTCACGGCGAAGTCGTCGAGATGGAAGTCATTCCGTTTATGATGAAAATGGCGAAACGCCGCCGCTTCTGGGACGTGGTTTATTTCGACCCGCCGTATGATTCGAATTACGAAGAAGCGCTCAAATATTTTGCGCGCGGCGTGACGATAAAACCGAACGGGACGCTGGTCATCGAGCATCACTCGGAAATGTTTTTCCCCGAAAAAATCGGCGTCTTAAAACGCTGGCGCGTCATCATCCAGGGCGATTCGGCGATTAGTTTTTACGATAGAAAATAATTTCTCGATTTTACATTACGAGTTACGGGTTACGAATTTATTTTTCAATTCGTAATTCGTAATTTTTGTTTGTAGTCTAAATAAAGTGCGAGTGATAGCGGGCGAGTATCGCGGGAGAATTTTAAAAAGTCCTTCGGACAGTAAAACGCGTCCGACTTCGGACCGTCTGCGCGAAACTCTGTTTAATATTTTAAGTCCGAAAATCGGCGACCGGACGCGTTTTCTGGATTTATGCGCGGGAACGGGCGCAATCGGCATTGAAGCCATCTCGCGCGGCGCTTCCTTTGCCGCGTTTGTCGATAAATCGCGTCGCGCCTGCGCGCTCATCGAGGAAAACTTAGACCTTTTGCAAGTTCCCGAAAATCAAACCGAAGTTTTCTGCAACACGGCTGAAAATTTTGTTCAGCGCGCGCAGAAAGAAACATGGGACATCGTTTTTTTTGACCCGCCCTATCAAAGCAACTACGGCGTTTTTTTGCACGAATTCGACGAAAATGTCGCAAATTTATTGAGCGAAGAGGGAATTTTGATTGTCGAGCATCACAGCAAAACGAATCTGCCCGACCTTTTGGGCGAGCTGCGCCGCTGGCGAATCTTAAAACAGGGCGAAACACATCTCAGTTTCTACGAGAAAAGCTAGCTTTTATTAAAAATGAAAATACTCGTCTGGCTTATTCTTTGTCTGATTTGGGGAACGACCTGGTCTTTTATTGCTGTCGGCGGCAGGTATCTTCCGCCTTTAACTTTTGCCGCAACTCGTTTTATTCTCGCCGTTTTGATTTTAGCCGTGATTATTTTCGTCCGGAAAATTCCCCTGCCGCAGACAAAAAGAGACTGGCAATTAATCGCTTTGACCGGATTTATGCAGTTTTCCGTCAATTACAGTCTCGTTTTCTGGAGCGAGCAGTATATTTCCTCCGGTTTGGCGGCCGTTCTACAGGCGATGATTATGGTTTTCGGACTCGTTTTGGCGTGGATTCACCTGCCGGGCGAGCGCATCACGTGGCTCAAAGTTTTCGCCGTACTGCTCGGCATCACGGGCGTTACGACGATTTTTATAGAGCAGCTGGAAGTCAACAGTTTTATGGCGTTTGTCGGCTGTGTGGCCATCGTCGTCGGGGCGTATGCGGCGGCGCACGCATCAATTTTAATCAAATCGTTCGGCGGAAACATACATCCGGCGAGTATGGTTTTTTCGCAAATGGCGTTCGGCGTTTTGCCGGTCATCGTCTGCGCGCTCATTAAGGAAGGCAACCCGCTTTCGTTTAACTGGACGTGGCAGGCCGTCGCCTGCATTCTTTATCTGACGATTTTCGGGACAATCGCAGCATTTTGGCTGTATTACTGGCTTTTAAGTAAAATCGAATCGACCAAAGCGATGATGATTTCGCTTGTGACGCCGCTCCTGGCGGTCATCATCGGCGCGGCTTTTCTCGGCGAAAGACTTCCGTCGCAGACATTTTTCGGCGGCGCGCTGATTCTGGCGAGCATCGGTTTGATTGTGTTTCGGAGGAAAATTCACCACGGAGACACAGGAAAATTAGCGGAAATTAGCCACGAATAATACGGATAACACGTATAAAAGAAATAAAAATATTAGTGAAATTCGTGTAACTCGCGGCTAATTTCCTTAAAAATCATCTCGTCGCTGTGGTAAAAATAAATATGCAGTTTAAATTTACAACCGCCGGAGAATCGCACGGGCGCGCTCTGGTCGCGATTGTCGAAGGGTTGCCGGCCGGGCTGGAAATCGATGTCGAGCAGATAAATCGGGAGCTCTGGCGTCGTCAGCAGGGCTACGGGCGCGGCGGGCGGCAGAAAATCGAAAAGGACGAAATCCAGATTCTTTCCGGCGTCCGGCACGGAAAAACGCTCGGCTCGCCCATCGCTTTTGTTATCGAAAATAAGGATTTCGTGCACTGGCAGGAAATAATGTCTTCGGAAAAGCTTGAAATTGAGCCGAAAAACGCGCGCCTCGTCAAACGGCCGCGTCCCGGACACGCCGACCTGGCGGGCGGGCAAAAATTTCAGTCGAGAGATTTGCGTGACATTCTCGAACGCGCCTCGGCGCGCGAAACGGCGGCGCGCGTCGCCTGCGGAGCATTTGCGCGCCAGCTTCTCGCGAACTTCGGCGTCGAAATCAAAAGCCATGTCATCAAGCTTGGAAGCGTCCCTGCCGCGCCGCTCGAAAAAACTTTTGCGGAAATCTCGGAAATTGCCGAGGACGCTCCGCTCCGCTGCGCCGACCGGGAAATCGAAGCCGAAATGATGAAATTAATCGACGCCGCGAAAAGGGAAGGCGATACTTTAGGCGGAATTTTCGAAATTGCGGCCCGAAACGTCGTCGTCGGCCTCGGCTCGCACACTTCCTGGTATGAAAAACTCGACGGGCGCATCGCGCAGGCTTTTATGTCGATTCAGGCTGTAAAGGCGGTCGAAATCGGAAGCGGCGTCGAAAACGCGGGAAAATTCGGCTCAGAAGTTCACGACGAAATTTTTTATGAAAACGACGATTTTCAAAGAAAAACAAATCGTGCGGGCGGCCTCGAAGGCGGAATCACGAACGGCAAAGAATTGCGCGTGCGCGGCTATTTGAAACCGATTTCCACCCTGAGAAAGGCGCTTCATTCAATCGATATCGATACCAAAGCGGAAGATTCGGCGGCGTTTGAACGCTCGGATATTACGGCCGTTCCGGCGGCGGGTGTGATTGGGGAAGCGATGCTCGCGATTGTTCTGGCAAACGCGATGCGCGAAAAATTCGGCGGCGACAGCCTTTCGGAGATGCTTCTGAATTTTGAAAATTACAAAAAATCTTTGCGGAATTATTGAAAAAAAAGATTGGCGCTAACTTTTTGCATTTTGGCGCATCAAACAATTGAAATTTCAAAATCCGAACACCAGGAAAAAAATAATGAAAAAATATTTAGGTTTGTTTCTTTTATTGATATTGTTTTGCGTTTCCGCATCGGCGCAGAAAATTACAAAACCGACGTTGACGCCGTCCGAGCCGACGGCCAGCCAGACGGCTTTGATTCAGGAAGGCATAAAGCTCCACGACGCGGGCAGCTACGACGAAGCGATTGCAAAATACGCGCAGGTTTTGAAGGAAAACCCGGACTGCACCGAAGCGCTTTACGAAATGTCGCTTTCTTATTACAAAAAAAAGGATTACGCCAAATTCACCGACATTGCGGCGCAGGGAATAAAATATAAATCGAATGAACTGCCGCAGTTTTACGAGATGATTGGAAATCTACTCGACGATTTGGGCAAACCGCAGGACGCGATTCAGGTCTACAAGGACGCGCTCAAAATTCTCGAAGATAAAAAAGAATACCAGCGCGGTTTGTCGAGCATTTATTACAATTTGGGCGTTACATACACGCGCCAGAAACAATACAAGGAAGCGCGCGAGGCGCTGAAAAAAGCGGTCGAAAATAATTTTGTGTATCCGAGTCCGAATTATCTTCTGGCTTTAATTTTTAACGGAACGGGTTATAAGATTCCGGCGCTGCTGGCGGCCGCGCGCTTGATTTCGCTCGAAGTCGAAACTCCGCGGGCGAAAGACGCGGTGAAGATTTTTCTCGATGTTGCCAAAGCCGGCGCGACCAAAGAAGCCAACGGGGACATGACGATAAATTTGAATCTCGGCGCGCCGACCGACGAAGGCGACTACGGCGCGATTGAGCTTCTGATGGCCATCAGCGGTCAGGTTGACGATAAAAAAGATGAAGCCGAAAGCAAAACGCCGAAAACCGAAGAAGAAAAATTCGCGTCGAAAATCGATTTGTTAATCACCTTTCTCGACGACAAAAAAATAAAATCGACTTTTGTCGGACGTACTTACGCGCCGTTTATGTTCGAGATGAAAAATCGCGGCTACGTGCAGACTTTCGCGTATCTGGTTTTGCAGCAAAGCGGAAATAAAACGGCGGAAAAATGGCTGATTGACAACAGTCAAAAGACGCTCGAGTTTATAAATTGGGCGAAGACCTATCAACCTTCAAGATAAGCGAAAGCTGAAAACTGAATGGTAAAAAACAGTTTTCAGCTTTCAGCTTTTTTTGAGTTTTTTCTGAATCAATTGGGCCGTGTCTTCGATGATTTCGCGCGCCAGCTCCTGCGCGATGTGAAGCGCGGCCAGATTGTGTGCGGCGGTCATAATGGTCAGAGCTTCCGAAATCTGGTCGAGATGAATTAAAATTTTTACTTTCGTTCGGTAAGATTCGACCAGATTCATGTAACTTTC
>DASWRI010000019.1:0-12175 GCA_036403235.1 Pyrinomonadaceae bacterium | reverse complement strand
GACCAGCTGCTCGACGCGCTCAGTTATCTGCACGCTCTGAGCCCGCCAATTATTCACTGCGATATAAAACCGCAGAATATAAAATTAACTTCCGAAGGAAAAATCAAGCTGCTGGCTTTCGGCATTGCCGGAAATACGGATGCGAAAGCGACTTCGACAGTCAGAAATACGACTTTTGACGCGACCAATCTGCAATATCTGCCGCTTGAGTTGATTTGGGAAAAGCTCGACCCGGCTTCCCGAAAAGTCATTACAAACAGCTACGACGAAAAAGCGCAGAAGATTTTAGAACAGTCTGCCGATGCGCGAAGCGATATTTACGCGGTCGGCGCGACGCTTTATCATCTGCTGACGGCGCTGCTTCCGATTGACGCGCTCGAACGCTCAATCGATTTGCTCGAAAGCAAGGCCGACCCGCTGCCGCCGCCGAACAAGCTTCGCGCCTCCATTCCGCGCGAGGTCTCCGACGTAGTTCTCAGAGCATTGGAAATCAGGCGCGAAAATCGCTTTAGCTCGGCGGTCATCATGCGTCAGGTTTTGCGAACGGCGATAGTGCGCATCAAAGAGCGCGAAGCCGAGGAAGCGAAAAAACAGGCGGCGAGAGAAGCTGAAGAAGCCACGCGCGAGCTTCAATTAGCCGAGCAAATCGAGTTGGAGCAGGAACGCCGGCACATCGAGATGGAAAGATTGGAGCTTGAAGCCGAACAAAAACGTCTCGAGCAGGAACGCCGTCTAATCGACCAGAAACGCCTGGAGCTCGAAGCCGTACAAAAGAAACAAGCCGGAATGATTGAACAACAGGCGCTGGAGGCCGAAGCTCAAAAATTAAAAGATGAGCCGGCCGGCGTCGAGGACTTTCCGAGCGTCAAAGATTTTCCGTTGGAAATAGAAGTCGAAGGCTTGAGCAATAATGAATCTCCGGGGCAATCCGAAGCGCCTGAAGAATTTTATCTGCAAATTCCCGAGCCCGAGCATCATGCGCCCGATGTCGTTGCTTACAGCAGCGCGGCACCGGAAGCGGGCGCGGACGCCGAATTTACGAATATGTTTGCCGAGCCGCAGAAAAACGGAAATTTTATGCGGCGGATGGCTGCCGCGGCGGCGATTTTGATTTTCGTCGGCGGCGCGGCCTTCGGAGTCTGGACTTTTGTGTTGTCAAAGCCGAATCAATCGAATCAAGCCGTATCTGCGAGCGAAAAGAGCGCGCCGAACGCCGCGAACACACCGGCTTTGACGGTCGAATCGGCGGTTAAGCCAAACGCTGAAACGACACCCGAAACAAATCCGGTGGCTTCAACGTCACCGGAAGTAGTTCAAACATCGGTCAGCACTTCGCCGGTACTTAAAAACAAGCCTGTCATTGCGCCGCCGGTTAAAAAACCGGCTCCGGTAGCCGCAAAAACGCCGCCCGCTCAGAAGAAATCCGTTACGGTCGACGACCTCATCAATGACAACTAACTCAATTTACCAATTATATATTTGAAAAAATTAAATTTATCGAAAATTGAGGAACAAAAATATGAAAACTGCATCTCTTCCCCGAACAAACTTAAAACGCCTGTATCTTGCGCCGTTTTTCTTATTGTCGTTGATATTTTCGCTGAACACTTTTTCGAACGCGCAGTCGCCGCAGCTCAGCCTGGCCGATATTTTAATCGCTTTGCGTTCAAAAAAGGTAACGCTGGCCGAGAGAAACAAGCTTTTGGCCGATGCCGTCAAAGAACGCGGAATTACTTTCGCCCTGTCGCCGGAAATTGAAAAAGAGCTTGCCAATACCGGCGCCGATAAGGATCTGGTCGACGCGATTCGGCAAAAAAGCCCGCAAATCAAGCCGGTTTCACTGCCGCAACCGACGCCCGCGCCGACTCCGATTCCAACGCCGACGCCGCCCGATTTTACCTTTTACCAGAAGCGCGCGGTCGGATATATCGTCAAAGGCGAATACGATTTAGCCGTGTCCGATTACAATAAGGTTATCGAATTAAAACCCGACGACGCTTCGACCTATCTGAATCGAGGGCTCGCCTTTTACAACAAAAAATCTTATGACCTGGCGATTTCCGATTACAATAAGGCGATTGAGCTTAATCCGAAAGATGCGACGGCGTATATGAATCGGGGAGAATCATACGAAAAACAGGGAAATTTATCGAAAGCCGCCAGCGATTACCAGAAAGCGGTAGATTTGGATGCGAGCAACGAGATGGCAAAAGCTTATTTGCAGAGGCTTCAGGCCGAGCAGGCCAAGCTCGCTGTAATGCCGACCCAGCAGAACCAGCCGACTACGCAGAATAAAGAAACACCTGCCGTAACCGAAACGTCTAAAACGCCGCAAACCCTCGAAATCGGGCAGCTCAACGCGCTGGCGGTTAATCTGACAATGCCGACGTATCCTGAAATTGCCCGGAAAACAAACGTGAAGGGTACGGTTACCGTTCAAATAACGCTTGACGAAGACGGCAAAATAATTTCGGCCAAGGCAACGGAAGGCCCTGCGATGCTGCGCTCGGCGGCCGAGGACGCCGCCCGCAAATCTAAATTCAAACCGGCGAAAAGTGGCGATAAAACAGTCAGAGCGAGCGGCTTTATCGTCTATAATTTTAAGGGAAATTAAAATCCGGAAAATCAATTATTCGACTGTAAAAATGGTCTTTTCGGGCTAATTTTTTAATAATTCCCGGCGACAACATTTGATTTGACGCCGCTCGCTTCCTGCACGATTTTACGCCGACTCCTGATTAATATCTAAATATTGTTAGATTTATTCCTTGTTAGAAAATAGTTTTTGGAACGTTAAGCGAACGGCTTTAACTCTTCCGAAAACTCTTTTCTTTTTTTCTGTTTTGTTGAATAATGTAGCAAAAAGATTTTCTGCCCTTTTATTCACACGGAAAAATGCTTGCAAAAAATGAAGTTTTACAAGGACGGTATCGAATTATACGCCAGCTTGGGCAGGGCGGAATGGGCGCGATTTATGTTGCCGAAGACAGCAAAAGGTTTGGTAAATTAGTTGCGCTCAAAGAAATTCTTCTCGACCTTGCCAAAATATCCAATCCGAAACAACGCGAAAGCGTCCGTCGCGCTTTTGAACGCGAAGCAAAAATTTTAACTCAACTCGAACATGACGCTTTTCCGCAGGTAGTTGATTATTTTTTGGAAATTAATCGTCAATTTCTGGTAATGGAGTTGATTCAAGGCGAAGATTTAGGCGAGCTTTTGGAGAAGAGCCAAAATCCTTTTCCGCTTAAAGACGTTCTCAAATGGACGGAGCAGATGCTCGACGCAATTGATTATCTGCACACGCTCAAGCTGCCGATTATTCATCGCGACATCAAGCCGCAAAACATAAAGCTGACAGCTAAAGGGAAAATCAAGCTGCTCGACTTCGGTATCGCCAAAGGACAGGAAACGCAGGGCGGAATACCGATTACCAATCAAACGTTTATCGGCGCGACTTTGCATTATTCGCCTATAGAACAGCTTTTTCGCGTGATTGACCAAAATTACCGCGAGTTTATCCTTGAAAAATTTACTGCCCGCGCGGAAATTGTTTTTATTCAAAATGCCGACTCGCGAAGCGACCTTTATGCGCTTGGCGCAACACTCTATCATCTTTTAACGGCTCATCTGCCGGTTGATGCTTTGAAAAGAGCTTTGGCGGTTTGGGCGGGAAAGCCCGACCCTTTGCCTAATCCGCAACAGGTCAATCCGCAAATTCCGGCTGAAATTTCCGAATGGCTTTTAAAATCGACGGCGATTGAGCGCGAAAATCGTTTTGCCTCCGCGGCCGAGATGCAGAAAGCACTAGACGAAATAATTTCCGGCGGAAAGCGCCGCGAAGAAGAAGAAAATCGTCGCAAATGGCTCAAAGAATTAGAGCGCGAGCGAGAGGAACGCAAAAACTTAGAAACTACGCAACTGATTCATCAGAAACAAATAGAAGAAAAGATACTCTCTCCGGAAGCTGACATACAAAATCCGATTGCCGGACAAAGCTTTTTGACAAACGTGGAAATCGGCGAAACCCAGGCATCGATTACCGCGCCTTCGATAACTCAGTCGCCGCCTGAAATAAAAGTTATCGTCGACGAATCGGACATAAATTTTTCGGGCGAATATTTGCAAAAGACCGATTCGCCACTGCCGCCAATGACTGAGCCGTCATATCTGCCGGAGAATTTTTGCGATTCGGTAACTGAAAATCCCTCTCTCAGCGTCTTCAGCCAGAAAAAATCTTTGTCCGCGCCCGAATCAAAAAAAAGCGCCGTTTGGATTTGGCCGACCGCCGTGATTCTTTTGCTGATGTTCGGCGGAGTTGGCCTGGCGGCATTTTTGATGTTTCGCCCGTCACTTGAACCGCCGGCAAACAAAACAAACACAAACTCTGCCGTCAGTTCATCGGCTGCCGCGCCGACACTCGAACCGAGCGCGTCACCACCGGCCGCTTCAACTAAAAATTCGCCCGCGCCAAACATCTCCGGCGACGAAAAGCCAAAACCGACCGTTGCGCCGACATCAAGCAAAACGCCGCAGATACAAAATCCCGCAAAAAAGACGCTGCCAACCAGAAATACGCCAAAACCATTGCCGGTCAAAAACTCGGACTGTATTTTTAACGGTGCCTGTTAATTTTATTGACAAATGTAAGCAGATAGTGAAAATGTAGCTATGCTTAAATCTACCAGAAAAAAATTGTCGCTTGTTTTATTGATTGGTTCGGCATTTTTGAGCGTTTGGCAAATGGCGGGCAATGTTTCAGCGCAGCAGCAAAAATTAACTTTGGGACAGATTTTGACGGGTTTGCAGACCAACGGCAAAACGGCGGAAACCGATACGCTGTCAAAGCGCAACGTTTATATCGCCAGAAAGGTCAGACAAAACGATATAACATTTTTTCTTTCTCCCGAATTTGAAAGCGAGCTTCGCAACGCCGGCGCGAACGATGAGCTGCTCAAAGCCATCCGCGAAAAGAATATCGAAAATGTTTCAAGCTTTGTTGACAGCGGAAACGCCCATTATGACAAGTCAGAGTACGACCTGGCAATAAAAGATTACACGAAGGCAATCGAGATGAAGCCCGATTACGAACTGGCCTTTTATAAGCGAGGGATTGCATACAAGCAAAAAGAAGATTATGACCAGGCCATTAAAGATTTTAATAAAGCCATTGAATTAAATCCTAAGGATGCATATAACTATCTCGAGCGCGGCTACACCTATTATTCTAAAAAAGATTACGACCAAGAGGTTAAAGACTACACAAAAGCCATAGAATTAAAACCCGATTTCGTAGAGGCTTATGATTATCGCGCATCTACTTATTATTTAAGAAATGATTACGACAATGCAATTAAAGATAGAACAAAAATCATCGAATTAAAGCCCGACAATCCTGATGCTTATGTTAAACGGGGAGATTATTACGTGGCACAAAAATTTGATGATGCAGCAGTCAAAGACTATTCGAAGGCAATCGAATTAAATCCTAATTCCCGTTATTATTATGATAAGCGCGCAGATTTCTACGCCGGCAAGGACGATAACGAGCTGGCGTTGAAAGATTATAATAAAGCGATTGAAGCAGAGCCTAAAGACCCATATAGTTATGCTTATCGCGGATGGTTTTATAGAGAGAAAGAACGCTATGACGAAGCGATTAAAGATTTCTCCAAAGCAATTGAATTAGTGCCCGACAGTGATACTTGGTATCTTCATCGCGGAATTGTTTATTACTATAAAGATGCTTATGAAGAAGCAATTAAAGATTTTGATAAAGCGATTCAATTAGATTCTAATAATTATACAAATTACTTCTGGCGCGGCTGGGCTTATGAGAGCAAAGGCGATTATGACAGAGCGATATCCGATTACTGTAAGTCATTGGAGATATATCCGAATTATGACAATGCGAAAGAAGGTTTGGACAGAGTTTTGAAGAAAAAGAAGCAGTAAGTTTTCAAGAAAAGGAGCAAAACGTTTGCGTCTTTCGTTTTTTGCAGAAAATAGCACATATCCTACTGTAAAGAGCGAAAGGTAAAGGATTTTTCTTCACCTTTTACCTTTTCACTATTAATAACTTCCCGCAATCACGCTTGATTTAATACCGCTCGCCTCCTGCGCGATTTTGACGCCGACTGACGCGCCGATTCTGGTCGCTCCGGCTTCAAACATCGCGCGCGCGTCTTCGATTCCCTTGACGCCGCCCGAAGCTTTTACGCCCAAATCTTCGCCGACGACGCGGCGCATCAGCGCGACGTCTTCGACGGTCGCGCCGCCTTTGGCAAATCCGGTCGAGGTTTTGACAAAATCCGCGCCCGCGTTTTTCGAAGCGAGACACGCGCGAACTTTTTCTTCGTCCGTCAGAAGAGCGGTTTCGATAATAACTTTGCAGAGAACGCCGTTTTCGTGCGCGGCGTCAGCGACGGCGCGGATGTCGTCTTCGACCGTGCAGTCGTCGCCCGATTTCAAAGCGCCGATGTTGATGACCATATCGACTTCGCGCGCGCCGTTAAAAATCGAGCGGCGCGCTTCAAACGCCTTTACGTCCGGCAAAGTCGCGCCGAGCGGAAATCCGATAACCGTGCAGACCGGAACGCTTGTCCCGCGCAGAAATTCGCTTGCTTTTTTGACCCACGAGGGATTGACGCAGACGGACGCGAAACCGAACTGCGCCGCTTCGTCGCACAGTTTTTTGATGTCCGCTTCCGACGCTTCCGGCTTTAAAAGCGTGTGGTCAATCAAGCTCGCCCAATCGTGCGCCGTCGCCGTCGAGCCGAGCACGATGCCGATGCGTTCGGCTCCCGCGTCGACGATTCGTTCGACATCGGCGCGGCAAAACGTCGGGCAATAGTCCGCGCCGCCGTCGTCCAGACGCGACAAAACCAAATCCGTAATTTGCTCGACGAGCTGCTGGTAATTTCCGTTCTGCATAGATTCTTTTGTAAATTGTAAATCAATCTCCCGTCTGCTGACTACTCTCTCTGCCTACTTCTTATACTGCATTTCGATTGTGTCGATTTTTCCGACGCGCTTTTTGTGCCGGTCTTCGGTCAGGTCGGACGACAGAAACGCTTCGACGATTTCCTTTATCTCGGCGAAAGAGTTCTGGCCGCTTCCGAGAGTTAAAACGTTCGCGCCGTTATGCTCGCGCGAATTGCGGGCGAGCGCCGCCGAATAACAGGCGGCGGCGCGCACGCCCGGAACTTTATTAGCCGTCATCGCGCTTCCGATGCCCGCGCCGTCGATAATGATTCCGACTTCCGCCTGACGATTGGAAACCGCTTTCGCGACCGCGTGCGCAAAATCAGGGTAATCGACCGCGTCTTTTGAATTCGTGCCGAAATCCTTGACCTGCAGACCCGAATCGGCGAGAAAATCTTTTAGTTTTTCCTTAAATTCAAATCCGCCGTGGTCGCATCCGACGGCGACCGATTTTACTTTCGCCTGCACGCCGCGCGAAGATTTTTTGACGAGCTCTAATCTTCTTTCGCGAACAATATCCTGCGCGAGCGGCGTAAAGCGCGCATTTTCCGCGACGCGCACCCGCGCGCCCTCTCCGAGCCCGCGCAAATCGTCTTCGGTAATCAAGGATTTGGCCGATTCGTCGCGGTCAAATTCCTTGTTAATGTTTTCTTTCAGCGAGTTTACGACGACGCGCTTCGGAAAAACTTCCAGCGGTTTTTCTTCTTCTTCGACCGGCACGCTTTTTAGAACTTCCTGCACCAAAGCGCGCACCCGGTCGCGTGTTTCTTTATCTTGAGCCATATTTTTTAATTACAAAGCAGCACAAATTAAAAACTTGTCCTTCGTCACTTGTCACTTGCCACTGTTTGAAATAGTATTTCCAAAAAGCATTTCAATCAAATTTATGTCAACCGAATTTACAAATCCGAATCTGGAAGTTTTATACACTGCCGAACAAATAAGCGCGCGCGTCGCCGAGCTCGGACGGCAAATTACCGAAGAATACGCCGGACGCGACCTCGTTTTAATCGGCGTTCTGAAAGGCTCGGTCATTTTTCTGGCCGATTTGATGCGCGCCATCGATTCGCGCCTGACGATAGATTTTATGGCGGTTTCAAGCTACAAGGACGCGACCGTCTCTTCGGGCGACGTCGAAATCTTAAAAGATTTGACCAATTCGATTCGCGGAAAAGACGTCATTGTCTGCGAAGATATTATCGACACCGGGCTGACGCTTTTTCGCTTGATGGAGATTTTAGGCTCGCGCGGCGCAAATTCTCTAAAAATCGCGACGCTGCTCGACAAACCCGAGCCGCGCATCAAAACCGAGCTGAAAATCGATTACTGCGGCTTTCGAATTCCGAATAAATTTGTCGTCGGCTACGGCCTTGACGCCGCCGGCCGATACCGGAATCTGCCGTTTATCGGAGTCGTCAAAAATCCGGCCGAAGCATAAAATTCATTTTACGCCCCGACTCGCTTTGACCTTTTCGCCCGTTTTCTCTATAATCTTTACTTTTCGGCTGGCGGTCAAATTCTCGACCTGCGGCTAGGGAGATAATAATAAAATGAGTTACGCAATTATCAGAACAGGCGGAAAACAATTTGCGGTCGCGGAAGGTCAAACTTTGCGCGTGCCGACGATTGATAAAAAAGAAGGCGAAAAAGTCGACGTCGAAGCCCTGGTTTCGGGCGCGGGCGGAGACGCTAAAATCGGCGGCGCAACCGTTTCGGCAATCGTCGTCGGACACGGCCGCGGCGAAAAAGTCATCGTTTTCAAAAAGAAACGCCGCAAACAATACAAACGCAAACAAGGTCACCGTCAAGGTTACACGGAAATTAAGATAGAAAAGATTTAAGGAGGATTTTTGATTTTTGATTTTTGATTTTTGATTGAAATCTTTATCCAATCTAAAATCGCAAATCTAAAATCTAAAATTAAAAGTTATGGCTCATAAGAAAGGTGTAGGTTCATCTAGAAACGGGCGCGATTCACACGCGCAGCGGTTGGGACTCAAGAAATTCGGCGGCGAGCACGTTCTCGGCGGAAATATTCTGGCGCGCCAGCGCGGCACGAAATGGAAACCGGGCAAAAACGTCGGACGCGGCAAAGACGACACGCTTTTTGCTTTGATTGAAGGTTTTGTTAAATTTGAAAACAAAGGTCAGAAAGGCAAATTTATCAGCGTTTATGCCGAAGGCGCGGCGGAGCTCGCACCGAAAGCCGCGTAGGAAATTTGCAATTTTAGATTTGCGATTTGCGACCCGCGCAATTTTCGCAGAGTTTTTTAAGGACGCACGCTTAGATTGAGCATGCGTCCTTTTGTTTTGTCCGGTCAAAAAATCGAAAATAATTCTCCTTTTGAACAAATTTTCGGCAAAATCCAGTTCAAATCCGGCTCAAAATTATTTTTTTTCGCTCTTAAAATTTTTTTTTTCGCACCAAAATTCGGAGATTTCCACAATAGCTTATGTCTTCAAAGAAATCTAACCAAAATTTTAAATTATAATTTGAAAACGCTTGCCGGGTTTTCCACAATTTTTTCCACAGGAAAGAGCGAAATCCGTCCACAGCTTCTTTAAAATACGCCCGTAAAATAAGGGCAAAACTTAAAGTACTTTCTGCTTGACAAGTAAAAAATCTACTGTAGAATCTCTTATACAAGTCAAATTGCTTACGGGCGTTTGACCGGTACGGGGAGAGGCGAGCAGTGCGGCGACGCATCGTTCGAGAGCAGCAAAAGACGGAAAAAGCTGTTATGTACGCCCCGAATCGAGCCGAAAGGCTTGGCTCAAGAAGAGTCGAAAGACTTTTCGAGTCGTTCGGATAAAAACGAACGGCGCTTTTTGGAAAGGAACAGCCAGAAAGGAGCGATGCCGCTCACGCGCGAAAGCGCATAGTGAGCCTCGTTGCCGGGAACGTAACCGGCGGTGGAGGAAAAGCCACCACAACAAAAACCTAACGGCACCACGGCTTCGAGAGAAGCAAAACAATTTGTGAAAACATTTTGGGTGCTGACCGGAGATGCGCTCGCCGCGAGACTCTTCGGAATACAAAAATCGGCGATTTGAGCGTGTACATGTTAAAATCGCCAAACCTTATTTGAATACTTCCGTATTTTGTAAGGACAGGAAAGCGCTGCTTTAAGAAATTAAGGCAGTGCTTTCTTTTTTTTTGAAATTTCTTTACGCTTCGCCGATTTTGCCGATGCGGGCTAAACATTTAGAATAAAAGAAGATGTTTATTGACCGCGCAAAAATAAAAGTAATGGCCGGAAACGGCGGAAATGGTGTGACCGCTTTTCGGCGCGAAAAATTCGTTCCGCGCGGCGGGCCTTCGGGCGGCGACGGCGGCAAAGGCGGCGACGTCTGGCTTGAAGCGGACGAAGGTTTGAACACACTGCTGCACCTGCGCTACAATCCCGAACACAAAGCCGAGCGCGGGCGTCACGGCGAAGGCTCGAACCGTCACGGGCGCGACGGCGCGGACGTGACGGTCAAAGTTCCGGTCGGGACTCAGGTTTTCGACGTCGAAACCGAAGATTTGGTTTTCGATTTTACCGAAGCCGGACAGCGTTTCCGCGCGGCCAAAGGCGGCAAGGGCGGCTGGGGAAATCAGCATTTCGCGACGCCGACCAGGCGCGCGCCGAAATTTCATTACACCGGGCGTCCGGGCGAAGAGCGCGAGCTGCAGCTGGAATTAAAATTAATCGCCGACGTCGGTCTGGTCGGTTTTCCGAACGCCGGAAAATCGACTTTAATTTCCGTTATTTCCGCCGCCAAGCCGAAAATTGCCGATTATCCTTTTACGACGCTCGAGCCGAATTTGGGCGTTGTCGATTTGGGCGAATACAAAACTTTTGTCGTCGCCGATATTCCCGGCTTAATCGAAGGCGCGTCGGAAGGCGCCGGTCTCGGCGACAGATTTTTGCGCCACGTCGAGCGGACAAAACTGATTCTGCATCTGGTCGACATTTCATCGCTTTCAGAGAGAAATCCGGTCGAAGATTACGAAATCATCAACCGCGAGCTGGCCAATTATAATCCGGATTTAGCCGAACGGCCGCAGATTGTAGTGGCGACAAAAATCGATGCGCTCGACGAACCGGAAAGATTGGAAGCCCTGCGCGAAAAAGCCAAACAAGACGAAAAAGAATTTTTGGAAATATCGGCCGTCACAAATCAGGGAACGAAGGAGCTTGTCGGTCTGGTGGCGAAAAAATTGGAAGAGATGAAGCGGGAAACAGCCGCGATTGAAATCAACGAGTTGGAAAAATGAAGCGAATTGCATTTTACGGCGGCTCGTTTGACCCGGTTCACTGCGGGCATCTGACGATTGCGCGGACGCTGACGGAAATTTTTGAGCTTGACGAATTCGTTTTTATTCCCGCATTTCACGCGCCGCACAAAAAAAGAAAAAAGCCGACTTCCGCTTTTCACCGTTTTGCGATGCTCGCTCTTTCAACCGCCGGCGAAGCAAAAATAAAAGTTTCCAAAATGGAACTTGAAATGCCGGAAAAGCCATACACGGTCGAAACTTTGACGCGGCTCGAAAATGAATTGCCGGACGAGCGTATTTTTTTTGTGATGGGCGCCGATTCATGGGCTGAAATTACGACCTGGCGCGAGTGGGAAACGGTTTTAACGTGTGTCAATATCATTGTCGTGACGCGGCCTGATTACGAAATCGATTTTTCGCACGTGACGGACGAGATTCGGGAAAGAATTGTCGATTTGCGCGGGAACGTTTCAAATTTCAAGTTTCAAATTTCAAGCGAAAAAACAGAAACCGGAAACCGGAAATCTGAAACTATTTATATTACAGATGCCGTTCAGCTCGATATTTCGGCGACGGAAATCCGGCGGCAGATTAGAGAAAATAGAGCGGCTTGGCGTGAACTTGTGCCGGAAGAGGTTGCAAAATACGTCGAAAAATATCAGATTTATAAATGATGGAAGCAACAAAGGAAAAAACTTTACAGCATCAAACGACAAAAGTCATCGAAATTGCCGAGGTCGAAGCGACGCCTTTCGAAGAGCTGGACGCGGAAGTAAAACTTGCTCTGCGGTGCGCGAGCGAGAAAAAAGCTTTTAATATGGTCGCGCTCGATTTGCGCGAGATTGCCAGCTTCGCCGAATTTTTTATCATCGTCAGCGGCGCCAACCAGCGGCAGGTGCAGGCGATTTCCGACGAAATCGACGAACAGCTCAA
>DASWRI010000018.1:0-62957 GCA_036403235.1 Pyrinomonadaceae bacterium | reverse complement strand
TACGCTGTCGGATGCCGTTTTTGGCGTCGAATTGAACGAAGCGCTGATTCACGCGGCGGTAAAAAATTATCTGGCTAACAAGCGCCAGGGAACTTCGGCGACAAAAACTCGCGGAAACGTTTCCGGCTCTGGTAAAAAGCTCTGGAAGCAGAAGGGAACGGGCCGCGCGCGTATCGCGTCGCTGCGCTCGCCTCTCTGGAAAGGCGGCGGCAACGTTCACGGCCCGCAGCCGCGCGACTGGTCATATCAATTGCCGAAGAAAATGCGTCGCGGCGCGCTTCGCTCGGCTTTGTCGGAACGCCTTCGCGAAGGAAATTTGATTGTGATTGACGATTTTTCAATCGACAATCCGAAAACGAAAGATTTTCTCGAGGCGCTTTCGACGCTCGGTTTGCTCGAAAACAAAAAACAGGCGAAAACCCTGATTGTCGATTCGCTCGATAACGCAAATTTGATTTTGTCTTCGCGCAACGTGCAGAAAACGAAAGTGACGAACAGCTACGGCCTCAATATTTACGATTTGCTGTATCACGAAAAACTCGTTATCTCGCGCTCGGCGGTTGAAGAATTAAACAGTCTGCTCGACCCGAATCGCGAAAAAGGCGAAACCGAGTCAAACGGCGCGGCTGAAGCAAAAACCGCGGAAGTTAAAACCGAAGAAAAGCCGAAAGCAAAAAAACAGGCGAAAGCCAAACCGGAAGAAGCTCCGGCCGAAGAACCGGCAGTCGATAAAGCTCCGGTTGCTGAAACCGAAACGGGCGAAACGGCCGCGGAAGATAATCCGAATACCGGCGAAGTCGCGACCGAAGCCCCTTCGGAAACCGCGGCGGAAGAAACTCCGGCGGAAAATAAAGATGAGGAGGCGGCGCAGTAATTATGGCAGAACAGCAGCTTAATGTTTGGGATATTTTGAAGTCGCCCGTCGTCACCGAAAAATCGGTTCTTTTGAAAGAAGCCAGCAGCGGCGACGATGAAGCGGGACAGATTTTGACTTTTCGTATTAACCGTAAAGCCGGAAAAGAAGACGTCAGACGCGCGGTCGAAGAAATTTTCGGCGTCAAGGTCGCCAGAATCCGCACGATTCAATACGAAGGCAAGATGAAAAAGCGCGGACGCTTCGAAGGTCGCCGCGCCAATTGGAAAAAGGCTTACGTGACCTTGAAAAAAGGCGAGCCGTTTGTAGATTACGCGGAAGCAATTTAACAGTGGACAGCAGTCAGTGGTCAGTTGTCAGAAAAAGACAAAAAACCGACTACTGGCAACCAGCCACCGACCACTAAATTTATGGGAATCAAGAGATTAAAACCAACATCACCGGCGCGGCGTTATCAAACCTACCTGACGCGCGATGAGTTGACTCCGAACGCAAAGCCCGAAAAATCTTTGCTGGAGCCGAAGACAAGAATTTCAGGTCGCAACAGCGACGGCCGTATTACGGTTCGTCGTCGCGGCGGCGGTCACAAGCGCTTTTATCGCATAATTGACTTTAAGCGCAGTAAAATCGGTATTCCGGGACGAGTTTCGCAAATCGAATACGACCCGAATCGCTCGGCGCACATCGCCCTGATTACTTACCTTGACGGCGAAAAACGATACATCATCGCGCCCGTCGGTTTGAAAGTCGGTGCAACGATTTTGAGCGCTCAGGACGCCGATATTTTGCCGGGAAACACTTTGCCGATTGCCAATATCCCGCTCGGAACGCAGATTCATAACATCGAATTGCGACCGGGAAAAGGCGGGCAGATGGTGCGCGCCGCCGGCGGATTCGCGCAGCTCGTCGCTAAAGAAGGCGATTTTGCGCAGCTCAGAATGCCCTCGGGCGAAGTTCGACGTGTTCGCGTCGATTGTATGGCAACGGTCGGACAGGTCGGAAACGTCGAAAACGAAAACATCAGTCTCGGTAAAGCCGGACGCTCGCGCTGGATGGGCAGACGCCCGAAAGTTCGCGGCGTGGCGATGAACCCGGTCGATCACCCGCACGGCGGCGGTGAAGGTAAAACTTCCGGCGGCCGCCATCCGGTAACGCCCTGGGGACAACCGACTCGCGGCTACAAAACGCGTAGAAACAAACGCACAAACAATATGATTGTGCGCGACAGAAGGAAAAAATAAAGGATGAAGGATGAAGGATGAATAAAAAATTCATAATTCCGCATTCATAATTCCTAATTAAAGATTATGCCACGTTCAGTAAAAAAAGGACCGTTTATTGATTTAAGTGTTCAGAAGGCTCTGCGACGCATCGAAGAGACCGGAAAAAAACCGCAGGCGATAAAGACCTGGTCGCGTCGTTCGACGATTACGCCCCAGATGGTCGGTTTGACCTTCGGCGTTCACAACGGAAAACGTCATATTCCGGTTTATGTAACGGAAAATATGGTCGGACACAAGCTCGGAGAATTTTCGCCGACGCGAGTTTTCAAAGGACACCCGGGAACAAAAGCGGAGAAAGCGGCGAAGAGAAAATAGTAGTCGGCTATCAGCGGTCAGTCATCAGAAAAATACTGACCGCTGACCGCTGACCACTGACAACTGACAAAAGATTATGGAAGCGATAGCAAAAACAAGACATTTGAAAGGCTCGCCGAGAAAGGCGCGGCTCGTGATTGATTTGATTCGCGGGCGCAACGTTTCGCAGGCTTTATCGATTTTGAAATTCACGGACAAACGCGCGGCCGACCCGATTGCCAAAACTCTGCGTTCGGCGATTGCCAATGCGACTTATCTGGCCGAGCAGCAGAATATTGCGATTGACCCGGACGATTTGTGGATAAAAACCTGTTTCGTCGATATGGGCGCGCACAAAAATCGTCGCCGTATGCGTCCCGCGCCGCAAGGCCGCGCTTATCGCGAACAGCGTCACTATTGTCACATCACGATTTTAGTGTCGAGCGACGAGCCGCCGGCAAAGAATATTAAGGAAAGCAAAAAAGGCAAAGAAGGCGACAAATCGAGCGGCGAAAAACCGAAAGCCAAAGCTTCAGCTAAAAAAGCCGACGGCGTAAAAGAAACGAAAAAGGCGAAAACGGAAGAACCGAAGCTTGAAGAAATAGAAACGCCGACGGTCGAAACGCAGGAAGCGACAGCAACCGAAACCGCGACCGAAACGCCGAAAGTCGAGGAAACCCAAGCGGCCGCCGCGACCGAAACCGTAACGGAACAGGTTGAAGCGCAGGAAGCGGAAAATAATGCGGAAGCGGCCGATGCGAAAGACACGGAAACGCAAAACCCGGCAGAATTAAACGAAACTAAACCTGCGGACGAAGCGCAGTTAGACGAAAACGAGCAACTGGAAAGACAGTAAGAGAATTTTATTATGGGACAAAAAGTTCATCCATACGGATTTAGAGTCGGATACAACAAAGATTGGCACTCGCACTGGTATGCCAAAGGCGAATTTGCCAGTTATCTGGCGGAAGATTTAAGCTTGAAGCGCAATTTGAAAAAGCGTTTTGCCGGAGCCGGCGTCTCGCACATCGACGTCGAACGCGCCGCCAATCGTTTGAAAATCATTATTTACACGTCGCGTCCCGGCATCATCATCGGACGCAAAGGTTCGGAAATCGAGAAATTGAAAGAAGATTTATCGAAGAAAACCGGACGCGAAGTGATTGTTTCGATTCAGGAAATTCGTCAGCCGGAGCTCAACGCGCAGCTTCAGGCCGAGAAAATCGCGCAGCAGCTCGAAAAACGTATCGCCTTTCGCCGCGCGATGAAGAAAACGATTGAAGAAACGATTCGTTTCGGCGGAATGGGAATTAAAGTCATGTGCGCCGGACGCTTGAACGGAGCCGAAATCGCGCGCACCGAGTGGACTCTCGAAGGCCGCCTTCCGCTGCACACCCTGCGCGCCGACATCGATTACGGATTTGCCGAAGCCTTAACGACCTTCGGAATCATCGGCGTCAAAGTCTGGATTTATCGCGGCGAGATTCTCGACCCGAACGCGTCGATTGCGCGCGGAACGACGACCGACCCGATAAACGAAGTTAAAGCCGTCGCCGGCGGAAGAGGCGGAAGACCTCCGCGCCGCGACAGAAACGACCGCAACGATAGAGGCGGCCGAGGCGGCCGATAGAAACGACAAGGAATAATTTTTAGAAGATTTTTATTTGAGGTAACTCATTATGTTAATGCCGAAAAAGGTCAAGCACCGCAGAGTAATGAAAGGTCGTATGAGAGGTAAAGCCTCGCGCGGCGACAAGTTAAGTTTCGGTGATTTTGGACTCAAAACTTTAGAATCAGGCTGGATTACCGACCGTCAAATCGAAGCGGCTCGTATCGCCATGACGCGTCACATCAAGCGCGGCGGAAAAATCTGGATTCGTATGTTTCCCGACAAACCGATTACGAGAAAACCGGCTGAAACGCGTATGGGAAGCGGCAAGGGCGCGCCCGACCACTGGGTGGCGGTCGTCCGTCCGGGCAGAGTTTTGTATGAAATTCAGGGAGTTCCCGAAGAGCTCGCGCGCGAAGCGATGAAGCTCGCCGCGCAAAAGCTTCCGGTTAAGACGAAATTCGTAAATCGTGCCGATTTGGAAGGAGGCATCGTTTAAGAAAATGAAACGTAAAGAAGTAATAGAACAACTTCGTGAGATGAATATCGATGAATTAAAAGAACAGGCTGACAGCTTGAAAGAATCTTTGTTTCGTCTGAAATTCAAAAAATCTCTCGGCGTCGGCGAATCGGTCAACGACATTCGCCGCGAAAGAAAAACTCTGGCGCGCGTTCACACTTTGATTAAGGAAAAGGAAACGCAAGCAAAATAGGACAGGAAAAATGCCAAGAAAGAAGAAAGAAGAAGAAGTTGAAGGAACGGTAGGCGAGACGAGCGAAACGGAAGTAACCGAGCAAGACGCGGTTGAATCAAAAGCTGACGATAACGCCGAAACTGCTGAAACTGTTGAGACAGCCGAAGCCGCTGCCGACGATACGGAAGAAAAGCCGAAAAAAGCGAGCAGGAAGAAAGCTGACTCGGAAGAAGACGCAGCACCGAATGTTTTGGAAAGCGTGATTGACACGGTTTCGTCGGCTGCCGAATCGGTTGCCGGAACAGTCGCGAGCGCGGTTGCCAGCGGCGTCTCGAGCGTCGTCGCGGCCGTCACCGGTTCTTCTGACGACAGCAAAAAACGCACGGGCTCGCGCGCCGAAAAAGTCGGCATCGTTCAATCGGACAAAATGACGAAAACGGTTACCGTTCGCGTCGACCGTCTGGTCAAACATCCGACATATCGCAAATACGTCAAACGCCGCAAGAAATTTATGGCGCACGACGAGCTCGGCGCGACCGTCGGCGATAAAGTTAAAATTGTAGAAACCCGCCCGCTTTCGGCAAGAAAACGCTGGCGTGTGGTTGAAATTATTCAGAAAGCGGAAAAATAGTGGGCAGTGGGCAGCGGATAGTGGGCAGTAAAAGAATTTCTGACCACCGGCCACTGTCCACCCGCCACCGAAACGGAGTGAGAATTTTATGATTCAGATGCAGACCAATTTGGCGGTCGCAGACAATTCAGGCGCGAAACGTGTGGTGATGATTATGCCGATTGGCGGCTCGACCGGCAAGATTGCGCGGCTCGGCGATAAAATCAAAGTCACCGTCAAAGAAGCGGCGCCGGACGGCACGGTCAAAAAAGGCAAAGTTTACAACGCGGTTATCGTCAGAACGCGCAAGGAAGTGCGCCGCAAAGACGGAACGTATATTCGTTTCGACGAAAACGCCGCCGTTCTTATCAAAGACGACGGAACGCCGATTGGCACACGCGTTTTCGGCCCGGTCGCACGCGAGCTGCGCGAGAAAAACTTTATGAAAATCGTAAGTTTAGCGCCTGAAGTTATTTAAGGAATTAGCCGTCAGCGTTCGACCGCCAGCAATCAGCTAAAAACTGAAAACTGACTACTGACCGCTGACTACTGAAAAGACAATGAAAACGGTAAAAAAAGGAACAGTTAAATCGAAAATCAAGCGCGGCGACCAGGTTGTGTTCACTACGGGCAGAGAATATAACCGTTTTGACAGCAACGGCAAGCGAACGCCGGCGCGCGGCAAAGTGATTGCCGTTGACCCGATTAAAGGAAAGGTTAAGGTCGAAGGCGCAATGATTATGAAACGCCATCGCAAAGCCGTTCCGCAGATGAACGTCGAAGGCGGAATCAAGGAACAGGAAGCGTGGGTTGATATTTCAAACGTCGCGCACGTCGATCCGGAAACCGGAAAACCGACGCGCATCAAGCTTGAAACTCGCGACGGCAAAAAAGTTCGCGTGGCGAAAAGCGGCAAGGTGATTCCCGAACCGCCGGTCACTAAAACGCGACGCGCCGAAAGCGAAGACACTACGGAAGAATAAGTTTTAGATTTGGAAACAGCTCCCGGGCTGAGACCCAAAAAATATAAAAACAATGGCAAGATTAAAAGACAGATACAAAAACGAGATTGCACCGGCGCTCGCCAAAGAATTCGGAATCGGAAATCCGATGGCGATTCCGAGAATCGAAAAAGTCGTCGTCAATATGGGCATCGGCGAAGCCATCAGCAACGGCAAGATTCTCGATACGGCGGCCGAAGAGCTGCGCTCGATTACCGGACAAAAACCCGTTATCACGAAAGCGAAAAAATCAATCGCGGCTTTCAAGCTGCGCCAGAATATGCCCATCGGGACGATGGTCACTTTGCGCGGCGAGAGAATGTACGAATTTCTCGACCGCTTGATTTCGGTCGCTCTGCCGCGCGTGCGCGATTTTCGCGGAATCTCCGGCAAGGCTTTTGACGGTCGCGGAAATTATACGCTCGGCATTCGCGAGCAGCTGATTTTCCCGGAAATCGATTTTAATAAAGTCGATAAAACCCGCGGAATGAATATTTCAATCGTCACCACGGCGAAAACGGACGAACAGGCGCGCTCGCTCTTGAAAGCGATGGGAATGCCTTTTAGACAATAAGTTAATTAAAATATGGCAAAGATTAGCAAAATCGTTAAAAACGAAAAACGCAAAAAATTAACGAAACAATACGCGGAACGTCGCGCGGCGTTGAAGAAAATCATCAACAATCCGGCTTCGACGCCCGAACAGGTTGACGAAGCGGTAGTAAAGCTGCAAAAGATGCCGCGTGATGCGAGTCCGGTTCGCGTTCGCAATCGCTGCTCGCAAACCGGACGACCGCGCGGTTTCTTGCGCAAATTCGGAATGTCGCGCGTTACTTTAAGAGAATTAGCTTTGGAAGGACAAATTCCGGGCGTGACTAAATCAAGTTGGTAAATTTGAATGCGGAATGCGGAACTCGGGTTAAAAAATATATAATCCGAAAGCCGTAATTCAGAGATTAACGGAGTTAAAGAAAATGACAGACCCAATCGCCGACATGTTGACACGGATTCGCAATGCGATAGCAGCGAATCATATGCGTGTGGATATTCCCGGTTCGAAATTAAAATTGGAAGTTGCACGCATCCTGAAAGAAGAAGGTTACATCAATAATTTTGTAACCCGCGGAGAAGGCACGAAATATTCGATTCGAATCTTTTTGCGCTACGACGCCAAAGGAACGTCTTCCATCACGCACTTGTCGAGAGTTTCTCGTCCGGGACGACGCGTTTACGTCGGCGCAACCGAAATTCCGAGAGTTCTCGGCGGATACGGAGTTAACATCGTTTCCACTTCCAAAGGTTTGATGAGTGGAAAAAGAGCCCGCCATGAAAATGTCGGCGGAGAGATTTTGGCAATAGTTTATTAAACGTGTGAAAAGCGAAAAGCGAAAAGCGAAAAATTAATGATTTCACTGTTCACTGTTCACTGTTCACTATTCACTAAATATTATGTCTCGTGTAGGAAAAAAACCGATTACGATACCTTCGGGCGTAACCGTAACCATCAATCAGGGAGAACTGGAAGTAAAAGGGCCGAAAGGCGTTTTGAAAACTCCCGTTCCCCAAGGCGTTACGTTTAAGCAGGAAGACGACAGCCTGGTTGCCGAGCGCGCAAGCGACGATAAAGCCGCATTGCACGGTTTGGCGCGTGCTCTGGCAAACAACGCAGTCGTCGGCGTAACCGAAGGCTTTACAAAAGATATGGACGTCGTCGGCGTCGGCTACAAGGCCGACGTGCAGGGCAAAAAGATTGTTTTTGCGCTCGGCTATTCGCATCCGATCGAATACAGTCTGCCGGAAGGAATCGACGCGAAAGCGGAAAGAGTTCCGGCGAAAACGACCATCAATCAATACCAGACGACAATTACTTTGAGCGGTATTGACAGGCAAAAACTCGGTCAGGTAGCGGCGGAATTAAATCGTCTGCGCAAGCCCGACGCCTATAAGGGCAAAGGCATTCGCTACGCCGATAAATATTACAGATTGAAACCCGGAAAAACGGGCAAATAGTCATTCGTCAGTTGTTCGTCGTCCGTTGCAACAAGCAAACTGACCACTGACCGCTGACCATTGACCACTAACAAAAAGTTATGGCTACTAAAAACAGAGCAGATATACGTCGCGGCGTTCACAGCCGCATTCGCAAGAAGGTGCGCGGAACGTCGGACAGACCGCGCCTGGCGGTTTATCGCAGTCTGAATCATATTTACGCTCAGGTAATCGATGACGACAACGGTAAAACTTTGGCGGCGGCTTCGACGACCGAAAAAGATTTGGGCGTAAAGAGCGGCGGAAACGTCGGTGCGGCGAAAACAATCGGTAAAACGATTGCCGAACGCGCGTTGGCGGCCGGAGTCTCGAGCGTGGTTTTTGACCGCGGCGGATACGTCTATCACGGGCGTGTCAAAGCTCTACTCGACGCGACGCGCGAAGCCGGATTGAACAAAAACGAAACCTCACAGGAAGAGGGAAATGTAGAAGAAAACAATGGAAACGAATAAACAGAGAATTTCTGCAAACAATTTGATTTTGAAAGATCAGTTGATTTCGGTCAACCGCGTCACGAAAGTCGTCAAAGGCGGTAAAAACATGTCGTTTGCGGCGCTGGTCGTCGTCGGCGACGAAGCCGGGCACGTCGGTTTCGGCACGGGAAAAGCGAAAGAAGTTCCGAACGCCATCAAAAAAGCCATCGAAGCGGCGAAGAAAAATTTAATCAAAGTAACGCTGATTGAAGGAACTCTGCCGCACGAAATGATTGGCGAATACGGCGCTGGAAGAGTTTTGCTGAAACCGGCCAAAGAAGGAACCGGAGTTATTGCCGGCGGCGCTGTCCGCGCGGTTTTGCAATCGCTCGGCGTGCACAATGTAAGAACGAAAATTTTAGGTTCGACCAATCCGCACAACGTCATTCGCGCGACCTTTAACGGACTTTCACGGATGAAAGACCCGAACGAAGTGGCGCGCCTGCGCGGCAAACAGGTGAATGAACTTTTATAAATTACGAATTACGAATTAATAATTACGAATTAAAAAAACATTCATCGCTCGTAATTTGAAATTCATAATTGACTAAAGTTATGGCAAAGAATACAGAAACTACAAGCGGCGGAACAATCAAGATTCAGTATTACAGAAGCTCGATTGGTTATTCCAAAAGGCAGAAAGCAGTCGTCAAAGGTTTGGGAATTACAAAGCTCAATCAAGTCGTCGTGCGCCCCGACAACGCGTCAATGCGCGGTATGGTCGAGAAAATTCCGCACCTTTTGAGAATCATTGAATAAAAGTTAGATAATGATAAAAAGGATAATGGTAAATGGTTTCGCTTGAAATACAGCAATTCACCATTTACCATTAACCATTTAGCATTTATATTTTCGAGGATAAGAAAATGGCAATAGGATTAAACAATCTGCGTCCGGCAAAAGGCTCGACGCACAAAAAGAAAAGAGTCGGACGCGGGCCGGGTTCGGGACTTGGCAAAACGTCGGGTCGCGGCCATAAAGGTCAGAAATCGCGTTCCGGATACGCGAGCCGTCCGGGTTTTGAAGGCGGCCAGATGCCGTTGCAGCGTCGTTTGCCGAAGCGCGGATTTACCAATATCTTTAAAAAACAATGGCTCGAAATCAGTCTCGCTAAATTAGAAGAAAATTTTAGCGCGGGCGACGAGATTACGCCGGAAATTCTGCACCATCGCGGGCTTATCAAAAAAGCCAAGCACGATTTGGTCATCCTGGGAAGCGGCGAAATTTCAAAAGCCCTGAATATTTCCGCGCATCGCTTTACCAAAGCCGCCAGAGAGAAAATCGAAAAAGCGGGTGGAAGCATCACGGAAATCAAAAAGGAAGTTACTGAAACAGCTTAAGCAGTCAGCATTCGGCCATCAGCAATCAGCTAAAAACTGGCTGTTGACCACTGACCACTGACCACTGACAAATATATGGAAAAGTTTTTTGCCGCCGTCCAGAATATGTTCAAAGTGCCGGAGCTCCGGAAGAGAATTCTCTTCACGCTCGGACTTCTGGCGATTTATCGTCTCGGCGCACACGTTCAGGCTCCCGGCATTAACAAGGAGCAGCTCGAAAGAGTCTGGAACACGGTCGCGGGAACGCTTCTCGGCGTGCTCGATTTGTTTTCGGGCGGAAACTTTCGCACGATTTCCGTTTTTGCGCTCGGCGTGACGCCCTACATTACGGCCTCGATTATCCTGCAATTGCTGACGGTGCTTTATCCGCCGCTCAAGAAAATTCAGGAAGAAGGCGAAGTCGGACGGCAGAAAATCAACCAGTGGACGCGTTATCTGACGGTTATTTTGTGCGCCGTACAGACGTTTTTCGTTGCCACATGGCTCAATCGAAACAATATCATCGAGCCGAGCTGGTGGGCAACGGCGATGATTGTCGTGACTTTGACGACCGGAACGATTTTCGTGATGTGGCTCGGCGAACAGATTACCGAGCGCGGCGTCGGCAACGGCATCTCGCTGCTTATTTTTGCGGGCATCGTCATCGGTCTTCCGCGCGGACTGGCGCAGATTAGCGAACGCATTAACGGCGGCGACCCGATGCAGACGCTCGGCGTCGTTTTTCTCGCCATCGTCTTAATCGCTCTGATTGCGCTTATCGTCTATGTCGAATCGGCGCGCCGAAATATCGCCATAAGCTATGCCAGCCGGCGAGTCGGCAACCAGACTTTTCGCGGTCAGGAAACATCTCTTCCGCTCAAGATAAACATGGGCGGCGTCATTCCCGTAATTTTCGCTTCGTCCGTTCTGGCGATGCCGCAGACGCTCTTCTCGGCGTTTCCGCCGGCGCAGCCCGGGACTGAAGGCTATAATCCGGATGCGGTGTGGACAAAAGTTTACAACTTTTTCCAACTGTTTCACGGCGGCGACCCGTATTACGAGCTCGTATTTATTTCGTTGATTGTATTGTTTACGTTCTTTTACATCACGATTATTTTTAATACGGACGAAGTGGCCGACAATTTGAGAAAACACGGCGGATTTGTTCCCGGAGTTCGTCCGGGCGCGCCGACGGCCGATTATCTTAATACGATTTTGACGCGCCTGACGGCCGTCGGCGCACTTTATCTGGCGTTTATCGCTTTTGCTCCGCAGCTGCTTCTGAGCGGTTTCAAAGTCGCGCGCCTTCCGTTTGTCGGCGCTTCGGTCGATGCTTTTTTGAGCGGAACGCCCGGCCTGAGCTGGATTCCGACCGGACTCGGCTATCAGTTTTATTTCGGCGGCACGTCTCTTTTGATTTTGGTCGGCGTAGCGATGGACACGGTTTCGCAAATCGAAGCGCAGCTCGTCATGAGAAATTACGAAGGCTTTCTGGGCGCTGGCTCAAGGCTTCGCGGACGAAGAAGTTAAAAATTGAACCACAGAGACACAGAGACACAGAGAAAAGAAAATAATAAAAACTCTGTGTCTCTGTGTCTCTGTCGTAAATAAATCTGATGAGTAAGATTATCGTTTTAATCGGCGCTCCCGGCGCGGGAAAAGGAACGCAGGCGCGGCTTCTCCAGGAACGGCGCGGCATTCCGCAAATCTCGACCGGCGATATTTTCCGCGAGATGAAAAACGCCGACACGCCGCTCGCGCGAGAAGTTCAGACGCTAATGGCTTCGGGAAATTTGATTTCCGATGATTTAACCTATCAGGTCGTCAAAAATCGCGTTTCGCGCGCCGACTGCGGCGGAATTTATATTCTCGACGGTTATCCGCGAACCGCCGTTCAAGCGGCGCAGCTCGAAGAATTGGCGAAAGAACAAGGCAAAGAAATTCAGGCGATAGAAGTCGATGTCCCGCGCGACGTGTTGATGAAACGCCTGACCGGACGCAGAAATTGTCCAATTTGCCAGGAAATTTACAACGTTTACACAAAGCCGCCGAAAAACGACAACGTCTGCGATTTTCATCCCGACGCGCAGCTAAATCATCGCGCCGACGATACCGAAGAAACGGTGAAAACGCGTCTGGCGACTTACGATGAATTGACAAAGCCTCTGCTCGATTATTACGAAAACACAAATCGTTTGCAGAAAATCAACGGCGAAGGCGATTTGGAAGCGATTTACAGGGAAATTGATAAATTGATTTAAAAAGATTTCAGATGTCAGATACTAGATGTTAGTAAAACCGACATCTAACATCCGGCATCTGAAATCTATGACGAGTGATTCGAAAATCGGCGACTTTATCAGCAAAGCGAGCCGGATTTTATTAGGAAAACCAATGATTATCGCAAAGTCGAGTAAAGATTTAGACCGTATGCGCGAAGTCGGCGAACTGATTGCCGAGGTGCGCGAAGCTTTGCGGAAAATGGTCGAGCCGGGAATCACTACCTTAGAATTAAACGCCGTCGCCGAAAAAATGATGCGCGAGGCGGGCGCGATTCCGACGTTTATCGGCTACAAGCCGCACGGCATGGTTCCGTTTCCGTTCGCGATTTGCGCTTCGGTCAACGAACAAATCGTTCACGGGTTTTCGAGCAATATTCCGCTCAAAGAAGGCGACATCTGCTCGCTCGATATGGCGGCGACCTATAACGGATTTGTCGGCGACACGGCGACGACCGTTCCGGTCGGAACGGTGAGCGACGAACTTTTGCAGCTCATCCGCGTCACCGAAGAATCTCTGGAATTGGCAATCGAGCAGTGTTATCCGAACAAACGCGTCGGCGACATCGGTCACGCGGTTCAGCAGCACGCCGAAAAATATGGCTACGGAATTGTGCGCGACTATACCGGACACGGCATCGGGCGCTCGATGCACGAAGCGCCGCAGATTCCGAATTACGGCCGGCCGGGAACAAAAGAAAAACTGCGCGCCGGTTACTGCATCGCCATCGAGCCGATGCTCAATCTCGGCACGCACGAGACGAAAACTCTCGAAGACAAATGGACGGTCGTCACGCTCGACGGAAAAGCGAGCGCGCACGTCGAGCATACGATTGCCATTACGGCCGACGGCCCGGAGATTTTAACGCTCACGAAAGAGCAGAAAGCGAGCTTGAAAAAAGGAAAAGTTGAAACGACTTCGGCTTAACTTGAAAAAGAAGCCGAAAAAAGATAACATAAACAGTTTGTCGATACGGATGGTATTGATTCTGTAAGATATGTCAAAAGAAGACGCGATAGAAGTGCAGGCAGTAGTTCTGGAAACTCTGCCAAACGCGATGTTTAAGGTTGAGATTGAAAACAACCAGCATCAGGTTTTGGCGCACATCTCCGGTAAGATGCGGAAAAATTTTATTCGTATTCTGCCCGGCGATAGGGTTCTGGTCGAGCTTTCGCCATACGATTTGAATCGTGGGCGAATCACGTATCGGTACAAATAAATAGAGAGGGAAACAGGAAATGAAAGTTCGTCCTTCAGTAAAGAAGATTTGCGATAAGTGCAAGATTATTCATCGGAAAGGCGTTGTGCGCGTGATTTGCGAAAATCCGAAACACAAACAGCGCCAGGGTTAATTTTAATTTTTTGGAGAAATTATGGCTCGTGTAGCAGGTGTAGATTTACCACCCAATAAAAGGTCGCAGATAGGCTTAACCTACATTTACGGCATCGGGAAATCGCGTGCGACCGCGATTTTGAACGAAGCCGATATTAGCATCGACGCGAAAATCAAGGATTTGAGCGAAGACGAATTGACTCGTATCAGAACGATTCTCGACACGCAGGGCGATATCGAAGGCGACCTTCGGAAACGCGTCCAGATGGACATCAAGCGTTTGATGGACATCGGTTGTTACAGAGGTCTTCGTCACCGTCGCGGTCTGCCGGTTCGCGGACAGCGCACCAGCACAAACGCGCGCACCCGCAAAGGGCCGCGCAAGGCAGCCGTTGCCAAGAAAAAGGCACCGGGCAAGAAATAATTGAAAGCAGCCAGCGGTCAGTCATCAGCAATCAGAAAAAGCTGAACACTGATTGCTGACTGCCGACTACTAAAAAAAATGGCAAAAGCAGCAGCAAAAGGTAAGAAGACTTACAAAAAGAAAGAGAAAAAGAATATTCCGGTCGGGATTGTTCATATTGCCGCGTCGTTTAACAACACGCTGATTTCGATTACCGACACGGCAGGCAATTTGGTTTCGCAATCTTCGGCCGGCGCGCGCGGATTTCGCGGCTCGCGAAAAGGAACTCCGTTTGCGGCGCAGCAGGCCGCGCAGGAAGCCGCCGGAAAGGCTATCGAAGCCGGAATGCGCGAATGTGAAGTGCGCGTCAAAGGTCCGGGCGGCGGTCGTGAATCGGCGATTCGCGCCATCAACAACGCGGGAATTCGCGTAACTTCGATTCGCGATACGACGCCTGTTCCGCACAACGGATGCAGACCGCCGAAGCGCCGTAGAGTGTAGCGAATGCGGATTTGGGAATGCGGAGTGCGGATTTTTTCCAACTCCGATTTCGAATTCGGAATCCAAATATTTGAAATTTTAATAATTATCAAAAGGAAGAAGGGAAGTTAAAAAATCCCGTAAACTTTTCCGTCGAAAATGAAGCGTCGATTTGAATTTTAGCGACTAACGGATTGAAATTAATCCGAAATCATTTTCGCCCGGAAGCAACAAAAATAAATTATGGCTAGATATAGAGATGCGGTGTGCCGTCTGTGCCGCCGTGAAGGTGGAAAATTATTTCTTAAAGGCGACAAGTGCTTTAAGCAGAACTGTACGATTGAAAAACGCGGAACACAACCGCCGGGACAACACGGCGCGACCGCCAGACGCAAAGTTCTGGCCGGTTACGGGCAGCAGCTCCGCGAAAAACAAAAGGTCAAGCGCATCTACTTCGTGCTTGAAAGACAATTTCGCAATTATTTCGAAAAAGCTCTGCGCCAGAAAGGCGTGACGGGCGAAAATCTGCTTTTTCTTCTCGAACGCAGACTCGATAACGTCGTTTACCGCTCCGGTTTTTCGACTTCTCGCCGTCAGGCACGCCAACTAGTCAATCACGGACACATTTTAGTCAACGGACGTAAAGTCGATATTCCATCGTTTCAGGTGAAAGTCGGCGACGTCGTCACCGTTAAAGACCAGACGACGAAGAACGTGCACGTCGAAGGCGCTTGGCAGACGGCTGTCGGTCGCGGGCGTCCGGCCTGGATTGCGGCGGGCGGAGATGATTTAAGTATTACGGTTTCGGCTTTGCCGCGCCGCGAAGATATTGACCAAAATATTAACGAGCAATTAATCGTCGAGCTTTACAGCAAGTAATTTATTTGGTTTCAAGTTTCTGGTTTCAAGTTTCAAGTTGGAAAACAATTTAACTTGAAACCAGAAGCCTGAAACTTGAAACTTTTTTAAAAACGAATATGACACAGAACAATCAATGGACAGATTTTCAAATACCGAGCCGCTTGCAGGTCGAATCGGAAACTTTGACCGACCGCTACGGGAAGTTTTACGCTCAGCCGTTTGAACGCGGTTTCGGAACAACAATCGGTAACAGTCTGAGACGCGCTCTGCTTTCGTCAATCGAAGGCGCGGCCATTACAGCCGTAAAAATTGAAGGCGTCGAGCACGAGTTTTCGTCCATCAAAGGTGTGGTCGAAGATGCAACCGACGTTATCTTAAATCTCAAGCAGATTCCCTTTAAACTGCACGGCGAGAGCTCCAAGACTTTAACGATTAACAAAAAAGGCGCGGGCGAAGTTACCAGCGCCGACATCGAAGCCGACGGCGACGTCGAAATTCTCGACGACAGCGTTCATATCGCGACTATCGGTTCGGGCGGCGACATCAGCATCGAAATGCGTCTGAAATCGGGTCGCGGCTACGTTTCGGCGGAATTTAACAGCGACGAAGACCTTTCGCTCGGATATATTCCGATTGACTCGGTTCACACGCCGATAAAGAAAGTAAATTACAACGTCGAAAAAACTCGTATGGGTTCGAACACCGAATACGACAAATTGACCATCGAAGTCTGGACGGACGGCTCGGTCAAGCCCGACGATTCAATCGGTCTGGCGGCAAAGCTCGTCAAAGACCATATGTCAATCTTCATCAATTTCGAGGAAGAAGAAGAAGATTACAAATACGAAGACATCGCGCGTCCGCCGCTTCTTCGCAACGATTTACTGGATCGCAACGTCGATGAATTGGAGCTTTCGGTTCGTTCATACAACTGTTTGAAGAACGCCGACATTCGCACGATTCGCGATTTGATTAAACGCAGCGAGCGCGATATGCTGCACACGAAAAATTTCGGTAAAAAATCCCTGACGGAAATCAAAGACCTGCTGCACGGTATGGGACTCGATTTCGGGATGGATTTTGACGAGCAGGGCAACCCGATTCCGGGTTCGGGCGGAAGAGATTTGGATTAATTATGAATGCGGAATGCGCAATGCGGAATAAAAATAAGCTCCGCATTGCGCATTCCGCATTCCGCATTTACAAAAATGAGACACTTAAAAGCACATCGTAAATTAGGCAGAACGACGGAGCATCGTATTTCGCTGCTGCGCAATTTGGCAACTTCCTTAATCAATTCGGAAAAGGAACATATCGTGACGACGGTTCACAAAGCGAAAGAGCTGCGCCCGTTTGTCGAAAAAGCCATTACTTTAGCGCGTCGCGCGCAGGGTTTGACCGGCGACGAAGCGACGGCCCAGGGAGTTCACCTGCGTCGCCAGGCGTCGAGATTTTTCCACGCCGGAAATACTACTTTCAAGGCGCAGCAGAGCCGTTTTCGCGGCAAAAAAGGCGAGCCGAAGGATAAAATCGAAAGAACGGCGGGCGTCAAAGCCGTCCAGCGTCTTTTCGACGAGCTCGGCGCGCGTTACAAAGACCGCAACGGCGGTTATACTCGTATTATCAAACTTGGTCGGCGCGTTGGCGACAATGCGGAAATGGCGGTTATCGAATTGGTTGACAATCCGCGTGAATTGGCGGCGAAAGGATAATTTAGAAGGAGCAAGGGCGGTATGAGCGAAAATACAGGTTCGGCTAGGGCGCAAGAGGAAAACAAACAATCCCGGCATCGCAGCAGAAAAAAAAGCGGAAATCGGGAAGCGCAACCTTCGCTGAATATGTCTGAGCTGCGCGAGCTGGCCGAGCTTGTCAACGAGCACGGCTTTACCGATTTTGAATTTGAAAACGCAAATATACGCGTTCGTCTGAGCAAAATGACGTCGTCGCCGATTGTTCACCAGATGCTTCAGCAACCGGCGGCAACCGCTCCCGCGAGCGCGCCGCCGACGTCAACAGCGGAAACGCAAGCTGCTTCCGCCGAAACAGCAGTTGAAGCAAAGGAAGATTTGTATACGATTCCGTCGCCGATTGTCGGTACTTTTTATCGCTCCCCGTCGCCCGATAAAGAGCCGTATGTCAAAGAAGGCAGTAAAGTTATGCCCGAAACGGTGGTCTGCATCGTCGAAGCGATGAAGCTGATGAACGAGATTCAGGCGGAAACGTCCGGCGAAGTCGTCGAGATTTACATCGAAAACGGTCAGCCGGTCGAATACGGCCAGCCGCTTTTCGGTATCAGGAAATAAAGAATATTTTCACCACAGAGACACAGAGAACACGGAGTAATTTAAAGAATTTGTTGAAAATCTCTGTGTCCTCCGTGTCTCTGTGGTGAAATTTTTTGAATGAGTAAAGAAATTCGCAAAATTTTGATTGCCAATCGCGGCGAGATTGCCTGCCGGATAATCTGGACGTGCAAGGAAATGGGCATCAAAACGGTCGCCGTTCATTCGGAAGCCGATAAGGACGCCCTGCACGTGCGCTACGCCGACGAAGCCGTCTGCATCGGCCCGCCGCCTTCGGCCTTGAGCTATCTGAATATTCCATCAATCATCAGCGCGGCCGAAATCACGAACGTCGACGCTATTCATCCGGGCTACGGTTTTCTCGCCGAATCGGAAACTTTCGCGAAAGTCTGCGAAGACTGCAATATAAAATTTATCGGGCCGCGCGCCGAAGTTATCGGGATGATGGGCGATAAGGTCGAAGCCCGCCGGACGATGAAGGCCGCCGGAGTTCCGATTCTGCCCGGCTCGCCCGAACCGATTGAATCGGCCGAAGAAGCCGTCGAGCTGGCTAAGGAAATCGGGTTTCCGGTAATTATCAAAGCGGCGGCGGGCGGCGGCGGGCGCGGAATGCGCATCGTTCGCCGTGAAGAAGATTTGGCGATAAATCTCGAAACGGCGCAGACCGAAGCGCTGGCCGCTTTTAAAAACGGCTCGGTTTATATCGAAAGATACATCGAGCGCCCGCGGCACATCGAGATTCAGGTTTTAGCCGACGAATACGGCAACTGCATCCATCTCGGCGAGCGCGAATGTTCGATTCAGCGCCGACATCAAAAACTTCTCGAAGAAGCGCCTTCGCCCGTCATTACGCCCGAACAGCGCGACCAAATGGGCGCGGTCGCAGTCAATGCGTGCAAGCAAATCGGCTATTCGAGCGCGGGAACGTTTGAATTTCTGCTCGACGAAGACGGTTCGTTTTATTTTATGGAAATGAACACGCGCATACAGGTCGAGCATCCGGTGACGGAAATGGTGACGCTCGCCGACATCGTGCGCAATCAAATCCGCATCGCCGCCGGCGAAGAACTCGGCGCGACGCAGGAAGACGTTTTGTTCGTTGGCCATTCGATTGAATGCCGCATTAATGCCGAAGACCCGGAAAAATTTACGCCTTCACCGGGCAAAATTACGGCCTTCAACATTCCCGGCGGCCCGGGCGTCAGAGTCGATACGGCGGTTTATCCCGGCTATGTCGTTCCGCCTTATTACGACTCGATGATTGCGAAATTAATAGTTCACGCCCGCACGCGCGAGCTCGCCATCGCCCGCATGAAGCGCGCGCTCGAAATGATGACGATTGAGGGAATCAAAACGACGATTCCGCTTCATCTGAAAATTATGAACGACGAAAAATTTCAAAAGGGAGATTTTTCGACCAAGTTTATGGAAGAATTTAAATAATAAGTTGATAGTTGATAATTGATAGTGGATAATAAATTGCAAATAACTTTCAACTACCGGTTATCAGTTATCGACTAATAAAATTTTCGCGGTTACGACTGCGAGCATAAGGAGAGACTATTTTAAGTCATTAAATTTATGGCAACACCAAAAGAAACAAAAGAACAGATACTTACTGATTACAAGACACACACCAACGACACGGGCTCGTCACAGGTGCAGGTTGCGCTTTTGACGCAGCGTATTAACGAACTGACCGAGCACTTTAAAATTCACAAAAAAGACAATCACTCGCGTCGCGGCCTGCTTAAAATGGTCTCGCGCAGAAGAAAGCTTCTCGATTATCTCAAACGCACCGATATTGGCGAATATCACACTATTATCGAAAAATTGAAATTGAGAAGATAGGAAATGTGAGAAGTGGGAAATGAGAGGTGAGAAATAAAAAAGAGTTCTCACATTTCACTTCTCACTTCTCACTTAAAAATGGCTGCTTCGAGCCGTTAACATACAGGTTCTCTCGAAGAATTTGGCTTGCGATTGCTGAACGTGACAGCGCATTAAATTGCAAAACCAAAGGAGAATCGCTCTTCTAAAAATAGTTTAGAAAGGCGGCAGGGCTTCACGGCGTGAGCACCTGCCGTTTTTTGTTTGAAAAAATATATGAGGAATATATGCCACAAAGAAAATATTTGAATGAATCAATCAAATTAGGCGACAAGGAATTGACGGTCGAATCCGGCAAAGTCGCCAAGCAAGCCGACGGCGCGGTCGTCGTCAAATACGGCGAAACGATGATTTTAGTGACTGCCGTCAGCGGCCACACGACAAGAGAAGGACTGGATTTCTTTCCGCTCACGGTTGAATATCGTGAATCGACATATTCAGCCGGACGAATTCCGGGAAATTATTTCCGCCGCGAAGGCCGACCGTCGGAAAAGGAAGTTTTAACGGCGCGTCTTATCGACCGGCCGGTCAGACCGCTTTTCCCCGACAATTATCGCTTTGAAACGCAGATTGTCGGCTCTGTCATTTCGGCCGACGCCGACAACGACCCGGACGTGATTGCGATAACAGGCGCGTCCTGCGCGCTTTATCTTTCGGACATCCCGTTTGAAACTCCGATTGCGGGCGTTCGCATCGGTTTAATCGACGGAAAATATCTGGTCAACCCGACTTATGACGAAAGACGCGATTCGCAGCTTAATTTAATCGTCGCCGGAACCGAAGAAGCAATCGTCATGGTCGAATCGGAAGCGCACGAAGTTTCCGAGCAGATTATGGTCGAAGCTTTGATGCTCGCGCACAAGGAAATCAAGCGTCTGTGTCTCTGGCAAAAAGAGTTGTTTAAGGCTCTGGAAATCGAAAAACGAGTTTTCGAAGCGCCGGCTCTGGACGAAAATCTTATCTCCGAAATCGAGAAAAATTACGCCGACCGTCTTCGCGAAGCGCTCGATACGACCGGAAAAGACAAAATATCGTCGTATGCGGCGGTTGACGCGCTGAAAAAGGAAGTGGTCGAAAGTTATCCGGAAGAAGAACCCGAGAAACGCTCGATGGCCGGAAAAGTTTTCTCGCACCTGAAGGAAAAAATCTTCCGCGAAGACATTCTCGGCAATCGCCGTCGTCCGGACGGGCGCAAATTCTCGGAAATTCGCGCCATCACGTGCGAAGTCGGCTGGCTTCCGCGCGCACACGGCTCGGCGCTTTTCACGCGCGGCGAAACGCAGGCGATTGTGACGGCGACGCTCGGCACGAAAGACGACGAGCAATTTATGGACGATTTGGAAAAAGGCGAAGTCAAGCGCCGCTTTATGCTCCATTATAATTTCCCGCCGTATTCGGTCGGCGAAACGGGGCGTTTCGGCTCGACGAGTCGCCGCGAAATCGGTCACGGAAATCTGGCGCGCCGCGCTTTGCAGTTTATGCTGCCCGACGAAAGCGATTTTCCATACACAATTCGCATCGTTTCCGAAATTACCGAATCAAACGGCTCGAGCTCGATGGCTTCGGTCTGCGGCGGCACTTTGTCGCTGATGGACGCCGGCGTTCCGATTAAACGCCCCGTCGCGGGCGTCGCGATGGGACTTGTCATGGAAGGCAATCGATACGCGATTTTAACCGATATTGCCGGAGCGGAAGACCATTACGGCGATATGGATTTCAAAGTTACCGGAACGGCCGACGGCATTACCGCGCTGCAAATGGACATCAAAATCAGCGGCATCAACGCGATGATTTTGTCCGAAGCCTTGGAGCAGGCGCGCAAAGGTCGTCTCTACATCTTGGATAAAATGACGCAGGCGATTGCCGCGCCGCGCGATGACATCTCGCCTTACGCGCCGCGCATTATCACCATCACCATTCATCCGGATAAAATCCGCGACGTCATCGGGCCGGGCGGCAAGATGATTCGCTCGATAACCGAAGAAACCGGCGCGAAAATCGACATCGAAGACGATGGAACGGTGACGATTGCGACGGCTGACGGAACGGCGGCGCAGGCGGCGGTTGACCGCATTCGCGCGCTGACGGCCGAAGCCGAAATCGGCGAAACTTATCTCGGAACGGTCAATCGAATCGTTGACTTCGGCGCGTTCGTCGAAATCTTTCCCGGCGTTGACGGGCTTTTGCATATCTCGGAAATCTCCGACCGCAGAATCCGCGACGTCCGCGACGAGCTCAAAGAAGGTCAGCAGATAATGGTTAAATGCATCGGCAAAGAGGGCAATAAAATCAAACTCTCGCGCAAAGCGATTTTGAGCGAAGAAAAAGCCCGCGCCACGGAACAGTAAAGGCAAAAGCTGTAAAGGCAAAAGTAAAAAGCCGTCAGGTTAAACTCAAAAGTTTAGCTCGACGGCTTTTTTATTTTTTACTTTTGCCTTTATTGCTGTTCTCCGCTTCTGTTTTCTCAAATTCCTGCCTGAAAAAACTTCGAAAAAATTCTGGAAAACCCCGTCTATTGCAACTTACTCTCTCTTGAGCGACCAACATTAGGTGTTGTCGGGGAAAATTTTATTGTAAAAGATTTAAGAAAAAGTTGATTTTTTAGTTTTTTTGATATAGTTTGCAGTCAAGCCCGACAAAATTTATTTGATTGGCGAGTCAGACCACTGACTCGTACCGATGTGTATTGTCTTACACTGAAAAATATTCAGCTAGGTAAAAAAGATGAAAAACTTTCAATTCAGATTTATTATTTCGGGTCTTTGTTTAGCTTCAATTTTGCTGGCGGCAAATTCCAGTTTTGCCGCGCCTGTCCGGCTTAATCAGGTAATCGAAATTGTCAATGCCAAGCCGGGAAAGGCGAGCACGGGCGGTTTCTCGCAGCTTCAGCTCGTCAATGGCTCTCTGATTTTCACCGACGATGATGGCGACAAAGTCACCACGCCGCAGCAGGACGACCGCGTAATTCGTGAAACAAAAACCGAAATCGTCGAGGATGAAGACTGCGACTGCGAAGTCCCGCGCAAAAAGAATCCTCCGTATTGGCTTTTGGCGTTTGCGGCAATTCCGCTTTTGTTCCTGATTCCGCACGACCACGACGATACACCGACGCCGACACGGACGCCGACGGAAACACCGACGACGACACCGACAACGACACCGACAACGACGCCGACAACGACGCCGACGACAACGCCGACGACGACGCCGACTTGCACGCCGACCGGCACTCCGCCGCCGACGATGACGCCGACTCCGCCCGAGCCGGTGCCCGAGCCGATGACGCTTCTTCTTTTCGGCACCGGCCTGGCCGGAATCGGTGTTGCGGCGCGCAAAAGATTCGGCAAAAAGAAAGACGTCGAGACCGAAGAATAAAGGCGCGAATGGGGTTTTGACATGAAGGCGTTCGCAAATTTGACGGGCGCTTTCATTTCCACTCAAAAGTTTAGAGGATAAAAAGATGCAAAGATTCAGATACAATTTTTTATTTGTGATTGGGCTTGTTTTGATTTTCGGAACGGCTTCGAATATCTTGAGCCAGGGCAAAAGACAAAAAAATATGGGTATTCTTTCGGTAAAAACCTCGCCGGAATCATATCCGGTGCGGGTTGACGGCGAAGTCGTCGGAATGAGCGGCGTCGGAACGGGAACGGAGTTTTATCTCTCGCCCGGCACTCATCTCATCGAGGTCGAAGGACCGAACGACCAGACTTTCAGCAGAGAAATTGATTTCGTTAAAAACAGAAAAAACTGTATCTGTCTGAAGGTTTTAGAGGAAACGACGACCAGAGAATGCCCGTATAATATCGTCGTCAATGGGCCGGAAGAATATACCGAAAACAGTACGATTACATTTACAACGCGCAATATCGGCAGCAATCCCGCGATTCCCATCAATTATAAGTGGACTGTTTCGAACGGGACGATTACCGGCGGTCAGGGCACGTCTTCGATTACGGTTAATACGGCCGGAGCAAACAGACAGCCGATTACGGCCTATCTGGACGTAACCGACGATATTCCCGGCTCGACCTGCCAGCAGAAAAACGAAGCCACATCGAATCCGCCGCCGCCGGTGGTGGTGCCGCAGCCGTATCAGTGCGACGTTTTCGAATCGAAATCGCAGGACGACAACAAGGCGCGTTTCGATAACTGCGTTCTGCAATTTAATGCGACGCCGAACTCGCAGATTTATATCATTCTTTATCAGGGAACCGGCAGGCGAAGCCTGAGCGTCGACAAATTAAAACGGCAGACGCTGGATTATTTCGTCAAGACGCGCGGAGTTGACCCGCGGCAGATTGTCGTGACCGAGGGAGGAACAAAAGAGAGAACTACGGTTGAAATCTGGATTGTTCCGCCGGGCGCGCAGCCGCCGCCGCTGATGAGATAAAATCTGAAGAGACGAGAAAAAAAGAAAGGGAGACTTTAACGAGTTTCCCTTTCTTTTTTATTTTGTGCGTTGTCGCTCGTCAGTCGTCCGTTGTAGAATTGTCATTCGCCCATTGTTCATAATCTTTAGCGAACCGGCAAATTTTTAGACTTGATTTAGGCTCAAGCGCGCAACGAACGACGGACAAAGGACGGCCAACAAAAATTTATGTCAGCACCGAATATTGAAACGATTGTCAGTTTATCAAAACGCAGAGGCTTTGTTTTTCCCGCGTCGGAAATTTACGGCGGGCTCGGTTCGAGTTGGGATTACGGTCAGCTCGGCGTCGAGCTCGCCAATAACATCAAAAACGAGTGGTGGAGTTGGCTCGTTTACGAGCGCGACGATACGGAAGGCCTCGATTCTTCGATTATCCAAAATCGGCTGGTCTGGAAATATTCCGGTCACGAGGAAACTTTCTCCGACCCGCTGGTAGATTGCCGCGCCTGCAAGACGCGCCTGCGCGCCGACAAGCTCGATTACGCCGAATCCGGTTTAATTTCGATGGACGACGCGCTCAAACAAAAGCTCGTCAAATGCCCGAACTGCGGCTCGACCGATTTGACCGAGCCGCGACCGTTTAATCTGATGTTTCGGACGACGCTCGGCGCGGCTTCGAGCGATGAGGACGAATCGGCACTCGCCTATCTCCGGCCGGAAACGGCGCAGGGCATTTTCATCAATTTTATCAACGTTTTGAACACATCGCGGCGGAAATTGCCGTTCGGCATCGCGCAAATCGGCAAATCGTTTCGCAACGAAGTGACGCCCGGAAATTTTATCTTCCGCACGCGCGAGTTTGAGCAGATGGAAATGGAATATTTTTGTCGCCCCGAAGAGGCCGCCGCGCTCCATCAATATTGGATTGACGCGTTCTGGCAATGGTTTCAGGATTTGGGCATTTCCGCCGGGAATCTCAAGCTGTACGAGCAGCCGGAGAAAGAACTCGCACACTACGCCGCGCGGACGGTCGATATTCTCTATCGCTTTTTCCCCGAACGCGAAGACGAGGAAAAACACTGGGACGAGCTGATGGGAATCGCCAACCGGACGAACTACGATTTAAAAACGCACTCGAAAAAACCGGAAGACGCCGAGGGCAAGCGCATCAATCCCGATTCGACCGAGGATTTATCGTATTTCGACACACAGACCAACGAGCGTTTCTACCCGTATGTCATCGAACCGGCAGCGGGCGTCAATCGCACGATTTTGGCCGTTTTGATGGACGCCTATACCGAAAAAACAAACGAGAAAGGCGAAACGCGCGTTATTTTGCAGTTAAATCCGCGGCTTGCGCCGATAAAAGTCGCCGTTTTGCCGCTCGCGAAAAACAAACCGGAAATTGTCGAGACGGCCAAGCGCATCAAAAAAGATTTGCAGCCCGCGATGCGCGCCGTTTACGACGATACGGGCGGCATCGGCAAGCTCTACGCACGCCAGGATGAAATCGGAACGCCTTTCTGCGTGACGGTCGACCACGAATCTCTGGAAGATAACGCCGTCACCGTCCGCGACCGCGATACGTGGGCGCAGGAACGAGTTAGCGTCGAGAATTTGAAAGATTATTTACAAAAGCGTCTGCAAAAATAAATTTTTTGTATTCGATTAGCCGAACACCATTTGCTTGAACGTCGAAAGCAGATAAGCGGCGGCGATGATTATAATCGTCACGGTCAGAGCGAGCGTCGCTACTCGGACAGATTCGGTCAAATGATTTGGTTCGTGCGTTTGTTTTGAGATTTTTGATTTCATTCTTTTTTATCCTTCTTTGTTGTTGAGGCATTCGGAAAACTTTCCGAATGGTAATAAAATCTTATTCAATAGCCGGCAAAATCTTCTGTTTGTTGGCATACATTTTCGATTTTCAATGTCTTTTTTACCGGAAAAAATTACCGGACTTGCCGAAATAATCCGGACGAACGGCGGGCGCGCGATGCTCGTCGGCGGCTGCGTGCGCGATGAGTTGATGGGCGTCGAGCCGAAAGACTGGGACATCGAGGTTTACGGCGTCGAGCCGAAAAAATTACGCGAAATTCTCGATTCTTTTGGCCGGGTCGATGCCGTCGGCGAAGCGTTTACGGTTTACAAGCTCGGCACGGATTTGGACGTTGCGCTGCCGCGCCGCGAAAGAAAAGTCGGGCGCGGTCATAAAGGCTTTGTCATCGAAGGCGACAAGGATATGTCGTTTATCGAAGCGGCAAAAAGACGCGATTTTACGATAAACGCGATTCTCAAAGACGCTCTGACAGGCGAGATTATAGATTTCTACGGCGGACAGTCGGATATCGAAAATAAAATTCTGCGCGTCGTCTCGCAAGCAACTTTCGCGGAAGATTCGCTCCGGGTGCTGCGGGCGGCGCAGTTTGCGGCGCGTTTCGAGTTTGAGATTGACGCGGAAACCGCCGGGCTTTGCCGCTCGATTGATTTGACGGATTTGCCAAAAGAGAGAATCTGGAACGAATTTGAAAAACTGCTTTTGAAAGCCGAAAAGCCATCAATCGGCCTCAGATGGCTGTATGATTTGGGCGTCGTCGCGCAGCTTTTCCCAGAGCTCGAAGCGCTCGTCGGCGTTCCGCAGCAGCCGGAATGGCATCCCGAAGGCGACGTCGACGTGCATACTTTAATGGTGACGGACGAAGCGCGAAAATTGATTGACGAGCTGCCCTATGCGAAACAGGTGGCGGTGATGCTCGGCGCGATTTGTCACGATTTCGGAAAGCCCGCGACGACCGAGTTTTTCGACGGCAAGTGGCGCTCGCACGCGCACGACGTGGCCGGAATCGAGCCGACGAGTTCATTTCTCGACACGCTCGGAATTTATACAATCAACGGGTTTGACGTGCGCGAACAGGTCACGCAGCTCGTCCGGTATCATCTTCTGCCCGGCGTTTTTTACAACTCGCCGCCGGGCGACGGCGCATTTCGCCGCCTGGCGCGAAAAGTCGAGCCGGATTTGCTCTACCGCGTGTCAAAAGCCGATTCGCTGGGCCGAAATCCCGAATGGCTGCCGAAGGAAGAATGGTTCGGTTCGGACGCACAGGAATGGTTTATCGAAAAAGTCAGGGAATTAGCGGTCGAAAAGGAAGCGCCGAAACAAATTTTGATGGGAAGACATCTGATTGAACTCGGGCTGAAACCTTCGCCGCAGTTTAAGAAAATTATCGACGCCGTTTACGAAATGCAGCTCGACGGAAAAGTGACGAGCGCGGACGAAGCGATTGCGGCGGCGAAAGAAATTTTGAGCGGAAAGACGGCGGATAATTAATTTACGGCTTGATTAATATTAATTTGCAAAATCATTTTATTATCAGTTTTCAAAACGGATGTCTTTTTGATTAAATGTCAGAAACTGTTAAAAACGAAATGAACGAAGCATCGGAAATCGAAAATTCAGCAAGAAATATAAAACTTTTAATAATCGGAATTGTGCTCGCGGTCGGTTTGATTTACTTTTTCAGCAATCCGAAGCCGCAGAATTACTACGATTATACCTTCCGCGTCGCCGACAATATGTTGCGCGGGCAGATAGCTTTTAAGGAAAAGCCGCCGTCGTGGCTCAATGAGTTCGTCCCGTTTGAGGGCAGCTGGTACTCGGTTTTTCCGCTCGGCGGCGTTGTTTCGATGATGCCTTTTGCCGTTTTCAAAGTTTTCGGCTTTATCAAAGATATGCCCGCCGCGCTAATCTCGGCGCTTTCGGCAAGCTTTATCGCATTGTTTCTGTTTTTGATTGCGCGAAGATACGATTACGGTTCGGGGAAACGGATTTTGCTTTCAATGGCGATTTTGTTCGGGACGTGGATGTGGGCAAACGAAACGATGGCCGGCGCGTGGCAGCTCGCGCTCGGCTTTGCGGTGCTCGGCGAAGTCGGCGCGATTTATTTCACGATTTTTAACCGCAAGCCGTTTCTTGCCGGAATATTTTTTGCGCTCGGTTTCGGAAACAGGACGGAAATTCTTCTGACCGCGCCGATTTTTATGTTTCTGCTTTTTTATAATTTCAAGTCTCAAACTTCAAGTCTTGAGTCGGCCGCCGAAATCTCGGACGTGGCGCAAGACACTGTGCATAAAAAGAAGAAAAAGCATCAAAAGAAAGCGAATTCGAGCGGCGCAAAACAGGACAAACAATCGATTTTCCAAACTCTTAAATCTGAAATCTCAAATGTAAAAAACGAAATATTCAGCAATCCGCAATCCGCAATCCGCGTTCTCGCATCGTTTTGCGCTGTTCCGTTTGCGCTCGGGCTTCTGACTTTGATTTACAATTACGTTCGCTTTCATTCTTTTACCGATTTCGGCTACGCGCGGATTCCGGGCGTTTTGGACGAGCCCTGGTATAATCACGGGATTTTTTCATATCACTACATTCCCGGGCAAGCGCGGGAAATGCTCTGGAAGCCGTGGGAGACGAAAGACGCTTTTCCGTATCTTTTACCAAACGGCTTCAGCAGCTCGATTCTCTGGAGCAGCCCGTTTGTTTTATTAACTTTAAGATTCGGCGCGCGCGATAAAATTTTAAAGTATCTCGCGTGGCTGGCGATTTTTCTGATGACGATTTTGCTCTGGATGCACGGAAATTCGGGCGGCTGGCAGTTCGGTTATCGATACGCGATGGTTCTTCTGCCGTTCGTTTTTCTGATTCTGCTCGAAAACAGTCCGCGAAAAATTACTCCGCTCGAATGGGCGGCTTACGGCTTTTCGTTTGTCATCAACGCCTACGCCGTTTATCTTTTTCACTGGTCGGGATATATGAAAGTCTAGTTTCGAGTTTCAAGTTCCAAGACCCAAGTTTTAAGTCAACTGTTTTTGACTTGAGACCCGGAACTTGGAACTAAGTTCCCGATTTGTGCTAATCTTTATTTTTTATGAGCGAGCTAAAACACGACTGGACGACAAAGGAAATCGAGGAAATTTACAATCTGCCGCTGCCCGAATTGATTTTCCGCGCGCAGACCGAGCATCGCAAATTTCACCGCGCCGACGAGATTCAAGGCTGCCAGCTTTTGAGCATCAAAACCGGCGGCTGTCCCGAAAATTGTGCGTATTGCCCGCAGTCGGCGCATTACAAAACGGCGGTCGAGCGCGAGCCTTTGCTCAGCGTCGAAAAAACTCTGGCGGCGGCGCAGAACGCCAAATCGTCGGGCGCGACACGCTTTTGCATGGGCGCGGCGTGGCGCGACGTTCCCGACGGCGAGCAGTTTGAAAGAGTTCTTGAAATGGTGCGCGGCGTTCGTGAATTAGGACTCGAAGCCTGCTGCACGCTCGGAATGCTGAAAGCGGAACAGGCAGCAAAGCTCGCCGAAGCGGGACTGACCGCCTACAATCATAATCTCGACACCTCGCCCGAATTCTACGGCGACATCATCACGACCAGAACTTACGACGAAAGATTAAACACTCTCGCCAACGTCCGCAATGCGGGAATCACCGTCTGTTCGGGCGGAATTATCGGCATGGGCGAAGAATTGTCCGACCGCTACGGCTTGCTGCGGCAGCTGGCAAATCAAACGCCGCACCCGGAAAGCGTGCCGATAAATCAACTCGTCAAGGTCGAGGGAACGCCGCTCGAAAACGAAAAAACGCTCGACGTTTTCGAGTTTGTACGGATGATTGCGACGGCGCGAATCCTGATGCCGTCCTCGTTTGTTCGCTTGAGCGCCGGACGCCTGCAGCTTTCGGACGAAGCGCAGGCAATGTGTTTTCTCGCGGGCGCGAATTCGATTTTTATGGGCGAAAAACTTCTGACGACGCCGAATCCGGAGCAAAATCGCGATGCACGTCTTCTCGATAAACTCGGAATGCGTTTGAAAGAAAATTCGGAAGCGAAAATTAACACTTCCTGCGCTTCAAATTAAATTTACGGCTGCTTGATATTTGTATACTGCGCGGCGACGACCTGCCATTTCCCGTTTCTTTTCAGATAAATACATGTAAAATAGACGCGCCCGTTGACCGGCGTGCCTTTCCAGACGTATTTTTCGATGATATAGCCGCTGGAAACGACCGTTTTGTCAAAAGCTCTGACTTGATGACTCGCCTCGTCGATTTTAAAAGTGTAATCGGCCGTTTTGGTCGCCGAGTCGGTGTAGTCTTTGGCGACACTCGCGCGTTTGTCGGCTTTGCTGATAGTTTTGCCGTTTGCGCCCATCATCAAAAAATCTTCGGCGACGATGCGGTCGAAATCCTTTAAATCACGACTGCTGTAAGACTCAACCTGCCACGCACTGTCCATTTTTTTTATTTCCTCGACGAGCTTTTCCGTTTTTGTCTGACCAAAAACGGCGCTAGCGGCGGCGATAAATAAAACAAAAAGCAATATTCCTTTCATTTTTAATCTCCTCCCGCTCAAATTCTAAAATAAAATTGTGAAAGACGAAAATGAAAATCTCAAACGAATTTTGTAAGCTGAAAGCGAGCTTATTTTTCAAAAGTTAATTTTTATGCTCCTCGATATTTCACCGCTTAGAGTTTCGCGCGATTATCGCCTGCTTTTTTTCGGCCAGCTCGTTTCGTTTTTCGGCTCGATGATGACGTTTATCGTCGTGCCGTGGCAGATGTTTCAACTGACGAAATCGAGCGCGATGGTCGGATATATTTATCTCGCCGAATTTGTGCCGATGTTTTTTCTCGCCTTTTTGGGCGGCGCGCTCGCCGATTTTCTCGACAAACGCAAGATGCTTCGCCTGACGGAAATCGGCCAGACTCTCGTCACCGGAATTCTTTTGATAAATTCGCTTCTGCCGACGCCGCAGATATGGATTTTATTTCTCTCGGTCGCGCTTCACGCCGGTTTTGCCGCTTTGCAGCGACCGGCGTTCGAGTCTTTTATCCAGAAAGTTATTCCGAACGATTTGATGTCGGCGGTGATGGCGCTCAATTCAATTCGCTATTCGGTCGGCGCGATTATCTCGCCCGCCGTCGCCGGAATTATCGCCACGCAGTTCAGCGCGACGATTGCCTACGCGTTTGATTTGATAACTTTCGTCGCATCGCTCTGCGCCGTTTTTTTGATAAGCGCCGTTCCCGCGCCCGCCAACGCCGAGCGTCCGAGCTGGCAGAGCGTCAAGCGCGGCTGGCGATACGCTTTCAGCCGGCAGGAATTGACGGGAACATATCTGATTGACATCGCGGCGATGTTTTTCGCGATGCCGCAGGCGCTCTATCCGGCTCTCGCGGCGGTTTACGGCGACCGATACGTCGGATTTTTTCCGGCGGCGCTGGCGGCGGGCGCGCTGCTTGCGAGCGTAACGTCAGGCTGGACAAAAAATATTCACCGGCACGGCTTGATGGTTTCGATTGCCGCCGCGCTGTGGGGCGTTGCGATTGTGCTTTTCGGTTTTGCCGACGGCATTGTCTTTGCGCTTTTATTTTTGGCGATGGCCGGATTTTTCGATATGATTTCCGGCATTTTTCGCGGCTCAATCTGGAATCAGACGATTCCGAATTTTCTGCGCGGACGTCTGGCGAGCATCGAAATGATTTCGTATCTGACCGGCCCGATGCTCGGCAGCGCTAAAATGGGAATCGTCGCCGAACGTTTCGGATTAAAAACCGCGCTCGTCTCGGGCGGCGTTTTGTGTGTCGCGTTCGTCGGCTGTTTAGCTTTGATGCTGCCGCGCTTTATCGCCTACGACGGGCGCGAAGGCGTCAAACAAAAGGAAATCGAAGAAGCACAGCACAACGCCGCGATGGGGACGCCGTTCGAATGAATTTGCACGAAAGAATTTTAGAACGCTTATCGGAAATCGAAGCGAAAAATTTGAAACGCGCGCTCGTTTCGCCGCGCGGAATCGATTTGTCTTCAAACGATTATCTCGGTTTGGCAAAAGACGCGCGCCTCAAAAACGCGATGATTGAAGGCGTCCTTCGCGAAGGTGTCGGCTCGACCGGCTCGCGTCTTTTGCGCGGCGAGCGAGACTGTTTTCGAGAAGTCGAAAGACAATTTGCGGCATGGAAAAATTCGGAGCGCGCGCTATATTTTAATTCGGGTTATCAAGCAAACATCGGCGTTTTGCAGACATTTCCGGAGAACGGGGACGTTGTTTTTTCCGACGAATTTAATCACGCCAGCCTGATAGACGGAATTCGTCTTTCCAAATGCCGGAAAATTATTTTCCGGCATTTGGATTTTGAAAATCTGTCTGAATTACTGCGCAAAACCGAGTGCGAAGGGCAAAAATTTCTCGTTACCGAATCGCTTTTTTCGATGGACGGCGATATCGCGCCTTTAGAAAAATACGCCGAAATCTGTCTTGAGACAAACACCAATTTAATCGTCGACGAAGCGCACGCCGTCGGCGTTTACGGCGAAAAGGGAAGCGGATTGATTGAGGAATTTGGCATCGAAAGCGACGTTTTTCTCTCGATAAATACTGCCGGGAAAGCGCTCGGCGTCGCCGGCGCGTTCGTCGCCGGAAGCGATTCGGCGATTGAATATCTGATTCAAAAAGCGCGCGCTTTTATCTTTTCGACCGCGCCCGTCCCGGCGATTGCCAACGCTTTGATAGCCGCGATTGAAATTGCCGCGCACCATACGGAAAGACGCGATAATCTTTTGCGATTATCAAAATTTTTAAGGGAAAAATTAAACGAAAACGGTATCGAAGTTTCACCGGATAATTCGCAAATTATCCCGATAATAATCGGCGAAAGCGAAAAAGCCGTCCGCATCGCCGGAAATTTGCAGGCGAAAAACTTCGATGTTCGCGCCATTCGCCCGCCGACTGTCCCCGAAAATACTTCGCGGCTGCGCGTTTCGCTGAACGCAAATTTGACGGAAAAAATATTGGAAGATTTTGTGGCGGCGCTCAAAGAAGAATTAAAATGAAAGGAATTTTTATAACCGGAACGGATACGGGAATCGGGAAAACAATCGTTTCCGCATCGTTTGTCTGCGCCTTGCGCAAAAAGGAAAAAGTCTGTTACTGGAAACCGATTCAGACCGGAATCGAAGAAGACAACGACACTGAAACGGTCGCGAAGCTGGCAAATTGTTCGCCGGAAGAGATTTTCGACCAGGGATTCAGGCTCGAAAAACCGCTTTCGCCGCATCTTTCGGCGCGGCTGGCGAATGTCGAAATTACAATCAAGAAAATTTTGAGCCTTGCGGCGGAAAAGGCTTCGGAAAATTTTTGGATTGTCGAAGGCGCGGGCGGCGTGCTCGTTCCGCTCAATCAAAGCGAATTGATGATAGATTTGATAAAAGCGCTCGATTTGCCCGTTTTGATTGTCGCGCGCTCAGGACTCGGGACGATAAATCACACGCTTTTAACGCTCGAAGCCGTGCGAAACAGAAATTTGAAAATCTTCGGCGTCGTCATGAACGGCGAAACGAACAAAGAAAACCGGAAAGCCGTCGAGCATTTCGGACGCGTGCGGGTTTTGGCACAGATGCCGAAATTTGAGAAACTTGATTTTGAAGCTTTGAACGATTGGACGAAAGAAAATTTATGCCTATAACTAAAAAAAAATTGCTGGAAAACTGGGCGCAGCTAAGCGGCGACGAGCGCAGGAGATTTATCGAAAATCTTCCTGACGGGCGAGACAGAATTGAAGAATTATTCGATTATCTGGACGTTCAGCTCGCGCGTGCGCCTTGCTCGCACGATTTGAAAATCACGATGCGGTTTTTGATGGAGCGCCGTCTGAATATGCCGCGTTTTATGAGCTGGCTCAACGAAAACGGCGCTTACTGCGACTGCGAGATTCTGGAAAAACTAGAGCCGCAGTGGTTTAAGGCATTTGGAGAAGAAGAGAGTGACGAGGGACGAGCGGCAAGCGACGAAGCGTAAAATTATAAAACAATAACTTAATTTTGTTTGTATTTTCTCGTCACTTATTCCTCTTTACTAATCACTGATTTTTATGAATTTAGTCGACCGCGACCGTAAAGTTCTCTGGCATCCCTACACACAGGAAAAAACCGCGCCGTTGCCGATTCCGATTGTGCGCGGCGAAGGCGTCTGGCTCTACACGGAAGACGGGCGCAAAATTCTGGACGGGATTTCTTCGTGGTGGGTTAACATTCACGGGCATTCGCATCCTTTTTTAAACGAGGCGCTGGCGCGGCAGGCAGGCGTGCTTGAACACGCGATGTTTGCAGGCTTTACACACCAGCCGGCCGTCGAATTAGCCGAAAAACTTGTTTCGATTGCGCCCGAAAATCTTTCGCGCGTTTTTTATTCGGACAACGGCTCGACCGCCGTCGAAGTCGCTCTGAAAATGGCGTACCAATTCTGGCAAAATCGCGGGCAAGAGCGTAAAACCTTTGTCGCTTTGACGAACGCTTATCACGGCGACACGTTCGGCGCGATGGCCGCGAGCGATGAATCTTCCTTCACAAAGCCTTTTCAAAATCTGCTTTTTCGAGTTCTGCGCGCGAGCGGCGACGCCGCCGAGCTCGAAAAAACTTTCGCCGAAAATGCGGGCGAAATCGCCGCCATGATAATCGAGCCGATGCTGCAGGGCGCGGGCGGCATGATTGTCTGGGAAAAAGAATTTCTGCAAAAGACGCGCGAGCTTTGCGACCGATACGATATTTTGCTGATTGCCGACGAAGTTTTGACCGGATTCGGACGAACCGGAAAAATGTTCGCCTGCGAGCACGCTCCGATTTCGCCCGATTTGATGTGTCTTTCAAAAGCCTTGACGGCCGGATATCTGCCGCTCGGCGTGACGCTTGCCACCGAAGAAATTTACGAAGCCTTCTTGAGCGACGACCGCGCGAAAACCTTTTTTCATGGACATTCGTTTACGGCAAATCCCCTGTCCTGCGCCGTCGCCGTCGCAAGTCTGGAATTATTCGAGCGCGAAAATTCGCTCGAAAAAGTCGCCTTTATCAATCAAAAATTTCAAAAGTTTCTCCCCAAACTGCTCGAATTAAAATGCGTTCGCAACACTCGCGTTATCGGCGCAATCGGCGTCGCCGAATTAAACACGGGCGAAGGCTATTTCGCCGAAATCGGTCAAAAACTTTATCTGGAATTTCTGCGCCGAAACATTCTGCTTCGCCCGCTCGGCAGCGTTTTATACTTTATGCCGCCTTACGTTATCAAGGAAAGCGAGATTGACTGGGTTCTAAACGAAATTGAAAATGTCCTGCGAAATATCTGATTTTTCAAAAAAAACTTGACAGGATTATTCGCCGGAGTTATTTTAAACATTCAATCTTAAAGTTTGTAAGATAGGGAAAACAAAGATGAATAATCAAAACAGTGACTTTCCGAAACTTTCGCGCAAGGAATTTTTGATACTCGATATGCTCGTCGGCAAAGGCGAAATGTTCGGGCTTGAGATGGTCGAAGCTTCGGAAGGCGAGCTCAAACGCGGAACGATTTACGTGACGCTCGGGCGGATGGGCGACAAAGGTTATATCGACTCGCGTGAAGAACCGCGTACGCTGCCCGAAATCGGCATCCCGCGCCGTAAATACCGGGCGACCGGTCTCGGCGAAAGAGTTTATCAAACAAATCTGAAGGCGCAGGAATTTTTCAATTCTGATTTTGCTCTGGGAGGAAACAGTTAAATGCGAGAAGATAAAATTGACAACCAGATTCCGATTTTAAGATTTTTAAGCAGGCACAAGTGGCGAATCGTCTTACCTCTTTTATTCGCACTATTTTATTTTGCATTACCGCGCTACCTCACCGACATTATTGCTGTCCAGCAAAACGCCTTTTTCAAATCATCAACGCTCAGCAGCGATGAGATGAGTAAAGAATTTTTGGACATCAGAGAGCAAGCTCTGAGCGATGAATCTCTTAAAACTTTGATTTTCAAATATGATTTGTATAAAGCCGAAAGAGAAGCTAATGTAGCGGAAAATGTGTTGGTCGAAAAATTTAGAAATGCCGTTGAAATACGGTTAGACAACGAGGGAACCAACCAAGCGGGTTTTTTCTGGATTCATTTTAGAAAAGAAAATTCTCAAAACATCGCGGCACTTGCAAACGAAGTAATGAGCCGGTTTGAAAAAAATCCTAATATCCATGTAGATAAATACGTTTCTGAGCCGTATGAGGCCACAGCCACGAATCGAAACTACGTTTTATTTGGCGGGCTTCTCGAAGGGTTGATATTGATTTCAATTCCTCTGATTTTGCTCTGGGAAATTCCGAATATGTTTTACTCGCAGAAAACAAAGGAAATGGTATTTAATCCGCTCAAATCCGATTGGCAAAGCGAGCTGCTCGACGCAAAACTCAAAAACCAGAGATGGAAAGCGGCGCAGATAAACGTTCGCTATTCTTACGCTTTTCTCGCGGCGATGCTGCAAAAAAGTCCGCTTGGCAGTTTAATTGAAGCGGCCGGGAAATTTGCGAAATGATTAGCCGAAAATTATCTTAGATAATCTCGCAAATAATTTCCGGTGTGCGAATTTTTTACTTTTACGATTTCCTCGGGCGTCCCGACGGCGACGATTTCGCCGCCGCCCGAGCCGCCTTCGGGGCCTAAATCGATGACGTAATCAGCCGTTTTTATGACGTCGAGATTGTGTTCGATAACCAGAAGGCTTCCGCCGTTGTCGATAAGAGCGCGAAAGGCGGTGAGCAGTTTGTTGATATCGTCGAAATGCAGCCCGGTCGTCGGCTCGTCAAAGATAAAAAGCGTTTTCGATTTTGTTTTGGTCGCCAGATGCGCCGCCAATTTGACGCGCTGCGCTTCGCCGCCGCTCAAGGTCGTAGCCGATTGGCCGAGCCGCAAATAACCGAGCCCGACGGCTTCGATGACCTTTAATTTATTGACTAATTTATTAACTTCCTTAAAAAACAAAATTGCTTCGCGCACCGTCAGCTGCAAAACTTCGGCGATGTTTTTGCCTTTGTATTTGACGTCTAAAATCTCGTCTCGAAAACGCGTCCCGCGACAGTCTTCGCAGGTCAACTCGACGTCGGCGAGAAACTGCATTTCGACCGTCACCGTCCCGCTTCCCTGACAGGTTTCGCAGCGCCCGCCGGGAACGTTGAACGAGAAATGCGATGCGTTAAAGCCTTTTGTTTTTGCGCCGTTCGTTCCGGCGAAAACCTCGCGAATGGCGTCGTAGGCCTTGATGTAGGTTACCGGATTTGAGCGCGGCGTCCGGCCGATTGGCGATTGGTCGACCAGAATGACGTCATCGACGAATTCCGCGCCCGTAATTTCCTTAAAGTGTCCGACCTGTCCCTGCCATTCGCCTCGCTTTTTCTTGATTCCGGCGAAAAGTATGTCGTGAACGAGCGTCGATTTGCCCGAGCCGGAAACGCCCGTGATGCAGACGAGCATATCGAGCGGAATTTCGACATCGACGTTTTTCAAATTGTGCTCGCGCGCGCCGGTAATCTCGATAACGCGCTTTGTCGGCGATTTTCTCTTTGACGGAATCTTGATTTCCGTGTCGCCGCGCAAATACTTGGCCGTCAGGGAAACGTCCGATTCCATCAGTCCTTCAAAATCGCCTTCGTAGACGAGATGTCCGCCGAGCTCGCCCGCGTGCAGGCCGATGTCTAGAATATGGTCGGCCGAGCGCATCGTTTCCTCGTCGTGCTCGACGACCAGAACCGTATTGCCGATGTCGCGCAAATTTTTCAAAATATCGACGAGCCGCGCGTTATCGCGCGGATGCAGGCCGATTGAAGGCTCGTCCAGGACATAAAGCGCGCCGACGAGCAACGAACCCAGATTTGTCGCCAGCTGAATGCGCTGCGCTTCGCCGCCCGAAAGCGTTGATGCCAGCCGATTTAAAGTTAAATAATCGAGACCGACGTCGACCAGAAATTTTAAACGTCGGCGAACTTCGAGAAGCAGTTTGTCGGCGATTTTTTCGCGTTCTTCGCTCAAATTCAGTTCTCCGAAAAATTTCTGCGCGTCGTTGATTGCCAGCGCGACGGTTTCGGGAAGACTGAGCCCGCCGATTTTGACGGCCCTTGCTTCTTTGCGCAGCCGCCCGCCGCCGCATTCGGGGCAGGTCGTGTAGCCGCGATATTTCGCCATAAAAACGCGCACATGAAGCTTGTATTTTTTCGTCTCCAGCCATTTGAAAAATCCGCGCACGCCGCGCCAGCCCGAAGAACCTTCAAAAATCGCTTTTTTCTGAAAATCGGTCAAATCGGCGAACGGAACGTGCGTCGGAATGTCGCCGTTTCGCGCCAACCGCAAAAGCTCTTTCTGCGCCCAGTTGTATTGCGGGCGCGTGAACGGCTCGATTGCGCCGTCTTCGATGGAAACATTTTCGTTCGGCACGATTAAATCGAAATCGATGTCAATCGTGTTGCCGAAGCCCTGACAGAGCGGGCACGCGCCGAACGGCGAATTAAAGCTGAAAAGACGCGGCTCGGGTTCTTCGTAAACTGTCCCGTCGTATTTGCAGACAAATTTTTCGTTGAAATTCAACGTTTGATTTTCAGTCGTTTGAATAATCGCCGCTTCGCTTTCGCGAAAACAGGTTTCGAGCGAATCGACGAGCCGTTGACGAATTTCCCGGTCGGCTTTCAAGCGGTCAATCAAAACGTATGTGTCTGCAAAATCCTTGAAAGGATAATCTTCGGGCTTTTGCAAATCGATTGTTTCGCCGTCGCGAAAAAGCCGCGTAAAACCGCTCTGCATCAAGCTCATCAAATGCGGAATCGGATTTTGCTCTTTGGACTTTGATTTTTGATTTATAATTTCAAAATCGTGCTGCGCCGGAAAAAGTACGTAAAAGCGCGCGCCTTCGGGCAAAGCTTCCAGAATTTCGTCAGCCGCCGATTCGGGCGAATCTTTTTTTACTTCTCGATTGCAGACATAGCAGAAAGTCTGGCCGACGCGCGCGAACAAAAGACGCAGGTAATCGTAAATCTCGGTCTGCGTGGCGACGGTCGAGCGCGGGTTGCGCGTCGAATTTTTTTGCCGAATCGCAATCGCGGGCGCGATGCCGATTATCTCGTCAACGTCGGGCTTATCCATTCTTTCCAGAAATTGACGCGCGTAAGCCGAAAGCGATTCGACGTATCGGCGCTGGCCTTCGGCATAGACGGTATCAAAGGCGAGCGACGATTTTCCCGAACCGGAAACGCCCGTCACGATTGTCAATTTATTGACCGGAAGCGAAAAGGAAATGTTCTTCAAATTATGAACGCGCGCGCCGCGAACTTCGATGGCTTCTTCTTCTTTGGACTTTACTGCTTGCATAGATGAAAAATTCTGTCGTAAAAGCAAAATTCAATTTTACCAAATTGAGTTTGGGAAACAAAACGCGCGTAAAAATTAGATTAATAAACGAAAGTCACGGATAATAAATATATGAAACCGGCAATAATTTTTCTATTTTTGATTTTCTCGACGGCGTGCACAGCTCAAAGCCAGAAAGTTTCCGAAAATCCGGCGTCCGAAATACGCAATCCGAAATCAAAATCTCCTGTTTTAATCGAGCTTTTCACCTCCGAAGGCTGCAGCAGCTGTCCTCCGGCTGACCGCGTTCTGGCTTTGCTCGAAAAAGAGCAGCCATACGAGCAGGCCGAGATAATTACGCTTGCGCTGCACGTCGATTACTGGAATTATCTCGGCTGGAAAGACGAATTTTCGTCGGCGCTTTTTAGCCAAAGACAAGAGCTTTACGCGCAAAAGTTTAAATTGGACTCGACTTACACGCCGCAAATGGTCGTCGACGGCGAAAAGGAATTTAACGGAAGCGATTCGGGAAAAGCGTTGAAAGCGGTGATGGAAGCCGTCAAAAATCAAAAGACAAACATCGAGATTTCGCGCGACGGGGAAAAATTAAAAATAAAAATTGCCGAGTTGCCTGCGCGCGAAGACGCGACCGTTTATCTGGCGATTGCCGAAGATAATTTAGCCAGCGACGTTAAACGCGGCGAAAATTCCGGTCAAAAATTAGAACACGTTTCGGTTGCGCGCGAACTGAAATCAATCGGCGTAATCGACGCAAAAGCTAAAATGTTTGAGGCCGAAACGAATTTGTCGATTCAGCCGAACTGGAAAACGGAAAATCTAAAAATAATCGTTTTCGTGCAGGAAAACGCGAGCCGGAAAATTCGGGCAGTAAATCGGATTAAATATTAAATTCACCAGCGAAAATCGTATTTTGTAAAATTTTCGCGCCAGTTTTCCTCTTTTGCAATTTTGAGAATCGGGATTTTGCCGTCGAGAATTATCTCGGCTTCGATGGTGCGGTGCAGGCGATAAGTTCTGCCCGTCGGCGAGCAGACGATGAGCGTCGCATTTTCCGCGTCAAACCGCGAAACGACGGCGCTTCGCCAGTCATTTTTCGAGCGAACCAGAAGGCGCGCGCCGATTGGCAGCTCGCTCAGAGTCATTTGATTTCCGGTAGCTTCCAGGATTGATAATAAGTTATGTATTTGCCCGGCATCTGTATCAGATACGGGTTTTTCTTTGCGTCGAGCCAGCCCAGAATCGTTTCGATATTTTCCTTTGAGGTTGCCGTGCAGCCGGATGTTCCGCTTTTTTCGTCTTTCCAAACGTGCAGGAAAATGCATGAGCCGTAGTCTTTTTTGACCGGATAAGAATTGTATCCGATAAAAACGCCCAAATCGTACTGCGCGCCGACTGCGAGCATCTTTTCCGAGCTTTTCCAGTCGAAATTTCCGACCTGCATCCGGTCGATGATTGTGTTGTAAAACGAAGAATTGACGTCGTCGACGCATTCAGTCCACTCGGCCAGCTTCGTGTAGGGAAGCTTGACGTATTCGGGCTTTTCGATGGTGCCGAAAGCCGACGTTAAGGGGAAAAGTCCGATTGGCGATTTGCCGTCGCCTTCGTGTTTGTACGGCTCGACCATATCGGTCATATCGCGCTTTTCGGGCATTTCGACGCCGAGCCCGAAACCGTTTCTGCCGACGACGACCGGAAAGCTTTTGCCGACGGCTTTCCATTTCGATTTTTTGTTTTTTCGCTCAAAAAGCTGCGCTTTCCCAGTCGCCGAGCTCCAGCTATCACCCGAAACGGCAATCGCTTGAAGCGATTCGGAAAACGGAACGGCCTTCGGCGCGGGCGTCGGGCTTTTGACCTGCGCGAAAATATTTGCGCATAAAAAAAGCAAAACCGGGACGGCAAATTTTATTTTCATAGATTCCTCACAATTCTAATTTGAAGCGACAAAAAAAGCGAGCGAATTTTATAAATTCGCTCGCTTTTAATATTTATTTTTCGTTTGAAGCGAAAAACTTTAATCTTCAAACGGCAAATCCTGCTGCGCGGTTTTCTGGCTGACGGCGTAAACCCGAAGGCCGATGGAAATCATCAAAAGCGAAATTCCAATCCATAGAAAAACCCAGATGACCGAAGGAATGCCGGTCGCGCTCGCCATATTGGCCGCGTCGTTCGGCACGTCCGAACCGGTAGAAATAAAAAATAAATCCTTCAAGCTGAAAAATGCGTTGAGCAGACATTGAACGGCAAGAAAACTGAGCGCGAAATTTACCCATTTTTCGCTTGCCTTGCGCGCGACGGCAAAAAGCCCGGCGGTTAAAAGCGTGCCCGAAAAGACCGTAAAGATAACGCTAAACAAAGTTACCTTTTCAAAAAGATTCCAGATTGGCGCGAGCAGACCGAAAATAACGGTCATCACGCCGACAAAACCCGCGGAAACATAGAGAGCTTTTCTCGATGAACGGCCAAACCGAATCCAGATTAAAAGCAAAGTTCCGAAAAGCGTCGCGCCGAGATAGCCCGCGCTCGAAATCAAAAGCTGCGAAAACCAGCCGGAAGTGGCCGACCAGACGACGCCGCTCGTATCGGGCGAAACCGTCAGACTGCGCACCGAATTACCCGTTAAAAGCGTCACCAGAGCGTGACTGCCTTCGTGCACGAAGGTCGCAAAAAGCTGAAGCGGATAAAAAAGATAACGCATCGACGGGAAAACCCAGGAAGAAATTACCCACAAAACAACGCTGATTACGGTTGCAAATATCAGAAGATTAACTTGCGGCTTGGCATCTTCGGCTAATTTATATCTCATTTTCGCAAAAAACTCCTTTTCAAATTCTGTTTTGTCTTACGTTTGATTCTACAACAAAGTTCTAAGTTTGTCCTTTGTTTTTTGTCCGTCGCCGGTTGGAAGCTGAGTTTAATTTGAGTTCTGATTTAAAACTCAATCAGCAAAAGACAAAGGGCTACTAACGACGGACAAAATCCGCTTTTCCGCCTTCTTTCGAATCCAATTGAATATCCGTAATGACAATATCTTTCTGCACGGCTTTGCACATATCGTAAACGGTCAGGGCGGCGACCGAGACCGCCGTTAAGGCTTCCATTTCGACGCCGGTCGGCGCGTTTGTTTTGGCTTCGGCTTCGAGCAAAACGCCGAAATCTTTTATCTCGGCTTTGACATCGATTTTCGACAAATTGATTTGATGACAAAGCGGAATTAAGTTTGAAGTCTGCTTGGCCGCCATGATTCCGGCGATGCGTGCGATTTCGAGCGGATTGCCTTTCGGATTTTCGTTTGTACGCAAAATTCGAATCGTTTCTTCGTTCAGCAAAACTTTGGCCGAAGCGACCGCACGCCGCGCAGTCGGGCTTTTTTCGCCGACATCGACCATTTTTATATTTCCCGTTTCGTCAAAATGCGAAAGCTTTTTCATATTATTTTTGCCGCGAATTATACAATTACACGAATTATTATTTCTTTTCTTTATTTGTGTAATTCGCGGCTAATTCTTCCTCGCTTGAAAAATCAATGTGTTGCCGCCGCGCAGAACTTCGTCCGAATTTAGCTCGCTCGTCCAGCGCGAGCGTCGTTTTTTTTCGGAAGTGAAGCGCGCCGAAAGTTTTATCAGCGCTACAATCGGGTAAAAGAGCCACGTGTTTTTCTTGCGCTTGTCGAGAAAAGTTTTTTCGAGCGTGAAATTGCTTTTCTCCAAGAGAAATCGAACTTCCGAATATCCAATCGGATTAACGTGCAGCGCGACTTCTTCCATTCCGCTGTATTCGTCGCCGATTTCGTGTTTGATGTCGGAAATCGCTTCTCTCGAAAGCGGCTTAAAATGCGACGTGTAGCCGCTGAAAAGCCATTTCAGGCGTTCTTCGATGTTCATGATATTCGGAACGCTGACGACTAAAAGTCCGCCCCGTTTCAAAAGCCGCGCAAATTCGCGAATCGCGTTCGCCGGATTTTCGATGTGTTCGAGGCCTTCGACGCAGGCGATATAATCGAAAGTTTCGTCTTCGAAGGGAAGGCGCGCGTCCAAATCGCCGAATTTTATTTCCGTGTCCGCAAGTTTGAAAATCTGCGGGTACAAATCGCTGCAAAAAACTTCGTGACCGAGCTTTTTCAGACGCAGTGTGAGCGCGCCTTTTCCGGCGGGAATGTCCAGAACTTTGCCGCGCGGCTGTTTTTCGAGAATGCTCTCGACCGTTTCGTGAATCGCGAGATGCCCGAGCGCGAGCTGTTCCGATTGTGTCTTTTCCGAATCCATTCGTTTTTATTTTACGGTAAGTAGTATATTTGCGCGACATCTCCCATTTCCAGATTTGAGTTTTGCGGAATATAAACCAGAGCGTTTGCACGCGCAAATTGGATAAAATTTGACGAGCCGCCAAAGCGCAGCGACTCGATTTTCAACTTTCCGCGCTCGTTTGTTTCCACTGATACGGGAAGCAGCGAATCGCGTTCGCGCGCGCCTCTGATTTTTTCGCCGGCGACGGCGAAACCTTTTTTCAATTCATCATTTTTCGCGCCCTGCATTCGCAATAAAGCCGTCCGGACAAAAAGACAAAACGTCACCGCGACCGAAACCGGATTGCCCGGAAGTCCGAAAATCAATTTATCGTTTAATTTCGCAAAAACCGCCGGTTTTCCTGGCTTTAAGCTGACCTTTTCAAAAAAAATCTCGGCTCCGAGCTCGCGCAGAGCGGGTTTTGTAAAATCGTAATCGCCGACCGAAACGCCGCCCGTAATTATCAAAACATCATTTGCGGCCAAAGCTTCCGAGATTTGCAATTTTAGATTCGAAATTTCGTCCCGTGCAATCGGCAAAACCGAAGTTTTCGCGCCCGCTTTTCTGGCGAAAACTTCGAGCATTATTGAATTTGAATTGCGAATCTGGTCTTTTTCGGGCGTTTGCGAAACGTCGACAATCTCGCTTCCGGTCGAAAGAATCGCAGCTTTCGGTCTGCGTGCGACTTTCACTTTCGCGCAGCCGAAAGATGCAATCGAAGCAATCATATTTTCCGTGATGCGCTCGCCGTTCGTAAAAATCTTTTCGCCCTTTCGAATTTCGGCGGCCCGTTTGACGATATTTTGCTGAAGTTTCGCCGTTTCAAGGATTTCGATAAATTTTTCGCCCGCCGCGCGCGTCAATTCTACTTTCTGCACCGCGTCCGCGCCGTCGGGAACGCGCGCGCCGGTCATAATGCGAACGGATTCGCCGCTTTTTATCTCCGCGTCAAAACCTTTTCCGGCAATTGATTCGCCGACGATTTTTAATTTTGCGGGCACGCTTGCGGTGTCTTCGGATTTGACCGCAAAACCGTCCATCTGCGAGCGGTCGAACGGCGGCAAATCCATATCGGCGAAAATCTCTCCGGCGAGAATCCGGCCGACCGATTCGTTTGTCTCAATCGTTTCAAATTCAAGCGCTCGTGTTTCGCTTTTTATAATTTTTATTGCTTCGAAAACAGGAATCATTCAGGGCTTTTAGCGCAAATTTCGGCAAAATGCTAAACTGCTTTTCTGTATTAAAATTTTATCATATCAAACATTTTAGAGAGGAAAATTAAATTTGTGATTGATTTTGAATTATCTGAGGAGCATCTCGCCCTAAGACAGACGGTTCGCGAATTTGCGCAGGGCGAAATCGCGCCTTTTATCAAAGAATGGGACGAAAAATCGCATTTCGAGCGCTCGGTTTTTGACAAAATGGCCGACCTCGGGCTGCTCGGTGTCTGCATTCCCGAGCAATACGGCGGCGCGGGTTTTGATTATATTTCGCTCGGAATCGTCTGCGAGGAACTCGAAGCGATGGACACGTTTCTGCGCGTCGCGATGTCGGTTCACGTCGGCTTAAATTCTTTGAGCGTTTACAGCTGGGGAACTGAGGAGCAGAAACAGAAATATCTCGTGCCGCAGGCGAAAGGAGAAAAATTGGCGACTTTCGGTTTGACCGAACCGAACGCCGGCAGCGACGTTATCGGAATGCGCTCGAACGCGCGGCGCGACGGAAACGATTGGATTTTGAACGGCGAAAAGATGTGGATTAGTTTAGGCGACGTCGCCGACCACTTTTTATTTTTCTGCTGGACGGACGAGGAAAAACGCCGAAATCGTGACCATTCGGGAATGAGCTGTTTTATCGTCGAACGCGGAATGGAAGGCTTTTCTTCGGGCACGATTCACGGAAAGCTCGGAATTCGCGCCGGCAACACGGGTTATTTTTCTTTGCAGGACGTCAGAGTTCCGCAGGAAAATATGCTCGGGCAGGAAGGCGAAGGCTTTAAGATTGCGATGTTCAGCCTCGAAAACGGCCGCTACACGGTCGCATCGGGCGCGACGGGCGTCATTCGCGCCGCGCGCGACGCCTCCGTCGCTTACGCCAATACGCGCGAAGTACAGGGACAGAAAATCGCCAATTTTCAGCTCGTCAAACAAAAAATCGCCGATATGGAAGCCGATTACGAAATGTCGCATCTTTTGTGGCTGAAAACCGGCTATTTGAAAAATCAGGGAAAATCTTCGGCAAAAGCCGCTTCACTGGCAAAATGGCAGGCGACGATTCGCTCGGAAAAAGCGGCCTCGATGGCGATTGAAGTTCACGGCGCAAACGGTTACACGAACGATTATCCGGTCGAGCGTTATTTAAGAAACTGCAAAGCGGCGGTGATTTACGAAGGAACGCGCGATATTCATACGCTAATGCAGGCCGATTGGGCGTTAGGCTTGAAAAAAGAAAAACAGGCGCGCGTCAGCTTGCCGCCATATCAACCGTCCGAAGCAAAGGACGCTTCGGCTTAAATCAAATGTAAACAGGAAAAAAATGGAAAATCGTTAACGATTTTCCATTTTTTTTATTTTTAGTTTTCCGTTTGAAAAACTATTGTTTTTTGATGCTTTTGATTAATTCTTTAACCTGAGCGCCGTATTTTGCCATGCTTGCTTTTTCAGCGTAGATATTGGCGAGAACGGGTTTTTTCGGTGCGTTGATGATGGTCAAATCCCACATCACGTCTTCACCTTCGTTTTTCGCGGTTCCGCTCATCGACGTGCCTTCCATTCCGCTGACGTCGACTTTCGAGCCTTTGTCTTCGATTTTTACGTCGTCGAGATACGAATCGATTTCTTTGGCGGCATCGGAAACGGTTTTAGCATAATCGCCGTCTTTCGGAACGGTGAAGCGAACGTCGACGCCTTCGTCTTCGCTCTTAATAACGGTGTCTTCGCCATCTTTGCTGAATTTGAAGCCTTTCGGCACGGTTACCGTAATTCCGGCTTCTTCGATTTTGATGACCTGACCGTCGGTTGTGGTCGTCGCGGCGTTTGATGTGGCGGTGTTTGTCGTGTTCGCATTCGTGTTCGCGGACGCGTTATTGGTCGTATTGACGTTGGTCACGACTGCGTTTTTGTTTGCATTGGAATTTGCAGTATTTGTGTTGGTCGCAGCCGGGCAGGCTGACATAGCAATGGCCAGCGCCGAGATTCCAACGATTGATAAGTTTTTGATTTTCATTTAATCTTCTGATTCCTTCAATTTTAAGTTAAATTCTCGTTTGCGAAAAGTTTCACTTTCGCAAACGAAATGCTGATATTAGCAGTTTTATAAATTTTTGCAACTTGAAAATAAAAAAACAGCCCGAGTTTTCAGGCTGTTTTTCGCAGATTTTATCTGATTTTATTTGGCCGCGTTTGAATTCGTAACCGATTCTTTGACGCTTTTGACATCGGGCGATTTTCCGGTAAATTTCCACTCGCCGTTTTCTCTGGCAAATTCAAACGGCGTCCAGTTGACGTATGTTCCGCCTTTGAGCTCGGCAACGGCCTTATCGCCGTCGATTTTTTCGTTGCGAACTTCGATTGTCGCTTTCAAATCTTCGAGCTCGGCCGCGTAAGCCGCCAGGGATTTTCCGCCTTCGGCTTTCATATCGGCTTCGAGCGCGTTGATAAATTCCTGCGTCATAACTTTTTTGAGCGCGGCATCATCCTTTTTCTTCAACGCTTCGTAATAAGCTTTAACGACCGGAGTTATGGTCGGCGCGTTATTGGTCGTCGCCGCTTCGGGCGATTTTGTCGGGTTAAGATTGCCGTTCGACGTGTTTTTCGGCGCGTTCGAGTTTACCGGATTTGTGTTCGCGTTCGGCGCTTCCGGACTCGGGCAGGCCGTCAAAAAAACCGAAAAAATTAAAATTGCTGTAAAAAATGTAATTTGAAAACGCATTATTGTCTCCTAAAAGTATTAAAATAGTCTCAAAGCAAAAAAGTATAAATCATTAAAGAGAAATGAACAAAACATACCAAACCGAATTTCGCCGGCTTTTTCTGATAAACGATTTGCCCGAGCCTTTGACGCGCGCCGACGCGCATCTCCAGATTTTTGATAATTACATCGAAAACACGCGCCTGCGCCTGCGCCGCATCCGCACGCCGCAGACGCGCGAGCAGACGTGGCTGATGGAACATCGTTTTCCGGCCGATGAAAATAATCTGGCCATCTGGAAAATCGCCGAAATTTTTATGCACGAAGACGAATACAAAATTTTCGAGCAATTTGAAGGAAGGGAAATTCGCAAAAACCGCTATTTTTATGAACTTGACGACAAGCGCATCTCGATTGACGTTCATCTCGGCGAGCTCTGGGGCCTGAACGTCGCGCGCATCTGTTTTGATTCGGAAGAAGAAATGGAATACTTCGAAGCGCCGCCGTTCGCCGTTTTTGAAGTTACCAACGACAAGTTCTTTTCAGGCGAAAATCTCGTCGAAAAAAAGTTTGCGGACGTTCGCCGCGAATTTGAAAAAATAAGCTCGATTCACCAGGTTATTCTGGAAGTTCAGGACGAATGAAAATAGTTGATAGTAAAAAGGACTTTCCACTTTTAACTATCAATTATTTTCTCGGCGCGGAAATCGGGACGAATTTGTCCATTGAGGCGTTGATTTGGAGATAGATTTTTGTTTCGCGAGGAATCAGATTTCGCCAGTTTGCGCCGGCGCGTTTGATAAAGCCGGGAAGCTTTGCCGGATTTGAATTGTAACCGGCCGACATCAGTTCGGCGGGCGTCGCGATGCCGTTCTGCACCGCGTCGAAAACCACCGGGCTGGCGAGCAAATCCGTCCACGTCATCTGCATATAAAGCAGCATCGCCTGCGCGGCGTTGGCGTGATTGCGCATTCCTTCGACAAAATCGGGAATCAATCCGACGTTATAGTAACGCGAACGAATCATGTAATAAGTCGAGGGAATCATCTGCACCATTCCGCCCGCGCCGGCCGAGCTGACCGCATAACGATATGTCTGACCTTCGTTCAAAGCGTAGAGCGCGTAAACTTCATTAAAAAGCTGCAAAGAGTTTTCCGTCCAGAAGCGTTCGTGGTCGATGTGCTCGACAATCGCCAGACGCTCGGCAATGTCGGCGACTTGCGGAGAAATAAAAATTCCTTTCTGGCGAAGTTTTTCGCGCGCGACGTCGAGCGTATTGCGCATATAAAGCTTTCCGGCGTTGATGATTTCCGGCGTCACGATTCCGGGATGAGTCGAGATGTAATACGCCGTTTCGGTGTATCTGCCGTCACGCACGACCGGATACTGCACCATCAAAGGCAGCTGCGCCTTATTGTTTTGTCCGGTAATCGTAACGGGCGTGTTGACGCCGTTGGCGCGAACGATATAAACCGTGACGCTTTTTCCGTTTGAAGTGGTCGTCGCCATTGTCGCGCCGCGCGTCAGAAAAGAATCTTTCGTCATGACGACATAATCGATTTGTTTCGTGTCGTAATCGTAAAAGGCAATCCGCACAAAATCCAGCGACAAAATCGAGCCGGTCAAAACGGTCGCAATCGGGCGCGCCGTCATTTCGCGTCTTGCTTCGGCGAGCTTGTTTTTGATTTCGCCAAATTTTAAGGCGCTAAAAGGATAAATCGGCTGGAAGGAGGGAATCGAAACGTTCGGTCTATCGACGGGAATCGGTTTGGGAATCGGCGTCGGCGTAGGCAGAGTGCTTGTCACAACGACGATTTTCGGCAACGGAGTCGGAGAAAACTGCGGAGAATTTACCGGATTTGAATTAACGACGCGCTGGCGTGTCGGTGTCGGCGACGGCGCGGCGCTCTGCGCGAAAACGGAAATCGAGAGACACAGAGAGACGCACAATCCGGTTAAAATTCTTTTCTTCATACTTCCTTCTTCAGTTTTGAGTTTTGAACATTTCGGACGAGATTACTGGTTAAATCTCAAAAACGCGAATGGAAAGTTTCGCAATTTAAAGATTCGCTCATTTTATAAAAGGTTGTCAAATGATTTATTAAAAGTTTATGGTTTCGACAAGAATTGCTTATAGTTATTTGAAATTTGTTATGGAAATAAGTTTTACTGTAATTTATTTAATTTATGAAAAAACTTTTTGGAACGGACGGGATGCGTGGTGAAGCGGGAGAATTTCCGCTCGACGAGCAGACAATCTTCGTCACCGGAAAATCTCTGGCGCGGCAGTTTCGCGAAAAACTCGGCAGAGAGCCGCGATTTATCACCGGCCGGGACACGCGCGAGTCGGGCGAATGGATTGAAAAAGCATTTCACGCGGGCGCAAATTCCGAAGGCGCGCACGCCGAGTCGGCCGAAATCATCACGACACCCGGCGTCGCTTTCATCACAAAAGAATTTGCGTTCGACGCCGGAATTGTCATCAGCGCGTCGCACAATCCGTTTCACGATAACGGCATCAAAATTTTTTCGCCGAGCGGCAAAAAAATTGACGGCGAGACGGAAAGGGCGATTGAAAAGGATATTTTTGAGAGCAGTCGGTCGCCCGTCGCCGGTCGTCGGCTGCCGGTTGATAATTCAAAAGCCGAAGAATATCAAAGCGCTTATCTAGCTTATCTGGCGGGCGAATTCGAAGACCTTTCGCTCGAAAATTTCAAAATGATAATAGACTGCGCCAACGGCGCGGCGACCGCTCTTGCGCCAAAGCTTTTTCAGGCGCTCGGCGCGGAAGTTTCGGTTTTTAACTGCCAGCCGGACGGGCGCAACATAAACGAAAACTGCGGCTCGCTGTTCGTCGGAAATCTGCAAAAAAAGGTTGTGGAAGAAAATGCGGATTTCGGCGTTGCCTTTGACGGCGACGCCGACCGTGCGCTTTTTTCGGACGAAAAGGGAAATTTAATTGACGGCGACGCCGTTCTCTGGATAATGGCGCAGCATCTGGAGCGCCACGGAAAGCTCGAAAATCAAAAAATCATCGCCACCGTGATGAGCAATATCGGTCTGGAAGTCGCGCTGAAATCAAAAAATATCGAGCTTCTTCGAACATCGGTCGGCGACAAATACGTTTTGGAAGAGCTTCTCCGAACAAATTCGGCTATCGGCGGCGAGCAGTCCGGTCATATCATTTTTCCGGCGCGAAGTCTGGTCGGCGACGGAATGCTGACGACGCTTTTTGTGCTCGAAGCTTTGCAGGAAAATCATAAAACTTTATCGGAAATGACCGAAGGATTCAATCGTTTTCCGCAGATTCTGGTAAATGTCAAAGTGAGTAAAAAGCTGCCGTTTGAAGAAGTTGCGGAAATAGCTGAAGCCGCCGCGCAAATCGAAGCCGAACTCGGCGACAATGGCCGTCTTCTGCTTCGATATTCGGGAACGGAAAATCTGGCGCGCGTCATGATTGAAGGCGAAAATCAAAACACGATTGAGGCGCAGGCACATCGGCTGGCTGAAATTATCAGGAAAAGCCTGGGATAAAAAATATGTTCACGGTTCTTTATCGCTGGCGCGTAAAGCCTGGATTGGAGCGGCAGTTTATCGAAAGCTGGTCGATAATTACCGCATATTACCGGGAGAATTTTGCGGGCGCGCTCGGTTCACGCCTTCATCAGGGCAGCGACGGACTGTGGTATGCTTACGCCCGCTGGGAATCGAACGAGCATCGCCAAGACGCATTTAAAAAAAGATTGAATCTGCCCGAACGGGCCAAAATGACGGAAGCGATTGAAGAATCTTTTCCCGAAATCCGTCTGGAAATAATTTCCGATTTGCTCGCGCCGACTGAAAAAATATAAAAGCATTTGCCAAACCGAAAAATTTAAATGTATATTATATGCAATTGAGACGGTTGGTGGAACCTCCGTCTCTAGTGGTTGCTGGGGTGAGGACAGTAGCCACGGATTGGCAGGTGCGGTGCACTTCCACGTCGCTTCACCTGCTCTAACTCAAAATTAAAAAGATTAAAGCCGCAAGCAAAATTCAAAAAACTTGCGGCTCTTTTTTTGCTTTTTTGCGACAAAAAATCTACCCTCAAAAATATTAAAAGTCGGAAAAAAATCGTCGAATATCAACCAAATGAAAGAGGTATTTACGTAAAATATGGCGTCAAAAATTCCGGGATATAAAATTACAATCGAACGCGGCAAACTGGAAAAATGCGGCTTTTGGGCAAAGCATTGTCTGATGGATTTTGGGGAAATAAACGGTTCGGCGAAAAAGATTGTCATTATTTCAAATGCAAAGGTTTTTGATTTATACGGCCAGGAATTAAAGCGGACGCTTGAAGATGCGAAATTTGAAGTTTTCGTCTGGTTGATGAAAGACGGCGAAAAATACAAAAATCTTCGCTCGCTTGAAAGAGCGCTGAAATTTTTCAGTGAAAAAAGATTGACGCGAAGCGACGCGGTCGTCGCGCTCGGCGGCGGCGTTGTCGGCGATTTGGCCGGTTTTGCATCGGCGATTTATCTGCGCGGAATCGACTTTTTGCAGATTCCGACGACGCTTCTGGCGATGATTGATTCATCCGTCGGCGGAAAAACCGCCGTTAATTCCGATTTCGGCAAAAACTTAATCGGCGCGTTTCACAATCCGAGAGGCGTTTTGATTGATGTGGAAACGCTAAAGACTTTGCCGGAACGCGAATTAACCGCCGGATTTTGCGAAGTGGTTAAGCAGGGCGCGATTTCCGGCAAAGCCTTATTTAATCAAACTGCAAAATTTTTGAAAGATTATTCGCCGAACGATTTCGAAAAACATTTTTCGGACAGAAAATTTTGGTCGGATATGGAAAAACTTATTGACGCGCAAGTCCAATTCAAAACCAAAATTGTTCGCGGCGACGAGCGTGAATATATAGCGAGAACCGACGCGAAATCACGCAAAATATTGAACTTTGGCCACACCGTCGCGCACGCGCTTGAGAAAATTACAAACTACGAATATTTCAAACACGGCGAAGCCGTCGGCTACGGAATGTTAGCCGCCGGAGCAATCGCAAATAATATTGGCATTTTTGATAAAAATGAGTTAAAATCGTTAAACGATGTTATTGATTTGGCCGGAACATTGCCAAATACAAAAAATATCGAGGTAAAAGATGTAATTGAAGCGTTTGAATTTGATAAAAAATCGATTGATAAATCGCTCCAATGGATTCTTTTAAGAAAAATCGGAAAACCCGTAATCATCGGCAGCGAAAAAATTCCCACGAAAATTCTGCTGAAATCTCTCAACACAGTCTTAAAAAGAAAATAGCTTCTTTCAATTCAAGGAGTTAGAAATGAAAAAAAATATCGGAAAAGATTGCCGTCGTCAGCACGGCGGCGCGGGCATTAAGCTCGTCAGCGTGCTGGTTGTTTTGTTTTTGGTCGGACACGCGCTTATCAACTTCGTTCCCATAGCCTATAACGGCGCGAGCTTCAGGGAAGAGATGCAGACGGCCGTCGTGCAGGGAACGGCGCTCCCGAACGGCAACGACCCGGTCGGCGTCATCAAAACCAGACTAAAGCGCGTGGCGGCGGCTAACAGCATTCCGGCCGACGCTTTTATGGAAGTGAAACAGGTGAATAACGTCGTGCAGGCGCGCGTCGCGTATTCGCAGAACGTCGATATTCTGCCTTTCGGGCTTTACACATACCATTATCAATTCGACCACACGGCGACACCCGCCGGATTTTTGGCAAAACAATAAATTGTAAAAATTAAGTAATTTGTAAAAATTAAACGGCGGCGAGCGCGGCTTGAATTTTGAGAGGTTGAATCTGAATCAAACTTTCCGGAGCGTCCGCCAGCCACGTCGTCGGGCAAACGCCGCAGGTCGTGCATTTTTCGACAGCCGGACACGGTTTCGAAGAAAGGGCTTCCTGCGATTTTTCGTGCTCGGTTTTTAAAAATTCAAACGAAAGTCCCGAATCGACGATTGACCACGGCAAAAATTCTTCATACGAACGATTTCGCGAAGTGTGAAACGCGGCGTCGATGCCGGTAACGCGCAAAGCTTCCTTCAAATTTCCGTTCAGACGCGCCGCCGTTTCGATAACTTTTCCGATTGTTCGGTCGCCCGAAGAAAACAGAGCCTGCTCGTGCGCGATTCGGGCGGACATCCAGCGAACTTCGACGTTCGGAATGCGCGATAAATTTTTGGCCGTCCATTTCAAACGATTTTTCAATTCTTTTTCGTCGCAAATCGCGTCCCATTGAAGCGGCGTGTTCGGCTTCGGCACAAAACCGTTTAATGAAGGAATAATTTTCCCCGCGCGTCCGAACCGCTTTCCGGCTTCGAGCATACGGTTTTTTATCCGTTCGACGAGCGTAATCATTTCTTCGAGGTCTTCGTAAGTTTCGGTCGGAAGTCCGACCATTAGATAAAGCTTGACGGTCAGCATTCCTCTATCGAAAACCGCGCCGCAGATATCGACGATTTCGTCGTTCGTCAAATTTTTGTTGATGACGCGTCGAAGTCGGTCAGAGCCGGTTTCGGGCGCGACGGCGATTTGCTGGTCACGTGACTCGACCAGCGCGTCGAGCAGTTCGTCGGAAATCTGGTCGAGTCTTAAAGACGAAACCGAGATGCGATAATCCATCGCGCGCAGCTCGCGCAAAATCGTCGAAATCTCCGGATGGTCGCAGACGGCGGTCGAAACCAGACCGATTTTATTCGTTTTTTCGCGCCACTCGCGCGCTTTTGCCAGAATATCTTTGGCCGGAACAACGCGCGGCGGATAATAATTGTAACCGGCCCAGCAGAAACGACAACCCTGCGAGCAGCCGCGCGAGATTTCCACCAGAAGCCTGTCGCCCATTTCGGCATCCGGCGACCAGATGGAAGTCGAAGGGCAGAAAATGTCCTGATTGACGAGAAAATCGGCCAATTCCTTTTCGCCGCGTTTCAAGGCCCGGCGCAAAGTTCCTTCTTTCGGATTTACGGCCGACAAAGCGCGCCCGACGCGGCGCGGAACGCCCGTTCCATTCGGGACGTAATCGGAAACCGTTCCGTCGGCGTTATAGACGACGTCGTATAGCGATGGAATATAAAATCCGCGACCGATTTGGGCGAGCTTTAATAAAATTTCGTCTTTCGTTTCGTTTTCAAAAATCGCATCGACGAGCTGAAAAGCAAGAATTTCGCCTTCGCCGACGGCGATGATGTCCGTAAAATCGGCAATCGGTTCGGGATTGAGAAACGAAGCCGCGCCGCCCATGACGACGAGCGGGTGAAAATGATTACGGTCTTTCGCCCAGACGGGAATCTGCGACATTTGCAGCATTCGCGCCATATTCAGATAATCGGTCTCAAAAGAAATCGAGAAAGCGACGACGTCAAAATCTTTGACGGGCGATTGCGTTTCCATCGAAAGCAAAGGCGTGTGAGTTTTTGCGTATTCGCGCATCTCGGTCTCGTCGGGCAGAAAAACTCTCTCGCACGTAACGTCCGGTATGCGGTTGAAAAGCTCGTACATCGTGTGAAGCCCGAGATTCGCCATACCGATTTTGTGCGTGTTCGGATAGCAGAGCGCGATACGAAGCGCCGCGCCGCGTTCGACGACGTAATTCTCTTCGCGAGCCAGCTTTCGTTTGTAATTTTCTACGATTCTCTTACTCATTATTAATTGCAGCGAATGCAAACTTTACATTCTACCGGTGTTTCCTGTGTGAAAGCAAATTTTTAGATGCCGGAAGCTGTGAATCAGTGCGTTTTTATTTGACCTGCAAGAGATATTGCCGGTCGGCGCATTGCCAAATTTTTAAATAAAGTGTTTAATGATTTTGCTCGTTCGAAGGCCTTAAATCAAATTTCATAACTAAATCGGGGATAAGAATGATAAATTTCGTTTCTTAAGATTCGAACTTTAGCGGCAACGCGATTGATTGTCACCAAAATCCGGACCGAGACAAGAGAGAGCAAATCAAATTAAAAGAAAAAAATAAGATTGTAAAAAAACACTAACACCAAAGGAGAATTGACTAGATGAAAACACGAATTCTAACCGGACTTATCACGTTTATTTTTATAATGGCGACGACGCCATTTGTTTTGGCGACCGACTACGAAGTCGAAATGATCGTTCCTGACGGAAAAAAATCAAAAGAAACCGACGCCGTTTTGCGCTTGAACGAAAACAATATGGAAGTCTTGACCGACAAGGATTCCTTTAAGCAGTTCAACAAAAACTTTGTCTATTCGGACATCAAGGTTGCCGATTATTCTTACTCGAAAAAACCGATGCTTTCGGGCGGCGGCGCGATTGCGACGGCCCTTTTGGTCGGTTTTATCTTCGCGATACCGTTTTTGTTTATCAAAAAGAAAAATCACTGGCTTTCTTTGCAGACCGATAAAGAATTTGCCGTTCTTAAATTAGGAAGCGGAAATTACCGGGCTATCCGGGCCGAGCTGGAAACGCGCGGCGTTAAAGTTGCCGATGTAAAAGAAGAAGAAAAGAAAGACAAATAAACATTTTCCTGCAAAATTTTCTAAAAAAGCATTGCTTAACGTAAGCAATGCTTTTTTTATTGGCGAGAGGATTATTTAAAATCCTTGACAGCCTGTCAAAAAGGGTAGAAACTAACTGAAAATCCGACTGTGAAATTGATTTTGAGGAGATTGAAATGTTTATGACAAATTACAGGCATGGCGGCAGATTATTTATCATCGCGCTGCTTTTTGCATTTTTCTCCCAAACAACTTTCGCCGCCGGCGAGCGCGACCCGAATTTCGGGACGGGCGGTAGTGTCGTCATCAATTTCGGCGGAGCAATCAACGCTTTAACCGACGCGGCTTTGCAGGCGGACGGCAAGCTCGTCGTGGTCGGCGGCGCGGGGCCGAGCGCCGGTCAGACGAGCTTTGCGCTGGCGCGGCTGAATACGGACGGAACACTGGATTCGACTTTCGGGACGGGCGGCAAGGTCGTTACCAATCTCGACAATCTCGACACGACCGAACAGGCGCAGTCCGTTCTCATCCAGCCCGACGGAAAAATTGTGGTCGGCGGCAACGCCGTGATTTTAGTCGGGGGCTCGACGCAGAACTACGTTTTTGCGCTTGTTCGCTACAACCCGAACGGCAGCCTCGATTCGAGCTTCGGTTCGGGCGGAAAAGTTTACACTGATTTGGAAGGCAGCAATTCGGAAAGAATTTCCAAAGTTCTTCTCCAGTCGGACGGCAAAATTCTGGCGCTCGGCGAATCCTACGCCAATAACGACAACAGTTCGAGAATCGCTCTGGTCAGATATAAAGCGAACGGTCAGGAAGACAATGATTTCAGAACGATTTCGAGGCTTTTTATCGCTTATCCGCTGCAGACAAGATTTGACGATGCGGTTTTGCAGCAGCCCGACAATAAAATTTTGATTTCGGGCTGGATTAGCTTTGCTTACACGAACTGCGAAAATACGCCGACGACTTTTTGTTACGGCATCCAGCCGTTTTTGACCAGATACAGCTCGGCTTTGATTTTGGATAGAAAGTTCGGCAGGCGAGCCGGCAGGGAATTCGGGGCGGTCTGGGACGAATTTACTTCGGTTTCGATTTTGCCCGACGGACGAATCGCCACCGCCGGCAGCCGGGTTCGCCGATATACTCCCAACGGGCGTTTAGAAACAAATTTTGCGATGGTGCAGGAAAGCACCGAGGACGTCGCGCAAAGACCGGACGGTAAATTTGCCGGGTGCGGCTCGTCCGGCATCGGTGCGGCAAACCGCGACGTGATAACTTCCCTGTATAACGAAAACGGCACTTTAATCGGCACGGACTCTATAAATATCTTCACTCAAACTGTTTCGCAGGAATTTTGCAGCGAGGTTTTGTCACAGACGGACGGGAAGTTTATAGTTGCCGGAACGGTTACGAGGTCTTCGGGAACGGTTTCCGACTTTTTCGTCGTGCGCTACGTGAACATCACGCCGTAAATCGAAAAAATTATTCTTCCAATTTTTCCTTCACGACTTCCGCCAGAGCATTTTCGTGTTTGATGCCGACGCGCAGACGCCTGTAAACGCTCATCCATTGGTTCGCCAGCCACGGCAGCAGAAAAAATGCCAGGACGTAACCGCGCCAATCTTCAAACAACAATCTGAACCGCGTCAAAATCAAAATTAAAATCGTCACCCAGTGGCTGAAACAGTATTCGCAGGTGAAAACGTAAAAGAATTTTCGCTGGAAAAGCCGTTTGCACGATTGGCTTTTGTCCTGACAGATATCGCGCCACTCGCGAAAAATTTCTTCCTGCGTCACCGTCCACGCAATCGAAGCAACGACCATCGAGAGAATTATTAACCAGAAGATTTGCGGCGCAATCGGCATCGTTCAAATAGAATAAGCGACGCGGATAGCGATTACAAGAAATACATTTTAAAAGATTTTAACTGTTTCCTTTGCGCGGCTTGCCGCGCAAAGCCTTCGCCGACGCTCGCAAAGCGAAAACGAGTGATGAATTATTTCAATTCATCACTCGTTTTCGCTTATCCCTTGTCACTAACTTTATTGTTTCCCTTCGAGAAACGCTTTCAAACGGCGCGAGCGCGAAGGATGACGCAGTTTCCGCAAGGCTTTCGCTTCGATTTGGCGAATGCGCTCGCGCGTCACGGCGAAATGCTGTCCGACTTCTTCGAGCGTGTGTTCCGAGCCGGTATTGCCGAGCCCGAAACGCATCTTGATGACTTTTTCCTCGCGCGGCGTCAGCGTGGCGAGAACTTCGTCCGTGATTTCGCGCAAGTTGCCGAACGTTACCGATTCGGCCGGATTCATAATCGAGCGGTCTTCGATAAAATCGCCTAAGTGAGAATCTTCCTCTTCGCCAATCGGCGTTTCCAGAGAAATCGGCTCCTGCGCGATTTTCAAAACTTTTCGCACTTTTGAAACCGGAATATCCATTTTCTTGGCGATTTCCTCCGAAGTCGGCTCGCGTCCAAGCTCCTGAACTAAGGAACGCGAAGTGCGAATCAGCTTGTTAATCGTTTCAATCATATGGACGGGAATACGAATCGTGCGCGCCTGGTCGGCAATCGCGCGCGTAATCGCCTGTCGAATCCACCACGTCGCATACGTCGAAAACTTGTAGCCGCGCCGCCATTCGAATTTATCGACCGCTTTCATCAAACCGATGTTGCCTTCCTGAATCAAATCGAGAAACTGCAAACCGCGATTCGTGTATTTTTTGGCAATCGAAACGACGAGACGGAGGTTGGCCTCGACCAGCTCGCGTTTTGCCTGTCCGGTCGCCTGCTCGCCGATAAGAATCGACTGCAAAGAGCGTTTTACTTCAATCGGCGGAATATTGTATTTTTCCTCGATTTCAGCCAGCTTTTTGCGCGATTCGGTGATTTTCGCGTTTAATTCTTTCTTTTCGTCGGGAAAGGGTTTGCCTTCGAGCCGCTCTTCGGCTTTGTTGATGTCGCGCTCGGATTTGCGAATGTCATCGGCAACTTTGCGAATCGCCTGAATCAATTTCTGCATCGCCAGTTCGGTCAGATTCAGATTTTTGATTTCCTGCGAAATTTCCAGACGCAGGCGCGCTACCTGACGGCGCAGACCGAGAAGCTTTTTCGAAGGCTTGCCTTTTGATTTTTTCTGCTCGTCGCGCAAATTGGCGAGAGCTCTCAGGGCTTTCTCGTAATTTGCGCGGATATTTTCGATGCCTTCAATCGTCCAGCGCAGATATTCGTCGACCTTGTCTTCTTCGCCGGTCAATTCGGCCTGCTCGGAAAACATCACCGTTTCGCGAATGCTGCCTTTGCCTTTCTGCAAATCGTCGCCTATCTTTATCAGGCGTTCGACCGCAATTGGCGAGCGCGAAATCGCTTTGCGCGTTTTTATCTGCCCGCGCTCGATGCGCTGCGCAATCGCCACTTCGCCTTCGCGCGTCAAAAGCGGAACGATTCCCATCTCGCGCAGGTAAAGGCGAACCGGGTCGTTCGATTTATCGAGCGTTCCGGCTGACAAATCCAAGTCCAAGTCGTCTTCGTCGATTAATTCGTCGTCGTCGAGCGCGAGGCTCGCCGCCTGTTCGAGCAGCTGCGCGTCCGAGTCGGCGACCGAGATGTTCGCGCCTTCGAGACGATTCAAAACGTCCTCGATGTCGTCGGGCGACATCATTTTATTCGGGATTTCCCGGTTTAATTCATCGAAACTTAAAAATTTCTTTCTTCTGCCAATTGCCAGAAGTCTGTCCATCAAATCTTCTTTATCGTCGTAATCAGTCATAATATTTGTATAAAAGTTTTTGATTAAATCCAGCTCAAAATCGTTGTTTAAGAAATATCTATAAACGCTCTCAAATCAAAAATGTTTCAATGCCCGCTGATTCTTTGCTCGAGCCCGTGTTTCAGTCTCGCCAGGTTGATTTGCTCGCCGACCAACTGGTTGAGAAAATCGGCATTGCCGCTTTGTTCAGCCCAGATTAATTCCTGACTAATCTCCAGAATTTTTCTTTCATACGCCATCAGGCGCAGTCGGAAAACACAGCTTTCGGCATCCTGCAAAACTTCGTCAATCGCTTCGTCGGCCTCGCGCGGCGGCTCGGACATAAACAAAACCGGAAGAAAATCGCTCGCCGTCTCGTCTTCGCCCGCAAGCGAGAGCAAATTATCAAGTGTAATTTCCGCGCCCGCTTTCTGCAGTTCCAAAACGCCTCGAAAAACACTGGCCGTCGCCAGCGTTTCGTAATCCGTCTCTTCGAGTTGTGGCAAAATTGTTTCCCGCAATTCGTTATCGTAAATCAAAAGTTCAAGCAGTCGCTGTTCGGCAACCGTCATTCGCGCCCGCGTCGCGCGTGCGACCTGCTGCTTGACGCTTTCCGTCTCAATCTTTGAACCGATTTTGACGGATTTCCACAAATCGCGTTTCAAAGTCGCGTCTTCGACTCTTAGGAAACTCATCGCCTGGTCAAACGAATCGCGCTTCTGAATCGGATTGTGAATAGCCGAAAGCACAGGCATCACATCCTCGATTGCCTCGGCTTTTTGCTTCGGCACGGCGAGATTGCGTTCGCCCGTAGCAGTTTCTAAAACGAATTGGAGATAGGTGGTCGCGTTGGTTTCGTGTTGTTTTTTATATGCCGCAAATCCGCTGGCACGAATAAAATCGTCGGGGTCTTTGCCCTCGGGAAGAACGAGAATTTTTATCTCAAAGTCTTCTGCCAGCAGTATTTCAATAGCCCTTCGAGCCGCTTTGACACCTGCCTTGTCTCCATCATAGTTGACAACGACTTTCTTCGCAAATCTGCCGAGCAGTTTCGCCTGCATTTCGGTAAAAGCCGTCCCGAGACTGGCGACGCAGTTGACGACGCCGAATTGGTAAAGCGCGATTAAATCGAGATAGCCTTCGACCAGAATCGCGTATTTTTTTTTGCGAATCTCGTCTTTCGATTGAAAAAGCCCGTAAAGATGCTCGCCCTTGATATACGCCGGAGTTTCGGGCGAGTTCAAATATTTCGGCTCGCCCTGGCCTAATATTCGCGCGCCGAACGCAATCGGATTTCCGTCGACATTTAAGACCGGGAACATGATGCGCCCGCGAAAACGGTCGTAGACGCGATTTTTCTCTTCGTTTTTGCTGACCAGACCGCTTTCTTCGATGAGCTTTTCGTCCGCGCCTTTTTCCTTTAATAAATTCATCAGCGCGTCCCAGCTGTCGGGCGCGAAACCGATGTGAAATTTTTTGACGGTGTCGGCGGAAATTCCTCGATTTTCGAGATATTCGCGCGCCGCTTTGGCGTGAGCGCCGCCGTCCTGCAAATGATTTTCCCAGAATTCGAGCGCGTATCTATTTAATTCGATAACCTGGTCGGCAATTTGTTTTTTCTCGGCTTTGCGTTTTTTCTGCTGCTCGTAATTTTTATCGTCAATCGGTTCGGGCAAAGGAACGCCCGAAATTTCCGCGATGCGTTTTATCGCTTCGGGAAAATTCAAACCTTCCATTTCCATCACGAAATTAAACGCCGTTCCGCCTTTGCCGCAGCCGAAACATTTGTAAAAACCCTTCGACGGATTGACCGAAAACGAAGGAGTTTTTTCCTGATGAAACGGGCAGCAGCCCATCCAGTTCGCGCCTTTTTTCTTGAGCGGCGCATACGGCTCGATAATCCGCACGAGGTCGGCTCTGGTTTTTAAATCATCAATAAAATGTTGCGGGTAGAGCATTCTTAAAGAAAAACAATAATAGTTCTATTGTTTCAGTTCTGCAATCGTCGCGCCTTGTCCGCCCTGGTCTTGCGGCGCGAAAGAAAATTTGGAAACGTGCGGGTGACCTTTTAAGAAGTGATGGACGAAGTTTTTCAGCGCGCCCGTGCCGAAGCCGTGAATGATGCGCACGCGCGGAAGCGCCGCCAGATACGCCTCGTCGAGAAAACGGTCGATTTCGTATTCGGCGTCGGCAGTCGTCTTGCCGATAAGATTAAGCTCCGAGTTCAAGTCTTCCGTATCGAGCCGCAAATTTGAGCTTTTCGCCTGATTTTGCAGACTTTCCAGCCGATTTTCTTTTGGCGCGTCTTCAATCGCAACCGCCTGCAAATTCGATAATTTTTCACGCAGACGCATCGCGCCGACCAGAACTTCGGCCGTTTCGCCGTCGATTTTCTCGACTTTCCCGACGTTTCCGAAACTCGTCAAGACTTTTGCGCCGACGGAAATAGGCTGATTTGTCGTTCGCCGTTCGCCGCTCGCTGCAAAATTCTGCTGACCGCTGACCGCCGGCCGCTGACCGCCGATTTTGTTCATTACGGCGCGATTGAGCTCGGCTTTCCGCGCGGCGCGCTCCTTTTCAAGCTTGGCTTTTAAGACTTTGTCTTCGAGCGTCTGGACAAAAGTTTTCGACTGGCGCTCGAAATCTTCAATCGTGTTGGCGAGCTCTTTTTCAAACTGGCGCTGCCGCTCCTTTTCCTTTTTGCGAAATTCGATGTCGAGCACGGCGTATCTTTGCGCCGTCGCCTCGCGTTCTTCTTCGAGCGCGACGCGTAAATCTTCGGCCTGACGAGTTTCCGATTGCAGTTTGTGCAGATAATTTTCGGCTTCCTGCGCGGAAATGTCCAGATTTTGACGGGCGATTTCGATGACGTCGTCGCGAATCCCGAACCGTCTCGCGATTTCGATTCCCGACGACGCGCCGGCCAGACCGACGAGCAGGCGATAGGTCGGCTGCAGAGTTTTTTCGTTGAATTCGACCGAAGCGTTTATCACGTTTTCGTCGGTCGAAGCGTAAATTTTCAAGCCCTTGTAGTGCGTCGAAGCGACGACCTGCGCGCCGCATTTCCGGCGAAAATAATCGACAATCGCGACGCCGAGCGCCGAGCCTTCTTCCGGGTCGGTTCCGGTTCCGACTTCGTCGAGCAGGACGAGCGCCGGATTTTGACAGGCGCGCATCATTTCGGCGATGTTCGTGATGTG
>DASWRI010000017.1:0-101752 GCA_036403235.1 Pyrinomonadaceae bacterium | reverse complement strand
GCCGCAATGTTGGCGTAAATAACGGCAGTGATGAGGTAAAAAGCGTCATCAATTGTGCAAAAAGCGTCATCGTTGGCGTTAATTACTCCATCAATCGTGCAAAAAACCCCATCATTCGCCAAAATTACGTCACCAGTCTCGCTTTGAGCGCCATCAATCGCCCAATTTGCTCCAACGACGATGTAAAAAACGTCATTGTTCCCCGAATCATACCGAAAAAACTACGGTATAAACGCCGACGGAACGGGTTTGTCGCCGGTGACGCCGAAATTCTGAATCAAAGCTCCGCCGGTTGATTTGTTGACAAACCACGTCGAGCCGGAAGGACGGAAAACCGCCGCGTCAAATTTACCGTCGCCGTCGTAATCGGCGGGCGCGGGAATGTCTCCGTTCGTGCCGAACGGGAATGAATAAAAGCTTTGATTTTCGCTTCTGAGGACAAACCATTCTCCGGTTGACGGCCTGAAAATGGCGACGTCCGCCGCGCCGTCGCCGGTATAATCGCCGGGCACAGGCTTATCCGAGCGGTTGCCGAATTGAAAGGCAATCAAACCGGCGCGGCTTCGCAGCAGCCACCATTCACCGGTCGCAGGGCGAAAGACGGCTATATCGTTGCGGCCGTCGTTATCGTAATCGGCGACAACCGGAACGTCGCCGATTACGCCGAACTGCTGAATCGTCGTGCCGCCCGTCGAACGCATAATAAACCAGGTCGCGGTCGACGAACGAAAAACGGCGGCATCGGCTTTACCGTCGCCGTCGTAATCGCCCGGCGCGGGCACGTCGCCGTTTGTGCCGAACGGGAACGAATAGAAGCTGCTGTCCTCGCTTCTCAAAATAAACCATTCGCCGGTCGAAGGTCGGAACAAAGCGACATCGGTTCGGCCGTCGCCCGTATAATCGGCGGGAGCGAGTATGTCCGTGCGGCTGCCGAATTGAAACGCGCGGTTCTGCCCGTCGGAGCTTCTCAAGTACCACCATTCTCCCGTCGCGGGACGAAAGATTGACAAATCGGCCCGCGCGTCGCCGTCAAAATCGAATCTCGTCTGCGTCTGCGTGCTCAGACAAGCGCCGTTGGCGTTGACGTAATTCGTTATTTCTGCGCGCGAGTAATCGCAGAACGTGAGCGGCGTCGTGGCCGTCAGCTGCGCGTTCATAATCGTATTGTCGCACCCTTGAGTCGCATCGACGTGGTTTGCGCCGAGATTATGACCGATTTCGTGCGTCGTTACCAAAACCCGGCCGGACTCGAAATCGACGTAGCCGCTCAAGCCGTAGGCCGCCGCCGGATTCCGGCAAATGACGCCGATATATGCGTAACCGCCGCCCTGCGCGAAAGTTTTCCCGGTAAAAAGATGCGCCGTGTCGCGCGGAATCTGCGAGGGCGGAAAATTGGCGTTCCAATAATTTTGAAACGACGTCAAAAGAGTCGGCCGGTCAACTCCGGTATAAGGATCCTGCGTTGTCCAGGTGTGCTGGTAAACGACGTTCAGCGTCAGGCCGAGCTCGTGCTGGTAGACGCCTTCGGCCATGTTCAGAATATTCAAAATTTCCGTGTTGACCCTGTCCGGGCTGTTACCGAAAAAAGATAAATATTGAAAGTCGGCGTCGGTCGCAATCTCGATAACGCGAAAAGCCTGCGGGCTCGCCGCAACTTCGCTTGCGACCAATTCCTGCCCGCGCTCGAGTTTCTCCGCCAAATCGCAGGCGATATCGTCTCTCAGCAAGTCGCCGTCCCGATAGACGATTAAATCGTCGGCGGCGGCGTATTTTGAAAATCTCTGCGCCGGTTCGAGAAAAAATCTTTTTCCGCCCGTTTCGAAATAGCCTTCCGTTTCGCGGTCGTCAATCGCGAGCCGCACTTCCGAATCGGCCTCGCCCGAAATTTTCCCCTTAAAAGTCGTAATCGCGCTGGCGTCGATTTCGTGCGTGCCCATTATCCCGGTGTCTTCCGCGCGATAGCCGGCCGAGCGCAAATCTCTCGGCGTCAATGCGAGCTCAAAAGTTTTCCCCGCCGCCCGAATCGAAACGGTCTGCCGGTTTTCGACGGCGCGCCGCGCCGCTTGATTATCGAGCCGAACCAAATCATATTTGATAAACGTACGGCTCAAATCGCTTTGCAGATTTTGCGCGAAAGCGGAAAACGCGAAAAGCGAAACGAAAAATACCGCGACCGAGAAATTTTGCAGAAAATAAATAATTTTTTTCATAATAAACCCCTGACTGCTTATTTGTTTGTTGGGAACCGGGACGGGATAACGGGAAAATCTCTCCGGTACTTTAAAGAAATGACCAGCCACACCGGTCTTCCAAAATTTTCAAGTTATTTTATGATGAAAATGTTTTTAAAAAGTTGTCCTGATGTTTAAGCGATTCGTCGGAAAAATCTGGAAAAAGCTGCCGCCGTTTGTGCGGATGAAATTGATTCGCGTCTCTCAGAACAAATTTACCGCGTCGGCGGCGGCGATTATCACCAATAAAAACAAAGAGATTCTGCTGCTCGAACACGTTCTGCGGCCCGCCTCCGGCTGGGGAATGCCGGGCGGATTTATGGAATACGGCGAGCAGCCCGAACAGGCGATTTGCCGCGAGCTGCGCGAAGAAACCGGTCTCGAGCTGGAAAACGTAAAGCTTTATCGCGCCCGCGTTCTCGGCCGCCACATCGAATTCGTTTTTCGCGCCGAGACGCGCGGCGAGCCGGAAATTTTGAGCCGCGAGATTTTAAGCGCCGAATGGTTCGAACTCGGAAAAATGCCCGAAAAAATGAATCGGGCGCAAAAATCGCTGATAGAAAAAGTTTTAAGCGAAGAAGTTTGATAAAAACTTCGCCGGTGATTAAACTTTTAGTATTACTTTATTCAAAGGAGCTTATAAATGTCTGTTAACTTAATTCCGCCGCCGGAGTCGATTATGACAATTCTGCAAAAGACCGGCGCCTACCGAAAAGGTCACTTTGTTTATCCGAACGGCAAACACGCTTCGCATTATTTTCAGATGCCGCTCGCGTTTCGCTATTACGACAACGCGCGAATTTTGTCGGTCGGCTTGAGCCGTATGTTCAGAATGGAAAAAACCATCGCCAGCCGCCTGCCGAAGATTTCGATTATCAGCCCCAGCCCGGGCGGCATCATGGTCGCTTTCGGCGTCCGCGAAGCGCTCGGCGCTGACCAGATTTACTGGGCGGAAATGGAAGACGGCAAACGCCAGTTTCGCCAGTACATCGCCCAGGGCGACGTTTACCCGGCGATTGTCGTCGATGATATTCTGCGCTCGGGACGCGCGATTCGCGAGACAATCGACCTCGTCACCCAATTCGGCACGGAAGTTATAGGCATCGGCACAATCGTAAAATTTGAAGATTCGCCGGACGAATTTGACGGCATTCCGGTCAAAAGCCTGATGACTTTCGACGTAAATTTTTACGAAAACGAAGACGAATGGAAACATTCGAGAAGCGCGTCGGACGCGGAAGAACAAAAAGTCCGTTTCTAACTAAAAACTTCAAAACTGAAAGCTGAAAACCATGAATGAAATTAATTTTCAGTTTTCAGCTTTCACCTTTTAACGCTTCGTGCAGCGCGCGCCGTTCGGTCAGAAGTTGAAGAAAAGTTTTTCGTTTCAGATAAAAAAGGCGAATCGCGCGAAACCAGCCGCGCAAATCTTCCAGTTCTTCGAGCGTTCGCATCGCCACATAACCGCTGACAATCGAAAGCGGAAACGAAACGAGCGCGTCGCGCCAGCCCCAGAAATAATACGAAAAAGCGGCGAAAACGAGCCACGTCAGCGGCATAAACACCATCGCCGCCAGCACTTTGACGGTCGAGACGATGTCGTCAACGCCGTGATGCGTGTGGTAAAAAGCCAAAATGCGGCAGAGCTGGTAAGCCGGAAAATGCAGAATCGCGCCGAAAAGCGCAATCGGCAAAAATATCAAAATCAAATAAACGCGAAAGAGAAAATGCCGGAAAACATACCAGAACGAATGCTCGGTCAGCGACAGATTTTCCGGCTCGATGTTGAATTCGCCGAGTTTTTTTTCGTAATCGGCGATGCGTTTTTTTAATTCTTCATCGTCGCTTTCTTTATTTTTCGCGACGCCTTCCGAAGCGTATCGCTTGAGAAACTCGAAGCGGTCGGCGAGCGTCTGCTCGAAATTAATTCCTTGATAAACGCTCGAAAAAAGCTCGGCCGCCTGATTGGCCTTTTCGGCTTCGGCTTCGGTTTCGGCGTTAAATGTGACGTTTTTGAGCGCCGTCTCGATTCGTTCGGTCAAATCCTTGACAGCTTTTCGCGGCGGCTGGCCGTCGGCGTCGAGCTCAACCGGAAAAACTTCCAAAGGCTCGCCGAAATGCAACAGAGCCTCGCTCCGAAAAGTCGTCTTGCTCGTATAAAAAAGTCCGACCGGAATGATTTTTAAGTCAATCGGAGGCGCGATTTGATTGACGGAAATCGCGCCGAGAGCGATGCGCGCCGCGCCGGTTTTCATCGGCAGAAGTTTCGGCGAATTGTGCGAAATGCCTTCGGGGAAAAGCGCGATGGCGCCGCCGCGCCGAAGCATCTCCCGGCAGACTTCAAAAGTTTTGCTGTTTTTCGAAACGTCTTCGCCCGCGTCGACTTTGCGATAAAGCGGCAGAGCCTCGACCGTTCTGAGCAGAAACGAAATGACGGGCATCCGAAAAAGCGTCGATTTGGCGAGAAAGGAAATTTTCCGCGGCAGCGCGACGAAAACGAGCGCCGGGTCAATCAGGCCGTTCGGGTGATTCATCACGAAAATCAAGGGCTCGTCGCGCGGCACCGTTTCGCGATTGACCGTTTCGATGCGCCTGAAAAAAAGCCGGAGCGCGACGCTGAAAATAAAAACGACGAATTTTCGCGTAAAAGTCCCGCGACGATTGAAAATCATATCGCGCAGACGCAAAACTTTTACTTGAGTTGTCATTTATTAAAGATAAATTCAAACAGGATGGACAGGATAGGCAGGATGTTTATTAAATAACTCAGCGAAATGAATTTAATTTTATCCTGTAAATCCTGTTTGAATGAACTATATTTCGTGTCGATTTGTCATCGCCTTGTCCATCGTCACTTCATCGACGAATTCCAAATCAGCGCCGACCGGCATTCCCATCGCGATTCGCGTGACGCGAACGCCGAGCGGTTTCAGGAGACGCGCGATGTAGTTGGCCGTCGCTTCACCTTCGGTCGTCGGGTTGGTTGCGATAATCACTTCGCGGACATCGACGCCTTCGTTGCCGCTCGCGCTCAAACGCGGCAGAAGATTTGCCAGCATCAGCTCGTCCGGCCCCATACCGCGAATCGGCGAAAGCGAGCCGTGCAAAATGTGATACAAGCCCTTATACGAGCGGGTTTTTTCGACCGCGACGAGATTATACGGCTCTTCGACGACGCAAATCATCGAGCGGTCGCGCGTCGTCGAAGCGCAATACATACACGGGTTAATGTCCGTGAGATTATTGCACACCGAGCAAAAAACGATTTTTTCTTTAACCTCGCGCAGCGCTTCGACAAAATTTTCGACTTCCTGTTCCGGCCGGCGCAGAATGTAAAAAGCCAATCTCTGCGCGCTTTTATGACCGACACCGGGAAGCCGTTTGAATTCGTCAATCAGCTTAGCGACGGGTTCTGAGTATTCAAGCATAAATAGTTGATAGTTGATAGTTAATAGTTGACAGTTGATAGTTTTTTACACTATTCACTGTCAACTATTAACTATTGACTAAATAAGTCCCGGCGGCAGCATTCCGCCCAATTTTCCCTTGAGAAGTTCTTCGACCTTGCGGCGCGCTTCGTTGATGGCGGCCATCGTCAAATCCTGAATCATTTCCGTATCGCCGTCTTTGACCAAATCGGGCGAAATGGTAAGCTCTAGGACTTCAAAATCGCCGCGCATTTTCACCGCCACGGCGCCGCCGCCGGCCGTCGCGTCGACGGTCGTCGTTTTCATTTCCTTGCCCATCTGCTCCTGCATTTTCTGGGCTTGCTTCATCATCGAATTTATATCAAAACCACCGGGAAATTTCATAATTTTTCACACTTCCTTTTTTTATAATTGCAGCTAAAACTGTCTGTTTATTATAACATTTTGCGCGCTGAAATGTCTCATAAGACAATGTCGATTTGCAATTTCGGGCGCTTTGGATTAAGAATTACTTTTGTGCAAATCGATTGGAAAAACAAGCAGAACGAGTCACCCTATTTTTTCCTGCAGCAGGCCGAATGGACGGGACTAAAAATTCACCGGGCGCGTGTCATTCCCGGCCGAATGCTCGAACACACATCAGATTTTCACGAGATAAACATTCCGCTCGACGGACAGCTCGTGACGGAAAAACGCTCTGCAACCGGAAAGCTCGTCAGGACGAAAGCGGCGACCGGAAACGTCTGCCTGACTCCCGCCGGACAAGCGGGTGCGGCCTACTGGAACAAAAATCTGGACAATATGGGAATTTTGCTCCGGCCGGATTTTGCCGCTCAGACGGCGCTTGAAAATCGATTCTCGCCCGATTTCCGATTCGTCGAAATTTACAAACGCGAAGACCTTCTGATTCAACACATCGGACTAACCCTGCTCGCCGAAGTCGATTCCGCGACGCCTTCGGGCAGACTTTATACTGATTCGCTGATTCAAACTTTAACTCTGCATCTTTTGAAAAACTACAGCACGGCAAATTCCGTCCGGGAAAACACGAACGGCGGGCTTTCGGGCTACAAACTGCGCCGCGTCCGGGAATTTATCGACGCCAATCTCGAAGAAGATTTGTCGCTGGCGGAAATCGCCGCGATTGCCGATTTGAGTCAATTTCATTTTGCCCGCGCGTTTCGCAAATCGACCGGCCTGACGCCGCAGCAATACGTCATGCAGCAGCGCATCGAGCGCGCCAAAGAGCTGCTCGCCGAAGACGAGTTGCCGATTGTCGAAATCAGCCTGCGCACCGGATTTAAAAACCAGAGCCATTTCACGACGCTTTTCCGCAAATTTACCAAATTCACGCCGAAAACATGGCGCGAGCTCAAACTCGCATAGGACATTTTCACCACCGCAGACATAGAGGTTTTAAAGGAATTAGCCACGAATTACGCGAATAAAAGAAAGAAATAATTTGTGTAATTTGGGTTATCCGTGGCTAATTTTCTTCTTTAAGCAATTTCAGAATACAAACCGCAAACAGCCGTAAGATTTTCGGGCGGCGCATTTTTTAAACTCGTTTCAGACTTGGAAAAAAGTCTCAAGGAGATTTAGATTATGCGAATTTTATCTTTTATTTTTATGATTGCTCTTTCTGTCAGCGTCGCGGCGCAGACGGCGAGACAGACGTTTGAAGCAGGCACGCGGGCGGCGCAAAACGCCCAGTATGAAAGCGCACTCGAAAATTATCGAACGTCGCTGGCGTCTTCCGAAATTGAAAAAACAAACGGCGAATTTCGGGCGAAAATTCATTTTAATATCGGCGTCTGTCTTTTTCACCTGCGGCAGACGGCCGAGGCGGTCATCGAATTCAAAAAGGCGATTGCCCTGGACGGCGATTATCAAAAAGCGTTTTACGCGCTCGGAATGGCCGAGTCGGAGTCGAAAAACTGGCGCAATGCCCGCGAAGCGCTCCAAACAGCCGTCGGGCTCAAAAAGACTGACGGCGAGGCGTGGTTCGATTTGGGACTCGTCTTGACGGAAGAAAAAAACTTCGAAGCGGCGCGGGCGGCGTTTGAAAACTCAATCCGATATAAAACCATCGCCGCGACCGACGCGCACAACAACATCGGCGTAATTTTCGCGCTCAAAGGCGATTTTGATTCGGCCGAAAAAGAATTTAGAGCCGCTTTGCAGCTCTCTGCGGGCAAATCCGTCGAAGCGCAAAACAATTTGCAGATTTGCCGAGTTTACCGGCAAAATTCGCTTCAAACACCAAAACTGCAATTCAGCGGCGCAAGCAAGGCTGAATGATTTTTAGCCACGAATTACACGAATTATACGAATAAAAACAAAAATAATTCGTGTAATTCGTGGCTGATTTTTCTTTATTAACCTCTCTCGATTTGTCTATTCCGCAAACGCATTTTACGATTGATGAACGGATGAAAAAATACGTCATCAAACGCGACGAAGGCTCTCTGCCGGAAAAATTGACGCGCTACCGCGAGGAATTAAACGCCGAGCAGTTTCGCGTCGTGACGGCCAAGCCAAATGCGGCGCTCGTCGTCGCCGGCGCGGGAACGGGAAAAACCAGAACGATAACTTACCGCGTCGCATACCTGATTGAGCAGGGCGTTTCGCCGCAGCGAATACTGCTGGCGACTTTTACAAACCGCGCGGCGCGTGAAATGCTTCGCCGCGTCGAGCTTCTGACCGGCTCACAAAACGTCCATCGCGTCTGGGGCGGAACGTTTCACCGCATCGCCAATTTGATTTTGCGCCGTCACGCGACTTCTATCGGCTACGATTCGAATTATTCGATTCTCGACGCCGAAGACGCGAAAGATTTCGTCAACGTCTGCATCGACGAAGCCGGAATCGACACCAAAGCAAAGCGTTTTCCGAAAGCGGAAGTCATTCAGGACATCATTTCCTACGCCAACAATACCGATAAACCGATTGACGAGGTAATCATCCGGCGCTACCCGTATTTTGAAATGCTTTCGCAGCAGATTCATCGGGTTGACCTGATTTTTCAGGAAAGAAAGCGCGCGCGAAACGTGATGGATTACGACGATTTGCTTTTAAATTGGAAACGGCTTTTAGTCGAAAAACCCGAAATCGCCGACGTTTACGCCGAGCAGTTTCAGCACATTCTGGTTGACGAATATCAGGACACGAACAAGCTTCAGGCCGAAATTATCGACCTTCTGGCCGTAAAGCATCGCAATGTAATGGTCGTCGGCGACGACGCGCAATCAATTTTCGCGTGGCGCGGCGCGGAATTTACGAACATCTACGAATTTCCCGAACGCTACCCGGAAGCCAACATTTATAAACTCGAAACGAATTATCGCTCGACGCCGGAGATTTTAGGTCTGGCCAACGTTTCAATCGCCAACAATCGCCGGCAATTTCCGAAAACGCTGCAGGCGGTGAAAAAATCGAGAGATTTCAAGCCCGCGCTCGTGCCCTGCGCCAACGTCGAACAGCAGTCGGCGTTCGTCGCCTCGCGCATTTTGGAGCTGCGCGACGAAGGCACATCGCTCGAAGAAATCTGCGTCATGTATCGCTCGCATTATCATTCGCTCGAACTGCAGTTGGAATTAACCAGACGAAATATTCCCTATCGCGTGCAGTCGGGCGTCAGATTTTTCGAGCAGGCGCACATCAAAGACGTCGTTTCCTATCTGCGCATCATCGTCAACCCGCGCGACGAGCTCGCCTGGAAACGAATCTTAAAAATGATTCCGAGCGTCGGCAGCGCGACGGCTAATAAAATTTACGAATCGCTCGCGTATGCCGAAAATCCGTTCGCGCTGGTAAAAAAAGACGATTTCAAATACAAACCGCGCAGCGCGAACAACTGGCAGGCGTTTATCGATTTGCTCGAAACGCTCGTCAAAGACGAAAATCGAAACAATCCGGCCAAACAAATCGAGATAATTCTGACAAACGGCTACGAGCAGCGCTTGCAGGAAACTTTCGAGAACGCCGAAGCAAGGCTCGAAGATTTGCGGCAGCTGGCGCTTTACGCTTCGCGCTACAATTCGACCGAGGATTTTCTATCGGAATTGGCTTTGCTTTCGACCGAGCGATTTAAAGAACCTTCGGGCATCACCGGCGAAGACGTGATTCAGGGCGGCGAGGAAGACGAGCTTTTGACTTTGACCTCGGTTCACCAGGCGAAAGGTCTGGAATGGAAATCCGTTTTTCTCATCTGGGCGGCCGAGGGCAAATTCCCTTCTCCGCGCAGCTTAAAGGAAATCGACTCCGAAGAGGAAGAGCGCCGCCTCTGGTATGTTGCCTTGACGCGCGCTCAGGACGAGCTTTACCTGACATATCCGCTGATGATGGTCGATTATTCGCGCCAGACCGTTTTGCAGAAACCTTCGCGCTTCGTCATGGAATGCCCGCCCGCGCTTTTCGAAGTGTGGAGTCTCGAAGACGAAGCGCCGCAGTTTGACGCGCCGCTGCTCGAAGAAAAAAAGCAGGATTATATCAACTGATTTCCGCGAAACTTCGCCGCCCATTTCGCCGTAATTCGTAAAGTCTGCGATTCTTAAACGGGAGAAAATTAATATGTCGAAAAAGCTATCAATCTTTGCGTGGATGATTTTCGTCAGTTTATTTGCCGCGTCGTGCACCGGCGCGCAAACGACAAAAACCGGTGACGCCGCCAAAATCTACGGCGACTGGACGGGCGAATCAATCTGCGCCGACAAGCAAAAATTTCCGGCCTGCAAAGACGAAAAGGTCGTCTATCACTTTTCAAAATCTAAGGAAAATGCAAGCAAAGTTCATCTCGTCGCCGACAAAATCGTCAACGGCGCGAACGAATATATGGGCGAATTCGATTTCACCTTCAACTCCGCGAAAAACACAATTTCCAGCGAATTTACGATTAACGGAAATCACGGCATCTGGGAATTTAAAATCGACGGCGACGCGATGGAAGGCACGCTCAAAATGTTTCCCGAAAAAACGCTCGTCAGACAAGTGAAGGTCAAAAAAGCGACGTAAACGTGCGCCGCTTGCCTCATACAAAAAGATTTTTGGCAATTGCGTCGGCCGCGCCGTCGCCAAAGGCGGCCGACAATATGCCGCGCCCTTCGCTGAAGGCGACAAATAATATAGCACAGAGTTAAGCGAGATGAAGTTGAGCGCAACCCTGCGATTGTTGCGAAAAAATATTGCAGACGCTGTCGGCGTCGAACAACCAATGTTGCTCGTCTTCAGCGAGCGATTGAATTATTACCAATCATCGCAGGGTTGCGCCCGCGGCTTAACCCTGCGCTATATTGTCGGTCGCTTTCAGCGACTTTCTCAGCTATATTATTGTCGCTTTCAGCGACTTTATCGATATTTCCGCGCTCCGTCTGTAAACGCTCTTTTTTATTACTCTATGCTCTTTTTGGGCAAAACCGTAAACTTCAGGCTACGCTTTTATATTTTCCTCTTGCAGCTCTTTTTCCGAGAGCGACGCGGCTTCAAAATAGATGCGCGTGATGTCCGGGTATTTTGCCTTGATGCTGTCTTCGACGCGGCGAATCGCCGAGCGCAAATCGGGCGCCGAGATGTTTTTCCGAAAATGCAGTTCGAGCGTCAGCAAAACGTCGTGCGCGCCGAGATGCAGCGTCAGCGCGTTCGCTACCTTTTCGATTGATTCGTCCGACTGTGCGATGGCGCGAATTTCCTTGAGCATCACCGCATCGACCGCTTCACCGATGAGCAGGCCCTTTGTTTCGTAACCGAGAAACAGCGCGACGAGACCGAGCAGCAGGCCGATTAAAATCGACGCCGCGCCGTCGAAATACGGTGAATTGAAATACTGCCCGAAAAAAATCCCGAGAAAAGCTATCACCAGACCGAGCAGCGCGGTCGAGTCTTCGAGCACGACGATAAAAACCGTCGGGTCTTTGCTCAGATGAATCGCTTCGAGCAGCGGTTTATCGCCCCGCACTTTGCCGAACGCCTTCCAGCCGAACCACCACGAAATCCCTTCAAACACGGCCGAAATGCTGAGAACCGCATAATTCCACGTCGCATTGACCGCTTCCGCCGGATGCCGCAGATGAGAAATGCCCTCGTAAATCGATATTCCGCCGCCGAGCGCGAAGATGCTCAGGGCGACAATCAGCGCCCAGAAATACAGCTCGCGTCCGTGCCCGAACGGGTGATTTTCGTCCGGCGGCTTGCGGCTTTTATAATCGCCGAGCAAAATCAAAAGCCCGTTGCCCGTATCGACGATTGAGTGAATTCCCTCCGAAAGCATCGCCGAGCTGCCCGTCAAAAACGCCGCGATAAACTTCGTCGCGGCAATCAGCAAATTCCCCGCAATCGCCGCAAAAATCGCCTTTTTAGATTCCGATACGTTGTTTTCTTCCGTTTCCATTAGCGCCAGCTACAAGTATATAACAACCCGCGCCGACGGCACTTTTTATCTATTATTTACTATATACTTCAGTAACTTGACAGATTTTTTTGGTAATCGGGCTGCCGGGATGATAAAATTTTCCTTCTATTTTTGTCTTTTTCGGATGTTCATTGACACTGTGTAAGCGAAGCTTTTTTATCAAGGGAGGGTTTTTATGCAAGGGGTTTTCAGGCTTTGTTTTCTTTTGACGGTTTTTTGTTGGTTGTTTGGCATTCGGGTTTTGGCGGCTGACGGGGCGCTCGATTTTTCGTTCGGCGTCCAGGGCAGGCAGGCGACGTTTATTCCGAACGGGCAGGGCGCGCAGTATTCGATTCCGAACGGAGTCGTCGTTCAGCCGGACGGGAAAATCGTTGTCGCCGGTTCGTCGCTGACGGTCGGAACCAAGCCGCTTATAACGATTCTGCGATATAACACGGACGGAAGTCTCGATTCATCTTTCGGCAGCGGCGGAATTACCCGCACCGCCATCGGCAACGGGACGGACACGGCTAACAGCGTCGTGCTCCAGCCGGACGGAAAAATCGTCATTGCCGGCTCGACCTACATCGGCATCGCGCCTTCGGGCGATGCCAACACGGGCTTTGCGCTCGCCCGCTACAATCCAAACGGCTCGCTCGATACTTCTTTCGGCAACGGTGGCGTTGTCGTCACCGATTTCTTTCCGACACTCGACCAGGCTTTTGAAGTCTTGCTTCAAACGGACGGCCGAATCGTCGCCGCCGGCTTTGTCACGCCCGGCGCTTCCAACGACGGTCTCTACGATTTCGCGGTCGTCCGCTACAATGCGAACGGCAGTATCGACACTTCTTTCGGCGCGGGCGGCCACACTTTTACGGATTTTACCGCCGGTCACGACGTCGCTTATTCGGCCGTTTTGCAGGCGGACGGAAAAATCGTACTCGCGGGCGTCACCTCGCTGCCGAACACGCCGAATCTGCACTTTGCGCTCGCCAGATACAACCCGGACGGCTCGCTCGACACGTCATTTGACGACGACGGGCGGGTTACGACCACTTTTCCCGGCAGCAGCACCGAATTAGCGCGCTCGGTAAAGCTTGCGAGGGACGGTAAATTAATTGTTGTCGGCAACGCGAACTTCGGCGCGGTTACCGAATCCAAAAACGATTTCGCCCTTGCGCGTTATAACACGGACGGCTCGCTCGATTTGTCTTTCGACGGCGACGGCCGGCGCGTCTACGGCGTAACGGGCGGCGGAAGCGAAAATTCGGAATACGGTTACGACCTCGTCGTTCAGTCCGACAACAAAATTATCGTTGTCGGCGGCAGCCGTCTTTTCACCCGACCGCAGGGCGCAGACGTGGATTTTGAAATTTTCCGGCTCAACCCGAACGGAAGCATCGATTCGTCTTTCGGCACCAGCGGCAACGAAACTTATACGGATTTCGGCGAAATCTTTTACCCGCCCGACCCGCCGATTTACGGGACTGGGCATTCCGGCGAGCCTGTCTTCGGAATGGCGGCGACGCTTCAGCCCGACGGCAAATTAATCGTTACGGGCGGCACCGCCTTTTCGCGCAACCGTCATGATTTCGGTGTCGCTAGATATTTGACCGGGCTTTCATCTTCGGCGCAAAGAACTTTCGCTGATTTTGATGGCGACGGAAAATCCGACATCGGCGTTTACCGCAGCGGAACGTGGTATCTGTCGGAAAGCGCGGCCGGCGAGACTTCGTTCCAGTTCGGCCTGGCGACCGACAAAATCGTGCCCGCCGATTACGACGGCGACGGGCGGACGGACGCGGCCGTTTACCGCGACGGAACATGGTATCTGATGCAGAGCCGCGACGGCGTTCGCACCGTTCAATTCGGCCTCGCCGACGATACGCCGCAGCCGGGCGATTACGACGGCGACGGCCGCGACGACGTTGCCGTCTGGCGCGCGTCCGACGGCGTCTGGTATGTTCTTCGCAGCCGCGACGGTTTTTCCGCATACAAATTCGGACAAACCGGCGACCGGCCGATTGCCGCCGACTTTGACGGCGACGGGCGTGCGGACTACGCCGTTTACCGCGCGGGAACGTGGTATCTGCAGCGCTCGACCGAGGGCTTTACCGCGTACCAATTCGGTTTTACGGCGGACAAAACAATCGTCGCCGATTACGATGGCGACGGGCGCGCGGATTCGGCCGTTTTTCGCGAAGGCGTCTGGTATGTACTGAAATCGACGGGCGGCTATTCGAGCGTTCAATACGGCGACAACGGCGATATTCCGACGCCCGCCGATTACAATGGCGACGGCAAAGCCGATTATGCCGTCTTCCGCAACGGAACGTGGTGGATGCAGATGTCTCCGACGTCCGGCGACACGGTTTATAATTTCGGTCTGGCGAGCGACGTCCCGATTCAATCGGTGCGCGTCCGGTAGACAAAATTTATTCGAATCATCCAATGCGAAAGGGCGAAGTTTGTCTCCGCCCTTTCGCATTTTCGGCCGCGAAAATTAAATTTCAGCGCACATTAAAAAAATATTTTTTAGGCTGTCTTTTCTGCACTGCAAGATTCACTGTTCATTTGACGGGACAAGCCTTGAGAGCTTAACTCCTTCTCCGAAACAAAGAGATAAAAGAAAATTTTCGCGTCGCCGGTCGCATGTTCCGGCGCAAAGTCGAAGTGCGCTCTCACTCAAATTCCTCTCGTTAAAAGACTGAAAATAAAAAATTGAAAAGAAACAGGAGATAAATGAAATGTATCTAACAAGGGCAATACGCGCGGAAAACTCGTCCGCCAAATTCTCAAATCGCTTAAAAACAATTCTCGGCGCGGCTTTTTCCGTCGCGCTGCTCGCTTTATGCGTCCTTATAGCGCCGGTCAGCGCGCAGACGGCCAACGTTTCCGGCCAGCTCGGCAACTTCGACGTCGTCAATCACACCGAGCACGAAGCTCACGGCTTTGAAATCGAGCTCGAAGGCCTGCAGGTGAACGACGTTTACTACAGTTTTTCGGCGCAGCGCTACGGCGCGGCGACCGTTACGCAGACGGCGACCGGCGTGCTCGTTCGCTGGACGAGCGCCTATGCAAACGGCGCTTTTACAAAAACGACCATTCCGTACGCGGCCGGGACGAGCTTCGCCGGTTCGTGCTATCAATGGAACGCAAATTACGACGCGAGCGGCTGCGAGCACTTCGGCGTATCTTTGCAGGCGACGCCGACGCACACGCAGTATCGGTGGCTGATTGAAGACCAGAACAATCCCGGAACTTTAATCGGTTTCGAACCGGCCGTCGCCATCGTCGCGCCGGTTTATATAATCATTCCGCCCGTCAGAGTCGGCGAGCCGCCCGTCCTCGAAGCCGAAATCGAAGCGCCCGAGCCGGCCGAAGCAGCCGAACTATACGGCGACGCGCAATGGGTGAAAGTTTACAAAACACAGCTCAACCGCGAAGTTTCGCTCGACGAGCTCGTCTCCGACAACGTTATCGTCCCGCAGAACGCTTCGCAGGTCGAAGTCGGATGGGAAATTATTCAGGCCGAACCCGCGAGCAACAGCAACGGAAACCGCCAGCGCCGACAAAATCAGGGAACCTTGAATTTTGACACGCGCTCGGTCATTCGCCGCTACGAAACTTATACATACACGGGCGGTTACGACCCGGTCACGCACGAAGCGATTTGCGCCGACACGACCTGCACCGCGCCGTTGGACGGCGAGCTCGGCGACTATATCGGCGCGCAGATGGCGGCGGCAAACGTCTCGGTCATGTCCGTCTCCGTTTCCAAAACCGGAACGGGAACCGTCACGTCAGCCGACCGAAACATCAACTGCGGAACAAAATGCGCTTCCGGTTATAACCAGGGCGCGCAGGTCACTCTGACCGCGACGGCCGCCAAAAACAGCATCTTCACCGGCTGGGGCGGCGCCTGCACCGGCAGCGCCCTGTCCTGCATCTTAAGCGCAACCGATGCGCTCGGCGTCACGGCGAATTTCGCACAGACCTTTGCCGTCTCGGTCAAAACCTCGGGCAAAGGCTCGGTCACCGGCTCGGTCGGCGGAATAAACTGCGGCCGAACTTGCTCGGCCACCGTCACGCAGGGGACGCAGGCGACCTTTACCGCCGTGCCCGACGCCGGTTTCCGTTTTGTAAACTGGACGGGCGGCGTCTGCTCCGTCACCTCACCGACCTGTACCGTCGCCATCAATAATACGGCGACGATTCAGGCCAATTTTGCAAAATAGATTGAAAGCAAAATATTACGCCGGAAATAAAAGGAGAAAGACGAATCTTTCTCCTTTTTGCTTTGGCTGCCGGTAAAAGAAGTTTTCACCACAGAGGGCACGGAGAGAGCACAGAGATTTTTTAGCCGCGAATAACACGAATTACACTAATAAAAGAAATAATAATTCGTGTTATTCGTGGCTGATTTCTTTCTTAAAATTCTCTGTGCCCTCTGTGGTGAAAATCTTTCTTTCTTTACCGAGCATCACGATTTTAAGATACTGCCGAAAAAACTTTTCAAACGGCGCGCGAGATTCTATAATTTTTTATATTCCCGCAAAGGAGAAAAAAGAATGGGATTACGCGAGCAGTTGATGCAGGTTTTGCGCAGTGGTGACGCGCAGAGAATTCATTTTACTTTTACGGGTTCGACCGGATTGAGCATTTCGGTCGACGGCAGCAGCTTTCGCCGCGTGGCGCAGGCGGTCGAGGAAAATCGAATCACCGTTCAGCCGAGCACGACCGTGCGCCCGGGCTGGGCGAAATACAGCGCGCGGGCCGAAAACGGCGACGAGGCGAACACGTTTTATATGGGCGCGGGCGACCATTCGTCAAGAGATTTCGACGGCCTTCTCGTTCACGAATCGGTTCATGCTTCGTTTGATTTAACGCACACGACGATTCCGTGGCTCGACAACGAGACGGCCGCATACATCGCGCAAGGCTATTATCTGAGAAACACGGGCTTTCCGCGCAGCCGTTTCGACACGCTCGGCATGCCTTATTACGGCCTGATGATTATCGACGCCATCATCCGCGGCGAAGGCATCGACCAGTTCTGGCTCGAAGAGCTTCACAGCACGCTTCTTTCAAACGAAACTTATCACAGTTATATCCGCACAACCTTCGAGGGCGACGGATAAAAAGTGAAAACTGAAAACCGAAAACTGAAAAGTTTAAGAAAATTCTTTCGGTTTTCAGTTTTCCGCTGTCACTTTTCTGTTTCATATTCGCAAAAAATGAATTATACTTACAGCCGAAAAAGCGATTTACAATTTACGCAGGAATACAAGCTGCCGAGACTCAGGGCATTCTGATTTTGGCCGAAAAACCGCTGAATTGTTCCCAATCGTTTCTTTAAAATATTCAAGAAATTTAATTTAAGGAAAAAATTATGAGTACTAAAAACTTCGTCAGGGGGGCAATTACCGGTATCTCTCTGTATGCACTGGTATTGATGCAAGTTATTTTCGCGCCAATCGGCGGCTTTGCGGCAAATCCGACCGCCGCGCCGGCGGCGATAATTTACGACAACGGCGGCTTTGCCACCGGCGCGACTTCAAAAAGCGGCGTCGCTGCGCCGGCCGGCTCGCAATGGAGCGAGATTTCGACCGAAAACGGCACGAACTTTTCGAACACGACGCTCGGCATCGGCTGTCAGACAATCGGCACGACGACGGGCAATCGATGCGCCGACGATTTCGTCGTTCCGGCCGGGCAGACATGGACTATCAACAACGTGATTGTCTTCGGCTATCAGACAAATTCGACGACCAACCCGTTTATCGGCGCTAATCTGCGCATCTGGAACGGACGACCGGGCGACGCCGGCAGCACGATCGTCTTCGGCGATACGACGACGAACCGCATCGGAAGCGTAACCGATACCAGCACTTATCGCGTCGGCAACACGCTCGGCGGCGCGGGCGGCGTGACCGCGGCGACGACCAACACGGCCAGAAAAATCTGGCAGATTCCCATTACCGTAAGTCCGGGTCTGGCTTTAACGTCGGGCGTTTACTGGATTGATTTTTCGCTCGACGCGGGAGCGAACGGAAACTTCTCGCCGCCGAAAACGATTGTCGGCGCTCGCTCGCTTCCCGATTGGAATATGCGCCAATTTATCAGTACGACCGCTACCTGGGCGGACGTCGTCGACATCGGCGAACCGGCGGTAACCACCGGCACACAGCCCGACGTCGTCCCGAACGTAATTTTGGAATTTCCGTTCAAGCTCGACGGAAGCGTTTCGGGCGCAACGTTTGCTCCCGCCGCGCGCAAGCTTGATTTCGACGGCGACGGAAGAACCGATTTTGCCATTGCGCGCTCGGCCGACGCGGTATCGCCGACGACATGGTGGATTCAAAATTCAAGCGGAACGCAAATCGTCTATCCGCTCGGTACGGGCGTCGGCTTCGCTTCGGGCGACAAAGCCACTCCGGCTGACTGGGACGGCGACGGCAAAACCGACATCGCCGTCTGGCGCAGCGGCCCGGCTTTGACTGCCGGATTTTACATTCTCCAGAGCAATAACACGATTCGCTTCGAACAGTTCGGTCAAACGGGCGACGATCCGAGCATCGTTGCTGACTATGACGGCGACGGCAAAGCAGACCCGGCGGTTTATCGTCCGGGCGCAACCGGAACGTTTTATTTTCGCGCCTCCACCGATCCCGCAGGTCACGTGACCGTCAGCCCGTTCTGGGGCGTGGCTGGCGATATTGCCCTGCCGGGCGATATGAACGGTGACGGTTTGGCGGATTACAACATCGTTCGCAACAACGGCGGCTTAGCCGAACACTGGACGCGGTTTAACAACAATGCCGGAACGCGCACCTTCCAATACGGTCTGGCGACGGATAAATTCGTCACCGGCGACTTCGACGCCGATGGAAGAACCGACATCTGCGCGGTTCGCGCCAACGGCTCGGTTTACGACTGGTATGCTCTCAGGAGCGCGACGAACAGCGTTCTGCAGGTTCAGTTCGGCAATCCGGCGACCGATTTTCTGACTCCGGGCGATTACGACGGCGATAACAAAACCGACTTCGTCGTCTGGCGCAGCGGGCAGGCGGCCGACCAGACATACTTTTATATGAAAGGCACGAACAGTGCGACTGCGACAAGAGAATGGGGACAATCGTCAGGCGCCAACACCGTGCCCGATTATCCGGTGGCAAACTGGAACGTCAAGTAGATTCCGCTTTAATAAGCCTTATCGATTGAGAAGAGGAGACAGATGGATTTTCCGCCTGTCTCCTCTTTTTTTTCCGCTTTTCCCCGGCTTTTTCAATATTCGCGTCCGGTTAGTGAAGAAGACAGTTGAAAACTGCCGCCAATGGGCGTATTTTTTAATCATCGCTAATTGTAGTTTTTGCTGTAAATTCAATGTGCAGTTCGCAATTTTGGTTTCAGGGCTGATTATTTTAATTGGTTGGAAATCAAATATATTTTGCGGATTCTCAAGTTTCAATAAAGGAGGGAAACTTTAGGTTATGAAATCTTTTCATTTGGGAACAAAGAGTTTTGTTTCAGGCTTTGTGTTTTGTGTTTTGATTTTAACGGCCAACCAGGCCGCTTTTTCGCAGTTTGTCTGCCAGCCTTCGGGCAGCCCGATTGTTACGACCGGCTCATTAACGGCAGCCGACCCGACGCAAGCCGGACGACTCGTTCGCGACGGAAGACCGTCGAGCTGCGTCGGAAAGACAAATACGCTGCAAAATACGACGGCGGTTAATGCGGATTCTTATAATTTTAACGCGCCGGTAACGGGGTGCGCGACTGCTGCGGCTGACTTTACCGGCTGCGGCGTCAACGGAACAACGCAACTCTCTGCTTATTCGGCTTACAATCCGGCAAATCCGGCAACCGGCGTTATCGGCGACCTCGGATTCAGTTCGACCGGGACGGGTTCCTTTTCGTTTCCCGTAACCAGCGGACAGGCGTTTACGATGGTCGTCAATAACATTGTCGGTGCGCCGAATACGCTTTGTCCGAGTTATTCTTTCACGATTACATATAGCACAAATTGTCGCCAGCCGGGCTTTGACCGCACCAACGACGGCAAAGCCGACATTACCGTTTTTCGCGGCAGCGAAAGCAAATGGTACACGCTTAATTCGGGCACGTTTACAAACAGCGTCGAGACATTCGGCCTGACCGGCGACATTCCGACGCCCGGCGACTATACCGGCGACGGGCAAACCGACGTTTCGGTTTACCGCCCGAGTACGAGCACCTGGTATTACGGCAATAATCATACGAATCCGGGCACGAATTTCACGGCTCAGCCTTTCGGCGTGAGCGGCGACGTTCCGGTTCCGGGCGATTATGACCGCGACGGCATCACCGATATTGCCATCTGGCGTCCGAGTAACGGCACCTGGTATGTTCTTCGGTCAAGCAACGCGACGCTGCAGTATCAACAGTGGGGAACAAACGGCGACACACCGGTAACGGGCGATTTCGACGGCGACCGGATTACCGATTACGGCGTCTTTCGTCCGAGCGATCCGGACGCGGGCGGCGTCAGCCAGTTTTATATACTGGAAAGCAACTTCGCTTTCGGTTTCTTCCTGCGCTTTCAGTGGGGAGCCGCGACCGACAGAATCGCGCCCGGCGATTACAACGGCGACGGCAAAACCGATATTGCGATGTTCCGGCCAAGCGAAGGCAACTGGTATATAACTTTCCCAAGCTCGACGCAGGCTCCGCAGATTATCCCGTTCGGCACAAACGGCGACATTCCGCAGCCGGCCGACTATGACGGCGACAAGATTTGCGATTTGGCCGTTTTCCGTCCGAGCGTCGTGCCGCTCCAGAATCTCTGGTATATCCGAAAGAGCGGCTCCGCCAATGCGATTGATGTCGTTCAGTGGGGAGTTCAGACCGACCAGCCGGCCACATCGCCTTACCGGATAAGCAATCCGTAGGCTAAGACTTTAGCGACGCGAGCGACAGGGAGAATTTTTTGTTTCGTAATCCTGAATCTAAGATTTTTAAATTCAAAATTACAATAACAAATCATCTCCGCGTCGCTCGTCTCGCTTTGTCTCACCTTCTCTTTTTCTTCCGCCCAAAGCAACCAAATAAAAATCTCGCTGCATCAAGGTAAATAACTCGTCAGACAGTTCGACGCGCGACAGGCAAAAGGCGCCGGGAACAAATCAGAAAATAATTTGTCTAAGTTTAAGACAAGCGCCCGAAGTGTAACTTTTGCGCTTGTGCAGGGAGAGGTCTATGTCAAAAAAGAGCTTAATTGATTCTATCGAAGTAAAAACGCCGTGTTCCGAAGATTGGGACAAGATGAAGGGCACGGATAAAATTCGTTTCTGCGAGCACTGCTCGTTTGAAGTCAATAATATTTCGCAGATGACGCGCAAACAGGCGATGCGGCTGGTGCGCGACTCGAAAGGCCGAATCTGCGTGCGCTACGTCAAAAATCCGATTAATAATAAACCGATTTTCTCCGACAGACTTTACCGGATAACGCGCCGCGCCGGAATAACGGCGGGCGTTCTCGGCGCGTCGCTGACGCTTTCGACGCTCGCATACGCGCAGGGCGAAACGGGCGGCCGCATCGGCGATAATAAGTCGGAAAACGTCGAGGTCGTGCAGGAAAGTCAATCGAAAGAAGAAAAAACCGAAGGCGCGGCGGCGAGTCTTTCGGGAACAATTACCGACCCGAACGGCGCGGTTGTTCCGAATGTTACGGTTACGCTTATTAGTTTACAAACCAATGAAACCAGAACGGCAGTTTCAAACGAAGAAGGCGCGTATCGTTTTGAAAACGTTCCGGCCGGTCTTTATAAAATTAACATCAGCGCCACCTACGGTTTTGCCGATAAAGAAATCACCGACATCAATGTATCGGACGGAAACAACGTCAGTAAAGATATTTCGATGAACGTCGGAATGGAAGTAGCGGTAATGGGCGTCATGGTGTCTTCCAATTTCCGAAGTCCGCTCAGCCGCGCCGTTTCCGACAACGACCTTGAAGAAGTCAGAAATCTTATCGCGAGAGGCGAAAACGTCAACGGTAAGGACGAAGATTACAACAACATCACGCCGCTTTTTCTCGCCGTCGAAAACGGCAGTGCCGAAATCGCCGCGACTTTGCTCAATTTCGGCGCGAAAATCAACGCCAGAGACGGGAATAAACAAACTCCGCTGATGCGTCTCGACGAAGATGCGACGCCCGAGCTCGTCCGGCTTTTAATCAATCACGGCGCGAAAATAAATCTAATCGACGCCAACGGCGACACGGCGCTGATTCTCGCCGCAAATTCGGTTAAAGCGGAAGTTCTGCAGATTCTTCTCGACCACGGCGCCGGCGTCAACGCGCAGAACAAAAGCGGCCAGACCGCTCTCATGAACGCCGCCGATGCCGACAGTTTCGAAAGCGTGCGCGCCTTAATTCTGGCGGGTGCGAACGTCAACCTGAAAAACAAAGAAGGCGAAACCGCCTGGGATTTGACCGCCAACAGCAGTATCGAAGATTTGCTCGAAAGCCACGGCGCTGTTATCGAAGAAAATTAAGTCGAACTTTTTACGTGCTTCGCTCGACCGGAGCAACGCTGCTCGCGTTTCAACGGGGCAGTAAGGATGAGGGATGAATAAGAAAATGGCTCAACTCGCTTTTCTTCTGATTCATCGCTCATTCCTTCTCGCTTCCAACCATTTCCGCCGCAAATTTTCCCGACAGCAAAACGAGCGGTATGCCGCCGCCGGGATGCGTTGCGCCGCCCGCGAAATATAGATTTTCGACGTCTTTCGCCCGGTTCGGAACGCGCAGAAATGCCGAGAAAAGGCCGTTTGACGAGATGCCGTAAATCGAGCCTCGATTGGCGCGATATTTTTTCTCAAAATCGACGGGCGTGATAATTTGCTCGAAATCAATCGAGCTTTCCAAATCTTCAAGACCGGATTCTTCGAGTTTTTTGATTATCAAATTGCGATAAGGCTTGGCTTCACGATGCCACTCGGTCGCCTCGCTCGTGTATGGCGCGTTTATCAAAACGAACAAATTTTCGTGTCCGGCGGGCGCCTGGCTTTCATCGGTTCTCGTTGCCGCGCAAACGTAAATTGTCGGATTCGCGGCCGGCCGGCGCGCTTTGAAAATCTGTTCAAATTCCGCTTTGTAATCGTCGGAAAAGAAAATATTGTGATGCGCGAGCTGCGGAAATTTTTTGCGCGCGCCCAAAAGCAAAACGAAACCGCTGCACGAAGGCTCGCGGCGTTCGATTTTTTTGTTTTCGACCGGCAGAAGATTTCTGTAAGTTTCAACCGCGTCCGCGTTCGTCACGACGAAATCGGCCTTCAATTCGTCGCCGCTTTTGAGCCGCACGCCGACGGCTTTCCGCTTTTCGACGAGAATTTTTTCGACTTCCGCCTCGAAGCGAAATTCGACGCCCGATTCCCTTGCCAATCTTTCCAGCGCGCGCGGAATTTCATACATTCCGCCGCGCACATACCACGCGCCGAGACCGAATTCGACAAACGGAATCAGCGCGAATGCGGCCGGAGTTTGAAACGGCGACGAGCCGTTGTAGGTCGCGAAACGATTAAAAAGCTGCTGCATTTTTGCGGAAGAAAAATATTTTCGATTGTGAGCGTCGAGCGTTTTCAAAGTGGAAATGGCGAATAAATCTTTAACAAATTCCGGTTGCAAAAGGCGCGGCAAATCGTTCAGCGTGCGGGACAGAAAAGTTTTCTCGGCAATTTCGTATTTGCGCTTCGAATCGGCAAGATAGCGGCGAAAATTGGCGGCGTCTGCCGGCTCTATACGCTCGATTTCCCTTTCGGTTTTCTGCAAATCCGTCAAAGCGTCCAAACGAGTGTTGTCCGGCCAGAAATAACGGCAAATCGGCTCGACCGCGACGATTTCGAGATAATCTTCCATTCTTTTTCCGGCAAATTCGAAAACCCCGCGCAAAACGTGCGGCATCGTCAAAAGCGAAGCGCCCGTGTCGAATTTATAACCGCTGGCCTCGATGAGATTCACTTTCCCGCCCGCATTCTCATTTTTTTCCAGAATCGTCACGGAAAAGCCCGTCTTTGCCAGCCGAATCGCCGCCGCCAGACCGCCCAACCCCGCGCCGATGATGGTTATTTTTTTCATTGATATTTACCACAGAGACACAGAGTTTTTTAAGAAAATCAGCCACAGATTTACACAGATGAAGCGTATAAAAAACAATCTATCCTGTAAATCCTGTGCCTCCTGTTTAATTTCCTCTGTGTCTCTGTGTCTCTGTGGTTAAAGCTTTCTCTTGTAACATCGAAAACAATTCGTGCTAAAATGCGTAGTAGAAATTGTTGCACAGATTTAGAAAATCCGAAAAAGGCTCCGAAACTTTCCGAAAATATGAAATATTGCCCGACTTGCCAGACCGAATATGATGAAGAAATCCTGAGATTTTGCACAAAGGACGGGACGCCTCTGGTCGACGAAAGCCAGCCGAATTTTACGGAGCTTCCGAGCATCGGAGCCGAAGAGGAAGCCGATGATTTCGGCGAAGAAACAATTATCAGAAAAGACAAACCGGCGACGGCTGCGGCCGTTGTTCCGTCCGAGCCGCCCGAATTTGTCGAAGATACGGCGGTCGAGCCAATTGAATCGTCGGACGCGCCGCGCATCGTCATCCCGACGCGCGAGGAAATACGCGAGCAGAAAGTTCGCCCGAAACAGGCGGCTTATTATCCGCCTCCGCCGACGGCGAAATCGAACACGGCGCTTATCGTCGTCACGACAATTTTGCTGACCATCGTCGTTCTCGGCGGAATCGGCGGTTTGTTCTGGGCTTTTAACGGCAACGACAAAAACGCAAACGTCAATATCAACACGAATCCGCCCGAAAATATGAATTTGAGCGTCAATTCAAACGTCAATATTCCGGCGACCAATCTTGAATACGGCAACACTTATTCCAATACGAATTACAATCTCGGCACGAATCTCTCTACTATCAACACCAACTCGAATCTGAAAACGCCGGCGCCAACGCGCACGCCGAGTCCCAGTCCGAGTCCGAGCGCCAGTCCGAGCGCGAGCCCGACAACCTCGCCCGACGCGACTCCGAGAGCAACGCTTTCGCCGACCGTAATCCGCCCGCCGACGCCTTCGCCGACGCGCCAGACGCCGCCTTCGGGCGCGCCCGCCGGAACGCCCGCGACGAGTAATAAGCAATAGTTTTTTGTTTTTTTGGTTTGGGTTATAGGTTTTAGGAATTTGTTTTAGACAATTCTTAAAACCTATTTTTTATTATGCAAAAGTCTGAATCAGCCTCGTAACGCTCTGAACCAATACCGAAACCGCATAAACTTATGTCGCTATGTTTTGAATTGACGCCGCAGCGTTCTGAACCGGCTTCGTCGCCTTTTGAAGTGACGCCGTAATGGCTTGAATTGGCGACGTAACGCTCTGAACTGACGCCGGTACGGGCTGAACCGATATCGTAACGGTCTGAACTGTTACCGTAAAAAAGTTTCTACCGTCGGCAATTATTCGGTAAAGGCGAGCGCCGCTTCGACGGCGCGGCGCGGGTCGATGACGCCCCAGCCCTGACGGTCGACTTCGTAGTGCGGCAGGCGTTCGGCGGTCGAAATCAAGATTCTTTTTATCTGCTGCGGCGAAAGCTTCGGGTTGGCTTCGAGCATCTGCGCGATGACCGACGAGACAATCGGCGCGGAAAACGACGTCCCGTCGACGTATTTGTAATGCTTTGTGATGACGTTTTCCTGACGGAGCTTGAGCGCGATAATCTGTCGAATCATATAGGCCGGACGGTCGAGCGCGGCGTCGAGCTCCGGCTCGATGCCGGGATTTGTCTCGATTATCGAGTGAAGCTCCGCGTCCTCGGCTTTATCGAGCTTTTCCAAAAACTCGGCTTGCTGCGCCGTCGGCGTATTCGGCAGAATCGGCGCGGGAACCCAAATCGAAGGCGCGATTATTTCCGGTTTTTGCAAGCCGTCGAGCGTCGGGCCGTAACTTGAACGATACATGCCGCGGCGCGCGCGATTTATCGAATTCTGGTCGTCGAGCCCGCCGACGGCGATGCACGAAGGCGAGCTCGCGGGCGGAAAAACCGGATGATTCGCGAGATGTCCGGCGTTGCCGACGGCGCACACGACCGTTATCCCCTGCGCGACGCATTCTTCGACCGTTTGTGAAAGCGAGTCGTGCAGATAGCTCTGCTCGTAGTCGCCGCCCGCCGAGATGTTGACGATTTTGATGTTGAATTTCGCGCGGTTTTCCAAAATCCATTCGAGTCCGTCCTGAATATTCTGGTCGGTAATTCTCCCGGTGCGCGCCAGCTTGACCAGCACGACGCCCGCGTCCGGCGCGATTCCGCGATAAAAGCCGTTCGAGAGCGAGCCGTTCCCGGCCGCCACGACCGAAGTCATCATCCCGTGCCAGCTCGCCACGTCGGGCTGAAAAAGCGACGCGATTTCGCCGTCTTTGGCGCTCATATTTTGATAAGCCAGAATGCGATTGTCCGGCGTCGTCAAATCGACGTGCGGGTAAAATCCCGAATCCAGAAAGGCGATGCAGACGTCTTTTCCGCTAAAACGCTCGTCGGCGTCCAGGCGGAGCGGCGTCGAAAGCACGTGCGAGCCGTCCTTTGTCATCGCGGCTTCGCTCAAAATCTGCTCTTTGGCGCGTTCAAAAAGACGCATGCAGCGCGCGCAGACGGCTTCGAACAAGCTTGTATCGGGCGCGTTGGCGCGAATCAAGGCCTGCAAATCTTCGGCCAGCGCGATGAGCGGAACGTATTCGTCGCGGGTTTCGCGCGAGCAGACCGGACAAACTTTCTCGCCCGCCGCGATGTCCGCGCTCGTCGCCGTTCGCTGCAATTGTATCGATTCCTGCGGAGTCATATTCGGAGGTTTAAGTTTTTCATAAACAAAAGTTAAAATCAATTTGTGTTAAAAAATCCGAGAAGGGAGAAACGAATGAATCAGGAAGAAACGATGGAAAACTCAAACCCGGAAGACGTAAATTTGTCAGAGCAGCCGGCCGAACCGGAGAAAATAGACAATTTGCCGATTGAGAGCATCGGCTCATACGCCAGATTAGAAGAGCTTTTGACCGACGAAGAAAAGGAAAATACAACCAATCCGACGGCGCAGAGATGAGCTTTAGATAAATAAATTTATGGAACGAAAAAAAGTCGGTCTGGCGCTTTCCGGCGGCGCGGCGCGCGGATTTGCTCACCTGGGCGTTTTAAAGGTTTTCGCCGAACACTCGATTCCGGTTGACTTTATAGCGGGCACGTCGGCCGGCTCGTTTGCCGGCGCGGCCTACGCTTCGGGCTTGACGATTGACGAAATAATGACTTTCAGCCGCAAGATAAACTGGCGCGCGATGGCCGGATTTTCGTATTCGCCGAAAGGGCTTTTATCAAACGCGCCGATGGGCAATTTTATCAAAAAGCATTTTCCGCACAGGGATTTCGCCGATTTGCCGATTCCCTTTACGGCGGTCGCCTGCGATTTGGAAACGGGCGACGAAGTGTGGCTCAAAGAGGGAGATTTGCCGTTTGCCGTGCGCGCGAGCTGCGCGATTCCCGGCGTTTTTATGCCGCTCGAAGACGGTGACGGCCGAAAATTAATCGACGGCGGCGTGGTCGCGCCCGTTCCGACCAAAGCCGTCAGAAAGCTCGGCGCGGAAATCGTCATCGCGGTCGACGTGCTTGCCTGCGGCAATTCCTACTGGGGCAGTCCTTCGACGCTTCTCGGAATTTTTTTCCAGTCCGCGCTGATGCTTTTGCGCGCCGCTTCGAAGTCGCATCACTACCGCGCCGACGTCGTCATCATCCCGCAAATCGCTCATCTACGGCCCGACGAAATGGGCAAAATGGACGAATTCGTCAAGCTCGGCGAAGAAGCCGCGCGCGAAAAAATCGACGAGATTAAAAAATTAATTTTCCCGGAAAAAATTTGATTGTGGCGGAAAACTCTTTCGATTACATTATCGCGGGCGGCGGATTGGCGGGGCTCAGCCTCGCGTTTTATCTCGATGAAAGCGTTCTCCGGGACAAAAAAATTCTCATCATCGACCGCGACGCGAAAACCCGAAACGACCATACCTGGTGTTTCTGGGAAACGGGCGCGGGCGGCGCGTTTGAGCAAATCGTTTTCCGGCGCTGGACGGGCGTCTGGTTTCACGGGACGCGCGGATTTTCAAAGTTTCTCGATTTGGGCGAATACGCGTACAAAATGATTCGCGCCAAAGATTTTTACGAATTCGTTTTCGCCAGAATCCGCCAAAATCCGAATTTTACGTTTCTTCAGGCCTCGATTGAAAGCGTCGAAAACGCTAGGGTGACAACCGATAAAGGCGATTTCATCGCCGGAGAATTTGTTTTCGACAGCTTTACGCGCAAAAGTTACGACAATCCGAAACATCAAAATCTCTGGCAGCATTTTCGCGGCTGGCTGTTTGAAACCGAAAAACCGTTTTTCAAGCCGGACGAGCCGACGCTTTTCGATTTTCGCGTCGAACAAGCAGGCGATTGCCGCTTCGCTTATGTTCTGCCTTTTTCCGAGACAAAGGCGCTGGTTGAATTTACGATTTTTTCCGAAAAACTTTTAACCAAAGAAGAATACGAATTTTATCTGCGAAAATATATCTCGGAAGTTTTGCGCATCGAAAAATTCGCGATTCTCGAAATCGAAAGCGGCGTCATTCCGATGTCGGACGAGCCGCACGAAGCGCGAGGCGCGCCGCAAACAATCAGAATCGGAATGGCCGCCGGCTACGTCAAGCCCTCGACCGGCTACAGCTTCGCGCGAACGCAGAGACGATTAAAAAAATTGATTGAGTCGCTCGAAACAAATTCAATTAAACATCAGAAATCTGAAATCACAAGTTCAAACTGGAAATCTTTTCTCGATTCGGTTTTGCTCAATGTTTTATTGACCAAAAAACACGCGGCCGACGACGTTTTCACCTTGCTTTTTTCGCGGAATCCGGCCTCGCAAATCTTAAAATTTCTTGACGAAGATACTTCTCGCGCGGAAGATTTAAGGATTATGAAAAGCGTCCCGCGCGCGTCGTTTGCAAAGGCGGCGATAAAGATTGCGGCCAAAAATCTGGTTAAATAAAAACGCGCTCGACAAATTAATATTTTCCGGTAAAATTCGTTTAGCAGTATGCAGAAGGACTCGGACACCAAATTTCACACGCTCGCTCAAGCATCGATTTTCAAAATTAAAGCCGCCCTGCTTCAGATAAAACGCGGGCTCGAAAATTCGTTTGACAAAAAACTTCGTAAATTTCCGAAAGCCGATAAAACCGGCGCAAAATCAATTTTCGCCGAATCGAAGACGCCGCTCTGGACGCAAAGCAGCGCAGAAGAGAGATTTCTGCTGGCGGGAAAAGTTCATAATCTGCGGCTGGCGATAAAGCGGCTCGACAAGCTGGAAATTCCCGCCGGCGAAGTGTTCAGTTTCTGGAAACACGTCGGCCGGGCGGGCCGTCTGAAAGGCTATGTCGAAGGACGCGAGCTGCGCGAAGGCTGCGTTATTCCAAACGTCGGCGGAGGTCTCTGCCAGCTTTCAAACGCGCTTTACGACGCGGCCCTGCGCTCAAATTTTGAAATCGTCGAACGCCACGCGCATACGCAAATCGTCGCCGGTTCGCTCGCCGAAAAGGGACGCGATGCGACGGTTTTCTGGAATTACGTCGATTTGCGTTTCAAATCAAAGACCGCATTTCGCATCGAAGCCAAACTCGGCAAAGACCACCTGACCGTAACATTCAAAGGCGAGGCGAAAAATCAAAATTTGTTTCAAATCACAAAACGCGAGAATGCGCCGGTAAAATCCGATTCAATCAATAATTGCGCGACGTGCGGCGTCGAAAGCTGTTTCAGAAGCTTAAAGGCCGTGGCGAATTCGGATTTCGGGCGGACGGCGTTTTTGCTCGACGAATTTGCGCCCGAATTTGACGCTTACGTCGAGCAGGCGCGAAACGAAAAGGATTTTTTGTTTGTGCCGCTCGACGGCCGCCGTTTTCGAAAGGCGAATTACGCCTGGAACACAAAAGGATTCGCTAAAATCAGGCAGAGTTTTTCGGCGACGCTCGTGCGCTCCTTTCGCTCACGCCGGCTTGCCGCGCAGGGCGCGCGTCGTCAAAAGGCTCTGCTCGAAATGTCGGAAAAACTGGCGGAAAGCTTTGCGCGAAATTTGTCTTATGACGTTCTGCACGTCGTCGTCTCGCAAAATCTTTTGCCGTTTTTATGGAAAAACGGTGTTCTGGGCGGCCGAACTTTTGATGTTTTGATGAACGCCCTGCCGATGAGCGAGCTGCAAAAAAGTCTCGACGACGCCGCGTCGCTTCACGCGCAAAGCACGACTTTAGGCGATTTTCGCGCTGAAGAATGGCTCGTCGAGGCCGAAACGGAAGCTTTGCGGAACGCGCGGAAAATCATCACGCCGCACACGCGAATCGCCTCGCTTTTCCCGGACAAAACAAAACTTTTGAGCTGGAAGCTGCCTGAAGCGAAAAGCGTCGAGCGCGCCGAGAACGAAAAATTCACCATCGTTTTTCCGGCGTCGACCGTCGGACGCAAAGGCTGTTACGAGCTGCGCGAGGCCGTTCGCGGATTGGACGCCAAAATCGTCACGCTCGGAGCGATTATCGAAGACGCCGATTTCTGGCGCGAATTTGATTGGGAAAAAGGCGCTGACGATTGGCTCGGAAAAGCCGATTTGGTCGTTTTACCCGCTTTTGTCGAGCACAAACCGCGCCGTCTTCTGCAAGCCGCCGCCCGGAAAATTCCGGTCATCGCTTCCGGCGCGTGCGGTCTGGGTAATCTCGAAGGCGTAATAAATATCGAAGCCGGCGACGCCGGACGGCTGCGGCGCGAAATTGAAAAATTTATCAAATAAGCGGTTTATGCTCTAGAAAATAAAATTTTGCGCCCAAAGCAACTAAAATTAAAGTTACCGCACCAATAAACTGAGAATATTCAAAATCTGTCAAAAATTTTCGGAGCCAAATTCGTGAAAGTTATTCTTATATTGTTGTGCGGTTTAATTTTCAGCTTTAGCGCCTTCGGTCAGGCCGGGCAGCCGACCGGCGACGAAGTCGCGGTCGACACGATTTCTCTCGCGCGCGATAACGGCAGCGGAAAAGCGGGCGAGGAAACCGACATTTTTTTCACGAGAGATATTCCGATTTACTGTATCGTTCGCTTAAACTCGCTCAAACCGGCAACCGTCAAAATGAATCTCGTCGCCGTCAAAGTCGCGGGCGTCAAACCCGAAACGAAAGTCATTACCGTCAGCTACAAAACCAGCGGCAACCAAAATCGCGTAAATTTTACGGGCAAGCCCGAAGGCATCTGGACGCCGGGAATGTACCGAATTGATGTTTTTATCGACGGAAAGCCGGCGGGCAATCGTGATTTTGAAATTCAGAAAGCGCCGCAGGACGTCGAGCAGGACAAGCTTCAAAAACAGACGCCGCCCCAATCTACGCAAAAGCCGAAAACCGCCCGTCGCTATCGCAAAAATTAAACCGTCTGAACGATTTTCAAACGCCGCAAAAACGGAAAATCCTCAAATTCGTATCGTAAAAACTCACATTCAACCGGAAATCAATCTGGCACGTCTATTGCTCGAATTTATACTTCAAACAAGGAGGAAAACGAGCAATGGGTGACACATCGGTGCAAAAGGTTATGTCGGGAAATTCGCCGCACGGCGAAATGGGACAAAAATATCTGGCTTCGGGCGTAAACGTAGCGATGCGGCTCTGGGAAAATCAGGAACCGGGCGGCACAATGGAAGAACACACGCGCGAATATGAAACGGTCGGCTACGTCGTCAAGGGGCGCGCCGAGCTGCATCTCGAAGGACAAATGCTGATTCTCGAAAAAGGCGATTCGTGGACTGTGCCGAAGGGCGCGAAACATACATACAAGATTCTCGAAAATTTTACTGCCGTCGAAGCAACTTCGCCGCCCGCACACGCGCACGGCCGCGACGAGGAAAAATAAGTAAAAAGTAAAAAGGCAAAAGTGAAGAATTAAATTTCCCACTTTTGCCTTTTACCTTTTTACTTTTTGCTTGGTAATTACCAGCGCGAACCACCGCCGCCGCCGTAGCCGCCGCGTCCACCACCGCCGCCACCGCCGCGATTGCCGCCGCCGTAGCCACCGCCGCCGCCGCGATTTCCACCGCCGCCGCCGCTGTTTTCACGCGGTTTGGCTTCGTTGACTTTGAGGTCGCGACCGTCGAGGTCTTTGCCGTTAAACTGTTCGATGGCGTTTTCGCCTTCTTCGCGCGAAGACATTTCGACAAAGCCGAATCCGCGCGAGCGACCGGTTTCACGATCTTCGATAATGTTTGCCGACTGAACCGTTCCGACCTGGCCGAAATGCTCTTCCAAGTCCTGTGCTGTTGTGTTAAAGGAAAGATTTCCTACATAAAGTTTCATAATTTTAAAATTTTACCTGTGTTCCCGCATATTTCGGGAAAATAAAAGAAGTGTCGAAATCGAATTTAGCTTCGGGAAAACGGTAATCTAACGAAGAATCAAGTTCGGATGCTCAAAAACTGCAAGAGCTAACTTCTGTAGCCTAAAAAAAACTGCCTGCTCCCGAACTTCCAAAACGCTGTCGAATGAAACTCTATCGGACGAGCGCATCACCGTTGATGCGCGAGAGAAGGATTAACAGTTATTATGATGCACGGTTTTGCGAATAGTTGCAAGCTAAAATTCCCAATTAACCCGCTTCTGCCGCTTGATAAATTATTAAAAATCCGTAAGATTGGCTCTTTACGCCGCTCTTAAATTAATTATTCAAAAGGACTTTTTCCATCTATGAAAATCACAAATTATCTGATTTTGGCCGCAGTTTTGATTTTTACAATCAATTGCTCCTCCGTCGTCAAAACCACTCAGGAAAACACAAACGCCCAGAATTCCGCCGCCGCGACAACTCCGGCCGCCGCGCAGCCGACGCCCAGCGCGCAGCAGGCGAGTGTCGCGCCCGACGCGCTCGTCAAAGATTTATACCAGCAGCACGACAAGAAAAACAGCCCGTTTTTCCAGACCAAAAACCGCGCGCTGGTCGATAAATATTTTGACAAAACCTTAGCCGGCGCCATCTGGAAAGACGCCATCGATTCGAAAGGCGAAGTCGGCGCCATCGACAGCGACCCTTTGTACAATGCGCAGGATATCCAAATCAAAAACTTTGCCGTCGGCCAGCCGAAAATCGAAAACTCAAAAGCGACCGTTCCCGTCACGTTTGAAAATTACGGCAGAAAAGTATCGATAACCTACGAGCTCGTTCAAAAAGATTCCGCCTGGAAAATCGCGGACATCAACTACGGCGGCGGAGAAACTCTGATGGGCTGGCTCAAAGAAAGCGCCAAAACCGATGCGGCAACCGGCGACGGCAATTTTGAAGGAACTTACCAGGTCGGCGACACGACGTGCACCGTCAAGGCGATAAAAATGGCGTATGAAATCAAATGGGCGAAAGGCAGCGGCTCGGAAATCTTCTTCAGCGAAGGCCGCGCCAATGACCGCTATATTTTCGCCTCGGAAGCCAAGGACGGCGAAAAATCAAACTCGTTCGCGTTTGACGGCGAAAACTTCACGACCGGAACATTTTACCGCGCCGACGGCAAGGAATTTGCCGTCAAAAAAATCAAATAGACGCGCAGTCCAAAAAATCAATTCGATTCAACCGCCGGCTGTTTTTAATCAGCCGGTTTTTTATTTAATCAAACGACGTTGTGTCTTTTTCGCCGAAACCGCCGCACTGTTGAGCAGACATATTCCAGACAACACACTTCGGAGAGCGAAATGACGAAAACATTAAATTTACTTCACGTAAAACTTCACACGGCACTTTTTCTGACTTTGATAACTTTTCTCTTTGCTGCGAGCGCGGCGGCGCAAGTCGTCACTTTCAGCGGAAAACATCTGCCGACCGGCGGGCAGTATCAAGCGGCCGCCGATTTTAACGGCGACGGTCGCCAAGACCTCGCCGTTGCCGGTTTGGACGTCGAAATCCTGATTGGAAACGGCGACGGCACTTTTCAAACGGGCGCAAAATATCCGGTAGTAGTCGGTTTTGCGGGCATTCCGCAGAGCATTATCAAAGGCGATTTTAATGGCGACGGGCGCGTCGACCTCGCGATGTCTCTGAACGCTCCGAATCAAGTCGCGATACTGCTCGGCAACGGCGACGGCACTTTCCAGCCGCTCGCCAGATATTCGACCAATTCGGGCGGAACGCCGACATCGCTCGTCGCCGCCGATTTTAATCTCGACGGCAAGCTCGATTTGATGACGACCGACGAAATCGACTGCAGCGGCCCGTGCGTCGTCACCAGAACCGTAACGCGATTTGACGGCAACGGCGACGGCACGTTTGCCGCGCCGCAGCAGATAGATGTCGGGCCTGCGCCGTCCAAAGCCGCCGTCGGCGATTTTAACTCGGACGGAATTGCCGACGTTTCCGTGACGGCCGGAACGGGCGGCAAAGTTTTCACTCTGCTCGGCAACGGCGACGGCACGTTTCGCCAGCTCCCCGACATCATCGTCGTGGCGACCACCGATAACACGGACGTCGCCGCCGGGGATTTTAACGGCGACGCGATTCAGGATTTGGTCGTCGCCGCCGAAGGCGAAAGCAAAATCGGAATTCTACTCGGCAGAGGCGACGGCACTTTCGGCGCGGCGTCAATCATCACAGATATCAGACAGCAGCGCGCGGCGTCGTTTACGCTCGGCGACATCAACCGCGACGGACAGCTCGACATCATTCTCGGTCACAGTTTCTGCTGCGAAGGCGGAGCGGATTTGGGCGCGTTCGGCGTTTTATACGGTAACGGCAACGGCACTTTTCAAACTGTCGCGCGCTATATCGTTCCGGCCAACGGACGAGTCGGACTTTCGGGCTGGAATCCAATCGTCGCCGACTTTAACGGCGACGGCAAAACGGATGTCGCCGCCGGTTATACGAGCAATATGGGCGGCAGCACCATCGGGACTCTAATCGCGATGAACACGACCGGCGTCGCTCCGGCGCGGCTCGCGCTCGGCGCGGTGACCGCTTCGCCGGCAAGCGTCATCGGCGGCACAAACGCTCAAATCGATATCGCGCTCGCCGCCAACGCGGTCGCGCCGGCCGGTTTGACGACTTTCGCGGTATCGAGCAGCAATCCGGCGGTCGTTTTCGCACCGACCAACGCGACGACTTCGCCGCTCGGAATTGTCGGCGGAATGACGAACCTGCGCTTCGTCGTCAACACGACAAATGTCAGCACGACCCAGACCGTCACGATTACGGTCAGCAATAAAAGTCTCGGCTCGCGCAGCGTCACTTTGACGGTGACGCCGCCCGTAACGCCGCTCGCCGTCGGCTCGCTGGCGATGCAACCCGCCGCGGTTTTCGGTGGCGACGGCGGAAGCGGAGTCGTCACGCTCGCGACCGGCCACGTCGCTCCCATCGGCGGCGCGTTTGTCACGCTTTCAAACGACAATGCGAATCTGGTTTCGATGCCTTCGAGCGTCACAATTCCCGCCGGGCAGACGAGCGCGAGCTTTTCGTATCTGACCGGCACGACCGGAATTACAACGCCGGTCAACGTCAGCGCAAGCTACGGCGGCGCGACCAAAACGGCGACGCTCACCGTCGCCGCGCCTTCGCAGAATATCCCGATTTCTTCGGTAACGCTTTCGCCTTCGACAGTTGTCGGCGGCAGCAATATCGGCGTTCGCGTGACGGTTAATCTCGCTTCGGGCGCGCCGATTGAAGGCGCGACGATTATGCTTTCGAGCAGCAATCCGTCGGTTGTTCCGGTTCCGCGAACGATTCGGGCGAATTTTTCCGGGCAGACGAGCGCGTTTACGGACGTTGCCGCGGCAACCGTTTCCGCGCCGACGCAGGTGACGATTACGGCGACTTACGGCGGCTCGACGCAAAGCGCGATTTTAACCGTCACGCCGCCGGCCAACAACGCGCCGACAATCACCGCTTTGGCCGTAAATCCGGCGAGTATAGCGGGCGGAAGCGCGGCGCTCGGAACAATTACTTTGAGCGTCGCTTCAACGACGCCGACGACAATCACCCTGTCGAGCTCGAGCGCGCCGATTGTCACCGTTCCGGCCAGCGTTACCGTTCCGGCCGGTGCGACGAGCGCGAATTTTACCGTCAATACGACTTCGGTTTCCTCGTCATTTACCGCGACCATCGGAGCGAGCTTGAACAATTTGTCGCGCTCGGCGAGCATCACCGTTACGCCCGCCGCCGATACGGTGACGATTCAGCGCGCCGAATATGACGGGCGAAATCAAATCTTGCGCGTCGAGGCGACCAGCTCGCGCACAAACGCGACGCTTCAGGTTCTGGCCACATCAACCGGACTGGTCATCGGAACGCTGACCAATAACGGCGGCGGAAAATACAGCGGTCAGCTAAATTCCTCGGTCAACCCGCAGAACATTACCGTTCGCAGCAGCTTCGGCGGTCAGGCGTCTCGCGCGGTGACGGCGAAATAAACCTCTGCCAAAAACTCGAAGATAAAAGCGGCGCGTTTCGAACTTGAACGCGCCGCTTTTATCTTTTTGAATCAGTCTTTTCGCGTTTTGCGTAAACAAAATTTATAATCGAAGCAGAATATCTTTGACGGAGAAACCCAGGAAATGAAAATTATAAATCCGGCGGTCATTTTTCTTATTGCGCTCGTGCTCGGCATAAATTGCGCCGGCATCTGTCACGCACAAAAAAATAATATGCAAAAATCCGAAGCGCTCGCCGAAGACGTGCATTCGTATTCAAATCCGCAGGACGTCATCGTCCGCCATGTCGATTTGGACTGGAACGTTTTGTTCGATAAAAAAATCCTGCAAGGCACGGCGACTTTAACGGTCGAGCGCGCTTCTCCAATCAAGACGCGTCTCGGTTATTTGATTCTCGACACGCGCGATTTGCAGATTGAAAAAGTCGAGACTTCGACGAGCGGCACGAACTACGCTCCGACGGAGTTTAAGCTCGGCGCGCCGGATAAAATTCTCGGCGCGCCGCTCACCGTCACGTTGCCTTCGGGAACAAAATTCGTCCGCGTTTATTATTCGACGAGCCCGACGGCTTCCGGTTTGCAGTGGCTCGAACCGGCGCAAACGGCCGGAAAGAAGCAGCCGTTTATGTTTTCGCAGGCGCAGGCGATTCACGCCCGCTCGTTTATTCCGCTTCAGGATTCGCCGCAGATTCGTATAACTTACACGGCGCGCGTCCGGACGCCGAAAAATCTTCTGGCGGTGATGAGCGCCGAGGGAAATTCGCAGACTTCGGCGCGAACGGGCGATTATCGTTTTCGAATGACGCACCCGATTCCGTCTTATCTGATTGCGATTGCCGTCGGCGATTTGGGTTTTCGCTCTCTGGGCAGGCGAACCGGAGTTTACACCGAACCCGCGACGCTTCAAAAAGCTGCTTTTGAGCTTTCCGATACCGAGAAAATGGTCGAGGCGACCGAAAAGCTGTACGGCGCGTATCGCTGGGGACGCTATGATTTGCTGGTTCTGCCGCCGAGCTTCCCGTTTGGCGGAATGGAAAACCCGATGCTCACATTCGCCACGCCGACTATCTTGGCGGGCGATAAAAGTCTGGTTTCGCTCGTCGCGCACGAGCTCGCGCACTCGTGGTCGGGCAACCTCGTAACTAATGCAACGTGGCGTGATTTCTGGCTCAACGAAGGTTTTACGACATATCTCGAAAGAAGAATTATCGAAGCGGTTTACGGAGTTAATCGCCGCGAGATGGAAGCCGTTCTCGGGCGGCGCTCGCTCGAAGCGGAAATGGCGGACTTGGAAGACCGCGACGAAATTCTCCACGTCGATTTGCGCGGGCGCGACCCGGACGACGGATTTACGGGCGTCCCGTATGAAAAAGGCGCTTTGTTTCTCAGGCATCTGGAAGAAGTTTTCGGGCGCGAAAAATTTGACCGGTTTTTGCGCGTCTATTTCGACAGTCACGCTTTTCAGAGCATCACGACCGAAACTTTCGTCAAATATCTGAAGAAAAATCTGCTCGACGCCAATCCGGCGCTTGCCGAACGCGCCAACGTCGACGAGTGGATTGAAAAGCCGGGCTTGCCGAAAGACGCGCCCGTGCTGCAATCGGGCGCGTTACAAAAAGTCGAGCTGCAGGCGCAAAATTACACGAGCGGCAAAACGGCGGCGAGCGCCATTGCCGCGCGCGGCTGGACGACGCAGGAATGGCTGCATTTTCTGCAAAATCTGCCCGCCGATTTGGGCGCGCAGAAGCTGTCGGAACTCGACCGCGCTTTTAATCTGACGAAAAGCGGCAACTCGGAAATCGCGTTTCAATGGCTGCTGATGTCGATAAAAAACAATTACACGCAAGCTTTCCCGCGTCTCGAAGAATTTTTAACGAGCATCGGACGCCGCAAATTCGTCAGGCCTTTGTTTCTGGAGCTCATCAAAACTCCAAACGGACGGCAGCGCGCCGAAACTATCTATAAAAAAGCGCGTCCCGGCTATCACCCGATAACGCAGGCCTCAATCGATGAAATACTAAAATAAGTAGCGCGAAAAACTAAAAGCAAAAAGTGAAAAGTTGAGGAAACTCAAAAATATTCCTGAACTTTTCACTTTTTGCTTTTCACTTTTCACTTAATAGAGTTATTATAAACGCGAACGATTTTTCGCTCTAAAATTTTTATACAATCCGGGCATTATCTTTAAGTTTATCTTGCGCTTTTATATTTAATTTATATCCGTAGAGGAGGTGCAGATAATGCTTTTCAATTCAATCCGATTAAATTTGAAGACGAATTTAATCGCTCGTATCGCTTTTCTTCCGCTTTTGTTTTTGTGCGTTTTCGTTTCCCATACAAACGCGCAGACGACCGGAGCGAAAAAAGACAATTTACCCGTCTGGCAAAATTACAAAGGCGTTGCCATCGGCATGACGGCGGTGGAAGTCCGCCAAAAAATGGGCGCGCCGAAGACGGAAACCGCCGATGATTTAACTTATGTCGTCTCGGACACGGAAAACGCCGAGATTATGCTCGACACCGCGAAGAAAGTTCGCGCGGTAATGGTAATGTTCAGCGAAGACCATCAAAATTCGCCGAAATTCGAAGAAATTTTCGGCAAAAGCGCGACGACCGAAGCCAAGTCCGACGGCTCGGTTTACAAGCTCGTGCGGTTTCCCGACGCCGGTTACTGGGTTTCCTACAGCCGCCAGGCGGGCGTCAAAGCGATGGTCATCGTGATGATGCAAAAACTTTAATCATAAAAGTAGAAAAGCCTTCGACAGCTGCCGAAGGCTTTTCTATTAAATGTTATAAACATTCGGAAATTTACCAGCCTGAACCGCCGTAATTGCCGCGTCCGCCACCGCCGCCACCGCCGCGATTTCCACCGCCGTAGCCGCCGCCGCGATTACCGCCGCCGCCGCCTCTGTTTTCCTGAGGTTTGGCTTCGTTGACTTTCAGCGAGCGACCGCCGACTTCTTTGCCGTCAAGCTCAGAGATGGCTTTTTGACCTTCTTCTTTCGAAGACATTTCGATAAAGCCGAAACCGCGCGAGCGGCCGGTTTCGCGGTCTTCGATAATATTGGCCGAATCGACCGTGCCGATTTCACCGAAAATTTGTTCTAAATCCTGCGTCGAGGTATCAAAGGAAAGATTTCCTACATAAAGTTTCATTGACATAATAATATTTTACCTGTTGTCCCGGCATAAAAGCGGAGACTTTCTAAAGAAGCGTCGAAGCGAAATGATTTAGAAAAAAATGATTCGGGTTCGGATACTCAAAATGCGAGCGGCTTCTGCAACTAATAAACGAGCCTGCTCTCAAACTATCCAAAAAACCGTCTTTGACGAGCGCATCACTGTTGATGCGAGAGAAGGATTAACACTTTCTATGATGCGCGCTTTATCGAATAGTTGCAAACTGTTTTTTCAAATAGTCGTGGAAAGCTGCGGAGTTACGTAGTCGCAGAGTTAAAAAGCTTCTTCCAAGTCTGCAACTCTGCCAACTTTTTAAAACTTCCGGTTGGAGCTTTTATCAATTGAACAAAATCTCAAGTTTGGGCGTATAATTTTTGATTATTTGAGGAAAATCGAAATCCGAGGAGATTTGCAAAATGTTTTGTCCCGGCTGCGGTTTGGAAGATATACAGGCTAATCAGTTTTGCCGCGCGTGCGGAATGGAACTGCGCTCGGTTCGCACGGCGCTCGAACGTACCGACAACATTACGGCTTCGGCCGTCTCGGCGCGCGACGAAATCGGGCGCGCGGTTGCCGCCAAGATTCGCGAAACGGCGTCGGTGCACGACTTGAAAAAAGTCGTCGAAGACGTTGTGCCCGAAATCGAGAAGTTTTTGGAGTCGCCCGCCGAAAGACGTCTGCGGCGGATGCGCGTCGGAACGCTGATTTCTTCAATCGGCGCCGGCGTCGCGCTCGGTTTCTCGATTATCGGTATCGTGCTTAGGGAAAACGATTTTCTGACGCTCGCCGGTTTGGGGACGGTTTGTTTTTTTATCGGGCTCAGCTTTATCCTGAACGCGCTCTTTTTTACCGTTCCGAAAAAGAGCCTGTCGGACAAATCAGACGATGCCGACCGCCAGCGCGAGCTCGACGCGCAAAGCGGATTTTCTTTGGACTCGCAGACGAACGAGCTCGTCCTGCCCGAATCGAAAAGCGTTTTTACGTCCGTCACCGAAAACACGACCAAACATTTAAAGGAAAAACAACCCCTGCCGCGCCGCTAAATCGCTCGGCTGATACTTCTTTCGCCGCATATTCGCGTTATCAGATAAAACACATCGATTTGCGCGACAATCCGGGCGGCGCAGGCGAGGCGGCGATTCGTTTTGCCGGAAATTTTTTCGCGAAGAAAATCGAGCTTGCGCGAATCGTCACGCGGACGGGGACGCGTTTTCGGCACAACTTCGTGCGGCTGCGTGCTCGAAATTTATCCAAATCGGCAGAATAAAATTTGCCTTTTACATCATAAAAAAAACTCAAGAAATCTTGATGGGCGCAGGCACGTCCGGCGCGACGCTGTCGAGCGAATGATTTCGGCCGATTGAGCGCGGGTCGAGTATCGAATATTTTCCGCGCACCGCAATCGAATTGCCGGGCCGTATGTCGAGCGGATTGTTTTTGTTCAAAACGCTCAAAGCCTCGCCCGGCACGTAATACTGCGTGATGCGCCGCGCGTTGAGCGGATTGAGTCCGAGATGGTCGAGCGCGAGCGGCGCCGAATTTACCGCCGTGGCGTGAAGTCCGGTTTTTATCGAGGCGTAGGAAGCCAGCCCGCCGCCGAGCGAATGTCCGGTCAGGAGAACGTCGTTTCCGTTCGACGCTTTCCATTTATTGGCAAATTCGACCGCCTCCCGGTATTGCGCGGTCGGCAAACCGAGTCCCTGCCCGATGTTTGCTTTCCAGTCCTTTGCGTCGCGCGAGCCGGCAAAAGCGACGATGACGCGATTATCGTTCGGGGCAGAGGATTTTAAGGCGATGGCGCGAAAACCCGTTTTGGCGTCGTCTCTGACATCGACGACCTGCCACTGTCCGCCGTCGGGAAATCGATAAACTTCATTCAATTTGGCGTCGTAGGCAAGATTAGCGGCGCTTTTTGTTTCGGAAAACTTCAAGCCCTGCGCGGCCGGCGGATTCGGGTCGCCCGGATGCGTGACGCTTTCAAAACCGGCGGCGGAAAATCTAACGGCGGTCGAGCCGGCACGCTGCGCGCCGCTCCACGCTCTTTCGAGGCCGACGCGCGTTAAGTCGGCTTGAAACTTCAGCGTGCTGGCGGCGACGTTTTCGGTTAAACGCGCGCCGCCGACAAAGGTCGAGCCGACTTTTTTTGTTTCGTCGATAAATTTATCGCCGAGATTATCGATGCCGTGAATGACGCTGCCGCCCGCGTGCCTGACTGTATCTAAAAATGACATTGTTTTATCCTTCCCGCTCTGGCTTTCAATATCGTTATCGGATATTTCCCGCAAATGTTTCCCGCGCGATGAATAAAGATAAAAATTTCCTGCTTTATTTATTTAAATCGGCGAAGTTGGCGATGACGGCAATCAGCTCGCTCGTGTCGACCGGTTTGGCGAGATGCATTTGATATCCGGCGGCCAGAATTTTCAGCCGCTCGGACGGGCGGGCGTGCGCGGTGAGAGCGATGGCGGGAATTTTTTTCGTTTGCGTTTGATTAAACGCGCGGAGTTGTTTTATCAGCGAAAAACCGTCTTCGTCCGGCATTTCGATGTCGCTGACAATCAGCTCGGGCGGTGTTGTCTGAAACTCTCTGACGGCTTCGGCGACGGTCGCGGCGGCGGCGACGTCGGCGCCCTGCCCGGACAAAACGGCAATTAACAAATCGCGCGCGTCGGCCTCGTCATCGACGATTAAAATGCGCAGCCCGTCGAGCCGCGGCACGAGTACGTCCGGCGAGCTGTTTTCATCAATCGGAGAAATCGGTTCGAGCTCTTTTTCGTCAGAAGACGGCTTGGCATTGACGACAATCGAGACCGGCAGACTGACCGTAAAGGTCGCGCCCAAATCTTCGCCGGCGCTTTCGGCGCGAATCGTGCCGCCGTGAAGCTCGACCATGTGACGCGTAATCGCCATGCCCAGACCGAGGCCGCCGTGTCGCCTGGTCGTCGAATTGTCCGACTGCTTAAATCGCTCGAAAACATACGGCAGAAACTCGGCGCTGATGCCTCGGCCCGTATCGCTGATGATGATTTCGACGCTCGAATTGACGCGCTGCACACGGATTTGGACGCGCCCGCCCTTCGGCGTAAATTTGACGGCGTTCGAGAGCAGATTCCACAAAATCTGCTGCAGCCGCTCGGCGTCGCCGGAGACGTAGCTGTTTGAATCGAGAATTTTTTGCAGGCGGATGTCTTTGGCGCTGGCCGCCGGAGCGATAATATCGATGGCCGATTCGATAATCATTATCAAATCGACCTGGCGCACGTCGAGCCGTAATTTTCCCGAAATAATGCGTGTGAAATCCAGGATATCTTCGATTAATTTCGACTGCGATTTCGCGCCGCGAACGATGGCGTCGATGGCGCGCTTTATCGTTTCCGAATCGAGCTGTCTGGTCTGAAGAATCTGCGCCCAGCCGAGAATTCCGTTGAGCGGCGTGCGCAGCTCGTGCGAGACGACCGACAAAAATTCGTCCTTGGCGCGCATCGCTTCCTCGGCTTCCCTTTTCGCTTTCAGAATCTCGTCTTCATATTGATTGCGCTGGCGCATCGGCATAAAAACGCAGTCGTTAAAAAAGCGTCCGTCCCGATGCTCGCGCCGGACGGCATTGACGAGAACCGGCGTGTCCGAGCCCGATTTCGAGCGCAACGAGAGATAAACTTCTTCGATTTGATTTTTTAATTTGAGCAGCGGGAAAAAATGCGTCTGGTAAAAAATGTGCCCGGCGACCGAAAGAATTTTTTCGACGTGCAGCGCCAGAATTTCCCCGCGCTCGTAGCCGAGCAAATCGAGCAGGGTCGCGTTTGCCTCGACGATTTTTCCGTCGTCGGTAAAGACGAGAAAGCCGCACGGCGCATTGTCTAGTAATTCGTCCATCAGTCGAGTGCCGTTTAATGATTCTTATTCAGATATTCCTTGATAATTTCGATTGTCTGCTGCGGATGGCTCATGTGCGGGCAGTGGCCGGTCGCGTCCATCAGATGCAGCGTGCTCTCACTCAGATTTTTGTGCAGATATTCGCCGACCGAAACCGGCGCAATCGCGTCGTCCGTGACCTGTATAATCAGCGAAGGCGTTTTTACGAGCGCTAAATCGCGTCGATTGTCGGCGTAAAACGTCGCTTCGGCAAAGCGGCGCGCAATCGTCGGGTCGGTCGAGCAAAAGCTCGCTTCGAGCTCGGCGCCGAGCTCGGGACGCTCGGCATTTTTCATAATCACGGGCGCGAGAAAGCTCGCCCAGCCCATATAATTTTTGTCCATCATATCGAGCAGTCCCTCGATGTCGGCGCGCTCGAACCCGCCGACGTATTCGGGCGCGTCGTTGATATAACACGGCGACGGCACGATTTGAATCAGGCTCTTAAAAAGCGATGGCCGCTCGATGGCCGCCAGCACGCCAATCATACTGCTCACCGAATGGCCGACGAAAATCACGTCTTCAAGCCCGAGCGCGTCGCATATTTCCAGAACGTCGCGCGCATAACCGTTCAAATCCGAGTAGCGCGCCGCGCGGTAAGCTTCGAGGTCGGATTTGCCCGAGCCGACGTAATCGAACAAGACGATTTTGTAATCGTCTTCAAAAGCGGGCGCGACAAACCGCCACATATTCTGGTCGCACCCGAACCCGTGCGCAAACATCAAAGGCCGCTCGCCTTTGCCCGAAATCTTCACATTATTACGCCGCAAAATGTTTTCAGCCATAATTTACCCGCCCAAAAATCGTATATCTAAACGGTAAAATAATATTAACGCCAAAGCAAATTTTTTATAAAGAGATTTTTTTGTCAAAATATCTACGGGGAACAGATTCTAAGACAACTGTGAAATATTTAGCCGACACAAATATTCTCTCGCGTTTAATTGAATTACAAAGCCCGCCCATCCTTCAAAAAGCCGCGCCGCTTGTTTTTACCGGCGGATTATTGATTCTTAATAGCTGACTATTCGATTTGAACGGCTCGCCGTTCAAATCGAATAGTAAACGAGTCTTTTTGCATAGCTCTGCCAGTCGTTTTGTATAGCGAGCTATTCGAATCGAGTAGTTCACTACTGATTTTGAATAGTAAACGAGTCTTTTCGTATAGTTCGACTATTAGAGGCGAGTAGCGAGCTATTAAAAATGAATAGTAAACTATTCGCGTTTAATAGTCGGCTATTGAATTCGCATAGCGAAGCCTGAATTTTCTTAAGCAATCCGAACAAAAAAGAAAAACCGCCCGAAAAGACGAGCGGTTCGTTACGACAAAAGACAAAAATGCCTGCGCTTTTAAGTCGTCGGCGTTTTCGGCCGTTTTCCTCTCTGCGCGTCAAAGCGCTGGCGTAAATCTTCGTAAATCGCCTGCGCGCCCGGAACGTTCATTTTTGCGGCCTGCGAGACCGAAGCGTAATACATCCGCGCAAAATCGTCGGCTTCGCTTCCGGCAAGCATCGCCGTGTCTTCCATATTGCGGCTAATCGGCGATAAAAGCCGCCCGAAACCGCGCAACTCGTTAAAAGCCGTAAAGTCCTTCGTAAACTCGCCCGCGTTCAGAAACACGGGCACAAACTCCGGATTTGAAGCGGCATACTGCGACACCTTTTCAATAAACGGAATCGCATCGTCGCTAATCTTAAAGAGCCGCTTTTTGTCTTCGTTGCTGAGCGCAATCAGCTTCGAAGTAAAAACGTCGTTCAGCACCTGAACGGCATTATTGATTTTGGTTTTCTCCTCGTCCGAAAAGGACAAAGAAATCCGATTTTCATTCATATTCTAATCTCCTTATTTTGACTTTTTTTTCGACGAGTATGCCGTTTGTGGGCAAACGCATCACTTTTTGAACACAAAAGAGAAGACTTTTTGCCGAAGAAGTTTAATTTTTACGAAAACCAGCCGCCTTTTACATCTTTCAAAACGACCTGCGCCGTGTTGTAGCCGGAGGCGGCGAAGACTCCGCCGCCGGGGTGCGTCGAAGCGCCGGTGAGGTAGAGATTTTTTATCGGCGTCCGGTAGGACGACATTTCCGGCAACGGGCGGAAAAGAAACATCTGGTCGAAATCCATCTCGACGTGCATCACGTTTCCGCGCAGTAAACCTAATCTTTTTTCCAAATCGAGCGGTGATTGAATAAAGCGTTCGATTATCGAGTTTTTGACGTTCGGCGCGTAGCGGTTGACGACATCGATAAGTTTATCGGCCTCGCGCTCCTCGATGTCTTCCCATTTTTCGCCGTTTGAAAGCTCATACGGGTAATATTGTCCCCAGACGAAAAGCGTGTGTTTTCCGGCGGGCGCGAGCGTGTCGTCGACGGCGGAAAACGTCATCGCCAGCGCCGACGGATTTTTTGAAGGAATGCCGTTTAAGTAATCGGCGTAGGATTTTTCGAGATATGCCAGCGACGGACATAAAAGCTGCAAGCCGCGATGACAATCGGAAGCGCGCCCGCCGCTCGGCGCGGCCGCGTAATCGGGCAATTCGGAGACGGCGCAGCGGACAATCATGCCGAAACCGTTGCCGATGCGGACGTTTTCGATTCTTTCCGCCAGGCCTTTGGGCAGATTTTCCGCGCCGATGAGTTTTAGAAACGTCGTGTGAACGTGCGCGTTCGAGACGATTTTTCTGGCCTCGATGCGCTCGCCGCTTTGCAGAACGATGCCGCGCGTCTCGCCCGCTTCGACTTCGATTCGCTCGACTTCGGCGTTTAATAAAAGCTCGCCGCCGTGATGCTCAAAACATCTGGCCATCGCCTGGGTCAGCGCGCCCGAGCCGCCGCGCGGACGTTTGACGCCCGAACGGTGAATCATCGAATGCCAGCCGAGAAAATCGCCGCTCGCAGCGGCCGTCGGCGGCGGCCCGCTCTGCGCCGCGAGCCACGCCATCGCCGCGCGCAGGCCTTCGTGTTTGAAAGTCTGTTTGACGAGCGCGCCGTAGGAAGTCATCAATTTGCGAACCATATCGGCCGGATTTTTCGACTTTGTGCCGAAAATCATATGACGCGCGAGATTAAAAGCGGTCGGCGGTTTTAAGAACGCTTCAAAAACGCCCTCGTTTAATTTTTCCCATTCGGCGACGAATTTTCGGTAGCGGTCGGCGTCTTCGGGCGAGACGCGCGCGATTGATTCGCACGTTTTATCGACGTCTTTCCAGAGATAAATCGCGCCCGCGCCGTCCGGCATCGGCGCAAACGCGAACGGGTCGCAGTCGATATATTCGAGACCGAATTTTTCGAGTTCCAATTCCCTGACGACAGGCGTTAAGTGAATCATGATGTGCGCCGACGAGCCGACGTCGATTTTATAACCTTCGATTAAATCTTCCTCGGTGCAGACCGCGCCGCCGACGATGTGACGGCGTTCGAGCACGACCACTTTCAAGCCCGCTTTGGCGAGATAACACGCGCACGTCAGGCCGTTGTGACCGCCGCCGATGACGGCGACATCGTAGGTTTTATCCATAAAATTTACACCGAAAGGAACTTTTTTATATTTTAGGCATCTAATCAAGCGTCTCGCAATTTAACAAATCAATTCGACAGCTTTATGAAGAAGATTCTGATTTTCGTCCTTGCCATTTTATTTCTGACGCAAATCTCAAACGCGCAAAATCCTGCCGCGAAAAACATACCTTTGCGAATTCAGGACAATCCGGGCAGCAACGGCTGGAGTCCCGACGGAAAATTATTCGTCACCTATACGCGGAGTGAAAACAAAACAAAACTCTGGAATCTCGCCGCCGAGACCGCGATATGGGAAATTTCCCTCGACAGCGCGCCGGAAGAAGTCGACGCTTTGAATTCGCAAACTTTTATCTGGAGCAAAAGTCAAAAACTGCTGCTGGCGAAAGATGAAAAGGGCGAAATTTATCTGCTCGATGCGGCAAACGGAAAAGTGAGCTGGCAAAAAAAGCTTCCGCAAAAAAATTTGGAAATAGTGAATTTCAGCCCGGACGAAAAGCGTATCGTTTTGGTTTTTTCAAATAAAACGGACAAAGCCAAAATTGAGTTTCGGAACGTCGCGTCGGGAAAGTTGGAAATGTCGTTCGACTGCGATGTGAAATTTTTCGATTCGTTCTCGTATAGCCGCGACGGCGGGCTTCTGAAGTTTGGCAGTTTTGAAGGCAAAGCGGTTTTTATCGCCGCCGCGAACGGAAAAACCGTCAAAAATATCGCTTTAGAGCCGTGCGGCAATTTGAAGGGCACATTTTCCAATAAAACCGTCTTCAGCCCCGATTTTAATTATCTTGTCGCCAGATGCCGCGACAAAACCGTCATCACGGACACGGTGACCGGCAAAGTTTTACGAGTTTTGAAAATGAAGACGGATTTTGAGAAAACGCTCGGTTTCAGCGGCAATGGGAAAATATTAATTCTGCAAAATTTAGGATACGAGATTTTTAAGTTTTCCAACCGCTTGGTCAAGCAAATCGACGATTTGGATTTGTGGTTTAGCGTCGATTTGAATTACGACGGCAGCTTGTTAATGAACAATACCGATTACCGCGAACGCGGATATGAAATCGCCGAAGTCGAAACCGGCAAGGTCATCAAAAACTTTGAAAATCATCCGGGAATCGTCAAATCTCTCGATTTCAGTTTCGACGGAAAACGTTTCGCGGCGGGCAGCACCGACCGGATTTTGCGCGTCTGGGACGCGCGGACAAAAGAGCTTTTGCTCGCGCTCGCCGGACACACCGACAGCATCAATTCGGTCAAATTCAGCGCCGACGCAAAAACGATAACTTCGAAAAGCGAAAACGAGACAATCGTCTGGGACGCGCAGAGAGGGCGAAAGATAAGCGAGGAGAAAAGCGGAACGGAAGAAACGGAAGAGCTCAAAGAAAAAGTCGTCAGCCCGGGCGGAAATTATATTTTGGAAGGTTCGGACGATGAAAAGCCATTCCGGCTGGTCGACGCCAAAAGCGAAAAGTTAGTGCGGGAGTTTTCCGGCCTGACGCAGATTCAGGGCTTCAGATTTACGCCGGACGAAAAGCGATTTTTGTCCGCCGCGTATTTTCAGCCATTGCAGCTCTGGGACGTCGAAAGCGGCCAAAAGCTGCGGGATTTCGACATCGGCTATTCAAGCAACAACGTCATCGTTTTCAGTCCCGACGGAAAAACTTTCGTCACCGGCGGCGAGAATCAGAATATTTTGATGTACGAGCTGGGAAGCGGAAAACTGCTCTGGAGCTTGTTTTCGATTGACCGGGAACAGATGCGATTCGAGAGGGCGAGCGAAGCGCGGCGAGTCAAATATTTGCAGGATAAAGCCGATTACGAACAACGCGCCGACCTCGACAACCGCGAGCGAAGCAAAAAAATCACGGTCAAATTTTCGCATTACGGCACGGCGGAAAGTTTCTGGGAAGAGAAAATCGCCGAGACGGGCGCGCCGAACAAAAGCAAATTAAAGCTGCCGAAGGCGAAAGCGACGGTCGCCTGGTTTGCGCTGACGAACGACTCGGATTTGCCTGTTTCGATTGACACGAACAGTATGTATTTCAACCCGAAATGCAGAGGATTGTGCGACGGCGCGGAGATTTCTTCGCGATACAGCATCGAGCGAAAAAACGGCGAAACCGGCCTCAACGGCTTCGATATGTATTCGAAAACCGTCCTGCCGCCGCAGACGACCGTTTATTTCAGCGTCGCGCTCGAACATCTGATGGACAGCAAAGACGTCTATCTCGGCTTTACGTTTCAAAAAGACAATCCCGCCGACGAAGACTCGGACGATTACGGAACGGAGCGAAAACTTTATATCCGCGAAAACGATTTGCCCGAGTAAAGCGTAAAATCGAAACGCGCCGGTCAGTTTCAAAAAGTAAAAAAACCGCGTGTAAAATCGCGGATTTCCTGCTACATTACAAGATTATGAACAAGATTTTTACCGTATTTTTGTTGATTTTATTTTTCGCTGCGGGCGCGCTCGCGCAGACGAAAGATGAAAAGGCGCGCGCGGCCATTCGCAAAGTGATGGAAGACCAGGCGGCGGCGTGGAATCGGGGCGATATCGAAGGCTTTATGGAGGGCTACTGGAAATCGCCCGAACTGAAATTCGTCTCAAGCGAAAACGTGACGAAAGGCTGGCAGCCGACGCTCGACCGCTACAAAAAGAGCTACGATTCGCGCGCGAAAATGGGGACGCTGACTTTTTCCGATTTGGACATTACAGTTTTGTCGAAAGACGCGGCCGTCGTGCTCGGAAGCTGGTCGCTGGCCCGCGAAAAAGATAATCCGCACGGGAAATTCACTCTAATTTTTCGCAAATTCAGAGAAGGCTGGCGCATCGTCCACGACCATACAAGCTAAATCCGATTGTTTTTGCTTGATAATAAGACAAAGGCTGATTTATAGTGCCAGTATTGTTTTGCGGTTACGAGCAGCGGGCGGGAAAATTTTACTTAAAAGTGAGAAACAATTGATATGTCAGTTGCGCGCCGAATATATGTAAGTATGCCGTCCGATGATGCTTTATCCGACAAGCAAAATGACTTTAAATGGTCTATTGTCGAAAAAATCGAACAATTAAAATATATACCCGAAATATTTACGAATCCGAGGGGAAAGCCGGGATTGGCTTCGAACAAGATATGGAGCCGGCGGGACGCCGACGAAATCGCCAGAAAATGTATCGGAGCGGCGATTATCGGGCTGCCGCGATGGGAGTTTGAGACATCGGACAGCAGAGTAAAACTGCCGACCGAATATTGTCATTACGAGGGCGCTCTCTGCAATACGCTCGGCCTGCCGATGCTCGTGCTGGCTCAGAAAGACATCAGCCGGCGCGTGGTGTTTGATTCGAATTACGGAGTTTATACGGGAATTTTTCCGCCCGACGCGGACATCGCGTGGCTCGACACAAAACACTTTCTCACGCCTTTTGAATACTGGAAAACGGATTTGGCAAAACGCCGCGACATCTTTCTCGGTTATTCGAGCAGCTCGACCGTCACAGCCCAAAAGCTGAAGCGTTATATCAAAAAAGAATCGGGCGTCACGGTTCTCGACTGGCAGACGGATTTTGAGCCGAGCCGTTCTATTCTCAACCAAATCGAAGACGCCGCGGCGCGTTGCAGCGCCGGGATTTTTCTTTTCACCAAGGACGACCCGATTACAAATAAAACTCAAACTTCGAAGGCGGTTCCCCGCGACAACGTGGTTTTCGAAGCCGGTTATTTTACGAGCGCCAAGGGCAAGGAAAACGTCTTAATCATTTTGGAGAAGGGCGCAAAAATGCCCGCTGATTTGGGCGGCGACATTTACGCGGCGCTCGATGATAAATCGAATATTAAACCGATTGCCGATACGGTGCGCAAATTTATAAAAGCATTGTAATTTTCCAAATACCGCGCATAGAAAGAAATAAAAAAGAGGCTTCCCGACGGAAAGCCTCTTTTTTATTTTTTAACTCGCCTTCGAATCTAAAATTCGACTTTATTGTTAAAAATCAGTTTCGAGACGCTGAATTCGAAAGTTCTCGGCAGAAGATAGCTGTACTGGTTGTCGTCGTCGAGCAAATCGTTTGAAAAAACGAACTTCAAAGTTTTGCTGTCGGTCGTCAGCAGCAGATTTCCCTTTTCGTCCGTCCGCTTAAAGTAAAAAACGGCCGGTTCGCCCGCTTTTTTCGGCGGCGTAAACTGCGCCAGCTCGCGTTTTTCGTCCTTATCGTTGACCAGCCAGATTTTGCCTTTAAAGTCTTCGAATTTCATCAGCTGAAAAATTCCGTTGTCAACCGATGTTCCCGACGAATCGGTAAATTTGGTGATGGTCACGACATAGTAATCTTTGCAAATCGCGCACTCGAGCATAATTTTTTGCGATTCGTCGAATTTTTTGCGCTCCTCGCCGTTCATCTTGTCATAGCCGGCCTGAATCTGCCGGAGCCGAACCTGCGCCTGACGGACGGGCAAAGCCGAGTGCAGACGGATGACAATCGGCGTCACGGTTCGAACACCGTCGATGGTTCTGCCGCGCTGATTGCCGCCGAGAAAAGTGTCCGCCTGTTCGCGCGCCTGCTGCTGCTGCGCAATCGCGTTCATACCGGAGGACGATTGATACTGGTCGGCAAACGGCTTGCTCGAGATAATCTTCAGCGCCTCTTCCTGACTCCATTTCTGATAAGACTTCTGCAAGGTTTTTTCGACGTTCTGCCCGAAAGCAGTCGAAAAACAACATAGAGAAGCGAATAAAATAAATATTTTTAATTTCATAATCTTTGATACTTCCTGATTGGTAAAATTTTTTATGGGGAAAATCTAATCGGTAAATGTATATTAAATGAAGTTTTCAATCAAGCGTAAAACGAATGCGAAGGATTTTTTTACTTTTCGGAGGCTTCGAAATCTTCTTTCGAAATCTGGTAAATACTGGCAAAGACGCCGACAATCATGTCCGACTTTTCAAATTTTAAGCCGAGTTTTTCGAGCACTCTGAGAGTTGCTTTGTTGGCCGGGCGCGTGACGGCGATGATGCGCGGAAAATCGTGCGTTTCAAAACCGTATCTGAGAATTTCCCGGCCGATTTCCGTCGCCAGACCTTTGCGCCAGTATGGTTCGTCGAGAAGATAGAAAAGCTCGGCGTCGCCTTCGAAAAAGCGCAGTCCGGCAATGCCGATTAATTTATCGTCGGCTTTGGAAATGACGGCCATTCTGCCGAAACCTTTTCTCTGCCAGAGCCTGAGGATGCTCTCGACAATGCTCTGTGATTCTTCTCTCGAAATCGGCAGACAGGTCTCTCCCAGATATTTCATCACCTCCGGATTACTGAATACGGCGGAGACTGCGTCGAGGTCGTCGAGCGTCAGCATCCGCAGAATTGTTCGAGGGGTTTCAATAATCATATCTACTTATTATATAACAACAATAAACAGTTTTTTTAAATTATCAGCCGCCTTTCATTTATTATTTTTTTCTTGACCTTACAAAAAGAATCGGTTAATGTAGGGGAAATTTAATTTATCCGCAATATCTCCTATGTCAACAACCTACAAAAGAATCGAGTTGTTCGCCAACATTGCAATTATTCTGGTGGCGATAATTTTAGGCATCGTGATGGTCAAAAAATTCGTTTTGAACGATTCGGCTCCCGCGCCGAATCTGGAACGAAAACAGCCCGAAGTCGGCGCAAAAATCGCTTTGCCCGATACGGATTTTTCGGCGAAGGATAAAACTTTGCTGATGGCGCTCAGAAAAGACTGTCACTTCTGCTCGGAAAGCGCCGAGTTTTACCGGAAAATAACCGGGCTTGCCGGCGAAAAAAACGTGCGCGTGATTGCCCTCTTCCCGCATTCGGTGGAAAACGGGCAGGAATATCTCAAACAAATCAACGTTTCGATCGAAGACAAACGGCAGGCGGATTTCGCCGCTTTGAATGTGAGCGGGACTCCGACCCTGATTCTGACCGATAAAAACGGCGAGATAAAAAAGGTTTGGGTCGGAAAACTGCCGCCCGAAAGAGAAAAGGAAGTCTTCGAAAGCTTGCAGTAATAATTTATTAATTCGGACTTATTCCAAGTCATATCCCAAAAATAAGGAGAATTTATATGCTAAGTGTTACGAGCTTAAAAATCGTCAAAAAGCTGTCGATTTTGTGCGTCCTGACATTCGGATTGTTTGCTGCCGTTTCGGTCAATCAAAATACCGCTGCGGCATCGTTTTGCTGTTCATCGTGCGAACCGGATTACAAAGCCTGTAAAAGTGACTGCCGGCTTCATTATCCGCAAAATCCGTCGAAATATGAGCAGTGCGTTGAGGAAAACTGCGACCCGGTTTACGGCTATTGCCAAAACAACTGCGACCCGCTTTGCTAAATTTTATTTGAAAAAGTCTCGCGTTTAATAAACGCGAGACTTTTTCTTTTCATCCTGACTTAAATTTCTAAGTCATATCCCAAGGAGAAATAATCATGTTAAGTGTTCTAAATTTGAAAATTTACCGGAAGCTTCTGATTTTAGGCGTGCTTTCGGCCGGACTGTTTTTTGCATCTTCGACGATTGGTAAAGCTGAAGCGACTGATTGCTGCGAAGATTGTTACGCGGAATATCTTCGCTGTGCGCAATACACTTGCCAGTATAGCGACAGAAACTGCGTGGCAACCGTCTGTCTGCCGCGGTATTATGACTGCGCCGACGGCTGCTATCCATTGATATGCTACTAGAAGTCATACGATTTCAAAAAAGCCTCGTCCTTAATCGGGTCGGGGCTTTTTCTTTTATTTACGGCTAAAAAATAGCGATACGATGCTGACCGACAGGAAACACACGGCGACAAAGGAAATGCTCGGCGACATTCTCGCGTTTTTCTCGAAATACAAGTAAAAATCAATTACGAATTACCTCTCACGGAACGGCATTTGCTTAATTATTTTTTATGTTTGAATTCCAAACAGATTTATCGAATAAGGAAGGTGAAAATGGCAGATACAAGACAGGAATCAATCGAAAAATTAAACGAGTTGATTAAAGATATAGATTTTGCGATGCTGACGACCAACGACGGCGGCGTTTTGCGCTCGCGCCCGATGCAGACGCAGGATTTCGAATTTGACGGCGATTTATGGTTTTTTACAAGCAGCGAGACGCACAAGGCCGAAGAAATCGAAAGAGACAACCGCGTCAACGTCTCATACGGCGCGCCCGAAGACAATAAATACGTTTCGGTTTCGGGCCGCGGCTCGATTGTCAAAGACCAGGAAAAGATTGACGAATACTGGAACGACATTCTCAAAGCGTGGTTTCCCGAAGGCAAGGATTCGCCCGATTTGGTTTTGCTCAAAGTCGAAGTCGAGCAGGCCGAATACTGGGACGCGCCATCGAGCAAAGTCGCGCAGGCGCTCGGATTTTTGAAGGCGCTGGCGACCGGCGAGCGCGCTGACGTCGGCGAAAACGAAAAGATAAATTTGTAATAAAATCACCGGGGAAGGTAAAAACTGAAAGCTGAAAACTGAAAGATAAAATAATTTTCAGTTTTCAGCTTTCAGTTTTCGGTTCTGTTGCCAATCGATTCACAAATTCGCAAATTGAGTTATAATTTTCATAAATTTACTGACGAGGATTTTATGAAAAAGATATTTTGCGCCTTTTTTCTCTTGCTTTTCGCTTCCATCGGGTTTGCTCAAAATTATTCAATCGAGCGCTATCTAAACATTCGTTCGGCCGGCAGCCCTTCGTTTTCGGCGGACGGAAAACGCATCGCTTTTTTGACGAACATCACCGGAACTTCGCAAATCTGGATGATGGACTCATCGGGCGGATACCCGGAACAAATCACGTCTTTTCAGGACAACGTCGGTTTTGTGCGCTGGTCGCCGGCGGGCAACGGCCTCGTTTTCGGAAAAGCTTCGGGCGGCGACGAAAACACGCAGTTTTTCTGGCTCTCAAGCGACGGCGCGGAAATAAAACAACTGACCAGCGACCCGAAAGTGCGCTACAATTTCGGCGATTTTACCGGGGACGGAACGCGCATCTTCTATTCTTCAAACAAGCGCGACCGAAACTTTTTCGACGTTTATTCGATGGACATCGCTTCCGGCAAAGAAGAATTAATCTATCAGCAGGACGGCAGCAACGACGTCGCGGGCGTTTCCGCCAAAGGCTCGCAAATCGTCGTTTCGCGCTCGGGAACGGAGCTTAGTCTCGACAACGATTTGTATTTAATCGACCCGAAAACAAAAGCGGCGACTCACATTACAAAACACGCCGGCGCGGCCGAGTTCGGCGACGTGCATTTTTTGCCTGACGGCGATTCGATTGTCTTAACGACCAATAAAGACCGCGAGTTTTTCTCTCTGGCGCAAATCGACAATTTGCGGACGGACGGCGCAAACCAGCTTTTCGTCGACCGGAACGCGCCCGTCTGGGACGTCGAAAGCGTCAGAGTTTCGCCGCGCGGCGACCGCGTAGCCTATACCGTCAACCGCGAAGGTTTTTCCGAGCTTCATCTGCGCGGATTAGAGGTCAACGGCAAGCCTTTGATTACAAAAATTCTGGAAAAAGACGAAACGGTGCAGCTGCCCGCGCAGGGCATTGTCGGCGGGCTCGAGTTTTCCAAAGACGGCGGCAAGCTGGCTTTTACGTTTAACTCGGCGAAATACAACTCCGACATCTGGATTTATGATTTGCAGACAAAAAATCTGACGCAGCTGACGAAAAGCTCGCGCTCGGGAATTCCGCAAAGCTCGTTTGTCGAGCCGCAGCTTATAAAATTTAAAACCTTCGACGGCCGCGAGATTCCCGCCTGGTATTACAAACCCGAACAGCTCGTTGCCAAGGGCGACAAGACGAGCATCAGCGTCGGGCAGACGCAGAATCTGCCCGTCATCGTTTCGGTTCACGGCGGGCCGGAAGGACAGGAACGCCCCGGTTTTAATTCGCTCTATCAATATTTTCTCGCGCGCGGCTACGCCATCCTGGCAACCAACGTGCGCGGCTCGACCGGCTACGGCAAAACTTTTACGCATCTCGACGACGTGCGAAAACGCGAAGATTCGGTCAAGGATTTGGCCGCGGCGGTCGAGTGGCTGAAACGCACGGGCGGCGCGGACTATAAGCGAATCGCCGTCATGGGCGGAAGCTATGGCGGCTATATGACGCTCGCCGCGATTACGCTTTACCCGGATTTGTGGGCGGCGGCGGTCGATACGGTCGGCATCGCCAACTGGGAAAGTTTTTTGAAAAACACGAGCGGCTACCGGCGTCGCCAGCGCGAAGTCGAATACGGCATGCTCGACAAGGATTTGGATTTTCTGAAAAGCATTTCGCCGCTCGCCCGAGTCGATAAAATCAAAGCGCCGCTTTTCGTTATTCAGGGCAAAAACGACCCGCGCGTTCCCTACACCGAAGCCGAGCAAATCGTGACCGCGCTCAAAAATAGAGGCGCAATCGTCCAGTATAAACTCTACGACGACGAAGGACACGGCATCTCAAAACTAAAAAACCGGCTCGAGCTGTACCCGCTCGTCGCCGATTTTTTGGATAAATATATGAAATAGGGAAAAGTGACCAGAGACGAGGGACGAGAGTTTTTCTTTACTCTCGTCCCTCGTCTCTTACGCTTATTGCAAAAACGCATTCATCGATGAAACCGGAATGTCGGTCGAGATGCCAAAGTGTATAAACTTCTGCGTATTTGTCCGGCTCAGCCAGGAATACCAGTTTCCGTCGGTCGGACGATAGACGGCTAAATCGGCTTTGCCGTCGCCGTCATAATCGGCAGGCTGCGGTTTATCGCCCTGCGCGCCGAACGCCGTAACTTGAAGTTCGTTTGTGCCTGAGCGCAGAATATACCAGTTGCCTTCCTGCGGGCGAAAAACCGCGAAATCTGTCTTGCCGTCGCCGTCAAAATCTTCAATCGCCGGAGCGTCGCTGCCGTTGCCGAATTGCACGACTTCGTATTTCGTATAGGTCAGCGGCTGATTTGCGTAATCGCTCTTTAAGATATGCCAGAACAAAGCACCGCCGCTCAGACGAACAACCGCGACATCGGTTGCGCCGTCGCCGTCGAAATCGCCGAGAACCGGCTGGTCGCCAGTCTGTCCGAATTGAAAAGTCCGCATCGCGCCGTCCGAGCTCTGGCGAACATACCAGACATAGCCCTGCGCGGTGTTGCGAAGAGCGACTAAATCGGCGCGCCCATCGCGGTCAAAATCGCCCGTCAGGGATTTATCGCTTCCGAGTCCCCACTGAATATAAATCGGAGGTATGTTGTTATAATAATTCAGATACCAAATTTTTTGTCCGCCCATATCGCGCGTAACCCCGACATCGGCCGAGCCGTCGCCGTCGTAATCAGCCGGAACCGGCTTGTCTCCGTTTGAGCCCCATTGTAGGTCAGTCCAGGTTTGAGGAAAGTTGAGATTGTATGTAGTATACCAATTTCCCTCGCTCGGACGATAAAGGGTAACAGCCGCTCCCTCGCCATACCAGCTATGTTTAGTCGAATAGCTTAATTTATTTCGCATAAATTTGAGCTGGAAATTTCCTTCCGTTATCGGCGCAGACGGTCGGGTGCAATCAATCACGATATAATAGGTCTTACCCGTCTGCGGGAAAAATCTAACGTGAACCTGCGTGCCGCCTGTTTCCTGAAAATCGCCTCTGGTACCAACTCTCGTCAAATCTCCGAAACCCGGATTATTTGACGTTGTCGAATAAACGGTGAGAAGCGAGTTGAAGTTTTCGGTTACTTCAATTTGAACGCTGAAGAGGCTCGTCGGCGTCCATTTATACCAGACGGATTTTGCGCCCGGGTCGGTGTTGTTAAAATGATCCGGCTCGCCCACTTCTCTGGTCGCGCCGACATTGTTTGAATCAATCTCTACCGTATTGCCGATAAACGAAACCGTTTGCGCGTTGGCAAAATTGTCGTTGGCCGGTGCGGCGGCGGCCGTGATTGTCCAAACTAAAATGGTTGCAATTGTTAATAATAAAACGCTCGAATATTTTTTCATTGTTCTGCTCCTTAAATTCAAATAATTTTTCTTAGCCTCCTCGGCTTTGACAGTTCAAAGGTTAAAGGAAATCGCGCGGCTCTTCACCACACACTCGTGTAGAAACTTTCGAAAGCTTGAAAAATCGTTTCGAGCCAGCAAAACCGGGCATTTTATTTTTATTTAAGACGTCCGGCTGCCGTTTGGAACATCTTTTTTTGAATTTATTCGAGACATTTCACCGCTCCGCTACACCAACGTGTAGCGACAATTTTCGGCGAATCAAAAATTTATTTTGACAAAGCAAAAGAACGGAAACTCGTTCACAGGTTTCCGTTCTTTCGGGTTAATACAAAATCGCGCGCCGATTCAGCTCTGCATCGTAACTATCGAGACCAGCACGAGCAGGAGCGCGACGACCGCCACAAAAAAAAGTATGTCGAATTTATCGGGTTTCATTTCTTTTTTGTAAAATTATCCGGGTCGAAATCGGTAAAATTGATTTTGCCGAAATTTCTCGGCGTGTAAACTTTGGTTTTCGCCCGCTTCGGCTGAAACGTGTTGTAGTCGGTCTGTACGACTTTCACGAGCTGCCACGTTTTATCCAGGCGCGAATAAACAAAATCAAAATTTTCGAGCCAGCGGTCGGAGCTTCCGCCAGTATTTGCAATCGTAAAACCGCTGCGCCGGGCGGTCACGCCGTCAAACGGGTCGCCGTATGCGCCGCCGCAGTTGCGGCAGCGAGCGACAATCGTGTTGCGGGCGGCGACGGTCAATTTCCCGTCCGCGCCGCGCGTCAAAATCAGCATCGGGCGCTCGCTTTCGTCCGTGTATTCATCGTCGGGATTAACTTTTGCTTTGTCCAGAACGAGAATAAAATCCTTTTTCCCGTCGCCGTCTAAATCCGCCGATTCGAGCGTGATGGCCTTCATTTCCTTTTCGATAAACGGCTCGATTTCGGCGGGAATTTTTAAATCATCCGCCTGTGCCGCCGCCGGAATCGGCGCGAGACACAAAATTATAATCGGTAAAATTTTATTTAATATTTTCATTTTTTTTGTTTCCTGCGAATTTTTACGAGCAGGTCGTCAAAGGATTGGCGCATTGACCGTCGGGCGAAAGCCAGCCGGTTGATTTGCCCGACTTGATTTTCATCCAGTTGCCCTCGCAGGCGACGGGACGCGCTTCCGATTCGTCGGCAATTAATTTTTTCACGACGCGGCTTTTTTTCTTCGGCAAAGCGTAAATTTTCGCGTCAGGCCACGCCACGCTCAGCGAAAGAAGCGACGCGTGTATCCAGCCGCGGCCTTCGAAAAGCGCTTCGTCCGTGTCGGTTCCGGTCGTTTCGATTTTTGAAATTTCGAACCAGCCGTCGCCGCTCGTTCCCGTAATGTAATAGACGGCTTCGTCTTTGGTCGTCACCGTCTTCAGGACAAACGAATTTTTATCCGGCGCGGCGCGGACAATCGTCGTTTTCGGCGCGTCGCTCGCATAACCGCTGCGATACGCCTCGACGCTGCATTTCGTTTTGGCCTCCGCGACGATTATCGATTTCGCCGGTTTTTCAATTCGCGTCTGGCTCGACGTCTTCGAAGCGACAAAGCAGACGGCTACCGCTGCTAGAAGCAAGGCCGCCGTAATTTTTATTTTTAACATTTTTTTAATTCTCCTTGTAATAAAGCCGCGTGGTTCAGGATGCGCCGGCGGCCTTACCGTTTTTATCAAAAGTGACCGGGAAATACTGAACCGGACTTTCGCCCGCAAATTCGACTTTGTAGTGCCAAAGCTCGAATCCGCCGGCGGTCGATTTTTTGTCCGGCTCGCCCAGCAAAGTCATAACTTCCTCTTTGGTTTTGCCGTTGATTTTTCGCTTTTTAAACAAATCAATGAACATCGTGCCGCGCTCGAGCGCATCGCCTTCGCGCCATTTCTGCGAATCGAAAGGCCGCGGCTCGTAGCTGCGCCAGAACTTGTTGGACATGGCGCAGCCCAGATTGACCATTAAAACGAGCGCCAGACAAATCGTAATTTGTAAAATTTGTTTTCTCATTTGATTTTATCTCCTTAGATTCTCCAGCGAACGGTTACGGCATATTTGCCGCCGAGCCGATGGGAATGTCGCCGTTTGCGCCCCAATGCGAAATCTGCGCCTGACTGTCGGAGCTGCGGTAAACGTAATAATTTCCGTCCGCCGGTCGCCAGACGGCGAAATCCGTCTTGCCGTCCTTGTCGTAATCGCCCGCGACGGGTTTGTCGCCGCCAGCGCCGAACTGCAAAATCTGGACTTGATTATTCGTGCTTCTGAGGCTGTACCAGGTTCCCGTGGAAGGACGGAAAACGGTTAAATCGTTGCGGCTGTCGCCGTCGAAATCGCCGTCCGCCGGGACGTCGCCGCCGGCGCCGAACTGTGCGCTCGTAAAAGTGTTCGAGCCGCTGTTTAAGATATACCAGACGCCGTTCGACGGGCGAAAAACGCTCATATCGGACGTGCCGTCGCCGTCAAAATCCGACGAATGCCGGCCGATGGCGCGCGGCTCGCCGTAGATAATATCGTCCATCGCTACCACATCAAATCCCATGTTGTTCTCGTCGGGAACTCCGAGTTGAAGAGCATCGTAACTGAGATAAATCCTGACGCGGGCAATACGTTCCCCGGAATTAAAAGAAATGCCGAGGAAAGAAAGTCCGTTGTTAAATGGCAGGGCAGTAGTAGATGTAGGACTGGGAATTAATCTTTTTCCGTCCACGCCATAGACAAAAATCATCGCACGACCGAAGACGTCTATGTCGCTGAAAACGGCGCCGAAGCCGTTCACGGTTGCCGGAATATTAGTGCCGGGAACATAAAAATTAATATCGACCTCGCTACACCTTCCGGCAAATGAGCTGTCAGTCGGAGAAAAAATTCTTTGACCGGAATACGCTTTGAAATTATTCGTATAGCTCGGATCAATATCACCGAAACGAACAGGCGTGTTGGTCGCGTTGCTGGAATCGGCGGAAACACGAATATAATCCGCCCGGTTGCATGGATTATCGATAATCACGCCGCGCGCAGAAGTGGAATTGTAATAATTGTTAGGCAAATAGTTTGGCGAAGCCAGATTGTCCGGCACGTCGTCCCAATCGATTTCACGTCTGCCCGTGGTGTAGGAATTTCCGACACCGTTGTTTGCGCCGCCCAAATCCTGGCGAAAAAGCGTAATCGTGTCCTGAATATTTACCGCCGATGTGCCGGCGTTGCTTCTGATGACGGGGGCGGCGACGACCGAAATTGCGACTAAGAGTAATACAAGACCGCTTAGTAAAAAACTGCGAATAATATTTGTAGCTGCGTGTTTCATTTTCAATATTTCTCCCGAATTTTAATTTTGTGCGCATTTTCCGCACGACTGCGAGCAAGAATACAAATTTTGAAAGCACAAATCACCACACCTTTGTGTAGTTAAAATTTCACTCTAAAAAAGGAGCGAACATTTTATAGCTCGCCCCTTTTATTAAAATTACAGCCTGTATTTTTAATTTCTGATTATTTGAAAATTCGGTTTCTCAACGCCTTCGCGACTGCTTCGCTCTTTGAATGAACCTGGAGTTTTTCGTAAACGTGCTTGAGGTGAAACGAAACCGTGTTGACCGAAACGCCGATTTCGAGGGCGGCGGTTTTCTTGGTGTGGCCGTCGACGAGCAATTTTAAAAGCCGCGTTTCGTGCGGCGTCAAATCGTAATCGGCGCGTTCGGGCGGGCGCACTTCGCGAAAAAGCGTTATCACGCGGCGCGCCACTTCGGGCGACATCGGCGCGCCGCCGTTGACGGCTTCATTGAGGCTTTCGACAATCTTTGAAGGCGGCGTTTTTTTCAGCAGATAGCCGCACGCGCCGGCGCAGAGCGCGTCAAAAATTCGCTCGTTGTCGTTATAAACCGAGAGCATCAAAAGCGTCATTTCCGGATATTTTTCCTTCAAAATCCCGACGCCTTCGATGCCGTCCATTCCCGGCAGCCCGATGTCCGAGAGAACGACGTCCGGCACGTCGCGCTGGATATTTCGTAAAGCTTCTTCCATCGAGCCGAACTTCCCGACGCACTTGTAGCCTTCCGTTCCGTTCAGGAGCGCCGCCAGACCTTCGCGAATGTCGCGCAAATCTTCGATGATGACAACTTTTATAACGGCCGAAGCAGCGGTTTCCATAGTATTTTTTATTTGTATTTCTTTGAACATAAACTTTTTTCCCAATGTCAGGTAAAGTTTACGTTTTCAAAATACCGGTGTCACTACACGTTCGTGTAGCGGATTTTTAATTTCTCCGGTAAAAATTTTTGAGGCTCAAACGCGATTTCACGGGAACGCGCAAAACGACCGTTGTTCCCCGCCCGATTTCCGAATTGATTTCATAGCTTCCGCCCATGTTTTCGGCGCGCCGGCGCATATTCGGCAAACCGTTGCCGCCGCGCGTGCCGTTGCCGCTGCCGTTGCCGTTTGCGGTCACGACGAAGCCTTTGCCGTCGTCTTTGACGGAAATTATCAAATAATCATTTGCACGCGCGAATTCGATTTCGACCATTTCGCAATTCGCATGTTTTATCAAATTATTGACGGTTTCCTTAAAAATCAGATAAATGTCGCGCCGCAAATCCGCGCCGAGCGGCATTTCGGCGGCGGATTCGACGTTTTCGGAACGAACGCGCAGGCCGACATCGGCGAGCTCGGTCATTTCGCCCGCCAGATTTCGCATTCTTTGCAGCAAATCCGAAAGATGGTCGCGCTCAGGGTTGATGGCCCAGACAATATCGGACATCGAATCGACGAGCTCGCGCGAAGTTCCGGCGATTTCTTCGAGCGGCCGGTTGATTTCCGCGCTCTCCGGCGCGACGGGCGCGATTCGCTGGTGAACGACTTCCGAAAGAATCGCGATTTTTGAAAGCGAAGCGCCGATGTCGTCGTGCAAATCGGTCGCGATGCGTGTGCGCACGCGTTCGAGCTCGACGAGGCGTTTGAGACGATAACTGTAAATCAGATAAACGAGCGCGGCAATCAAAAAGGCGAGCAGAACGAGAAACCACCAGCGCTGCCAGACCGGACGCGCAATCGTAAAGGAAATCGACGCCGGACGCTCGCTCGTCAGGCCGTCGGCGTTGACGGCGCGAACGAGAAATTGATATTTGCCCGAAGACAAATTCAAATTTATCGTTCGCTGCGCGCTCGGCTCGCTCCAATCGGCGTCGATGCCTTCGAGTTTGTATTGATAGCGAAGCGCTTCGCCCGTTCCGAATCCGAGCGCGAAAAAGTCAATCTGAATCTGGCGCTGGTCGGACGCAAAATCGAGATTGGCGACGCTCGTTTCGCCGAGCTCGGAAAGCTTTTTGATTGATTCGCCGTTGACGCGCAGATTTGAAAGAAAAACCGGCGGCGATTTGCTTTGCTCGTCGGCGACGGGCACATAACGCACCAGACCGTTATAAGTGCCGAACCACAATGCGCCGCTCGCATCGCGTTTGCACTGCGTCACGATATTTTCCGGCAAACCGTCGGCTTTGGTAAAGACTTTGATTCTGCCCGTCTGTAAATCCAGACGATTGACGCCGCGCCCGGTGCTGATATAAATCCGTCCGAAATTGTCTTCGGTCGTGCAGGTTGCCTGATTGCTCGACAAACCTTCGCGCGTCGTCAAATGTTCGAGACGCGGTTTTTCTTCGGTTGCCGGATTGTCGACGCGGAGCACGCCGCCCGAGCTGGTCGCGACCCAGACGCGCCCGCCGGAATCGGTGTAAATATTGTGGATATAACCCGGCGGCAAACCGTCCTCGGCGGTAAAAGCCTCGAATTTTCCGTTGTGAAAACGAAGCAGGCCGCCGCTGTAAAATCCGAGCCAGATATTGCCCGCGCGGTCTTCGCCGTAAGCGACCGCGCCGTTTTTCGCCGGAACTCCGTCTTCGGTCGTATAGCCGTGAATCGTTTCGGTCGCGCGTTCCCAGCGCAGAACCGTGTTGTCGATATCTCCGATGACCGAAATCCATATGTCGCCGCGCGAATCTTCGAAAAGCTGAAAAATCTCGTTGGCAAACAAGCCGTCGCGCGTCGTGTAAATTTTTTGCGGCTTTGTATTCGCCAAATCTTCGAGCCGTTTGACGCTCGGATAACGCTGCAAACCGTTTGCGCCCGCCAGCCACCAGGCGCCGGTGTGGTCTGGAAACGAAAGCTGCCCCGCTCCCCAGCTTCCCGCCATCATCTCGCGCGGCTCGACCGCATCAAAGCCTTTGCCGTTGAAATGATGAATTTTATTTCCCAAAGTGATAACGAAAACCTCGCCGTCGGCCGCCGAAATAATTGAGCTGATTGACGTTCCGGCGAGCCCGTCCGATTTATCAAAATTAACAAAGCTGTGCCGCGCCAGACGCCGCACGCCGCTCGAACTCGAACTGAACCAGACATTGCCGCTCGCGTCTTCGGCAAGCGCGATTACGCCTTCATTTGATAAAACGCGAAATTGCGGCAGATTCGGGTCGGCTTGCGGCGTATATTCGCACAGACCGTTTCCGACGCCGACGAAAATTCGCCCGTCCGAAGTGGCGAGCAGCGCGTTCATCCATACGTCCGCGACTAAACCGTCTTTTTTGCGAAACACGCGAATCCGGCGCGGCTCGCTTCCGTCAATCGAAAATACGTGCAATCCGATTTCGTTTTCGCCGCCGCCCGTGCTGCCGACCCAGACGCGCCCTTCGCCGTCTTCGGCAAGAGATTCGGCGCGCATTTTCGAATTTATTGTCTGCACGCCCGATAAATCGGGCAAAATCCGGTAGAGCCCGGCTGTTCCCGCCCAAATCCCGCCGCTTCGGTCTTCCAGCAGACACGAAAAATCCTCGATTTTATTCGCCCTTGCCGCCGGAATGTCGAATCGATGCAGCTCCCAGTCGGCTTGCTTTTCCAAACGATAAACACCGATTGAGCTGGCTGCCCAAACCGTACCGTCACGGTCTTCGAGCAAATCGCCGACCGACCAGGCTTTCGTCCCGGTTTTCAAATCGGCCGGGTAAAACGTGCGAAACATCGGCTCGTTCCGGTCGTTCTCGGTCGTCTGCTCGCGTTTTGAAACGCCGAGCGGATTAAACAGAACAAGCCCGTCGCCGGTCGCCACCCAGAATACGCCGTCTCTGGTTTCGAGAAAATCCAGAACGGCGCGGTGCGGCAGACCGTCGTCCTGCGTGTAATTTTTAAATTCGTAGCCGTCAAAGCGCGAAAGGCCTTCGCTCGTGCAAAACCACAAAAACCCGCGCGAATCGCGGACAATCCGGTTGACGCGGTCGTGCGCCAAACCGTCCGAGGTCGTGTAAGATTTAAAGGGAAGCGTTTCGGCGCGCGCGATTTGGAGAAAAACGCACGAAAGCGCCAGGGCGAGACAGAAAAATCGAAATAAAGGAAGCTTTATCAAGTTACAGTTTTTTCCAATTGATTTTAGCAACACAAATTAGGACATTACCTGAAAATTAAAGTTTTCAAACTATAACTTATATCTTACGGGCAAGAAAGTTTGCCGAAACAATTTTGATTTAAAATAAAAAAGGTGAAGAGCAAATTTACTCTTCACCTTTTTCGCCTTAAATCGAAAATTAAGGATTATGTTTTGCCGGAACCGGCGTATCGGAGGCGAGCCCGAAATTTTTCACGGTGGCAACGCCGGTCGTGCTGTTCAAAACATACCAGTTGCCTTCCGCCGGACGATAAACCGCCAAATCGGATTTGCCGTCGCCGTCGTAATCGCCGTGCTGCGGAAGGTCGCCCGAAGTTCCGAAATGCTGGATGATAACGCCGCCGAGGCTTTTCGAAATATACCAGTTGCCCTCGGACGGGCGATAAACCGCGATGTCCGCCTGCCCGTCGCCGTCGTAATCGGCGACGACCGGAACGTCTGTCGAGCTTCCCCACGAATAACCGGGAGCTGCGCCGTCAGAGCTTCTGAGAACGTAGAAATCGGCTTCGCCCGCCGTGTCCGAGCCGCGATAAACGGCTAAATCGGCTTTCGCGTCTCCGTCGAAATCCGACGGAACGGGAATGTCGGTCGGAAGTCCGAACGAAACCGAGCCGAGCGTGGCGCTTCCGCTGCGGAGATAATACCAGACTCCCGCGCGGTAAACGGCCAAATCGGTTTTGCTGTCGCCGTCGTAATCGTTGGCGACGGGCGTGTCGGTCGCAATTCCGAAGTTTTCGATTCTGACGGTCGAATTTGCGCTGTTGAAAACATACCACGTTCCCGTGCGATAAATCGCGATGTCGGTTTTGCCGTCGCCGTCATAGTCGCCCGGCGTTATCGTGTCGCTCGAAAGACCGAAATTGACGGTTTGCGCGACGTTGTCCGAGCTTCTCGAAACGTACCAGTTGCCTTCGGACGGGCGAAAAACGGAAACGTCGGTTTTGCCGTCGCCGTCAAAATCGGCGACGACGCGGCGATTGGTCACGTTCAGATTTTTCTCCCAGATTCCGCGGCCGTGCGTCGCGATTTTCAAAATGCGGTGAACCGGCTGAATTTCCACACCGAAAACGGCCACGCGCGGCAGCCCGTCGCTAAACGGCTCCCAGCTCGTGCCGCCGTTGGTCGAGCGGAAAACGCCGATGTCAGTTCCGGCGTAAATGGTCTGCGTATTGGCCGGGTCGATGGCCAGAGCGTTCGTCGGCGTATCGGGAATTCCCGTTCCGGCGGCCGTCCAGGTCGGCGTGCCGCTCAAAAGATTCGTCGTTTTCCAAACGTGCTGGTTGGCGATGCCGAAACCGTTCAGAGCGACAAACGCGACGTTTGCGTTGGTCGGGTCAATCGCAGTGCGCCCGATATAGCGCGACGGAATCGGGCCGGTAACGTCGGTCATCGTCACTGCGCCGGCCGTCGTCGAAAGATAAACTCGTCCGGCGGTCGAGCCGATAAGACGAACGTTGTCGTCCTGCGGCGCGATGGCGATGGCGCTGACACGCTCGCCCGTAACCGGAAGCTGCTGGCTGACCTGCGTCATCAGCGTTCCCTGATTGTCCGAGCGATAAAGCCGGTTCGAGCCATAGTAAACCGTGCTCGGATTTCCCGGCCCGACAACCAGCGGCGCGTAGAACAAAACGGCGTCGCCGCAGAGAATTCCGTTGTTCGACGTCCCGTTGCGGCAGCCCATAAAAGTCGTCCAGGTCGGGTCGCCGCTCGTTTCCGTCGTCAGCGCGCGCTCAAAACCGACCTGCGTCGTCGTTTGATTAAAATATGTGTGATAAGCCACGACGTTGTTTACCGTCGTCGCGTTTCGGTCGATGGCGGCAAAACCGCCGTCTCCGCCGTCCGATTGTATCCACGTCGTACCGTTCGGGGCGAGAAATTCCGTGCCGTTGTCCTGCGTTCCGCCGAGCATATAATGACGGTCGAGCGGGTGCAGCGCCAGCCCCATAAACTGCGTCGCGCTGTAAGACGTGTTATTAAGCGTCGTCCACGGAATCGCGCCGGCCGCGCCGACGTTTGTCGTTTTCCAGATTCCGCCGTCGCTGCCGAAATACATAATGTTCGAGTCCGACGGCGCGAGCGCGAACGCCTGCGTATCGACGTGGAGGCCGGTCGAGCTGTTTGTAAAGGCCGTGCCGCCGGTCGTCGAGCGTCCGAAAACGAGAGTCGGCGAGCCGCCGAGATAAACTTTGTTCGCGTCGTTCGGGTCGACCGCGACGGCAATGTCGTAAAAACACTGCGTTCCGCAGAAACCCGCGCCGCCGCCCGGCGCAGCAAACGTCGCGCCGCCGTCAATCGATTTAAAAAGCGTTCCGCTTGAAGTTCCGGTGGCGGCGTAAACCGTTACCACGCCGCCGACGTTGTTGACGGCAAATTCGGTTCGTCCGAGTGTTGCGCCGTCGCCGGTCGTCAAAGTGCGCGTCCAGGTCGGCGTCGCGGCGAGCGCGTCGGTCGAAAGATAAACGCCGCCGTCGCCGCCGCTTCCGATAACCGCGACGACCATTCGATTCAGATTGCCCGGGTCGACGCCGATGTCGGTAATCGAACGGCTGGCGGCGAGCGTTCCGGGAATCGCTATTTTGGCGAACGTCGGATTGGCCGACATCGCGTTGGTCGAGCGATAAAGTCCGGCGGCGGGCAAAGTCAGTCCGGTCGTCGATTGCCCGATTCCGGCGACGCCGCTCGTCGATGCGGTGAAAATGATATTCGGGTCGGTCGGGTGGACGATGATTTCGCTGATGGCGCGTCCGGTGAAAACGTCGTTGCCGGCCCCGTCTTTATTGAGAACTTGTGAAACGACCGGATTGGTGTCGGCGTTTGTGATGCGATAAAGCCCGACGCCGATAAAACAGCCGCTTCCGCAAAGAGTCGATTCGCCCGTGCCGACAAAAACGGTCGTCGGGTCTGACGGCGAAATCGCCACCGCGCCGATGGCCAGCGTCAGAGCGCCGTCCAACAGGGGCGTCCACGTCGCGCCGCCGTTTAACGTGCGGTAAAGTCCGCCCTGCGCCGTTCCGACATAAACGATGTTCGGATTTGTCGGGTGAACGGCGATGGCCGAAGTGCGTCCGCTATATGAAACGGTCGAGTTGATTGGAATCGGCGAAGGCCCGAGCGGATTCCATAAAGATTGGAGCGGCTGATTTTGCGCCGCGCGCCGGCGGGCCAGGTCTTTTTCCGCTTTTTCCATCGCAGAAACTGCTTTCTGGCGCGAATCCTGTTTGGCGGTATCAAAACCGCGCAGCATATCCATCTGCTCGTTGCGCATCCGGAGATACTCGTCCTTGTCGATTTTTACGCCTTCCGGCAAATCCGCTTCTTCCTCGCCGAAAACTTTTTCGCCTTCTTCCTGCGCCGCAATATGCCAGTAATCGGGCGCGGCGAACACGGCTATTAAAAGAAATAAGAATGCAATTTTTGCAACTTTCATTAAATAAATACTCCTAGATGATTGAAAAAACCTTTTATGGAAAAATTAGGGGTTAATTAGTTTTATCATATTTGCCGCGAAAAACGTAAGCCGATAGTAAGTCGAAAGTGAAAAGCGGGAAGTGAAAAGCGTCGGAATATTTTTTATATTTTCCTTAACTTTTCACTTTTCACTTTTCACTTTTCACTTTTTTCGCTTCACCGCTTTCGCTCGATTCGACGGCTTTATCGAGAATAATCTGCACTTTTAAGCCGTCGGCGAAGTCAGCAGCATATTCGATTTCCGTTTTTCCGGTTTGAATCGCTTCGATGATTTTTGGCGCAAACTCCATAAATCCGCGCGAAAACCCGGTGTCGGCGACGCCTTCGACGGCTCGTCCGAGACCGCACTCGATTTCGCGCCAATCGTTTTCGCCCGCCCGCGCGAGAAAAAGCTCGCCGCGATGCTCGATGCGAATTGCGCCTTCGGTGCCAAAAAATTCGATACGGTTTTGATATTTCGGGTATTCGGTCATCGAAATCGAAACTATTCCGGTCGCATCAACGGTCAAATCATTGTCGGCAAAACGCAGAATCATATTCACTTCGTCGTCGGTCGTCACTCGTCGCAGCTCGCCCGAATTTTCGTCTTTGCGCTCTTTGATGTGCGTCTGGAGCTGGCAGAAAACGCTTGAAATGTCGCCGAGAAACCACAAAAAAGAATCGATGACGTGCGAGCCGATGGCGCCGAGCGCGCCGCCGCCCTGCGAAGCGTCCGACCACCAGTCCCACGGCAATCCGGCGTCGCCGCGATGAGGCGCGCGAAAATTGTATTTGGCGTGACGAATTTTTCCGATTTCGCCGCCGCGCATCATTTCAAACGCTTTTTGCCGCCCGTTTTGAAAACGCAGCTCGTGGTCAATCAGCGCGAGGACGCCCTTTTCGCGCGCCCGTTCGGTCATTTCGCGCGCTTCGCGCTCGTTCATCGCCATCGGTTTTTCGCACAAAACGTGTTTATCGTTTTCAATCGCGAAAAGCGCCATTTCGAGATGCAGATTCGGCGGCGTGGTAATGCAGACCAAATCGACGTCATCGCGGGAAACGGTTTCGCGCCAATCGTCCGTGAAATGTCTGATGCCGAATTCCCTGGCCGTCGCTTCCGCATTTGCGCGCCGACCGCTCGCGACGGACACTACTTCTGCCTCCGCGCATTCCAAAAAACACGGAATCTGAACTTTTCGCGCAAATCCCGTCCCGATAATTCCGACGCCGACCTTTTTCTTCATTTTTATAGCTTACAAGGACAACGGAAAATGTAAAACGGAAAACGGAAAATTAAATCTTCATTTTCCGTTTTCCGTTTTACAATCTAAAATAAAATCATGTCCGAAGCCTTCGAGAAAGTTCTCGGCGTCAAACATTTGCCGATTTTTCCTCTGCCGCTGGTGCTTTTGCCGAACGAGATTCTGCCGCTGCGTATTTTTGAAGAGCGTTACCGCAAAATGCTCGCCGACGTCGAGACAGACCGTCATTTGTTCGGCGTCACGTTCTTTAATCCACTTGAAACTTTTGTTGAAAAACCGGAAATCGGAACCGTCGGATGCATCGCCGAAGTGCGCGAAGTCGAAATGTTGGAAGACGGGCGCTCGAATATTCTGACCATCGGGCTGATTCGCTATCGACTGGTCGATTATATCGACGCGGGCGAGCCGTATCTGGTCGGCGACCTCGAATTTTTTGAAGACGATGCGGAAGACGCCGGGATTTTGAATCCGCTGGCCGACGACGTTTTCGCTCTTTTCAAACGCATCGCCAAAGCGGCGCACAAATTAAGCGGCGAGCGCGGCGCTTTTCCCGACATTCCGCAGGCCGAACCCGAACAGCTCTCGTTTCTCGTCACCGCCGCGTTTAATCTCGAACCGGAAATGAAGTATAAAATGGTCGAAACGCGCTCGACCATCGAACGCCTGACGCGCCTGCGCGAAATCCTCGTCCAGACGGTCGATAAAATGGAAGACAGCGCCGAAATCAAGAAAGTCGCCAAGACAAACGGGCACAGCAAAAAGAAAATCGATATTTAATTCGCCGCTTTTCTCAGCTCGCTCTCATTGAATCCTTCGATAAATTTAAGTCTTAAATATACGAATCCGCTCATAATGAAGATTTGCACGACGGGCGCGAGCGGCGGGAAAAACCAGATGGTCAGAAAAAGCGACGGCATATGAAACATCACGCCGCAGAAACCCAGAATTTGCATAAAAAGCGAGGATTGAATCGGCGCGGCTGAAGTATGTCTCATCAAGCCTTCGAGTATCGGCCAAATAGTCAGAGACAAAACGAGACATTCTATCAAAAAAGCGATAAGCAGAGATTTTAGATAGAGACTTTTATTGCGAGTCATCTCTCAATTTTCTTCAAACTCCGCCCAGCGCCTGTTTGAAAAACGCGATTACTCGCTGGTCGTAAGACTCGGATTGCTCCAGCGACGCGTTCGTCAAATTGAAGCCCGACGGATTGAGGTCGGTTTTTGTTTCGATTTTCGTCGTCGCGGGAAAACATTTGGCGATTTTAGAAGTCGAATCCTGAAAACGCGGCGCGTCGGCACCGGCGAGCAGCAGAATCTGCCGGTTCGAGATGTTTTTCGCCAAATCGCACAGCGAATCGCGCTTGTAGCAGCCGTTGTAAAAATAAGCGTATGTTCCTATCTGCGCAAATTTCGATGTCACCGCGCTGGCAAAAGGAAAGCGCGCGCTGACCGCCGAGGCGAGCACTTCGTCCGAAGACTGCGGCACCGAATCAAGCACCAGAGCTTTCACGTATTCGTCCTTTGAAGCGATGGAAAGCGCGACGAGAGCGCCCATCTCAACTCCGTAAACGCCGATTGACTGGCCGATGAGCGGCGTCTGCGCGTCGGTTTTCAGCCCGCGCAAAAATTCGAGAGAGCCGAGAATATCGTCCGTTTCACAGCCGCCGAACGACGTGTTTTTGATGGACGGATTCAGGCCGTGACCGCGCTCGTCGGGCATCAAAACCGTAAAATTCGTCGCTTCGTTGAGCTTGACGCCCAAATCGAGCAGGTGCGAGCGGTCGGCGCCGTAGCGATGCAGCAAAATCACGGCGGGCGCGTTTTCCGAACCTTTCAGAAGCCAGCCGCGCGACTGCGAGCCGTCATGGTTCGTCCACGTTTCGTCCGTCACGCGCGCGCCGCGGGTGCTCAATTGCCCGTATTTTTCCGGCGTTACCAGATAAGCCGCTTTCGGCGGATTGGCGGTCATGTAAACCAGCCAGACCGAAGCCCAGACGAAGGTCAGAACCAGAAGAATGATAACCGGCAGCAGAAGACGGGAAAAACTTTTAAAAAGACGCTTTGTTTTTGCCATAGGAATTTTATGAAGTGAAAAGTGAAAAACGAAAAGTGAACAGTAAATTGTCCTTAGCTATTCACCTAACAATTATTACTTGTCACCTATGCTCATGATTTTGAAAAGAAATACAACTGAAAATCGGTTTTGAGAGTCTTAAATGACAGCCCTGGAAAATTAAGGCTTTCGGTAAGCTATCTAAAATGTTACCATATTTGCCGACAATAAAGGAAGATTTTTTAAAAAGAAATGAGAACAAAAATTTTCGCCTGTTTGCTGGTTATTTTCGCTTTTTCCCTGACCGCTTTTCCGCAGCTGCAAGCCAAAAACGAAACAAAATCCGCGGTTTCAGCCAAAACGAGCGCTCAGTTTTTCCCGCTTTCCGAGATTAAGGAAGGCTTGCAGGGAACGGCGCGCACCGTCTTTCGCGGAAGCCAGCCGGAAGAATTTAACGTGGAAATTTTAGGCGTTGTGCCGGGCGCAATCGGGCCGAAACAGGACTTGATTATCGGTCGCCTGTCGGGCGGCGGCGCTGACCGGACGGCGGTTTTTGCCGGGATGAGCGGCTCGCCCGTTTATATCGACGGGAAATTGGTCGGCGCGATTTCCTACAGCTTTCCTTTTTCGAAAGAACCGATTTGCGGCATCACGCCGATTGAGCAGATGCTCTCGATGTTCGAGCAAAAACAGGGCGTCAAGACAAGGACGAGCGAGCCGCGCTCGTTTTCGTTTGCCGAGCTGGCGGCGACCAACTGGAAACCGACTTTCCCGAACGGCGCGATGGTGCAGAGCTCGGTTTTAACGAGCGGCAATTCTTCGCTAAGCTCGGTTGCCGGACAAGCGTTTCAGCCGATTGCGACGCCGCTTTCGTTTAGCGGATTTTCGCAGGAAACTTTGAATCTTTTTGCGCCGCAGCTCGCGCAATTCGGGCTGATGCCGGTTTCGGCCGTCGGCGGCGCTGCTAAAATTTCGCCGATGAAAGCGTCAAACGAAAACACTCTGCAGGGCGGCGCTTCGGTTTCGATGCAGCTCACGCGCGGCGATTATTCGATGGCCGCGTCGGGCACGGTAACTTTTCGCGACGGCGATAAAATTTACGCTTTCGGTCACCCGTTCCTGAATCTCGGAACGTCTGATTTGCCGATGTCGGAATCGAGCGTCGTGACGGTCATTCCGAGCATAAATAATTCGTTTAAGCTCGCCGTTCCGGACGCGATGGTCGGCGCGATGACGCAGGACAGGCAAACCGGAGTTTACGGAAAACTCGGCCAAGCGCCGAAAATGATTCCGGTCAAACTGACGCTGGAGACGAGCCGCAACAATGTCGAAACTTTGAACTACGAGATTGTCAGGGACGATTTTCTGACGCCGCTTCTCTTGAACCTCACCGTTTACAACACTTTGACCGCAAACGAGCGCGCGCTCGGCGATTCGACGATTGAAGTAAAAGGCAAAATCAAGTTGAAAAATCAGGAGCCGGTAAAAATCGAGCGCCGCTACAGCGGAATGCAGGCGACGCAGTTTGCCGCCGGTTCGGTCGTCGCTCCGGCGAGCGCGATTTTCAGAAGCCGTTTCGACGACGCGGAAATCACCGAGATTAATCTCAACCTGACTTCGATTGACGGCAGCAAAACGGCCAGCCTTGAGCGCATAACGCTCGATAAAACCGAGGTCAAAGCCGGCGATTCGTTTGAAGTTCAGGCGTTTGTGCGCTCGGATTCGGGCAAGATTTTCGCGCAGAAGATTCCGGTCAAAATTCCCGCCGATACTCCCGTTGGAACGCTTCTCGTCAATGTCAGCGACGGCGCTTCGGTTCAGCAGATTTCGGCTTCGCAGCAGTTCGTGCCGAAAAATCTCGCCGAATTGATAAAAACCATCAACGAAATCAAAAAAGACGACCGCTTATACGTCCAGACCTACCGCGTCACGAACGGCGCGATTATCGGCGCGAAAGAGCTGCCGAATCTTCCGCCGTCAGTTCTGGCAACCCTGAACAGCGACCGCAACGCCGGCGGCATCAAACCGACGATTATGACGGTTTTGACCGAGCAGGAAATTCCGCCCGCCGAGTTTATCATCTCCGGCCAGCAGGTTTTGACGATTGAAGTGGTGAAGTAGAAACGAGTTAATAGCGACAATGGACGAGGGACGAGTGAAGAAGATTTTTTCACTCGTCCCTCGTCCATTGTCGCTCTCCACTTTTTCTGTCAAACTAAAATGTGAATACCATAAACTTACTGCTGAAAGCCGCAAGCTTTGCCGCCTTTAAGCACCGCAACCAAAAACGCAAAGGCGCGGACGGCGTGCCTTACATCAATCATCCCTTAGAAGTCGCGGACATTCTCGCCGGCGTCGGCCAAATCAACGACACAGGCGTTTTGAGCGCCGCCATTCTGCACGACACAATCGAAGACACGGACGCGACGAAAGAAGAAATCGAAACGATTTTCGGCGCGGAAATATGCGCCTATGTGCTCGAAGTTTCCGACGACAAATCGCTGCCGAAACCGGAAAGAAAACGACTTCAAATCGAGCACGCGCCGCATATTTCCGACGGGGCAAAGCAAATCAAGCTGGCCGATAAAATCTGCAACGTGCGCGACGTGACCGAAAATCCGCCCGATTGGTGGGAAACCGAAAGACGCGTCGCCTACATCCGCTGGAGCGAAGCGGTCGTCGACGGCCTGCGCGGCGTCAATTCGAATCTCGACGAATTGTTTGACGAGAAACTGGCGAAAGCCGAGGCGAGCTTCGGAATGGAGTAAAATCTACTTTCCCGCGTCGCCTTCAATCCACGTTTCGCCGTCGGCGTAAACCTCCTTTTTCCAAATCGGAACGGTGCGCTTTAATTCTTTTATCAGCCACTCGCACGCTGCAAACGCGGCGCGGCGATGCGGCGCAGCGACCGCGATGACGACGCTCGTTTCGCCGATTTCCAATCGTCCGAGACGGTGAACGATGCCGACGTTTTCGATTTCAAAATTTTGATGCGCCTCACTGATGAGCTTTTCCATCTCCTTCCGCGCCATCGCCTCGTAGGCTTCATAAACCAGATAAAGCGTCTCGCGCCCTTTTGTAAACTGCCGTACATAACCGTCTAAAGTAACGGTCGCGCCGCAGTTTGCCGGAACGACGCGCCGCGCAATCGCGCCCGTTTCGAGCGGCTCAGAGGTAATCTCGGCAAAATCAGCCTGTTTTTCACACATTTTTAATTTGAATCTCTCAGCCGCAACTCTGCATCTCTCAGCCGCAACTCTGCGCGCCTTAATGTCGCATGCGACATTAAGGCGCGCAGTCTTCCGATAAATCCTTATATAACGCTAGCCGCCCGAAACAGCCGTAAAAACAGCCAGCTCGTCGCCTTCGTTTATTATCTCGTCGCCGTTTGCGTATTCCTGATTGACGGCGAAAAGCAGAGAATGTTTTTCTAACTGCGGAAATTTTCCGACGATTTGCGCAAAAACCGCGTCGGCCTGCGCGGCGCTTTCCAAATCAATCTCGATTTCCCTTTCGCCGACCTCATCAGCCGTCGCGCCAAAAAATAAAACCTGAACCTTCATAAAAATATTTTCACCACAAAGGCACAGAGAAAAGAAATAATAAAAATCTCTGTGTTGCGGAGCAGATGGTTAATTTTCTTCTCTTAATGCTCGTTTGAAAATCTTGCCCGTGTTGCCGATTGGCAGCTCGTCGCGAAACTCGACGTGGCGCGGGTATTTGTTGGCGGCAAACTGCTCTTTGCACCAGTTAATCATTTCTTCTTCGGTAACGTTCGCGCCCGGTTTTCTGACGATATAGGCTTTAACTTCCTCGCCGAGGCGCTCGTCGGGAACGCCGAGAACGGCGACGAGCGCGACGGCCGGATGCGTAATTATCACTTCTTCAAGCTCGCGCGGGTAGACGTTGTAGCCGCCGCGCAGAATCATATCTTTTTTGCGGTCGACGATTGAAATATAGTCGTCTTCGTCCATAATTCCGACGTCGCCCGTGTGAAACCAGCCGTTGCGAAATGCTTCGGCGGTCGCCTCGGGCCGCTTGTAGTAGCCCTTCATCACATTCGAGCCGCGAATGACGATTTCGCCGCGCGTCCCGCGTTTCACTTCGTTGTCGTTTTCGTCAAAACAGCGTACGTCGACGCCGAAAATCGGCTGGCCGACGCTGCCGGGCTTGGACGGCTTTGCAAAATGATTAAAACAGGCGAGCGGCGAAGTTTCCGACAAACCGTAGCCTTCGAGGATTCGCAAACCGAAAACGCGCTCGAATTCCTTCATCACCTCGACCGGCATCGGCGCGCCGCCCGAAGTCGGAACTTTCATAGATTCGCGAATTTTCGTCACGTCGAAGCCGGTTTCCTCGACGTATTTCAAAAGCGCCCAGAACATCGTCGGAACGCCGACCCAGAAATTTACGCGCTCGCGCTCCATCGCTTCGAGCGTCGCTTTGGCGTCGAATCTCGGCAGCAGCACGACGCGATTTCCGGCATACAGATTCGTGTTCATCTGCACGGTCTGCCCGGTCGTGTGAAAAAGCGGCAGCGTTATCAAACAGGTTTTCTGCTCGCCGTCGGTAAAATCCAGAACCGGAAGATGGATGCCGTAAGTCGTCGTGATGTTCGTCATCAAATTGAGGTGCGTCAATTCCGCGCCTTTCGGCTGTCCGGTCGTGCCCGACGTATAGAGAATCGCGCACGTATCGCCGGGCGCGGTCGGGTAAGTTTCAAAAATTTCGGCTTTATCTCTGGTGATTTCCGTCAGCGTTTTTGAATTTTCAAACGGGCTCGGAGCGAGCGGGTCGTTCGTCATGACAACCAGATGCTCGCACGCGTCGACCGCGTCGAAACCTTCCTTGACGGTTTGCCCGAGCGGAAACTCCTTTGTGCCTTCAAACGTAAAACAAACTTTCGCGTCCGAATCGCGCAGGTGATACGCGACCTCGCGCGGCTTAAACAAAATGCAAATCGGGACGACCGCCGCGCCGGTTTTGACGATGCCGAAATAGATAATCGGAAAAAACGGAAGATTCGGGCACGCGAGCGCGACCTTGTCGCCGTGCCCGACGCCCATCTCGGTCAAAGCGTTCGCCACGCGATTCGCGAGCGCGTTGAGCTGCCCGTAAGTAAAGCGCATTTCATTCCAGACAATCGCTTCCTTTTCCGGCGCGAGCCGCGCGTGTTGTTCGATTATCGAAGCCAGATTCAGCGTCGTTGCAGCGTAATCCATAAAGATATTTTTGATTTTAGATTTGCGATTTGCGATTTGCAATTTAAGATTTAAAAAATTGGTTTTGGGCTTTCGGTATTTGGTTTTTGCAAAAACCGAAAACCCAATACGGAGAACCGTTTTTCTAAACCGTCATCCCGCCGTCGACGACAATCGTTTGTCCCGTCACGTAGCTCGAAGCGTCCGAGGCAAGAAAAACCGCCGCGCCTTTTAATTCGCCTTCCTGTCCGATGCGCGGAATCGGGTTGTTGTCTCTGATGTCGCCTTCGTAGCGCTCGATGACGGCGTCGGCGAGTCTTGAATGAAAAAATCCGGGCGCGATGGCGTTGACGCGAACGCCGCGTCGTCCCCAGCTCGCCGCCAGCTCGCGCGTCAAGCCAATCAAACCGGCTTTGCTGGCGACGTATCCGGCGTAATACGGGCCGTTGGCGCTGGAAGTCATTCCCGAAATCGAAGCGATGTTGATAATCGAGCCGCTGCGTGCTTTGAGCATCTCGCGCCCGGCCGCCTGCGCCATCAGAAAACAGCCGGTCAGATTGACGTCGAGAACTTTCTGCCATTGATTGAGCGGCATTTCCTCAGGCATCGCGCCCCACGAGATTCCGGCGTTGTTGATTAAAACGTCGACTTTGCCGAATTGTCGAACGGTTTCATCGACGACCGCCTGGACGTCTTCGGCGACGGCAACGTCGGCGAGCTTTCCCGCCACATTAAATCCTTTCGCGCGCAATTCTTCGAGCGTTTCGTCGAGCCATTCGGCGCGCCGCGCGCAGAGCATCAAACTCGCTCCCGCTTCCGCAAGGCCTTCCGCCATTTCCTTCCCGATGCCGCGCGAGCCGCCGGTCACAATTGCCGTTCGTCCCGACAAATCAAACAATTCCTTGATAGTTTTCGACACAATTTTCTCCCTACTAAATTTCACCACAGAGGACATAGAGAACACAGAGTTTTTTTAGCCGCGAATTACACGAATAACACGAATTTATCTCAAAGACAAACCTTTTCAAAAACTCTTTTTCTCTCTGTGTTCTCTGTGCTCTCTGTGGTGAAAAATTTTCCCAAAGGTTAAAATAGAAGTATGAGCAAGACGGAAAAGGAACTCGCATTTATAGACGATTTATTTATCAGCGGCGACTGGACAAAACGCTTCACCGAAATCGTCGACCGGCACATCAAGTTTTCTGACAGGGGAACGCTTCTTTATTACAATTCCGGCAGCGGCAGCCACGCGCTCGAACTGCGCGACAAACTCGGCAAAGAAGTCGAGATTTTCGCCGTCAGCGAAACGCCCGAGCTGCAAAAAATCTCGCAGGCCAAACAGGACGTCATCGACGCCGACGAAGCCCGCGCCGAGACACGCTACGCGGAAATTAACTTTGTAAACAGCGCGGCGGGCACGAATTACGACGCCGTTCTGGCCGATGCAAGTTTTGTCAGGCCGGAGAATTTGCCCGCATTTGTTCAAAAAATGGTCGACTTCAGCGCGCATCAGGTCGCCGTTTTTCTGCCGACGGCGGGCAGCTTCGGCGAGATTTTTTCGTTTCTCTGGGAAACGCTTCTGAACACAAATTTGCTCGAACACAGCGGGCGAATAGAAGATTTGATAAACGGGATTCCGACCGTCTCGAGCGTCGAGGAAATTTTCAAAAACGCGGGATTGAAACGCGTTCAGAGCTTTACCGACAACGAGGTTTTCGAATTTGAAACCGGCGAAGATTTTATTAATGCACCGCTGCTGGAAGATTTTCTGCTGCCGGTCTGGCTCGGATTTTTGGACGAAAACGAAAAAGAGCGAGTCAAAAGAAAGCTCGCTCAGACGGTCGATAACGAGGACGGAACGCTGACGTTTCGCTTTTCGATAAAAGCGACGCTCGTCGTCGGTGAAAAGATTTAATCGAAAAAGCTGAAAACCGAAAACCGGAATAAATCTTACCGTTTACAGCTTTCACTTTTCAGTTTTCAGCTGTCGATTTATCCTTGTTTCGCTTCGGCGCGGCGGCGCATTTCTTCGAGCAGCGCTTCGTCGCTGACGCTTGAAATCTGCGGCGCAGAAGAATTCGGATTAATCTGTTTTTGTTCCTGGTCCCGTTTTTCTTCTTCTTCGGCCTCGCGCATTCCGTCGCGAAACGCTTTGCGCGTTTGCCCGAACGATTTCGCCAGCTGCGGCAGACGGCTCGCGCCGAAAAGCAAAAATAAAACCGCAACGATTAAAATAATTTCAGTTGTTCCTAAACCACCCATAATAATTCTTTTCCAATTTTTTAGACGCTGAATTTAAACGAAAAGTTTGCGCCTTAGATTTTCACATCATACCGCTATTTTCCGAATGTTTCCATCGGAAAACGGCATACAAGCTGTCTTTAATTTTCAATTTCGACGATTGCGCCGGTTTCGGCCAGCTCGTCTGCCCAGTTTTTTGCCGTTTGCTCATCGTCGGCAGTTATAAAAATCACTTCACCGTCGAGAACATCGTCGGCGATTTTTTTCGCGTGAGCGAGACTGATATCGAGCCGGTCGCGCAAAAGCTTGGTCATCGAAACCTTTTTCCACTCTCCCTGGCAACCGACGATTTTCAAAACGAACATTAAGATTTTCCCCTGAATTTATCGGTCGCATCGACGAGCGCGGACGTGATACCCGGCTCGCTGATGGAATGTCCGGCGTCCGCGACGACGACGAGCTCGGCTTCGGGAAACGCGCGGTGCAAATCCCAGGCGCTCGTCATCGGGCAGACGACGTCGTAGCGTCCCTGCACGATGACGGTCGGAAGATGGCGGATTTTATCGATGTTTTCGATTAAATAATTTTCCGTCGGGAAAAACGAATTGTTCATAAAATAATGACATTCGATGCGAGCCAGGCTGAGCGCTTCGTGCTCGCCTTCCCAATGCTCCATCAAATCCCTGCTCGGATAAAGCTTCGAGGTCGAGCCTTCCCAGACGCTCCACGCGCGCGCCGCCGAAAGCCTCGTCTGCTCGTCATCGCTCGTCAGGCGGTTATAATACGCCGTCATAAAATCGCCGCGCTCTTCAAACGGGATGGCGTCGCGGTAGCGCTCCCAGAAATCGGGAAAAATCTCGCTCGCGCCGTATTGGTAGAACCACAAAAGCTCTTTGCGGCGCGTCAGAAAAATCCCGCGCAAAACGAGCCCGAGACATTTGTCGGGATGCGTCTCGGCGTAAGCCAGACTCAAAGTGCTGCCCCACGAGCCGCCGAAGACGAACCATTTGGCAATCTCGAATTTTTCGCGCAGAGTTTCGATGTCGTGTATCAAATCCCAGGTCGTGTTTTCTTTGAGCTCGGCGTGCGGAGTCGATTTTCCGGAACCGCGCTGGTCGAACAAAATTATGTGATACGCCTTCGGGTCGAAAAACTGCCGGTACATCGGAATCAGACCGCCGCCCGGCCCGCCGTGCAGAAAAACGACGGGAATGCCGTCCGGGTTGCCGCAACGCTCGTAATAAATCTCGTGAATATCGGAAACTTTAAGCATTCCCGAATCAAACGGCTCGATTTCAGGATAAAGATTTTTCATAGTGCGAATAATACTAAATCCGGCAAAAAAAAACTATTGACGCGCGCCGGCGGATTGGTTTAATATACCCTCAACGCTGAAGAGGAGGTGATCCAAAAACGTATGTTAAATGATTCCAGTGAGGTGGCTGCAACCTGAGCCAAGTCTCAAGGAAGTTGTTTGCGGGACTTGCTCGGCTTTGAAAAAAGCACAGGTTAATCCAAACAGTTCTACCGAAGAAGCTGCTGTCCGCTGAGTTTTAGCGATTAGCGGCTTTTTTCTTTGTTTTAAGGCAGTATCAGATTTCGGAAAATTCACTTTATGCTAAATATAAAATCAACAATTATTATCTTTTTGTTATTTTCCGTTTTTTCAACTTTTGCCGACGCGCAAAAGAAACCGAAAGTTGATTTGGCGAAAAAAATCGCGGACGCCACGCCGAAATCTCTGCCGCAAACGCCGGTTGCAGAAAAGTTAAAGTCGGATGCTCAGGACAAAAATCTTAAAGGCAAAATAAAAAGTGTCATTGAGGAATATCTTGTCAACGGCAAACGTGAGCGAAATTCGGAAGAATATTATAACGAAGCGGGCAATTTAATAAAAACGGTTTCCTATGACGAAGGCTACCCGACAGACGTAACCGTTTGGGGATATATTGACGGGAATCGCGTCACTAAATCCAATTCAATTGAATATCAAGACGGTGAACGTCCTGACCCGCGCGGTATAAGCATAACGATGAGAGCCGAAGATAATGCGTTAAATCCGAATGCTCCGAGAGATGCCCGATATGATATGAAAGTTATCTATAAGTATGATGAACAGAGTCGTCTTATTGAGGAATGGCATTATCAAAACAATGGAGAAGTCTGGCATCACTTAGTTTATAAATATAAGGGAAATCAAATAGAAGAGCTGGATTATGACCAGAACGGTTCGGAAATGGGTCAGACTTTCAAGTTTTTAGACAAAGACGGAAATATAATCGAGCAACATTTAATGGACGCCGACGGAAAAGTGAGCGACGACGAAATCTTTAAGTATAAATTTGATACGCAGGGCAACAGCATCGTCGAGAATGCCTTTGAAAAGAAAAAAGTAAAAGGCAAAATTGTCTTAAAGCCGTTATGGACAATTTACCGAACAATCGCGTATTATCCGTAAACATAGTTTGAAAATTTACCAAATAAGCCGAGCAAGGAAGCTGATGCGAGCGATATTAAAAATTATGAAAAAACCGAATTTCTTTCATATAAAATTCGTTTTCACGTTCGTTTGGATAATTCTTTTAACAATCGCGCCCATTAGCGAGCGGGCGAACGCTTCCGCCGATATGGGAGCGCCTCCCATACGGGAGCTGCAAAAGATGGTGAAGACCGTTTTGATGGACTTTAACGAAGCCGTCCAAAACGGAGACTTCTCGGATTTTTATTCAAAAATCTGCGCGCCTTGGAAAAAACAAATTTCCGCAAAAGAGTTTGAAGAAACTTTTAAGGAATTTATCGATAAAAAAATCGACATCAGCGACATCGATTCGCTCGACGCCGTGTTTTCTCAAAAACCCTCCATTCGAAAAGAAGCCGGATTTTCGACGCTCGTGCTTCAGGGTTTTTACAAAACAAACCCTAATAGGACAAAATTTGTGCTGCATTTTATTGATGACGGAGGCTGGAAACTTTCTCGAATCGAGGTAGATACGACTCCCGATAAATAATCGAAAATCTCAAAAAAGACAGTTTTGAAAGCCGTTTGATTTTCAGACGGCTTTTTTGTCTGGCACTGCGCTTGCTTTAATAAAAGGCGGAATTATTTTATGTATTGAATTAATTCTAATTTTTAGTTGGACGTGTTTTATGCCAAAAAAAGTTCTCATTGTTGAAGATTACGAAGATACGCGCGAGTTTATGAAGTTTTTGCTCGAAACTTACGGCTATCAGGTAATCGAAGCCGGCGACGGTATTGAAGCAATCGACAGAGTAAAACATCAGCACCCTGACCTTGTTTTAATGGATATTTCTCTTCCCGTGGTTGACGGTTTGACGGCGACGCGCGCCATCCGCGAATTCGACACTGACGCCCAAAAACTGCCGATTATAGCCGTTACCGCCTTCGGTAAATATCATTACCAGAAAGCGATTGACGCGGGCTGTAACGATTTGATTGATAAGCCGATTGATTTTGACGTGCTTGAGCCGATTCTGCATCAATATCTGATGACTTAAATTATTTCAGACGGCTGACATACGGATTATCTTTTACCCAGAAACGCCACGATTTTTCGGCGTATTCCTCGGCATAATCGATGCCGATGCGTTTTCCACAGACGATTTGGTCTGTGGAAAATGTATTAAAAGCTTCCAGCCAGACTTTTTCCCCGAGCAAATCCGCGTTATTAAAACTTTTATCGATTCCGAGCGCGATACAGAGCTTTCCCGGCCCGGACGTCAGATTTTTGTCGATTATTTTTGAATTCGGATTTTTGGCGAGCCGCCTCTCGCGCATCGTTTCGATTTTCTCGATTGGCTCGACGGCGCGAATCAAAACGGCGTGCGGCGTGTCCACTTTACCGACGACGACGTTAAATTGAAAATACATCCCGTAGATAAAAAAAATATAAGCCGTTCCGCCCTCGGCGAACATCGTCTCGGTGCGCGGCGTACGTCGATTTTTGTAAGAATGCGCGGCTTTGTCGATTGCGCCGAGATAGGCTTCCGTCTCGACAATCATTCCCGAAACTCTTTCGCCCGCCGCATTCGGCACGACCAGCAATTTTCCGAGCAAATCTTTTGCGATTTCGAGCGTGTCGGGGTGCAGATAAAACTCGCGCGGCAGTTTTTTCATAAGAATTTTCACCACAGAGACACAGAGATTTTAATTGTTTTTTCTTTTCTCTGTGCCTTTGCGTTTCTGTGGTTCAATCAGCCTTTAAAATCCGGCGGGTAATAAATCAGCTCGACCGCGTTTCCGTCGACGCCTCTGGTGTAGAACGAGACGGTTCGGTCGCGATGCTCTTTTAGCGGGCGGCCTTCTTTTTCAGCCGCTTTTTCGAGCTCTTCGAGAGTTTCGACGCGCATTCCGATATGCGGCGGGTGACGCGAGTCGGGCGGCAGCAGCGCGATGCCGAAGCCTTTCGAGTCGCGCATCATCGCCCAGTCTTCGTAAATCGTCTCGACCTCGAAGCCGAGCCGTTTGTATTCGTCAACCGATTTCTGCAAGTCGACGCACTTTAACGCCAGATGGTCGACCGTTCCCGCAAACCGAAAATTTTCTTCTGCCATAAAAACTCCTCGTTTTTGATTTTAACAACTAATTCAAAAAACAAAAAAGAGCGGATTTCCCTTAAGGATTTCCGCTCTTTTCGGGTTAAAGGTTTTCGCTAAATTTTATTTAACGAAAACGGTCGGGTCGCCGATAAGCTGCCACGTCCGGCGAGCGTCACTATCGGTCGTCGAAAGCTTCGCCTGGCGCGTAATGTCGCCGACGCGAAGTCCGCTGTTTTTCCCGCCGAAGATAAGCCGCGTTGCGGTTTGGCTCATCTGTGACTGCACGTCGGCGGTCGTGATGCCCGAAGACGCCCAGACGTCGGCCGCGCCGTTTTCGGCCTTGAGGACGGCTTCCGCCAGCGAATCGCCCGTCGGATTATGCGTAAAACCGTTCATACAGGTCATCAGCATAAAAAAGCCGAGCTCGGAATTATTCAGATGTGCCGCGTCGGCGTAGCTGAAAATCGTCGTGCTTGACCAAACGCCGGTCGAACCGTGTCCGGTGTATGTGACGAGCATCGGATTATCGTTCAGCGCGCTCAGAATTTGCGAGCGCGTTTCGGCGTCGGTCAATTCCGAACGGTCGATTCGAGTCGCCCGGACGTCGCCCGGCAGATTTGTCTGCAGAGCTTCGCTAAAGCCTTCGAATCCGCGGTCGGCAACCATCACGCTCGATTTTTCCGAGCGTTTTGATTGATTGTCGTAGCGAACGAGTTTGGCAATCATCATATTTGCTTCCAGTTCATTCGATGCGGGCAATCTTCCGAGCGCGATGTCTTCCACGCCGTCGCCGTTAAAATCCGCCAGCCACGCGTCGCTCGACGTTTCCATACTCGCCGTGTCGATGAGACGCGTCGGTATCAGATTGCGGCTCGCCTGCGGCAGATAATTGCGCGCGTCGTAGCTCGAATCGCCGAAGAGCAAAACGTATTGCGGTTTGAGACGCCAGTTGGTCGTCGCGTTTTGCAGAAACTGCTTGAGCGCGTCAGTCGTCAAAACGCCCGCGCCGAACTCGTCGGCAACGTCTTCGGCCAAAACAACCTGCGTTCTCAAGCCCTGATTTTGCCGCATTTCCGCAAGACTCGTGGCCTGCGTCTGAAAAACGGCGGGCGCGATGATGATGAAATCGGCTTTATTGGCCGGACTGTTCCAGTTTGAAGGCAAGTTTCTTTCGACCGCCGACGCCTGTTCGGACTGCGAAACGGGCAGAGCGATAAATTCACGGTCGTAACTCGCCGCGCCGAGGCCGAAGCCGTAACCAGCGTCCGTTTCGTCGTAATCGACCGAAACCTGGCGGGCGACCCGGCCGCGCTGAACTTCGTAAACATTGATTTTTCCGGTGGTAAATCCGCCGATTCTCGCCGTTTGTCCGGCCGCGACGCTAAATCTGATTTTATCGTCTGCGGCTTCGAAGCGTCTCTGATACGTCAGGCTGACGGTATCGACCAGATTTACGTCGTTGCCCGTTCCGACCGACTGCAATTTGATGCTGTTTGCGCCTTCGATAACCGAATCCGCGGGCAAATCAAATTCAAACTGGCGGTTTTCCTGATTGTTCAGACTGACTGCACCGAGGTCGACGTCGTTGAATTTGACGTTGACGAGATGCTCGCCCGTCGTCAAGCCCTGGAGCTTAACGGCGAGATGCGCCTGTCCACCGGCGTCGAGCTTGCTGACCGATAAACTCTGCGCCGTCTGCCCGTTGCGATTGATAATCGCGCCGAACCAGTTTTCCGCGTCGCCGTTCAAAATAGACGAAACGTAAAGCGAACGGTCTTTGCGCTGGACGGTCACCGCGTAGCTTTGCGCCGGATTTTCGCCGGCGTTTCCGCCTTTGACTTCCGCGACGCGCAGGCCCGCGCCTTTGCCGGCAATCAGGTAATAGACCTGTTTATCGGTTGCCGGCGTATCGACGCCGCGCCCGAAAAATTCGATTGCGCCGTCGTCGCCGACTTTCAAAGGAACTTCCGACGCGTTTGCAAACAACTGCCACGTGCTGCGGTTTGAGTTTACGTCAAAGCCCGCCGCCTGTAACTGCTCCGCCGAAACGCGATACCAGCCGTCGTGATTGACCGTAATTTTCACGCCGTTTTGTCCGGCAATCTGCCACTGGCTCAAACGGTTGAAAACGAGATTTTCGGATTTGACTCCGCGAACGAATTCTCTTTCGGCTGAATTCCTTTCAGGCCTTGTCAAATCCGAAAGAAGTGCCGATTTGCGCTCGAAGCGGTTGACGAAAACCTTAAACTGCGGCGTAATCGGGCCGTGCAGAGTGGTCGTGCCGTCGATGTCGATGTCTTCGAGATAATACGCGGCGTTCAGTTCCGGCTCATCGTCGTTCCACGAGTAGCTTTCGCCGCTCGCCTGCAGCTCGACGCTCGAACGCAGAGCACTTCCGGCAATCGGCGCGGCGTTTAAAAGCTCGCGTTTGCCGTTTGTTTCGCGATAGACGTTAAAGCCTAAATTTCCGGCTTCGCCGCCCGTCGCCCATTTCAGCGCGACGTTGCTGCCGTCGGTGTAAGCTTCGAAATCTTCGAGCTTGACGGCGGTCGGAGCAACGACAAAGCCGAAATCGACCGTCGGATTCGAAGTCAGCGCGCTGCTGTTGGTCACCGTATTGTTATTCAAAGTGCCGGTGCTGCCGGGCGTGATTGTCACCAGCCCGCTCGTGACTTTTCCGGTAAACGGAGCCGTGCCCGGAAAACCGTTGTCATCGTTGTCGATGTTGTTGTCCGGCGTGTTCGAGGTCGGCGTGCTCGAAGTTCCGCCGTTCGGCGTAACGACCACGCGATACTGCCCCGGCGGCAGGCTGCAGAAATTGTAATTTCCGCTCGCGTTTGTCAGCATTCCGTTTGCATTGTCGTCGGAAGTTCCCAAAATTCCGTCGGTTCCGACTAAAATCTGGGCGTTTGTCGAATCGTATAATTGAACTCTGATAAAGCGAAGCGGATTTTCGCCGACGTTCAAAATACCGTTGTTATTGTTTGCGCCCGCGCCGTTATCGTTCCAGACAGTTCCCGAAAGACACGCGCGGTAGAAACCGAAATCGACGGTCATATTGGCCGCCGGGTCGATTGCGCCCTGTCCCGACACCTGGACGTCGGCCTCGGCGGTCGGTTCGCCCGGCGCGCCGAGATTAATCGTGCCCGACAAGATTCCGCTCGTCTGAACCGAATTTGCCGCGCCCGCCGGATTGATTCCGTTCTCGCCGTTTTGTCCGGCGACCGAAGTCGAATCCAAATCGGCATTGCTGCTTCCGGCGGTGTTTTGATAACCGCCCAAAACCGCAGCGTTGGCAAAATTTGAAGAATTTATGCGAACGACGTAATTTCCGGCGGCCAGCGTATCGAAGCGATAATAGCCGCTCGCGTCCGTCGTCATCGTTGCCGCGGCGGTGGCCGGCGTGTCCGGCGTTCCGTCGGCGTTGGCGTCCAGAAAAAGACTAACCGAAACACCCGAAATTCCGACTTCGCCAGCGTCAATCTGGCCGTCGTTGTCGGTGTCGAACCAGACGCGGTTGCCGAGACTGTAAGTCGCGCTCGAAGCAAAACCGATGTCGAGATTGTGATTGTTGTCGCCCGGATTTCCAGTCGTAACAGTAATTACCGGATAATTTCCGGCCGGCGAATTGGTCGGATTGGCAACCACCGAAGCGTCCGAATCGCTGCCGTCGGCGAATCCCGCCTGCGTCGCAACGTCGCGCGTCGTCGTCAGAAGTCCGGTCAGAGGGCCTGCTCCCGTATAATTGGCCGCGAGGTCGAGACGGATTTGATAAGTCGAATTGTATGAGATGCCGCCGTTTATTTGCCCGATATTGTCGGTCAAATTCGAATCGGCGACGGTCGAGCCGACAAAATAATATTCGCCGCTCGCGTCCGTGACGGCCGTTCCGACGAGCGTATTGCTCGCATTGTAGAGCCGAACCGTGACGTTTGCGATGCCGCTTTCGCCCGCACCCTGCACGCCGTCGTTGTCGGTGTCGCGCCAGACGCGATTGCCGAGCTCGAGCGGCGCGGGGTCGGGCAGAATGACCAGGCTTCCGCCGACGCCGCCCGCTTTACCGAAAACGGTCGTGTCGTTTCCGTTCCCGTCATACAAGCGATAAGCTTTCGTGAAATTTCCGGTCGTGTTGTTCATCCAGCGAACGCCGCCGTCGTGCGTCATATTGACGATGTTCGGAATCGGGTCGAAATTCGTCATCATCACGTCGGGCGCGCCCGGCAGCTGCTCGATGCCGCCCGAGCCCGTATCGTCGTGATTGCCGCCTTTTCCGTTAAAGGTCGTCGCGGGCGAAAGATACGAGTCCTGCAAATCATATGAGTCGCCGTAATAAAATTCGCCGCCGCCCGGACCTTCGCTGTCGTTTTGCGGCGACGTTCCCGTGCCGCCGCAGCGCCCGTTTGCTTCGACCGTCCACGCGCCGACCGTTCCGCAGGCGCGGATAATGTCGCCGCCCGTGCGCGGCTGGTAAAAATTCGTGTTGCTCGCGTCGTTCGGATTCGAGAGAGCGCCGTTTCCGACTTGGTCGCCGATACGGTCGCGCAGTCCTAAAATCAAGTTTCCGTTGTCAAACGCGATGTCGGTCAGCATCGGCTGCGAGTAAACGGTGCGAAACGCGCCTTCGCCCGCGTCGCGATAAACGTTCGACCACGGTCGCCAGATGCCGAACGCGCCGGTCGTGTGCGTGACGACGCCGCGCCGATAATTAAGCGGCATCTGAAAAACCGGCGATGCGCCGAAAGCGAGCGTCGTCGGATTAACCGAATAAACGTAGGCGCGCAGCTGGCGCGCGTCGCCCTGATTGTAAAATCCGTTTCCGTCGTTATCGACAAACGCTTCGCCCGCCGTATATGAACCGTTTCCGTCCAAATCCAGATAAGGCTCGGTCGCCGCCTGACGTCCGGCAGTGCCGTTCATTTCCATATAATAATCGCCGCCGTCATATTTCCCGTTCGAATTTGAATCGGTGAAAGTATCGACGGTCGCGGTCGATTCGGCGCTGCAAACCATTCCGACGTAAAGCGAGCCGCGATAATAGCTGACGGCAAAAGGTCTGGCGTCGTTGGCGTTGCACGTCCCGCTCGGAACGGGCAGATTCGTCGGTGCGGCCTGCGCGGCGATTTGCGCGCCGGTCGAAGGATTGAGCGCGTAGAGCGTGCGATTGGCGAGATTCATCGCATACAAAACCGTTTCGTCTTCCGAGAGAGCGATGCCGCCGAGTGAAGTTTTGCCGACCGCGTCCCAGCCAGTATTTCCGTTGTCGCGCGCGTAATCCGCCGTATTATGCGAATTGGTCGCCGTACCCGGAACCGTAAAAGCAGTTGACACCGAACCGTCTCCGGCACGGCTGACGACGTAGATTCTGTTCGGCCCGCCCGGACCGAACCCGGCGTGCCGCTTGAAAAACGCGGCCGAATAAATCAGACGGTTTTTCGGCGCGTAAGCCAAACCGTATGTCGTCCCGACTTCGTTTGCCGCCAGCGCGAGCGGATTTGCGCTCGGCGCGTCGAAAAGAGTTTCGGTCGCCGTCGTCAACGTGTCGGTGCTGCCCGCCGCATACGGAAAGCTGACGAGAACCGGCAGACCGTTGTTGACGCCGGTAATCTGGTCGCCCGAAGAATAAAGCGAGGCGACGACTTCCGGGTTGTTTTGCGAGTAATCCGCAGGATAATTGACGGCGAGGTTGACGTTGGCGGTCGTGCCGTTATTGACAAATTGAACGGTCGAGCCGGCGTTGGTCGCTGTTCCGCCGGTAACCGAATCGGTGCTTCGCGCCGAAGCGAAATAGCCCGACGGAAGTGTCGTAAACTCGATGCGGTAAGGGCCCGTTCCGGTGGCCGCTAAAGTATATGTTCCGTCGCTCGCCGTCGTCGCCGTTCCGCGCGAAACGCCCGCCGAATCATACGCCGTAACCGTCACGCCCGAAACGCCGCGGTCGATGGCGGCAGCAATCGTGCCGAAACCGTTGTTAGTGACTGTCGTGGTCGTGTCGTATGTACCGTTTCCGTTGAAGTCCTGAAAAACGCGACCGGTAATCGTTCCCGTCGCCTGCACGCTGATAATGCCTGCAAATTGTGAAAATATAACTGATAAAGCAAGTAAAATAGTAAATGTAACTAAAATTCTTTGTTTTCCAAAAAATCTGTCCTGCATAGGAAATTCTCCTCTAAGCTCAATTAAAAATAAAAATATGCGCCGTCGAATCCAGGCGGAAACGTGTTTCTGAAAGCGCGCGTTTGCTTATGCGGCAAAATCGCTCACTTTTTTAAAAATTGATTGTTTCTAATCGGGGATTAAATCTAGAGTGGAAGGTTGGGTTAGCGGATTCTCCGAAAAATCTGCCAATTCAGTTTAGCAAAACAATGTTTGTTAATGCAAGTGTTTTTTGTTTATTAATAATTTATCCGAGTTTTTCTCAAAAACGGTGCGGCAATTCCTTTTAATAAATAAAGTGAGCTAAAATTAAAAGCCGCGTCGTTTTAATAAAAATTTTATATGACAAATCTGAAAATCGTATCGCTTCTGCCTTCGGCAACGGAAATCGTCTGCGCGCTCGGACTGGAAGAAAATTTAGTCGGCATCACGCACGAATGTGATTTTCCGCCGAATATTTCGGGCCGACCGCGTTTGACGGCCAGCCGCATCTCGCACGAAACGATGACGAGCGCGGAAATCGACCACGCCGTCCGCTCGCAGCTCGACGGTCACGGCTCGATTTACGATTTGGACGTCGACGCGCTCGAACGGCTGAATCCCGATTTGATTATCACGCAGGAGCTCTGCGAGGTCTGCGCCGTTTCTTACAAAACGGTCGAAAAAGCGGCGCGCATCCATGCGGCGGGCGCGCAGGTCGTCTCTTTGGAGCCGAACACGATTGAGGATATTTTCGAAAATATAAAAACCGTCGGCACGCTGACCGGGACATCGGAAAAAGCGGCGGAAGTCGTTGCAAATCTGCAAAACCGTTTGGATAAAGTTCGCGAGCAGACAGAAACAATCAAAAACTGGCCGCGCGTTTTTATGCTCGAATGGCTCGAACCGCCGTTTGCGCCCGGTCACTGGACGCCGGAGCAAACGGAAATCGCCGGCGGAGAGTGCATTTTAGGCGAAGCGGGCAAACGAAGCGTGACGACAACTTACCGCGAAATTTTCGAATCAAAACCTGAGGTTCTCGTTCTGATTCCGTGCGGTTATTATGCGAAAGACATTTTGCGGCAACTGGAAAACACGCATTTCCCGCCGGGCTGGCGCGAGATTCCGGCGATAAAAAACGGCGAAGTCTGGGCGCTCGACGCGACTTCCTATTTTTCGCGTCCCGCGCCGCGCGTCGTCGACGGCGTGGAAATCTTAGCGAAAATTTTTCACGCGGAGATTTTCGGCGCGCCCGGCGAGGCGGAAGCCGTCCGCGTTCCGAAAGATTTGATAAAATTTACCGATGAAATCTCCGCGCGCTCGGCGTAAAAAGAGAAAGTCTTTTATGAAATTTATTACAGCATTTTTTTGTTTACTCGTTTTTACCTTTTCCCTGTCTGCTCAGAAAGCGGATGAGCTTTTACTGGCGACGACGACCAAAAAGAATTTCTTCGCCGCCGACCTCAGTCCCGAAGCGCGCGAGATGTGGCTCGGCCTGCCGAAACGACTCGCCGAAAAACGCACGGAGCTTTTCGAAAAACAAATCGGCAACACGCTTTTGGAGCTTGAAGCGACAACGCGAAGAATTTCAATCGAAAAACTTTTCGAGATTGAAGTTGCGGCGAAAGTTGCAGAGCCGTCGGACGCTCAGATTATGGCGATTTATGACGCTAACCGCACCACAATCGGCGGGCGGTCGCTCTCGGAAATGCGCCCGCAGATTGTCGCTTTTCTGCGCCGCGAGCCCGAGGAAAAAGCTTTGCAGCAGTTTGTCGGCGCGCTTAAAATCAAATACAAATTTGTTTCCGTCAAAGACATAAATGCGCCGAATCTGAAATCGTCAGACGCGCTGGCGACGGCGGGCGCAAAAACGATTACGTTTCAGGATTTTGAAAATGCGAACCGGCGCGAGCTGTACGAGCTCGAAGCGGAAGCTTACGACCGCGTTTCGGAAAATTTGAAAGCGACTGTCCTTGCCGAACTTCTCGAAGCGGAAGCGGCCGCATCGAACGCGTCGCCGAGCGATATTCTCGCGCGCGAAATCACCGACAAAATGCGCGAATATACGGAAGACGAGCGACAAATGCTGAAGGCGGCGTTTGAAAAAAATCTTTTAGCCAAATACAAAACGCAGTTTTTAATCAAAGAGCCCGAGCCGTTTGTGCAGAAAATTTCGACCGACGACGACCCGTCGCAGGGCAGTCCGACGGCGCCCGTGACAATCGTTATGTTTTCGGATTTTCAATGCTCGCACTGCGCCGCGGCGCATCCCGTCCTGAAAAAAGTTATCGCCGAATACAAAGATAAAATTCGTTTTGTCGTGCGCGATTTTCCGCTCGAAACGATTCACGCCGACGCCTTTCGCGCGGCCGTCGCGGCGAACGCCGCCGCCGCGCAGGGCAAATTTTTTGAATATATCGAGCTTTTGTATCAAAATCAAAACGCGCTCGACACCGAGTCGCTGAAAAAATACGCCGCCGATTTAGGTTTAAATCCGAGACAATTTGAATTAGACTTAGGCAATGAAAAATTTGCCGCCGAAGTCCGCAAAGATATGGCCGACGGCAAAATTTACGGCATTAACGGTACGCCGGCGATTTTCGTCAACGGCGTCAAAGTGCGCGCAAATTCGGTCGAAGCTTTTAGAAACGCGATTGAGCGAGCACTGAAAAAGTAGTGGATAATTGATAGTTTTTCGGCTTTCACTATCCACTATCAACTATCCATTATCAACTAACATTATGCGTCTTTATTTTTTAATCACCCTTGTTTTCCTATTTGCGGCGTGCAACGGCACGGCGAACAATTTAAACGGTAATTCAAACGTTACGAACAAATCGAATACGACAGTGAAAGCAAATACCGCCATTCCCGTCTATACATACGAAATCGTCAATACCTTCAAGCACGACCCGAAGGCCTTTACCGAAGGACTTTTTTTTCACGACGGATTTTTGTATGAAAGCACGGGCGAGGAAGGCAAATCGAGCTTGCGCAAAGTCGAGCTCGAAACGGGCAAAGTCGTGCAGAAATTCGATTTACCGAAAGAGAGCTTTGGCGAAGGAATTTCTCTTTTCAACGACAAAATTTATCAACTGACCTGGCAGGAAGGCGTCTGCCGCGTGTTTGACGCAAAAGATTTCAAGCTGCTCAAAGAGGTCAACTACGAAGGTCAGGGCTGGGGAATGACGACCGACGGAAAAAATTTGATTATGAGCAACGGCATGCACATCATCAAATTTATCGACCCGGAGACGTTCAAGACCGTTCGCACGCTGACCGTTCTTCAGCCTGACGGAAAGCCTTTGTTTCTCTTAAACGAGCTCGAATACATCAAAGGCGAAATTTGGGCGAACATCTGGCACTCGGAAGACCCTTCAACCGGCGTCGCCGGACAGGGACAAATGCCGAACATCAGCAAACCGAATTATATCGTGCGAATCGACCCGAATAGCGGAAACGTTCTCGGCTGGATTGATTTGGCAAACATATCGCCCGACGATTTTAATATGGACGACGAGGACAAAAGCGAAAACACTCTGAACGGAATCGCTTACGACGAAGCGACGGACAGAATTTTCGTGACCGGAAAAAACTGGAAAAAACTTTTCGAGATAAAGATAAAACCGAAACAATAAAGAGTTTGTCAGTCGTCCTTTGTCCTTTGTCAGTTGCAATTTGAATTTAATTCGAGAACGTAAATTAAAGCTCAATCTAAAACTGACCACTGACCACTGACTGCTGACCACTGACAAAGAATGGAAAAAGACGCATATTTTATGAAGTGGGCAATCGGGCTTGCCCAAAACGGAATGGATTCGAACGCGGGCGGGCCGTTCGGCGCGGTGATTGTAAAAGGCGGCGAAATCATCGGCGAAGGCTGGAATCAGGTAACTTCGACCAACGACCCGACGGCGCACGCCGAAGTGATGGCGATACGCGAAGCATGTCGCCGCCTCGGCTCGTTTCAGCTCGACGGCTGCGTGCTTTACACTTCGTGCGAGCCGTGCCCGATGTGTCTCGGCGCGATTTACTGGGCGCGTCCCGCCAAAGTTTTCTTCGGCTGCACGCGCGAAGACGCGGCCGATATCGGCTTTGACGACCACTTTATCTACGACGAAATCGAAAAACCGGTCGAAGAACGCCAGATGGAAATCGGCAATTTTATGCGCGACGAAGCGCTCGAAGTTTTCAAAAGATGGGCAAACAAGCCGGACAAAACGGCATATTAAAAATTTCACCTCGAAGGGATTTACGTAAAATTCAAACAGGATTTACAGGATAATTGTTTGTTAATTCAAGACTTGAATTTCATTTCAAACTTTCAAATAAAAAAGTTTCTATCCTGTCCATTCTGCCCGTCCTGTTTGAACTTCCCCGTTTTATCTGTAGCTGTTTATGATTAAATTTATTCTCAACAATCAAAACATCGAGACCGATTTGCCGGAGGGCACGACCGTTCTGGATTTTGCACGCTATCACAAAAATCTAAAAGGAACGAAAATCGGCTGCCGCGAAGGCGATTGCGGCGCGTGCACGATTCTGGTCGGCGAATTAAACGCCGGGACGGTGAAATATCGCTCGATGACGTCGTGTTTGATGCCGCTTGCCAACGCGCACGGGAAACACATCGTGACGGTCGAAGGAATCAACCAACCAAACAGCGAGTTGACCGCCGTGCAGCAGGCGATGGTCAACGAAAGCGGGACGCAGTGCGGTTTCTGCACAGTCGGTTTTGTCATGTCTCTGACCGGATTTTGCATCGACGAAACGGAAAAATCTTCCGAAATGTCAGTTTCCGCAATCGACGGAAACATCTGTCGCTGCACGGGTTATAAATCCATCGAGCGCGCCGCGAAGAAAATCAGCGGTCAGTTATCAGCGGCCGGTGGTCAGAAAAATCTGCTCAAAAACGCGGTTGAAAAAGGAATCGTTCCCGCATATTTTTTAGAAATTAAAGAAAGACTGGCCGAGCTTAAAAATTTAAACAACCGGCCACCGGCCACCGGCCATCGACCACTTTTCGTCGGCGGCGGAACAGACCTCTACGTTCAGCGTCACGACGAGATGGTTTATGCGGCGGCGGAAAATCTTTTCGACAATTCAGCGCTGCGCGGAGTCGAGGAAACGGGCGATTTTATCGAAATCGGCGCGTCCGCGACCGTCACCGATTTGCTCGTTTCGCCCGCGTTTCAAAATCTTTTCCCGAATCTGCATAAACAGCTCAAGCTCATCTCCTCGACGCCGATTCGAAATATGGCGACGCTCGCCGGAAATTTTGTCAACGCTTCGCCGATTGGCGATATGACGGTGTGGTTTCTCGGTCTCGACGCCTCGATAATTTTCGATACCGGGCGCGAGCTCGCGCTCAAAGATTTTTATCTCGGCTACAAAACTTTGGCGAAAACGGCGGACGAATACATCACCAAAATTCGATTTCGAAAAGATGTTCAATTTTTTAATTTTGAAAAGGTGAGCAAGCGCACGTATCTGGACATTGCGTCGGTCAACACGGCGATTTCATTGAGCTTGTCGGAATCGTCTGCGGGCGAATCAAAAACAATCGCCGAAGCGCACGCGTCGGCCGGCGGAGTCGCGCCCGTCCCGCTTTATTTGCGAAAAACTTCCGAGTTTTTGCGCGGCAAAGAAATTAATCGGGAAACAATCCAGCAGGCGAACGAAATTCTGCAAACGGAAGTCGCGCCGATTTCCGACGTGCGCGGCTCGGCCGAGTATAAAAGATTATTGATCGGGCAGCTTTTTACCGCGCATTTTGTCGAATTGTTTGATTTTGAGCTAGAGCTTTAATTTATTAATTTGCCTGATTGCTCTCGTTTGTCTCGCCTTAAATTCGTCTTCCTCGTCTTCTTTTCCCTGCGCTTCGATGTTTATGTAATCGAAAATTTGTTTTGTTTTTCCCCAAAAATGCGTGCCGAAATAAATCGACATCGAGCCGTCGTCGGTCGTTGCGCGGTTTTCGTCGAGAAACTTTTTGTCTTCCTGGAGCGCGATGTTGTAATACTCGCCCAAATTTAAGACTTTGGCGAACAATTTTAGATTTGTCACCAGAATAAAATCGTCGCGGTCAGCGGCCGCGTCGTGCGAGCGGCTGTTCGCCAGAAAAACGCCGACCGAAGTTTTCGCCTCGCTGCCGGGCGCGAGCCACGACGCAACGTCCAGCTTTAAATCGACGTTGTTGTGTATGCCGACGATAAATCTCTGACGGTTGTCGTTCGTCACGATTTTTAAGAGCTCCGCGCCAAAACGCGCGATTTCGATGATGATAGCGTCATCATCGCCGTCAAACATTTCCGCCGGAATCGGCGTGCAGACGTCTTCCGTGGTGTCTTCTGAGTGCGGGTAGCCGGCGAAAAACTTTCTGATTCCGAGCTTGCTGTAAATCCGGTTCGGGTCGACGCAGACGTTTGTCTGGCCGGCAAAATCGATGTGCAGATATCTGCGAGCCTTGCCGTCGGCAGTTTTCGAGATGACTTCGACCAGCCGCCCGCCGTCTTCGGAGACGACTTTTTTCGTTGCCGAAAGTCCTTTCTGCTCGTTGTAATGAACGACCGCAAACGTCCTGTCTGTCGGGCGCTTGTTTTTGTAAGCCTTTGTGTAAACACGGACTTCAAACTCGTTTTTGCCAAGTTTCAGGACGTTTTTGACGCACGGCAGATTGGCCGTATTGTCGGGCGCGTCGCATTTCGTCTGCGCGCTCGCCTGAACAGCCAAAAACAATAAAACGAAAAACGCGACGATTAATTTATTCGGCATTTTCACAAACCCGGTCTCCATTAATATTTTTAACATTGGTAGTATATATGTTTGACGATAAAAGGTTGAAATTGACGACCAAAAAATGATACACAAAAACAATAGAATTCTCGACGGCGGAGAATTTTCTCGATTGAATTAAAATGAAAAACGTTGACTCAAAATCGCATGTTCGCGGCGAATCGATTTATCTGGACGACATTCCTCTCGTCGAGGGCACTTTGTATGCCTGCGTATATGATTCGCCGGTGGCGCACGGAGTTTTAACGGCCGTCGATATCTCGGAAGCCGAAAAGTCCGCGGGCGTTGTCAAAATTATCCAGGCGAAAGATTTAATCGGCGAAAATCAAATCGGCGGAATTCTGCCCGACGAGCCGCTTCTGGCCGACGAGGAAGTTCACTTTCAGGGAATGCCGGTTGCGATTGTTCTGGCCGAATCGGAAGAACAGGCGCGCGCCGCCGCCAAAAAAATAAAATCCGAAATCGAGCCGCTCGAAATCGTCACCGACCCGCGCGTCGCTTTCGCCAAAAACGATTTAATCGTGCCGCCGAAACATTTCAAATTGGGCGATACGCAAACTGCTTTCAAAAATTGCGCGCACGTTTTCGAAGGCCGCGCCGACTCGGGCGGACAGGAGCATCTTTATATCGAAACGCAGGGCGCATACTGCGTTCCGACCGAGCAGGGCGGAATGCGCGTTTATTCTTCGACGCAGGGGCCGACCGCCGTCCAGCGCTGCGTTTCGCGCGTGACCGGTTTGCCGATGCATCTCATCGAAGTCGACGTCCAGCGTCTCGGCGGCGGCTTCGGCGGAAAAGAAGACCAGGCAAATGCGTGGGCGGCCGTCTGCGCCGTCGGAACGCAGCTGACGAAGCGTCCGGTCAAATATGCTTTGCACCGGATGGAAGACATGCGCATGACCGGAAAACGTCACCCGTATTCGGCGGATTACCGAATCGGTCTCGACAAAGATTTGAAAATCATCGCTTACGAAGCCTCGTTTTATCAAAACGCGGGCGCGTCGGCCGATTTGTCGCCGCCGGTTCTGGAGCGCACTTTGTTTCACTGTACAAACTCGTATTTTGTGCCGAACGTTTCGGTTTCGGCTTACAGCTGCCGCACGAATCTGCCGCCGAACACGGCGTTTCGCGGATTCGGCGGGCCGCAGGGAATGTTCGTTATCGAATCGGCCATCGCGCACGCGGCAGAGAGTTTAGGCGTTTCGGCGTCGGAAATTCAGCGCAAAAATCTTCTGCAAACGGGCGACGAATTTCCATACGGGCAAAAGGCCGAATCGGAAGCGATAACAAGCTGGACGCAGGCCGACGATAAATTCGATTTTGCAAAATTGCAAAAAGAAGCCGACGAATTTAACGCGCGAAGCCGGTTTGTCAAAAAAGGCGTCGCGCTGATGCCGATTTGCTTCGGCATCTCGTTTACCAAAACGCCGATGAATCAGGCGCGCGCGCTCGTCCACGTTTACACGGACGGAAGCGTCGCCATCTCGACCGGCGCGGTCGAGATGGGGCAGGGCGTAAACACGAAAATCGCACAGGTCGCCGCGCGCGTTTTCTCGCTTCCGATTGAACGCGTAAAAGTTCACACGACAAACACTCTGCGCATCGCCAACACGTCGCCGACGGCGGCCTCGGCGGCAGCCGATTTAAACGGGCGCGCGACCGAGAACGCCTGCGAAGCGATTTTCGCACGGCTCATGGAAGTCGCCGTAGATTTGATAAAAGCGGAAAATATTGCGGACGTTTCCATCGAAAACGGTTTCGTCCTGCACAAAAACGAGCTGACCGATTGGGATTGGCTAAAGCTCGTCAACGAAGCGCATCTCAGACGCGTAAACTTAAGCGAGCACGCGCATTACGCGACTCAGGGAATCAATTTCGATTGGGAAACGGCGAGCGGTCACCCGTTTGCGTATCACGTTTACGGAACGGCCGCCGTCGGCGTCAGCGTAGACTGTCTGCGCGGAATTTACGAAGTCGATTACGTCAAAACCTGTCACGATTTCGGCGCGTCGATGAATACGTCGGTCGATTTCGGACAAATCGAAGGCGGCATCGTTCAGGGCATCGGCTGGCTGACGATGGAAGAAGTCGTCTATGACGCGGAAGGCCGTTTGCGCTCAAATGCGCTTTCGACCTACAAAATTCCCGACGTTTATTCCGTTCCGAAAGAAATCGAGATTTTGCCGCTTGAAACGAGCCGCGAAAATCTGGCGATTTTTAACTCGAAAGCCGTCGGCGAACCGCCTTTAATGTACGGCATCGGCGCGTATTTTGCGATTCGCGCCGCCGTTCGCGCATTTAACCCGGAAAGCTCGCCCGCCTTTGACGCGCCGTTTACAGCCGAAAAGGTTTTGCTTAATTTGTATGCCGTGAAAAGCAATTTTGAAATTATAAAAAGCGGAAAACAAATTGCCGCTTTCCGTCTTCTATAACTATATTTTTTATGCGATAGACATTGCTTTAATTTTATAATCCGCTGAACTCAAACCAGGCGATAATTTGCCACCAGGCGGTAAAAGCCGGAAAAGTAACACAAGGATTCATACTCGGCACACAATAACCGATGGTCGTCTTGACAAAGTTTGCCGGATTGTTGGTGGTTTCGCCTGTTTTGACCGGCAGCACTGCCAGGCTTCGACCGTTGCCGTCCAATAATGAAGCCGTATATTTTGGTCCGCTCGATATTTTATCGTTAGATTTCAGCTTATTGTTATTTCCCGAGATTTGAATTCTGTAGTACCCGTTCGGAACGAGCCATTTTTTAGACGAATTAATGAATAAAAGACCGACGCCGACGCCTTTTTGAAAATCTTCTTCCTTTAATTTTTCGCTTCCGGCAGCCGGAATAAATGCCAGCATAAGATTTTCCGTCGAGTTGAACGTCAGAGCGTTTTCATTTAATTCGAGTTTGACTTTCCTCGCTTCGACGAGCATTTTTTCTTTTATGTCCGAAAGACAGGCGTCGTTTGATTTTTCCGATAAATCATTTTTTTGCGCCAGCCCGCCGATTGACAACGCAGCCACCATAAAAAGGACGTATATTATTTGTTTTTTCATTTTATTCTCCAAAAATTTTAATTTACACTAGGCATTTCGCCTTTTATTCGTGTTTCGTCTATATGTGATTTTCCAAAACAAAACGTAACGGAAAATTCGAAAAAATTTCCATTTGGCGAATTCGCGGAGAAATACAGTAGAATTTTGCTGATGAGGAAAGAACTTGAGCTCTGGCGGTTTATTTCAAAACACCTCCGGGCCGGGCAATCGATAATGCTGCTTGTCGTCGCCGAAAGCGCCGGAAGCAGCCCGGGACGACAAGGCTTCAAAATGATTGTCGCCGCAGACGAAATCTACGGCAGCATCGGCGGCGGCGTGATGGAAGTGAGGCTCGCCGAACAGGCCAAAGCAAAAATTCAAAATGAAAAATTAAAATCCGCACCGGAAATCGTCGAGCAGATTCATCAAAAAAATTCGCCGCAGACCAGCGGAATGATTTGTTCGGGCAGACAGACGGTTATTTTTTTCAGGTTAAATCCGACGCATTTGAAAGCGGTTCGGGAAATTATCGACGCGCTCACGCATTACGAGCCCAAAATACTGCAAATTTCAAATTCGGCGCTTCAAATCGCGGAAAACGCTTCGGGCGATTTTGATTTCAGCTTCGAGCGGACGGGCGAAAGCGATTTTTTTTACGCGGAAAAACTCGGCTATAAAAATCAACTTTATATTGTCGGCGGCGGCCATTGCGCGCTCGCGCTGTCCGAGCTCGCGTCAAAGATGGATTTTCACATCTCGCTTTTCGATGACCGCGCCGATTTGAATACGCTCGCTAAAAATCAATTTGTCCACGAAAAACGCATTATCGAATCTTACGAAAAAATCGATGAATTTATCGCTTCCGGCGCAAACGCGTACGTCGTCGTTATGACGCTCGGCTATAAATCCGACGAAACCGTAATTCGCCGCCTGTTTGATAAAAATTTCAAATATTTCGGCGTCCTGGGAAGTAAAGCGAAGATGAAAACTTTGCTTCGCAATCTCGAAAAAGAAAATTTCCCGAAAGAGAAGCTGGCCCAAATCCGCACGCCCATCGGCCTGAAAATTAACAGCCGCACGCCCGAAGAAATCGCCGTCAGCATCGCCGCCGAGATTATCGCGGTGAAAAACGCAAAAGCAAAGGCGTAAATATAATCGTATTTTTTCTAAACATTTTACTTTTTTCCAAAATTACGCGGGAACAAAATCCGTATCTCGGTGTCTAAATATTCGGGATAACGGATTTTTGATTTTTCTTGACTTGAAGTTTGGCACCGGAAATTTACGGAGGAAAAAGAAAATGTTAGAACAATTAATCGAATCGAAAAGTAATGCAAGAGAAAATAAAACGCGCGGCGGTTTTATCATAACGACGTTTTTTCTGGTCGCCGCAATG
>DASWRI010000016.1:0-62894 GCA_036403235.1 Pyrinomonadaceae bacterium | reverse complement strand
AGACGGCAAAACAGATGTTGCTTTTTGGCGACCATCAACCGGCGAATGGTTTATTCTTCGTAGTGAAGATAACAGCTACTATTCGTTCCCGTTCGGTGCAAACGGAGATACGCCCGTCGTCGGAGATTTCGATGCTGACGGAAAAGCCGATGCGGCGGTCTTTCGTCCTTCAAATTCAACCTGGTATATCAATAAATCTACGGGCGGAACAATCATTCAACAGTTCGGTCAAACGGGAGATGTTCCCGTAGTTGCCGATTACGATGCAGACGGCAGAACTGATATTGCCATTTATCGAGTATCAGCCGGAGAATGGTGGATAAACAGAAGCACTGCCGGATTGATTGCATTTCAATTCGGAAACAGCACAGATAAACCCGTTCAGGGAGATTATACCGGAGACGGTAAAGCAGATGTTGCTTTGTTTAGACCTTCTACAGGAGAATGGTTTGTTTTGAGAAGCGAGAATCAAAGCTATTTCTCTTTCCCGTTTGGAACAAATGGAGACATTCCCGCGCCCGGAGATTACGACGGCGACGGTAAATTTGATGCGACTGTTTTCAGAACATCGACAAACATCTGGTATTCGCAAAGAACAACGGCCGGAACTTTGATTCAAAGCTTTGGTCAATCGGGTGATAAACCTGTTCCCAACGCTTTTGTTCCTTAAATTTTAATAAAGAGACGAAAAATACAGAGCGTGGCAAAAGTCACGCTCTTTTTACATATAAAATTTTGCAGGCCATATAAATTGAGGTGTGCCAACAGAAATTTCGACAAAAAAAACATAAAAAGATGAGTAATTTCTGCCAATCAACCGCCAGATAAAAGCCGTATTTAGGAGTCACAGTATTATCGCGAATATTGTCAACATTGTTGTTTGAGATTTTTTGGAAATAACAAAAATAAAAATTGAATCGAGAAGTATTGACAGTTTGTTTAACATATGGTAATTTATCTGCCAACGAATAACTAAAGGATTTTTGGTTGTGAGGCCGGCAGTACAAACTTCCATCTTGGCAGCTGTCGCTCCGACATCGATTTAAATTGTTTAAGCTTTCCGTACTTACACGAGGATTTTATGTGGGATGAATCCGCAGTCGTAAAAAAAGAACTAGACAGCAGCTTTTGGTTTGAAGTTTTAATAAAGTTTCTGCGAAATGATTTTTGTAAAATCGTCAAACGTTTGACGATTTTACAAAATACAATTATTAGCGCGGAAAGAGCAAAATTTTGGGAAAGCCGGTTACTCGTATCGAGTGGTCGGCTTTTTGTTGTTTGATGAAAATAAAAAAAATATTTTGGTTTTGAACGGTTGCGCCGAATAAAAAACCTGATTGTCGACGGCAATCGACAATCAGGCGATTTGGTTCAACTTTTGAAACGAAATGTCCAAAAGATGTTTACCTTTTCATATCGCATCTTAAACATTCCGTTTCTACAAATCAAGCCACAATTTAATTGAATAAATAAAAAATGTATCTGCGCCCGCGCTTTTATGCAGGCGGAATTTGCATTATCTGCCCGTTTCCGGTCAGAAGGAGAAATTCGTATGTCGAAAATAAAAAATCGAGACAAATCGTCGTCCGCGCAGATTGGTTCGGAATTATCAAATTCGAAACAGTCGGCCGAATCCAGGCAAAGAGTTTGGTTTGCGTATCTGAAAAAATTGCCGCAGTGGCAAATTATCTGCCTGCTGGCGCTTTTAGCGCTCGGCACGCTCGGCGCCGCTTTAAAATATCTGGAAGTTCCGGTTGACAGGCAAACCGGAGAAAGCTTCTCCGATAGCGAACAAAATTCGCTCCTGCGCGCCGATTCGTTTGTCGCTGCCGCTTTGCCGACTCCGCAATTATCAAAAGAATATGTTTACGCCGGAAGCAAAATATTAGCCGTCGAAGACGTAAATGCCGCCGTCGCGCCGCCGTCCGACCTCGCCGTCTGGCGACCTTCGAGCGGTGCCTGGTGGGTGATGGGCGGACAAGGCTCTCAGCAGATTTCGCAAAACTGGGGAACCGGCGGCGACATCGCCGCGCCGGGCGATTACGACGGCGACGGCAAAACCGACTTTTGCGTTTTTCGCCCGTCAAGCGGCGTCTGGTACGTCATTCGAAGCTCGGATAATTCGACATTCGGTTATACGCTCGGAATCAGCGGAGATACGCCCGCGCCGGCCGATTACGATGGTGACGGAAAGACTGATATGGCGATTTTCCGCGATGATACGGGCGTCTGGTATATCGCGCAAAGTTCCAGCTCGTCGGTCGTCTCGCAGCAATTCGGAATCGATAATGATACGGCGACTCCGGCTGACTTTGACGGGGACGGGCGCGCCGATATCTCGATTTGGAGAAATTCGAGCGCCACCTTTTATGTTTTAAGAAGCAGCAGCGGACAGCTCCAATCGATGCCCTACGGTCAGACGGGAGATAAGCCAATCTGCGGCGATTATGACGGCGACGGACACGCCGACACGGCCGTCTGGCGTGCCTCGACCTGGTATATCCGGCAAAGCTCAAACAATCAAACGATAAGTTACACGTGGGGCAATACGGCCTGGGACAAAGCGGTTCCGAACGATTACGACGGCGACGGAAAGCTCGACGTGGCCGTTTGGCGCGCCGCCGAATCCGCTCCCGGCGCGGCCGACGTCGGCCGATGGTTTATCCGAAACAGCTCGACCGGACAGGCCAGAATCGAGCAATGGGGAATTGCCGGTGACACGCCCGTTCCCGCTTTTTATCGACGCTGATTTCGCAATAATCCAAAAAGTTCGAAGAAAGAAGTTAACCGTAAAATCCGCTTGTAAAACAAAGCCTGAAAATTGAAAGCTATGAATTTTTAAAGAGAGGAAAACAGACATGACACATACAATATTAGCGCCAAAAACGAAGACGTCGAATAAAAACCGGATTGATAAAAGATTAAAGAAAATCGTTTATATTGCAGGATTTTTATTTATCGCGGGCTTAAATATACTCGCCCAATCTGCGGGCGGCGCTCTTTCACCGCAAAACGCGGAAACCGGCAGCAAAGCCGACCAGAATCTGAAAAGCGTCGCGCGTGTAAATCCTTCGACTCTGGCGATGGAGATGAGCCTGCCGCTTGCAACTTATCCGGGACGCGGCGGAACCAATCTGCCGTCGGATTCAGTTATTCGTCGAAGATTTGGCGAATGAATTCGGGCGTTACCTGGTGGTATCCGTATGGTTATAACAATTCGAGAAGATATGTCACCGACGTAAGAGCCGTTTTTGCCGAACGTACGGCCGCCGGTTGGACGAGCATGCTGATGCCGCCGCGGATTGACGAAGAGCTGGATTTATATAACCAGAACGGAAAAAAATACGATTTCGAAACCGGTGAATCGGAACTAAATACAAATTGGCAGAACGCTTTAAGCGGTATCGGTCAGAGCAGTCTCCGGGAAGGCAGTAATTTCAGCTGCATTAATTATTACTGCATGACTTTCCAGCTCACAAACGGGAGAACGATGACCGGCTGTATGTGTACGAACTGGAGTTATACGGGCGGAAGTGTGCCCGAACCGACCGGGCTGCCGCCAACGGGGACGCCGTCGCAGCCAAAATATATGCACTACGTCAAGCGTGTCCGGGTGGCTATGGCTGACCGTTCGACTCACGAATTTCGAAAATCGGACGCCGTTTACGGCTTTTGTGTCGGGACAAATAACCCGAATAACGGATTAAATTGCGAGCGAACCGACGGCGAAGATGTGTATGGAACATTTTTGTCGGTTGACGGTTCCGGCATGAAGCTGGTGCGTGATGAAAATGGCAGCACTCTTTATTTGCCAAACGGAGGCAAATATATTTTTCCGGCGAATCCGGCCGCAATAAAAGGCCTTTATGCAACCGCTTTTATCGACAACGACGGAAATCGTCTTGCTTTTTCGCACACGGAAGACACTGAAAACAATCAATCCACCAATAGATGGACGGACACGCTCGGCCGCGAGATTACCGACCCGGTGCCGCAGAACTGGGAAACTCAATCCCAGAATCCCGGCACGCAGGAAATTTATCTGCCCGGATTAAACGGTCAGGCCCGGAATTATGTGATGAGATGGTCGCTCTTAAAACCGCTTGGCTGCGAAGACAGTACAAATCCGGATTGCGGAAGCGTCGAAGGAACGATTGACGGGGCGCTGGAAAATCAGTCTCAAAAATTGTATTACGAGGCTAAAAATTATTGTCACGGTAATTTGTCCGATGATTTGGAGCAGCAAAGCGGCGGCGAAATTCTCTTTACTGCTCCGGCAACGGCGCTGCTCGGACTGAGAATGTGCAATTCATTTACGGTTCAAATGAACCCGGACGGCACTCCGATTCCGGACACAAACGGCAATTCGATTCCGTATGCGCCGCGCTTTAATCCGGTCGTTTTGTCGGAAGTTCAATTGCCGAACGGGAGAAGCTATCAATTTAAGTACAACCGATACGGCGAAATAACCACGATTATTTACCCGACGGGCAGTCGCGAAGAATTTGTCTACGCGCAAATTTCGCCTTTGGCCGGTTATCAAAATATGGTTTTCGACCAGACAAATCGCGGCGTTGTCGAACGAAGAATTTATAATTCCGACAATCGATTGGAGCAGCGCTGGAATTACTCCGCGCAGATTTCAGACCCGACCAACGCGACTTCGCCGTATATCGTAACGATTAAAGCTCCGAATAAAGACAATCCGTCCGATGAAAACAGACGGCTGAAAACCGTGCGGTATCTGACGCGCGTCCCGCAATATCCGCCGGGCGCGCAAAGCGGCAATTTCGGCTTTGACGACCCGCGCGGCGGAATGCCGTATGAAGAGCGGACTTATGATGAAAACGGAAATCTGAGGACGAGAACTCTGACCGAATACATTGTCGCCGCGGCGCGGGCGGGCGGCGACGCGCGGGCGACGAGGGACGCGCGTCCCAAACGCAACGTATCGATTATTATCGAAGGCAGCTCGGCCCTGGCGACACTAAGCACCACCGAATATGATGACGGCGGAAGCATCGACGACGAATATTTTTCGGACTTAAACGTCAGGGAGACAAAAAGTTACCCGTTTGTCGTCATTCCCAAAACGACCGCCGAAAGCGACACTCTTTCGTGGACAGCTATTGACAATTATTTTGCCGGCGTGACGCCGACCTCAATCAGCCGGACGGATTATATCTACGGCGCGCCGGGCGAATCCTACAAAGCGCGCGGCATCATCGGTTTATCGTCCGAATCGAGAGTGTTAAATCCTTCGAACACCGCGGACGTTCTGGCAAAAACTCAGATTGTTTTTGACGAATCGAGTTATTTGGTCGCCGACGGCGAAACGCTGACGGGAAATTTAGCGGGCACGTGGACGAATCCGAGCTCGAATTACAGAGCAAAGCCGACGACCGTAAAAACGTGGCAGAAAGAAACGAATTCGTGGATACAGACGCACACGCAGTATGACCAATACGGAAACGTGCGGAAAGTTTGGGACGCGAGCGGCGACGCAAATCGTTTTGTCGAAACCGAATACGCTTCGCTCTACGGCTGCGCTTATCCGACAAAAGTAATCCAGCCGCCGCCCGACCCGACCGGCACGTACGGCACAAATCTGACTTCCGCCGTCGAGACCGCTTACGATTTCACGACCGGTTTGCCCTTACGAGTCAAAGACGATTTCGGGCAGGAAATCGAAACCGAATATCACGACCCGCTGCTCCGCCCGACAAAGATTTTCGGCGTCGGCAGCTTTGTAATTCCCGTAACCGAAACGATTTATGACGACACTCCGGCGACAGCGCCCGACCATACGGGAGACGGCGACCCGATAAGCGTCAAAATTCGCAGGCAGATTGACCAGACGAATTGGGACGAAGCGGAAACGTTTTTCGACAGTCTCGGCAGAACCGTCAAAACACAGGCCGAAGATTCCGGGGGCGACGTCACAGTCGAAACTCAGTATGACTTTTTGGGCAGAGTGCGAATGACGACAAACCCGTACCGGCAGGGCGAAGCAAATATTTACTGGAATTTAATCGAATACGACGAGCTCGGGCGAGTCAGACAATCGCGCGAACCAATCGTCAATCAAAATCCGTCTGAGCCCTCCGGCAGCGTTCTCGGCGTTACTTCGTATTCGATTTCAAACGTTCCGAATTATGTCGGAAGGGTCGTTACCTCGACCGACGCTTCGGGCAGAAAAAGCCGAAGTATTACAAACGCTCTCGGGCAAGTCACCCGGATTGACGAAGCGACCGGAACGGGCGGAACGATTGACGAGGATTTGGGAACGCTCGCAAATCCGTTGCAGCCGACCTTTTACACCTACTCGCCGCAGGGCCAAATGGTCAAAGTCCAACAGGGAAAAACGGGCGATGCGACGATTCAGAATCGATATTTTTTATACGACTCGCTGGGCCGTTTGATTAGAGTTCGCCAGCCCGAACAGCAAATCAACCAGAGCTTGAGCTTCGCCGATTCGGTAACCGGAAACAGCGACTGGACGGCCGCGTTTACATACGACGTTTCAGGCAATCTGCTAACGACCGTCGATGCCAAAGGAACTGTCATCACGAACGCATATGATAAAGCCGGCCGTGTCGAGACGAGAACTTATTCGGGCGAACCCGGCGGGCAGACGACGCCGAACGTTTCTTTTTATTATGACGGGAAAGGCCTGAGCCAGCCGCAAACGCCGAATTATGCGAAAGGAAAATTGACGAAAGTTACAAGTACAGTTTCCGAGACCGTCTATGCGCAGTTTGATAATTTAGGCAGATTGCTCGAAAGCCGGCAGATTACGGACGGCAAAACTTACACTTCGAAGTATCAATACAATTTTTCGGGCGCGCTCGCGCAGCAGACTTACCCGTCCGGGAGAGTGGTTAAAAATGATTTCGAATCGGACGGAAACTTGTCTAGAATTTACGGCCAGGCGAATCCGAATGCGGCGGAGAGAACCTACGCCAACAGCTTTTCATATACGGCGGACGGCAAAATCCAGCGACTGAAATTAGGTAGCGGGCGCTGGGAAAGCGCAAAATTCAATCCCAGACTGCAAGTTACGGAGCTGTCCCTGGGAACATCGGACGGCAACGGAAGTCTCTGGAAATTAAATTACGAATACGGCGAATTAAATGCCGACGGAAGTATCAGCCAAACGAAAAATACGGGAAATATCGCCAAACAGACCGTTAGTTTCAGCGGCCTCGCAAATCCTTTCGTTCAGACTTTCAGATACGATTCGATTTATCGTCTCACCGAAGCCAGAGAAGTTACAGGCACGGGCGCAAATCCGGCGACGAACTGGCTTCAAACGTTCGGCTATGACCGTTTCGGCAATCGCACGAGCTTTAGTCAAACGGGCAACGGAATTGCCGCGCTGCAGCCCGCCGTCGATGCCGCAACCAACCGATTCTCCGCCGGGCAAGGCTATACATACGATTTCAACGGCAATTTGATTCAAGACGCCGAAGGCAGACAATTTACCTTCAACGGCGAGAACAAACAAATCAAAGTAGTTCAGGCCGGACAAATAAAAGGCGAATATTTTTACGACGGCGAAGGCAAACGAGTCAAAAAAATATCCAATCTGGAAACAACCATCTTTGTTTATGACGGAATCGGCAAACTCGTCGCCGAATATTCAACCGCCGCGCCTTCGCCGAATCCGACCACTAACTACACGGCGACCGACCAGTTGGGCAGCCCGCGAGTAATTACGGATGCAAACGGAAAAGTCATCTCCAGACGCGACTTTATGCCCTTCGGCGAAGAACTCTACGCCGACAACCAAACCCGAACGACAGCCAACAAATATTCGACCAGCAACCAGGACGCCGTCAGACAGAGATTCACCGGCTACCAGAAAGACACCGAAACCCAGCTGGACTTTGCCGAAGCCAGATATTACAACAACCAACACGGCCGATTCACCGCCGTCGACCCGTTGCTTGCATCAGGAAAATCCGCCAATCCACAGACTTTCAACCGGTATGTTTATGTGACGAATAATCCTCTGATTTTAACTGATCCGTCAGGATTGTGTGGTGGTACAATTCACGGGATAAAAGAGAGGCAATGTCCTGCCGATTATCAGGGTACAGTTTACACGAACGGTAATCGATATAGCGACGTACAATATGACAAAACTTGGACTAAATTTACGGGCGAAGCCACAATTACAAGAGATGACAACGGGGTTAGGACTTATATAAACGGATCTGGGTGGAAGCAAGTTAACCTGAGTATACTGTTTTTGACAAACGGTTTTCCTGCCAATCCCTATGAGCAGGCCATAGATGGGACTGGTCAAGGAGTCAGCAACGCTTCGATTAATATCTCAAATATTGCCACGAGTATTGCCTGGAATAACTACACTGGTGTGATTACACCTAGTCCGCTGAAAATTGAAAGGTATCAATGCAATTCTCGCATTACTTGTAGCTGGTCTGGCGGAACTGAAAATGCAGCAAATTTCGCTCCTATTGTCTTTGGCGAAGTCTTCGGCAGCGCTTCATCGCTTTCTATTACTTCAAGAAATCCATTTTCAACAAGCAGAGCATTTTACTCCGGCGCGAATATGGAAGCAAGAGCAATCGAAGAAGATTTCCAAACACTTGGACAAACAAGAGCTGGACAGAATTTACAAAGATTGATAGAAAGTAAAAATATACCTTGGGAAAGAGCGGAAGGTATGTGGCGAAGATTATCCGTCCCGTGGGCAAGAGGAGTTCCTGATGGCAGTACCGTTAATGTATTTTTGAACAATCCAAGAGCAGGTTCTATTTGGCTTAGAGTAGAAAAGCCAATATTATTAGAAAAAGGAGCAAATCTAATTATTAGAAAATAATGAATATAGAAAAATTATTGAGGGAAATTATTCCCCCGGCTGATTATCAACACCGAAATGGATTCAACAATATCCCTCTAATAGATAAATTAACCGGTGATGAAAAAATACAGTTAGAAGATGCTCTTATACATAAATTAACATTTGATTTAGACATAGAACCGGATAGTTTGATTATAGAAACACTGGCGTATTTAAAATCTCAAAAGTCACTGCCTGTTTTAAGACAATTATTAGAAAAGAATTTATATGAGATAACCGAACTTATAATTGCAACTTCAATATATGAAATTAACAGAGATAATGACATGATTGATATTGCTATTAATGTTGTCAAAAAAATTGAACAAAAGAAAGGCTCTTATTATATTTTTAAATTGACTAAAGCCTTTGATTATTTGATAAAGTTTAACAATGCTGAAATAAACAGCATTATTGAAGAATACACTAATCATAAAGAATATCTAATTGCCTATAACGCAAAGGATGTGCTGGGTTATACTGCAACTCATTAAGACAATAGGGAGCGACAAACTCGTTTAGGAGATATCTTTACTGACTATTTTTCTATAGGAGTTGGGCTTTGCACATTTATTCAAGATTTACTAATCAATATTTGGAATTGATTTTCATAAACTTGAAGACAATTAATTTTAACTAATCACACAATCAGAAGTTAATATTATGTTGGAAAGGAGAACTGAAAATGAAAATTGAAGATGCAGCGAGAGTTTGTCATGAGGCTAATAGGTCGCTTTGTTTTACGCAGGGTGATTTTTCACAAAAAAGCTGGGAGGAAGCCGAGGATTGGCAGCGGCAGTCGGCCGTTGACGGCGTCAAATTCACGCTTGAAAATCCGGACGCGCCGGCATCGGTGCAGCACGAAGCGTGGATGCGGGAAAAAATCGACGACGGGTGGGTTTACGGCGAATCAAAAGATGCGGAAAAGAAAACGCACCCGTGCATTGTGCCCTACGACGAATTACCGCCGGAACAGCAGGCAAAAGATTATCTGTTTAAGGGAATCATTAATGGATTGGCAAATTTTATCGAGAAATAGAAAATCGTCGGGCGCGAAAAAGGAAAGCTGTGAGTCAAGCGTCTTTATCGTTTATTTTAAAGCCTTTTGATGCACACAGCGACCCTCGTATGTTCATTACTGAGCGCCGATTCAAATAATTTCACAAGCGGAATCGCGCCGTCTCGAAAAAGTGCATTCTACCGTTCCAGTGAGCGGACGGGCACGATATTAAAATCGCGAAGGCGCCAGTCGAGCGATTTTATGCGCTCTCCGGCTTCGGCTAATTTTTCTATTAAATTGTTTTCGTCTCTTGGAATGACGAAGGCTTCGCCCGCGATTACGTCGCCGTCTTCGCGCAGTCGAACGCGCGACGCTTCGACCCATTCGAGATTTTCGATTTCCTGCCGGACTTTGTCGATGACCGGGTCTTTTTCCTTATTCTCGACATCGGTCGGTCGCATATTCATCAATTGCTGAACGCTGTTTTTCAGGTTTTCAAGCCCGTCTTTAACGATTTCGACCGAGATAATCGCGCCCGCGAGCGAGTCCGCCCACCAGTATCCGAAAGCGATTCCGAGAATTCCGGCGACGCCCGCAGCGCCCGCGAGCCAGTCGCCTTTATCAATCGTCGCGTCGGTTTGCAACGTTTTGTCGTGAAGCTCTTTGGCGAGCGGAAGCTTCATTCTTCCGAGAATCAAAGGCGGAAAAATGCTGTAAACGAGCGCGGCAATCATCAGCCAGCCGAGCCAGACACGTGTTCCGAAAAGCTCGATGGTCTGAATCGTCGGGTGATGCGCGGTGATTAATTTGATAATCGAATCAATCAGGATATAAACGCCGAAGCCGAAAAGCGCGACCGCGCCGGCGAGAAAACAAATCTGCACGGCGCGGCGATAGCCGTAGGGAAACTTATCGTTCGGCGATTTGCGGCGAAAATAAATTCCGATGAGCACCGCCGTGGTCGGGACGAGACTTAAAAAATCTTCAGTCCACATCGCCTTCATCGCCTGCGACGCGCCCATCGTCAGACCGAGCGCGACGATAATCGTCAGTAAAAAGAAAATCGACCAGTATTCGAGTTTTTTCGCGCGGTGCAGCGCGTCTTCTTTTTCCGGCGGCAAATTAAAAGAATTATCGCTCATTTTCTCGCCTCTCCCTGTTGCTGTTGTAAAAGATTTTTTATTCCGGCGCGCTGCGCGGATAAAAATTCGTCGAGTTTTTTTATCAAAGCGTTTTCGCCGGGCGCGGTCGCCATAACGCGATTTTCCGAATGCAGCTCTATATCCGTCAGCGTCAGCCCGAGTTTTTCCAGTTCCCATTCGGAAGCGGCGACGGGCGTGTTCTGAATTTTTGAAAAATCGTCGGTTCTAATCACAATCGCGTCTTTTTTTTCGAGATAAGCCGCAATTAAATCACCGCTTTTGACCGCGATTTGCATTCCTTTAATATCTTTCGGCGCGGGCATCGAAGCCGGAACGCCGACCATTATTCGATTTTTGAAATATTGACTGGTAAAGCCGACTCGCTTTGTCCACGGCGTCGAATCGTTAAAACCGCCGACGACCAAATCGAGCTCGAAGTTTTCCAATGCCTCCAGATGTTTTTGTTCGCCGCCCCAAAACCATTCGGGCGCGGCGCCGATTTCTTCGGCAAAACGGCGCACGAGCTCGACTTCGGCTCCGGCAGGCTCGCCGCTTGTGCGAATCACCCACGGCGGATTTTCGACGAGTCCGACGCGAATTCGTTTATCGTTTTTTATGCGCTTTAAGGTATCGTGCTGGTCGCGCGGCAGATTTCCGCACGATGGGGCGGAGAAAATCACAAACACTAAAAGCAGAAAATAATATGAGCGCAAGATTTGAAGCAACCGTCCATTTTTCAGTCTTTATTTAATAATTCAAACATATCCGCCGCTTGATTTATGTCGTCTTGTGTACACAAAATCGATAACTTTTATTTTCGGGCTCACTCCAAATCAAAAATTTTCTTGAAAACGAAACGTAAGAATTTCATTGCTATTATTTTTACCGAATTCAAACCAATAACCAAAAATGTTCGCGCCTATGTATGCAGGCATACGGAAGGCGCGAAAAACTAAAGTTATATTTATTTTTCAAAAATTAATGTTTTGCAGTCATTAATTTTTGAGAAAAAAGGCTTTAAATTAAATTTTAATTGCCGTGTAATGATTTTTAATAAAGATATTTAAGCAATTCTCTCGTTTTTTTTATCGATTTTGATTATGTGGAACGAGCGATTTAGACATAAGGGAATTTATAATTACTGCGCCAAACATTTTATATGTTTGCTTTTGATGCTTCCTGCGCTTTTTCTGTCTCAGACAGCCTGTCGTAAAACCGCTTCCGAAAATTCGAGCGAAGTCCCGGTCAATCCGAATACGCAATTGCCGACGGGCGCGACTTCCGACAACGAGACGGAAGACGGCCAATGGCTGATGGCGTCGAAAAATTACGCCAACACGCGTTTTAGCGGCCTGAATGAAATCAACGCCGCAAACGTCGGAAACTTAAAAGTCGCGTGGACTTTTTCGACCGGCGTCAATCGCGGTCAGGAAGCCGCGCCTTTGATTGTCGGCGATACGATGTATGTCGTCACGCCGTTTCCGAATATTCTCTACGCGCTCGACCTTAAAAATAGCGGCGCGACGAAATGGAAATACGAGCCCGGCCCGGAATCGGCTGCGCAGGGCGTCGCCTGCTGCGATTTGGTCAATCGAGGCGCGGCTTTTTCCGGCGGCAAGATTTTTTTTAATACTCTGGACGGCTACACCTGCGCCGTCGATGCGGCAAACGGCCAGGAAATCTGGAAGACAAAACTCGGCGATATAAATTTGGGCGAAACCATCACGATGGCGCCGCTCGTCGTCAAAGACAAAGTTCTCGTCGGAAATTCGGGCGGCGAATTCGGCGTCCGCGGCTGGCTGACCGCAGTCGACGCCAACTCCGGCAAAATCGCGTGGAAAGCTTTCAGCACCGGGCCGGACTCGGAAGTTTTAATCGGCCCGAATTTCAAACCGTTTTACGATTCGGACAAAGGCAAGGATTTGGGCATAACGACGTGGAATCCCGACCAGTGGAAAATCGGCGGCGGAACCGTCTGGGGCTGGATTTCCTACGACGCGGAATCGAATCTGATTTTTTACGGCACGGCCAATCCGGGCGTCTGGAATCCGGAACTTCGTCCGGGCGACAACAAATGGTCGGCCGGAATTTTTGCGCGCAACGCGGACACGGGCGAAGCCGTCTGGTTTTATCAGATGAGCCCGCACGATTTGTTCGACCACGACGGTGTCAACGAAAACGTTCTGGTTGATTTGCCGGTCGACGGTCAGCAACGCAAAGTTATGCTGCACCCGGACCGCAACGGTTATCTCTACGTCATCGACCGGACGAACGGACAGGTTTTGTCAGCCACGCCTTACGTCCACGTGACGGCATCGAAAGGCGTCGATTTGCAGAGCGGTCGGCTTATCGAAAACGAAGAGAAAAAGCCGCAGACCGGAAAAGTTATCAAGGAAATCTGCCCGACGTCGCCCGGCGCGAAAGACTGGCAGCCGACGGCTTTCAGCCCGCGCACGGGACTTCTCTATATTCCGCACCAAAATCTTTGTATGGATTACGAGGGCGTCGAGGCAAATTATATCGCCGGAACGCCTTACGTCGGCGTCAATGCCAAATATTACGCCGGGCCGGGCGGCAATCGCGGATTTTTCACGGCCTGGGACCCGGTCAATAAATCGGCCGTCTGGCAAATCAAGGAAAATTTCCCGGTTTGGAGCGGCGCGCTCGTGACGGCGGGCGACGTCGTTTTTTACGGCACGATGGAAGGCTGGTTCAAGGCCGTCGATGCCAAAACGGGAAATCTTCTGTGGCAATTTAAAACCGGCTCGGGGATTATCGGCCAGCCCGTAACTTATCGCGGCCCGGACGGAAAGCAATACGTCGCGATTCTTTCGGGCATCGGCGGCTGGCCCGGTTCGATTGTCTCGGGCGACCTCGACCCGGAGGACGAAACCGCCGGAAACGGCTGGGGCAGCGCGATGAAAGATTTGCCCGACGTGACGACAAAAGGAGGCACGCTTTATGTTTTCTCGCTTCCTTAGAAAATTTTTAGGCACGAATAAGACGAATCACACGAATAAAAAAATAAAAATTAATTCGTGTTATCCGTGTTATTCGTGGCCGATTCTTTTATCCGTCCTGTTTTTCGCGTCCTGCGCGAAAACGGAGCAGCCCGTCATTGCGGAAAAACATTATATCGAGCCGCCGAAACAACAGAAAATTCCCGCCTCAAAAACCGCTCTGCGCGTCTGCGCCGACCCGAATAATCTGCCGTTTTCAAACGAAAAGCGCGAGGGTTTTGAAAATAAAATAGCAGAGCTGCTCGGGCGCGAAATGCGTCTTCCGGTCGAATATACGTGGTGGGCGCAGCGGCGCGGCTTTTTTCGAAATACTCTGCGAGCCGGTTTGTGCGACGTGGTCGTCGGCGTGCCGGAAAGCTTTGAGCTGGCGCTGACGACTTCGCCTTATTATCGCTCGACTTACGTTTTCGTCTCCCGCAAAGATAGAAATCTAAACATCAAATCGCTCGACGACCCCGTGTTGAAAGATTTAAAAATCGGCGTCCTGATGATTGGCGACGACGGAGCGAATACGCCGCCGGTTGACGCTTTGAACAATCGCGGAATCGTTAAAAACATCGTCGGCTATACGATTTACGGCGATTACAAACAGGCCAATCCGCCCGCCAAAATCATCGACGCGGTGGCGAATAAAGAAATCGATTTGGCCATCGTCTGGGGCCCACTCGCCGGATTTTTTGCGAAAAAAGAGAAAACGGAGCTTTCGATTTCTCCGGTTACGCCGCAGGTCGATTTGCCTTACTTGCCGTTTGTTTACGACATTTCAATCGGCGTCCGGCGCGGCGAAGACGAGCTAAAAGCGCAGCTCGAAGAAATTTTGGCGCGGCGGCGCGGCGAAATCGAAAAAATTCTCGACGAATACAATGTTCCGCACGCCGATTCGACCGAACAGGCGAAAGTCGTCGCTTCGAAAAAGGAGGGCGAATGAAAATTTTCAGTAAAACTGCGATTTTAATTTTATTTGCGCTCGTTTTCGTCTGCTGCGAGCGCGAAGAACGCGGCTTTCGCGTCGAAACGCCGAATGCCGACCGGATTAATTCAAAACAGCTTTCGACTTTGCATCCCGGGCAAGGGACAACCAATCCGCCGACGGTAAATGAATACGAAAACAACGCTTACGCTTTGGCGGAAGGCAAGCGGCTTTTTGAAAATATGAACTGCACGGGCTGCCACGCGCACGGCGGCGGCTCGATTGGCCCGCCGCTGATGGACGCGAAATGGATTTACGGCGCTCAGCCCGAACATATTTTCGCCACCATCGTCGAAGGCCGCCCGAACGGAATGCCTTCGTTTCGAGGCAAGCTTCCCGATTATCAGGTCTGGCAGCTCGTCGCTTACGTGCGCTCGCTGAGCGGTCAGGTTTCAAAAAATGCGGCGCCGTCGCGCGACGATGATATGCAGTATAAAAAGCCGGAAAACTCGATAGATAAGCAGACGATAAACAATTCGACTTTGCCGAAATCAGCCGAAGCGCCGCAATAAAAATTTAATTGCAGATAAACGCGAGATGAATACGGGTAAATTAAAACGGAATGAACAGGAGAAGCCGGATAAAAGAAAGATTTTATCCGCGTTAATCTGCGCCCGTCTGCTGTTTCAAAAAGCATCTTCCAAAAGTCGCTTGTTTTTATTTTCGATTTTTGCGGGTTTGATTTGTGCGGGGTGTCGCGGCTCGCAGTCGGCGCTCGACGCGGGCGGCATACAGTCGGAAAGGCTCGAAAATCTGTGGTGGATTTTCTTTTACATTTGCGCGACGGTTTATCTGATTGTGATGGCGATTTTGCTGACGGCTCTGTTTCGCACAAAAAAGGCCGACGCTCAAACCGCCGCCGAAATCGCGCCTAATCCCGAACGCGAAAAACGTATCAGCAACAGCGTCAAAGTCGCGGTCGCCGTTTCGCTCATCGCTTTGTTCGCTTTGATGATAACCAGCTTCCGAACGGGACGCGCCATCAATACGCTCGCTCAGTCGCCCGATGCTCTGTCAATCAAAATCAAAGGTCATCAATGGTGGTGGGAAGTCGAATACGAAGACCCGACGCCGAGCAATAACGTGACGACCGCCAACGAAATTCATATTCCGGTCGGTCGCCCGATAAAACTCGAATTGGAGTCAAACGACGTCATTCACAGTTTCTGGCTGCCGAATCTGCACGGCAAAAAAGATTTAGTGCCGAATTACCCGACGACGTTTTATTTTCAGGCCGACAAAGCGGGAACTTACTCGGGACAATGCGCCGAATACTGCGGCTACCAGCACGCGAAAATGCGTTTTATCGTCGTCGCCGAAGCGCCCGAAGATTTTGATAAATGGATAAATGCGCAGCGGCAGTCTTCCGCCGTGCCCGCAACGGATTTACAAAAACGCGGGCAGGAAATTTTTCTGACATCGGTCTGCACGCAGTGTCACACGATTCAGGGAACGATTGCGGGCGGCAAAGTCGGGCCGAATTTGACGCACATCGCGAGCCAGCAGTATATCGCCGCCGGTTCTCTGCAAAACACGCGCGAGCATCTCGAAAACTGGGTGACCGACCCGCAAAAGATAAAGCCCGGAATTCGGATGCCGATGAATAATTATTCAAAGGAAGATTTAGAGGCGCTGATTGAATATCTGGAAAATTTGAAGTGATTTCAAGCGAATGAACAAGGACAACGAAGAAAAAATAAAAGAGGAAAAAGACCGGAAGCAGTCGCGCTTGATTACGCCCGAAACAATTGAAGCCGAGCGGCGCGAGCTGGAAAAAACGTGGTTTGAGCCGCGCGGAATTATCGGCTGGTTTTCAAACACGAATCACAAGACAATCGGGCTCAGAATCATCTGCACGGCGTTTGTTTTTTTTCTTCTCGGCGGCATTCTCGCTCTTTTGATGCGCCTGCAGCTGACGCGTCCCGAAAATAACGTTCTCGGCCCTGACCTTTACAATCAATTTTTTACGACGCACGGAACGACGATGATGTTTTTGTTTGCCGTTCCGGTGATGGAAGGAATGGGAATTTATCTCGTGCCTCTGATGGTCGGAACGCGCAACGTCGCTTTTCCGCGCATGAACGCGCTCGGTTATTACGTTTATCTCATCGGCGGAATTTTGCTCTACGTCGGTTTGATTTTAAATGTCGGGCCGGACGCGGGCTGGTTCGCCTACGTTCCGCTTTCGGGGCCCGAATTCTCGCCCGGAAAACGCATCGATTTATGGTCGCAGATGGTCAGCCTGACGGAAATTGCGGCGTTAATCGGCGCGGTCGAGATTATCACGACCGTTTTCAAACAGCGCGCGCCGGGAATGTCTCTCAACCGCATTCCGCTTTTTGTCTGGGCGCAGGTCGTCACGGCTTTTATGATAATTTTCGCGATGCCCGCCGTCATGCTCGCCAGTTCCCTGCTCTCGATGGACAGGATGATGAACATTTCGACGCATTTTTTTAATCAGGCCGAAGGCGGCGACCCGATTCTCTGGCAGCATCTTTTCTGGTTTTTCGGCCACCCGGAAGTTTATATAATTTTTATTCCGGCGACCGGCTTTGTCTCGATGATTATTACGACGTTTGCGCGGCGGAAAACTTTCGGCTACACGGCGCTCGTTCTGACGATGATTGCGACCGGATTTATCGGCTTCGGCGTCTGGGTTCATCATATGTTCGCGACGCCTCTGCCGCAATTGGGGCAAAGCATTTTCACGGCGTCGAGCATGCTGATTGTGATTCCGAACGCCGTGCAGCTTTTCTGCTGGCTGGCGACGCTCTGGGCGGGGCGATGGAATCTGAAAACACCGCTCATTTTCGTGCTCGGATTTTTTGCAATCTTCGTGATGGGCGGTTTGACGGGCGTCATGCTCGCCTCCGTCCCGCTTAATTTGCAGCTGCACGACACGTTTTTCGTCGTCGCACATTTTCATTACGTTTTAATCGGCGGCGCGGTTTTTCCGCTTTTCGGCGCGATTTATTTCTGGTTTCCGAAATTTACCGGAAAACTTTTGAGCGAAAAAGCGGGAATAGTAAATTTCATACTTCTTTTCGTCGGCTTTAATCTCGTCTTTTTCCCGATGCACATTCTCGGCTTAAACGGAATGCCGCGCCGCGTTTACACATATATTCCGGAAACGGGCTGGGCGAACTTAAACGTTCTCGCGACAATCGGCGCGGGCGTGATGGGACTCGGCGCGCTCGTCTTTATCGGAAATGTTTTATACAGCCTGAAACGCGGCGCAATCGCGGGCGAAAATCCATGGGGCGCGGACACGCTCGAATGGTCTGTCAGCTCGCCGCCGCCCGAATATAATTTTCAATACATTCCGGTCGTGCAGGGACGACACGCGATTTGGGAAAAAACCGAAGATGCGGCAGTCGTGACGGGTTTGAGCGTCAAACTCCGCGAAACTTTATCGACCACGATTCAAGACGCCGTGCCGGAACATAAAAACCAGCTCGCCGGGCCGACGATTATTCCTTTTCTGATGAGTCTGGTTATCGGCGGCGTTTTTATCGGCTTTATTTTCACGCCGTGGGCGATGCCGGTCGGTTTAACCGCATCGTTTATCGTTTTGTTCATATGGTTTTGGAGCAACAGCACCTCGCACAGACCGTTTACGCACGGCAAAATTCAAGAAGACGCGAAAAAAGAAGACGGCGCGCCGCCGGCACAGCTTAAACCGACGGAGGCCAACGTATGACGGAAAACGCTTTGCCGCGCAAAACAATCGACGTTCGCGATTTGCCTTCGACTTTGTTTGATTATCACGCGCCGCTCTGGTGGGGAAATACACTTTTGCTTTGTATCGAGACGACGATGTTCGGCATTCTGGTCGCGGTTTATTTTTCCGTTCGGCAGAATCTTTCGCCGTTTCCGCCGCCGCAGGTCGATAGTTTTCCGGTAAATTATCATCCGGTGCCCGATTTGCTGATACCGACGATAAATCTGGCCGTTTTGCTCGTCAGCTTGATTCCGGGCATCTGGGTCGATTTGAGCGCGCGGCGAAAAAATGAGAAAGCAATAAAAATCGGTTTGACTATAACTTTAATTTTTAACGTCGCGGCGTTCGTTCTGCGGTTTTACGAATTTAATTCGCTCCATTTTCGCTGGGACGACAACGCCTACGGCTCGGTGACGTGGACGATTCTCGGCGTTCATATGCTGCACATACTCGCTCTCGGGTGCGAAGACATTTATCTGCTTGTATGGACGTTTGCAAAAGGACTGGACGAAAAACACGCGCTCGATTTAACCGTCACCGCCGTTTACTGGTATTGGATTGTCGGAATGTGGGTTTTGCTTTACGCGCTGGTCTATTTAAGTCCGAGATTTTTATAAAAATGGCGGCTGAAGTAAAAAAGAAATTTTCCGAAAAAAGCGGACAGCTCCGGCTTTGGATTGGGCTTTTGCTTCCGCCGTTGATTTGGGCCGCACAGCTTGAAACCGTCTATCTTCTGTCCGATTACGGCTGCGCGACCGCGAATTTTCTCCCGATTCACATTGCTTCGGCGGCGGCTCTGATTCTATCGGTCAGCGGAGGTTTGATTTCGTGGCACAACTGGATGAAAGCGGGCGGCGAATGGAAAAGCGAGGCGGCCGAACCGCTCGCGCGGAGCCGCTTTTTAGCGATTCTCGGCGTTTTAACCGGCGCGCTTTTTTCGCTCGTGATTTTCGCTCAATGGCTGCCGACGATTCTCGGAGTTCCGTGTGATAAATAAAGTAAAAAGTAAAAAGGCAAAAGGCAAAATTGTAAGAGGGTTTTTCCGCTTTTCACTTTTTGCTTTTCACTTTTTGTTTTTTGCTTTTCCCGCTCTGGCACACGAGGGCAAACCGCATAATTACGACGAGCTCTGGCGCGCGTGGAGCTTTGACCCTTTAGTTGTCGTCGGGTTGATTTTGTCGGCGTGTATTTATATTCGAGGCGTTTACAATCTCTGGCGCGCGAACAAAATGGGGCGCGGCATAAAATTTTGGGAAGCGGCCAGTTTTGCGGGCGGCTGGATTTTTTTGTTTATCGCGCTCGTCTCGCCGCTTCACCCGTGGGGCGCGAGTTTGTTTTCGGCGCATATGACGCAGCACGAAATTTTAATGCTCGTCAGCGCGCCGCTTTTTGTTTTGAGCCGCCCGCTCGTCGCAACCGTCTGGGCGATGCCGAAAAACTGGCGCGGCGGCACAAAAAATTTTATAAAAGCCGCGCCGGTTGAAAAAACGTGGAATTTTCTGACGAACGCATTCGTCGCGTTCGTCATACACGCCGTCGCGCTCTGGATTTGGCACATTCCGTTTTTGTTTCAGGCGACTTTGAAAAGCGATTTTGTTCACACCTTGCAGCACGCGAGCTTTTTTCTTTCCGCCTTGCTTTTCTGGTGGGCGATTATGGCGAGCCCGCGCGGTCTTAAATCTTACGGCGCGGGCGTTTTGTATCTTTTCACGACCTCGATTCACAGCGGAATTCTCGGCGCGTTTTTAACTTTTACGACGAAAGTCTGGTATCCGGTTTACGAAAAGACGACCGCCTCGTGGGGCTTGACGCCGATTGAAGACCAGCAGCTCGGCGGTTTGATTATGTGGGCTCCGGCCGGAATCGTTTACATCGTCGCCGGACTTTTTATGTTTGCCGGATGGCTGCGCGAATCCGAGAAAAGCGTTCTGCGGCGCGAGCGGGAAATGTTTTTATCCGAGCAAAAAAGCGAAGTTTAGTTCGATAAAATGAACTTCGTCAGTTAGCAAAGTAAATTGCCGCTGGCTGAAGCTTGTGGCAATTTATAAAAAAGCTAGCGGCAATTTGAAATGTCAGCAAAATTTATATTTACATTTTTTCTTCTCATTTTCCTTGCGGGCTGCGCGCGTTACCCGTCGGGCGCTTTAGTTTTTGTGACGAACGAGCGCGACGGCACAATCAGCGTCATCGATTCCGAAACCGACAAAGTAATCGACACGATTTTTACGGGCGCGCGCCCGCGCGGAATCAGGATGAGCGCCGACGGCAAACGCGCCTATGTCGCGCTCAGCACGCCGATAAACAAAACGCCGAAAGCGGAAGACAACCGAATCGTCGTTATCGACACGGCGAGCGGCGCAGTCACAAATTCAATCAACGTCGGCTCAGACCCGGAGCAGCTCGCCGTCAATAAAGAGCAGACTTTGCTTTACGTTTCAAACGAAGACGGCGGAACGGCGACGATTACCGACATCAAAACAGGCGAGCCGCAGGCGACTTTAATCGTCGGAATCGAGCCGGAAGGCGTCTCTATCAGCCCGGACGACCGTTGGGTTTATGTAACGGCCGAGACGAGCAATTCGATTTCCGTAATCGATACGGAAAAACGCGCGGTCGTCAAAACTTTTCTGGTCGGCGCGCGCCCGCGCGATACGGCGTTCTCGCCCGACGGCACGCGCGCTTACATCTCGTCGGAAGTCGGACAGTCGCTCTCGGTTGTCGATACGGCAAAACACGAAATCGTCAAGGAAATTTCGCTCGGACAGAACGAAAACGTAAAGCCGGTCGGCGTCGTCGTCTCGCCGGACGGAAAGCGAATTTATGTGGCAATGGGGCGCGGCAACAGCGTTGCGGTGATTGATGCCGAAAGCTTTCAGATTCTGACGACAATCGCCGCCGGGCAGAGAATTTGGGGAATCGCGCTCGCGCCCGGCGGCAAAAAACTTTACGCGGCGGGCGGGCTTTCAAACGATGTTTCGGTGATTGATACGGAAACGAATCGGGTTATCAGCACGATAAAGCTCGGCGACGGGCCGTGGGGAATCGCCGTTCGCCCGAAGATGTAAACGAGTCTATTTATTCAGGTTTTTATTTTCTGTCCGTTCGTCCTGCAATACGAGCGGCGGAATCGCGCCGATTTCGATGCTCGACGACGCAATTTCGATATTGTCAGCCTCGAATGCGTCTAAAATTTCGCGGCTCATACTGTCTTTCATATCGCGCGAGCCGTGTTCTTTCGCCAGAAAACGCAGGGAAAGCTCGACCCAGTTGTCGGTCAGGCGATAATAAACTCTCGGAATCATATCTTTTCTGGACACGTAATATTCGCGCTCCATCATCTCCAGAGTTTCTTCGTCGACTTCGCCGGCATCGACTGCGTTACGCTTTGCGGCGGCGACCATAATTTCCTCGGCGCGTCTTCGATTTCCGGCGTATTGTATCGGCAGCGTCAATTCTTCCCAGAGATACGGAAAATCGCGCGAATAATTAAAAACCGGATTTTCAAAAATCTTGTCGTTCGTTACCGTCACGATGCGGCCGGTAAACTGCCGGCTTTTAATCCAGACTTTCGGGTCGTCGGGCCGCTCGCCCGGCGGCTGTCCCATTTCCATAATCGTCGTTCGGGTAAAGCCGAGCGCGATGACGTCGCCGCGCACGCCCGACATCAAAATGCGGTCGCCGACACGAAAAACCTGTCCGCGCAAAATCACAAAATAAGCGGCGATTGAAGTTACGACCTTTTGCAGAGCGAAAGCGAGCCCGGCCGATACGAATCCGGCGACGGTTGCCAGACGATTCGGGTCGTCGAACCAGATTGAGAGAAAACCGACGACGATAAGGAGAGCGAGTATTAAACTGACCGACTGCTGTATCCAAAATCGAGTCTGCTCGTTTTTCCTGCCTCTTATCAAAAGTCTTGCAAGCGCTGTCAGACCGTAGCGCAAAATCAGAAAGACGACGATAAACGCGAACGTAATCATCAGTTTTCGCCCGTTTTCCGTGCTCAAGCCGACAAATCTGATTCCGAAAATTTCCATAAAGTCGCTAAAACTATTATTTTCTTTATGTTATTCGACTAAACCCGTCTTGTTTGTACGGAATCTTACCGAACAGCGTTAAAATAGACGGTATTTGGAAAATCTGGCGGGAGGACGAATCTTTATGTTTAAGTATTTGTTTTTTTTCATATGCGTTTTGTGCTTTGTTTTCGCGGTCACGGCGTTTGCGCAGGAAGCCGATATTTCCGGCAAATATGAAGGGACGGCCGAAGTGCAGCCGTATGGAAAATTAAAAATATCAGCCGAAATTCGCAGCAAAAGCGGTAAACTTACGGGCGTCGTCCACACGCCGCTCGGCGACGCCGGAATCGTCGAAGGAAGTGTTGCGGGCGATAAAGTTTCAATCACGGTCGATTCGGGCGGCGACGATTTAATTCTCGAAGGCGTGCGCGAAAAAAGCGGCAAATTAACCGGAACGATTTCGAGCGAGTCCGTCAAAGGCACTTTCGAATTAAACCGGGCGGGCGATTTGGAGCCGGAAAAGGATTACTCGGTCGTCACTCGCCTGAGCAAGGAAAAATGGCGCGAAGATTTGAAATTTTTGCGCGACGAGCTTCCCAAGCGCCACAAAAACGCTTTTGCGCACATCTCGCGCGAACAGTTTGAAAAAATGATTTCCGATTTGGACGCGAAAATCCCGACGCTCGACGACGATGCAATCATCTGGGAAATGGCGCGCATCGTTTCAAAAATCGGTGACGGTCACACCGGACTAAGCGCGGGCTGGTCTTATCCGAAAATCCCGGTGTGGCTTTACTGGTTCGGAAAAGAGCTTCGAGTCGTTCGCGTTTCAAAAGAATTTCCTCGTCTGAACGGCGCGCGGATTACAAAAATAAACGGCGTTCCGATTGAAAAAATCTACGAGCTGTCGCGCGATTATATTTCGCAGTATGAATCCGAACAGTTCGTCATGCACTCGTCGCAATATTTGCTTACTTACCCGGTTTTTCTAAAAATAATCGGCGTCACGAAAGACGCGGAGACGGCCGTCTATGAAGCCATCGACGCCAGGGGCAAAAAATTCAAACAGGAAATCAAAGCCGTTCCGCCGGACGCAAAAATCGATTGGATTAACCCGTATAAGAACGCACCGCTTTATCTGCAAAATGAAGATAAACCGCTTTATTTCAGCTATTTGAAAGATGCGCAAACGGTTTACGTCAATTTCAAATGGTATCCGCGACGCAAACAGTTTTCCCAGTTTTCCAAAGAATTATTCGATTTTATCGATAAAAATCCGGTTGAAAAACTCGTCTTCGATATGCGGCAAAACGGCGGCGGAGATTTTACGCGCGGGCGCGATTTTTTTATAAAACAAATAAAAGAGCGCAAAAAATTTCTCGAACGCGGGCATCTTTTCGTCATTACCGGACGCATGACTTATTCGGCAGGAATGGCCAATACGGCCGATTTCAAAAACGACTTGGGCGCTTTTCTTGTCGGCGAGCCGACCGGCGCGCGCCCGAACGGCTATCAGGAAGGCCGCGGAACTTCGCTGCCCAACTCGCACCTGTGGCTCAATTATGCGGTCGATTATTATAAATTTTCCGAAACGGACACGCCCGGCATTTTGCCCGACAAAAGAATCGACCCCGACTGGAAATCGTTCGAAATGGGGCGCGACGCACCGCTCGAATGGATTTTAAATTACCGCGGCGAAATTAAATAAATATTTTTTTGATTGCCGAAGAGGATAGCGATTTTTTAGAAAAAAGGGAGCCGCGAACTATACGGATAATACGAATGAAAAAGCAATTATTATTTGTGTAATTGTGTTATTCGTGGCGACTTTTCTTTAATTAGACGATAAAGCCTTTCATCAGAAATTCATCGACGGCGACTTCGAGCGCGCCGCCGAGCGCCGAGCCTTTCGGCTCGCCGCATTCGACCGTCCAGCCGGGCAGACGCCCGACCATGCTTTTTGCGACCGCTTCGTTCAGCGCGGCCTCGATGTATTTCCAGCCGTAAACCAGACGCCCGCTGACGATGACGTGCTGAACGCCGATTCCCATAATGACGTTGGCGATGCCGATGCCGAGATATTCGCCGAGCCGCTCCAGACTGCGCTGCGCTCTGATTTCGCCGGATTCGGCGCGCTCGACGATTTCGATAAAGCGCGGCGCCTCTCTGCCGCCGAGAATCTGGCGGTCGCCGCTGTACAAAGCGGTCGCCGCCCCGGCCGAAGCGTATTTTTCCCAGCAGCCGCGATTGCCGCAGACGCACGGCTTTCCGCCCGCCATAATCGTCATATGCCCGAACTCGCCCGCCAGCCCCTGTGCCCGTCCCGCGCCGCGATAAACTTCGTTGTTGAGAACCAGTCCGACGCCGATTCCGGTTCCGCTCCTGACGAGAATAAAATTGCTCAATAAATCGTCCGTCGCATTTCGCAGCTTGAGACGCGCTTCGTACATCGCCGCCGCCGCCGAATCGTTTTCGACGATGACCGGAACGTTTCCGCCTTCGGTTTCAAACGCGAGCGCGCCGGCCACGTCGACGTCCTGCCAGTCGAGATGCGGGGCGTAGAGCAGGCGGCGGCGCTCGGCATTGGCCGGGCCGGGAACGCTGACGCCGATGGTTCTTAATTTTCTGCCCGAAACCTGGGCGCAAAGCCGCTCGATTTTTTTGCGCGCAAGCTTTAACGCGTTGCCGGATTCGAGCGGCGTTTCAAATTCTTCTTCGGCCAGAATCTCTCCGCTCAAGGTCGTCAGTCCGACCTGGGAATGACGAACTCCGAGATTTAAGCCGACAAAAAAATCGGCGTTGTCGGCAAATGAAAGTGCGATTGGCGGACGCCCTTGAAAATTGCCTTCAGCTGCCATCGGGAACGCTTCTTCGCGCACCAGACCGGCGTTTATCAAAGGCTTGAAAATATCGGTTACGGTGCTTCGATTAACTTTTATTCGCCGCGCCAAATCGGCGCGCGAGATGGGCTGTGCGGCGCGAAGCAGTCGCAGCAAAAGGCGCGTCGTCCGCGCCGGGCTGGCCGGTTCCGAATCGTTTGCCGCGACGTGCGGAATTATCAGGTTAATCTTCATCTTTGTTAAATTTCAAACGTGAAATCGAACAACTTTATAAACTACGTCAAAGAATCAAATGCAAGATGCGCCGCGCCCAGAATTCCGGCGTCGTCGCCGAGTTTGCCGCGCGCTATTTTCGTCTGTTCGTAACGACCGCCGTAGGCTCTTTCGCGAATTGTTTTGCACATATGCGGAGAAAAAAGCTCCCAGCCCGCGCTCGCGCCGCCGCCGATGACGACGATTTCGGGATTGAGAATGTTTATCAAGCTCGTGATGGCGACGCCGAGATAAAAACCGACCTGCCGAAACACTTCGAGCGCCAGCGCGTCGTCGTTTTTTCCCGCTTCAAACACTTCGGAAGCCGTTAAATCGGCGCTCATCTTCAACGTCGATGCCGGATACTGCGCCGCCAATTCCTTTGCTATCCGCACGATGGCCGACGCCGAAGCGTATTGCTCGACGCAGCCGCACGAGCCGCAGCGACACGGCACGCCGTCGGCTTCGACCGAGATATGGCCGATTTCTCCGGCCATTCCGCCGACGCCGCGCAAAATTTTTCCGTCGATGATAATTCCGCCGCCGATGCCCGTTCCGAGCGTTACGAAAATCGAATTTTTAAAATTTTTCGACGCGCCGAGCCAGTTTTCGCCAATCGCCGCGGCATTGGCGTCGTTTTCCAGAATCGCTTCGACGCCGAGCGCTTTTTCGAGAGCTTCGACAATCGGAAAATCATTCAAAGCGGGCAAATTCGGCGCGGTGATAATCAGGCCATTAGCGACATCGACGGCGCCGGGAACGGCCGCCGAGATGGCCTTGATTTGAACATCGACGCAGTTTTCGCGGCATTCATTCGCGGATTCGACAATCGCCTGTAGGATTTTATCCGCGCCGTCGCCGCGCGGCGTTTCGCGACGCGTGCGATATAAAACGCCGCCTTCGCGGTCAATTGCCGCCATTCGCAAATTTGTTCCGCCCAAATCGGCAGCCAAGACTATTTCCTTATTCATATATAAATTTGCATCTAATTCTGCCAGAGCGCGACGAAAGCGTCCGCCAGGCGGTCGCGCCAGCTCGTCCAGTTGTGCCCGGTTTCGCCTTCGTTGTAAACGACCGGGAAGCCTTTGCCGCGCAGCATCACGTTGACGCGCCGGCTGTCTTCCGTGCCTTCGAGCGTCCCGTCGTCAAAATAAAAACGAAACTTTGACTTGCTCGCATCGAGCTTTGCCAATTCCCCGACGACGCGCTCGTTATCGACCCAGAACGAGGAACTTTGCCCGCCGATGCGCGCAAAAGTTTCGGGATATTTCAAGCCCGTCCAGACGCTCGTAATTCCGCCTAAGGAAGCGCCCAAAATCGCGCGGCCGTCGCGATTTTTGATGGTGTTGTATTTCGCATCAATCGCCGGAACGACTTCGGTCGCCAGGAATTTCGCGTATTCGTCGGTCGCCCAATATTCTTTCGTGCGGTCTTTGTAATCGACAAAAACCATTATGAAAGGCTTGATTTTCCCGGCTTTGACGAGATTTTGCTGAGTTTGAATCGCCTTTGCGCGATTGACGTAATCCGTTCCGTCCTGCAGGTAAAGCGCCGGAAGCATTTTCTGTGCGGCAGCATTGGAAGAGGCCGGCAGATTGACGAAAGTTCTCGGCACGTAAACTTTTATCTGCCGCTTTTCACCGTAAACTTTTGAATCGATTTCGAGAGTTTCCAGCTTCGAGGGCTCGTTCGTTTCCCTGTCCCAAGCTGTCGGTTTATATTCGGGCATCGCGATAACCGAATTTTCCTCGCCGAGGCCGTTGTCGAGCTTGTTCGGATTCGCCGCGTCGAGCATCCAGTTTCCGTCGACAATCAATTTGTATTCGGCGCGCGTCGCCGGAGCTAAATCGAGCTCGACGGCCTTTAAGTTTTCGCCGACGTCCTGCATCAGGATTCGTCCCGGATTCCAGGCTGTCATATCGCCCGCCACCGAAACGCTCTTCGCCTCGCCTCGATAAAACAAAATCGCCTTGCCGTTTTCAATCAAAGGACTCGTTTTCGCATTTTTGATTTTCTTGATTGTTTCAGCCGAAAAATTCTGGCGTTTTGATTTGTCCGAAGAATATAATTTCACTCTTTCAAAAGCGCTCGAGCCGTCCGGCATGACGACCGCGACAATAGCAATTTCCTCTTTTTCGGGCGCCGTAATTTCAACCGAAAATTCGCCTTTTTCATTGACGGGAACGAGCTTCGTCTCGTCCTGAAACGAAATTGCGACTTTTGCGTTCGGAGCAGCCTGACGCGTAAACCTGAATTTTTCACCCGCCTTGACGGGCAAAACGACTTCTTCGTCCATTCCGCCGAAGTTGCTCGCCTGTCGCGGAACGGCCGTTTTAACGTAACGATTGTAAACGACGTCGGGCGTGTCGAGATTTTTGCCTGATTGAAGATTGACGGCGAGCCGTATAAACTGCGCCGACGACCACGCGAGCGGCGTCGCCGAGCCTGTCCCTTCACCGAATTTTAAGTTCGGCGAAAACTGCGAATCGGCCTGCGGAACTTGCTGCTTGTCCCAGATTTGTTCGGGAATCATCAAGCCTTCGTTGGCAAAACCGAGCATCGCGTCGAGGCGGCCCTGCGCTTCGGCGAGCCATTTTCTTTTCACATGCTTAATCGGATAATTCGGATTTTTTCGCCTTTCTTTGTCTTCAATTAACCAGTTGTCATACCACTGCTGCGCCCGCGCCAGCTCATATTGCCCGCGCTCGCCCGAAAGCAGCGCCCAGAGACGGCCTTTCCCGGTGTATTTTCCGTCCCAGTTCCAGCGCCGCCCGTCGTCCATTTCGCCGTAACCGTCGTGATTGTAGCGATAAAAGGCGTCGCCGTTCGGCGTCTTGACTTTGATAAGCTGGTCAATCACGTTGACGGATTTTTCAATCAAAGCATCGTCGGGCGATTTGATTCCGAGCCGTACCAATTCCAGAAATCCGGCGTCGACGATTTCGCGCTCGTCGTAAAATCCCGCGCCGTTATTTAATTCGATGCGCTCGCCCGCGTCCGGCCTGCCGCTGCCGGTAATGCGCAGATAATAATTTCCGTCGCCGTATTTTCCGGTCGTCGTCGCCGTCCAGCGCTCGACGTTGCGCGCCCAGTCGTCGGCGGTCGCAAGATAAATCAAAGCGCTCGCTTCGTCGGCGTTTTTCCGCGCGATTTCCGCCGCGCAGACGAGTCCCGCGATTTCCGCCGCAATCGTCGAAGGCGAAAATCCCGATTCTTCTTCCCAGCGCTCCTGCGGCGTTCGCGGGCCGTTTTTGACGATAAAATCCGCCGCCCGTTTGATGTGTTTTTCGTAAGTCGCCTTATCGTTTCTGCCGAGCTGGTAGGCGAGAATCAAAGGATACGCGACTTCGTCGAGCTGAAGCGAGCCCCAGAAAGGCTTGCCGTCGAGAAAGGAATTTTGCGGAAAGCTTCCGTCCGGTTTTTGCTGTGTATTAAAGACAAAATCGAGCGCGCGCGTCGCCGCTTCACGGTCGCCGAGCGCCATATAAGCGGTCGCCACCTGATACAAATCGCGCGACCAGACCAGATGATAGCCGCCGACGTTGTTTTCGTTGGCGTTTTCGCCGCCGCCCCACGGAACCGTCAGAGAAGCGATATTCGCGCCGCGATTCGTTTTGTCCTCGTGCGCCTTTAAGACCATCGCCGCCATATTAAACTGCGCCTGAAATTTCGCATCGACTTTCGGAATCGTTTTGACATAATCCGACCAGCCTTTTTCGTATTCGGCGAGACATTTTTCAAAGCCTTTCTCTAAAGATAATTTAGCTTTTTTCAAGGCCTCGTCAGGCGTTTTTCCAAAACTTAAGGCAATCGTGAAAGGCTCTAAGGGCTGCGCGGCTACGGACATAACGTTGCTGCCTTTTTGAAACGAGTTTTTATACTTCGTTGAGATTATCGCGGAAACCTGAACGACGTTTCCGTTTTCGGCGCGGTCGTAGCTTTTATAATTTACGTCACCGGGTTTGTTTTTTAATTGCGTCAAGCCGTCGTTGACGCCTAAAAATCCATTTGTAGACAGGCCTTCGGCGACGACTTTATTATCAATGTTTCGATTAAAACCCGGATTCGCAATCAAGGCCGAAGCTTTGTCGCCTTCTTGAGCGAGCAGCGCGCCGCCCTGCGTCCAGGCCGTATCGTGCATGCCGCTATTGCCGAGCGACGGGTCATAATAAACGAACAAATTGCCGCCGGTTTTACTTTCAAAACTGACTCTGATTAAAATCGTCTCGCGCTCAATGTCGATTGTGTAGGTTTTCGTAATTTTCCATGCGCCCGATTTAGCCGTATTTATTTGCTGAAAAGTCAGCGAATCGGGACGCGCAACTTTTACTTCGTGAATCGCGTCTTCGGTTTCCGTTTCGACTTTTTTCGTTGCCGAATTGACGACGAAGAATTCTAATTTATGAACGTTTGCAGCGGTCACGTCCGGGTAATAAACTTCGCTCATCGCGCCGCCCTGCAAGGTAAACCAGATTTTGCTTTCCAGACCTGCGCTCGTTCCGACGCCCTGCTTGCCCGCGCTCGCCCATTGCGCGTCGCGTCCGGGCGCATTCGGCGCGAGCGTTTGCGCGTTGGCGCAGACGCATAGAAAAATTGTCCACAGATAAACACAGATGGACACAGATATTTTCTCTGCGAGTTTATTTTTACCGATTGGCTTAAATTGCTTCATCATTTTCCTTATCCGTGTTTATCTGTGGACAATTTATTTTCTTCTGAAAATCCGAAAACCAAACGCATCAAGGCTTAGCGACGGCAGACCGACATTTGTTTTCGTTTTAGCTTTCAGCTTGTCGTCATCGGGCGGCAAAGGCGGGCCGATGTCGGGCGTGATTTCTTCAAAATTCCCGCTCGCCTCGATTGAGCCGAAAAACGGCTGGTTCGATAAATTAATGGCGACCAGAATTTCCTCGCTGCCCGCGCGGCGCGAAAATGTCAGAACGTGATTTTCGTCCGAATTTTTGAGCCAGTTGACGTCGCCGCGACGAAGCGCAACCGAATTTTTCCGAAGCGCAATCATCGCTTTATAAAACTTGGGAAACTCCGGCCGGCGTTCTTTAAACTGCCAGAAAATCGGCATTTTCTCAAAAAGCGCGGGCGAGCCGGATTCGGTCGTATCGCCGTTTTCCATTCCGTTATAAAGCATCGGCACGCCGTCGAGCGTGAACACCAGAGCCTGCGCCGCGAGCGCGCCTTTTTCGCCGAAACGGACAATCGCGCGGCGCTCGTCGTGATTGTCGGAAAACCGCATCCGCAGCGCGTTTCTGGGGAATTTCGCCTTTTGTTCTTCCCAGATTTTGCGAATTTCGGACGCGTTTTTTGTGCCCTGCAAAACTTCGGTCATCGTCGAATGAATGTTCCACGAATAATCGAGGTCGAACGCTTTTGTGAGCAAATCGGGCGATTCCCATTCGGCCAGCCACAACGTGTTCGGCTTGATTTTATCGACCTCGGCGCGCGCCGTTTCCCAGAAATCGGTCGGAACGAATCCGGCGACATCGCACCGGAAACCGTCCAAATCGTAATCGCGCGTCCACATTTTCAGCATGTCGATGATGTATTTGCGCAAATTTGGATTGTCGTAATTCAAATCGGCGACGTCGGCCCAATCGGGCACGGGCGGGATAATTTCGCCTTTTGCGTTCTGCGTGTAAAAAGATTTGTCCTTCATCAAAACGCTGTCCCAGGCCGTGTGATTGGCGACGATGTCGATGATGACCTTCATTCCGCGCTTGTGCGATTCGCTGATTAAGCGCTTCAAATCCTGTGACGTGCCGTAATCGGGATTTATCGCGTAATAATCTTTCACCGCATACGGCGAACCGACGGTTCCTTTCGCTTTTTCCCGGCCAATCGGGTGAATCGGCATCAGCCACAAAACCGTCACGCCCAAATCTTTCAGGCGGTCGAGGTCGGCGGTTATCGAATTAAAATCGCCTTTTTGTGAATATTGCCGCTCGAAAATCTCGTAAATCACGGCGTCTTTCACCCACTCCTGCGACGCGCGCGCGTTTTCCTTCGAAAAATCGCGCGGTTGCTGAGCGAACGCAAAATTAACGGTCAAAAGCAAAGTGACGGCGCTTTTCAGCCAAAAACTACGCAAAAATTTGTGTTTCATAAATTTATTTTTCGCTACCGTTTTCTTCGACCATTTCATTGCCCGCGATGGCCGCCGCGCTCGGCACGGTCGTATCGATATTCGCTGCGCCGACGTCTTTGACAATCAAAACGCTGAACGCCGCCAGAATCATCACAAAACCGCCGAGTAAAACGACATTGAGCGGGTCTTTGCCAAGAATATTTCCGTAAATCTGCGGCACGATTAATCCCATTACAATCTGCGGAATGACGATAAATAAATTGAAAACGCCCATGTAGACGCCCATTCGCGAAGGCTTAATCGCGCCCGCCAGAATCACATACGGCATCGAAAGAATCGACGCCCAGGCGATGCCGACGCCGGCCATTCCGAGCCACAGAAAATATTTGTCGTGCGCAAAATATGTCGAAAGCAAGCCCAAACCGCCGAGAGCCAGACAGGTAAAATGGACGATTTTGCGGCTCGTGCGGCTGGCAAAGGGCGGTATTAAAAAGGCGACGAGAAAGCACCCGACGTTGTAAATCGCAAAGCAAAGTCCGCCCCATTCGGTTCCGGAAGCGAAAAGCGGAGATTTTTCGTCGGGCGCGTGAAAAACGTGCTGCGCCACCGCCAGGCCGAAATATTGCCACATACACGGTAGGGCAAACCACGTAAAAAACTGGACGACGGCGAGCTGTTTCATCGTCGTCGGCATATCTTTGAGCGCCTCGCCGATTTCTTTGACGATATTGGCGACGACGTTTCCTTCGGATTGTTTGCGGCGAAATTCCTCGATGTCTTCGGGCGGATATTCTTTGGTCGTAAAAACCGTCCATAAAACCGCAACCAGAAACGCCCCCGCGCCGATAATAAAAGCCCACAGCGTAGAATGCGGAATTCCGCTCGCCATCACGCCCGTGACGCCCAGAGCCGCGAGAATAAACGGCGCGGCGTTGGCGAGCGTCTGCCCGATGCCGATAAAAAACGACTGCATCACAAAACCGGTCGTGCGCTGCTGCTCGGGCAGCTTGTCGCCGACAAACGCTCTGAAAGGCTCCATGCTCGTATTGATGCTCGCATCGAGAATCCACAAAAGCCCGGCCGCCATCCAGAGCGCCGACGAAAACGGCATCAAAAGAAGACAAATGCTCGACAAAATCGCGCCAATCAGAAAAAACGGGCGACGCCGGCCGAGCCGATTCCAGGTTCTGTCCGACATCGCGCCGATAACCGGCTGAATCAGCAAACCCGTAATCGGTCCGGCGAGCCACAGATACGGCAGCGAGCTTTCCTCAGCGCCGAGATATTTATAAATCGGCGACATATTCGCCTGCTGCAGCCCGAATCCAATCTGGATTCCCATAAAGCCGAAGCTCATATTCCAGATTTGCCAAAAACTTAAACGTGGTTTGTTTTGCATAAAATTGGTAGTCAGTCGTCAGTCGTCAGTCGTCAATCGTCGATTCGTAACTTCCGGCTTCTGCTTTTGCCTCCCTTTTAACGAGAATAAATGTTTATGTCTTCTAAAATTACGTTTCGGTTTAACGAAAGCGCATAAATCAAACTTTTTGCCATATCTCCGACGTGAATAAATCCGGCGCGCGGCGCTTGCTCTTTCGTGGTTTCGACGTCGACCAGACCGGGACAGAAATTGAAAACGCGAACGTTTGCCGAGCGTTTGCGCACGTCGTCGCGAACGGATTCGGCGAAACCGAGCAGACCGAATTTCGATGCGCAGTAGGAAGGCACGTCGGCGTAGCCGTTTTTCCCCGCCTGCGACGAAACGTTTATAATGTCGCCGAAATCCTGCTCAAACATTTTCGGCAAAAGCATCTGCGTCAACCACATCGTGCCGCGCAAATTCGTTTCCAGCACCGTGTCCCAGCCCGAATCGGTAATTTCGGTGACGGTTTCCGGGACGGCCAAACCGGAATTATTTATCAAAACATCGACCGCGCCGCATTTTTCGATTGCGAAACGGACGAGATTTTCCGTTTCCGCGCGCTTGCGAATATCGAAAGCGTAAGAAATGACCTTGCCCGCGCCGAACTTTGCGTTCATTTCAGAGGCCGCCGCGTCCAAAACGTTTTGCCGCCGCGAAGCGATGATGACCGTCCGAATCCCGCCGCCGAGCAGCGCTTCCGCGAACGCGCGCCCGATGCCGGTTGCTCCGCCCGTGACGAGCGCGGACTGTTCAGACATGTCTTTCGTCTTCATTTTTTAACCGTAAAAATTCCAGCCGTTCGCGCGGGCATCTCGAATTTCACTCTGCCGTTTTCGACTTTTATATCGCCGATTTTGCCGAGCCGGTCGACTAGACCCGCGTTACTCGAAAACGGTTTAATCATCGATACGTCAAACTCGACGTTCGCCGCCTTCACGTCATTATTGAAAATCATCAGCACGGCTTGGTTTTCGGTGACGCGCGCGTAAGCCATTTGCTGTTCTTCATCGAGCAAATCGAGCGTTTGACCCCGGCGCAAAGGCTCAAGCTGGAGTCGCAGTCTTCCCAGAAGCGCGAGGTAATTCCAGACGTCTCGTTCTTCCGAAGTTCGGCCCGAATTTGTAAAAGCGTTGCGCGTGTCGCCGGGAAAACCTCCGGGAAAATCGCGCCGGTTGTCGGGGTCGCCGCCGCCGCGCATCGCCAATTCGTCGGCGTAATACAGAAGCGGCGTTCCGCGCGAAGTCATTATCAGGGTTTGCGCCAATTTCAAACCTTCCGTAGTCGCGCCTTTTTCGCTCATAAAGCGCTCCATATCGTGAAGACCGATAAACGTCGTCAGCACCGAAGGATTCGGATAAAGCCAATCGTGCGCGAACATATTTGAAACGCCGCGAATCGATTCGCCTTTGGCGAAAGCGTTGCGAATCGGGTAAAAAAGCGCGTAATCGTAAAGCGTGTCAATCTGCGTGTCGATGCCGTCGCTGCCGCGCCGCCCGGTCTGAAAATACGCGAGCAGCGCCGGGTCGCCGTCGTAAAGCTCGCCTAAAATATTCACTTTCGGAAACTCCTTGTGAATCGCGCCTCCCCATTTTTGCCAGAATGAGCGCGGGACGTGCGGAAGCGTGTCCATCCGAATAGCGTCGAATCCGTTGGATTCGAGCCACCAAATCGAATTTTGAATCAGATATTTTTCGACTTCCGGGTCGTTTTGATTAAAATCGGGCAGAATGTCTATAAACCAGCCGTCGATGTTGCGCATCTGCGTCTGGTAGGTCGCGCGCGGATTCATCGTCGTCCATTTCTGCCAGTTGTTCGAGACGTGTTTGTCGATTGTCCCGTTCCACCACGTCGGCGTCGGCGGGTCTTCGGCCCAGACGTGATACGGGCCGGTGTGATTTGCCACCTGGTCTTGAATCACCTTTATTCCGAGCGCGTGCGCTTTATCAATCAGCTCGCGCAGCTTTGCAAACGTGCCGAGATGCTCGTCAACCGCATACATATCCGTCGCGCCGTAGCCGTGATAGCCGGTCGTCACCGGAACGCCCGGGTAAACTTCCTTCGTGTCGGGCTTGTCATTATTGTCGTAAACCGGCGTCGTCCAAATCGCCGTGATGCCCAAGCTCTTTAGATACGGCAATTTATCAATCACGCCCTGAAAATCGCCGCCGTGATAATGACGGCCTTTCGAGCGGTCGTAAAGCCCTTTCGATTTCGCCGGGTCGTTGTTTGACGGGTCGCCGTCGGCGAAACGGTCGGGCATCAGAAAGTAGATGACATCGTCCGGCGTGTAGCCCTGGAAACGTCCTTTGCGGTCGATTTTCGGAGAGATTTCAAAGTCAAAAGGTGCGGCAGCTTCGCTGTCTGATACATAAAATTTGTATTTTCCCGCTTTTGTGTTCGGCGCGATTGTTATATCAACGAAAAGGTAATGCCCGTTGGCGGAAGCTTTGACATTACTTGCAGTTAAACCGCTGTCTTGCGGAGCGTTGACATGCATGCCGTTTAAATTTTTTCCCGTGATTAAAACACGCACGGGATTTATCGAATTTCCTGCCCACCAATTCGGCGGCTCGATTTTTTCCACCTTCAAGTTTCGAATTTGACCGGAAACCGTCAGCAAAAAGCAGCCGTTAATCAGCACGAAAATTAGTAAACGAATCTTATTTTTCATACAATCTTTCTCACAAAAATCAGAAGAAATACGCAACTATTTGTTCTTTTCGCGTTTCGGCACGACTAAATTCTTCCGTATATTTCCGTCAATCGACGCAATCTGGCGGCAATCTCGTCGGTAAAATCGTCTTTACGGCAGCGCCACTGCCAGTTTCCGGCGTTTGACGCGGGCAGATTCATCCGCGCTTCGTTGCCCAAACCGAGCAAATCCTGCATCGGCGCGATGGCCGTGTCGGCGACCGAAGCCCAGACCGTGCGGATAAAATCCCAGTGAATTTCGCTGCCGTCGCAGTTCAGATATTCCATGCAGAATTCGTGCTCGCGGCTGATTTGCGATTCATCGCGCGTCGAGCCCGCGCCGGCCTGCGAGTGAAACCAGCCGACGGTCGTGTCGTTGTCGTGCGTGCCGGTGTAGGCGACCGAGTTTTGTATGTAATTGTGCGGCAAATCGTGATTTTTCGTGTCGCCGCCAAAGGCAAACTGCAAAATTCGCATTCCGGGAAAGCCAAACGAATCGCGCAGCTCCTCGACGTCGGGCGTAATCACGCCTAAATCCTCGGCCATAACGGGCAATTCGCCGAGCGCGTTTTGCAGAGTGCGGAACAAATCTTTTCCCGGCACGTTGACCCAGCGCCCGTTTTCGGCGGTCGTGTCGTCGCCCGGAACTTCCCACGCCGCCGCAAAGCCGCGAAAATGGTCGACGCGAATAATATCGACCGTTTTTAAGGTCGCGCGGACGCGTTCAATCCACCAGCGAAAACCGTCCATCTGCATCCGTTCCCAGTTGTAAATCGGGTTGCCCCAGAGCTGTCCGGTTTTCGAAAAATAATCGGGCGGAACGCCGGCGATAACCTTCGGGCTTCCGTCTTCGTTTAATTTGAACTCGCGAGGATTGCACCAGACGTCGGCCGAATCGAGCGCGACGAAAATCGGCACGTCGCCGACGATACGCACGCCGCGCTCGCCCGCGTATTTTTTCAGCTCCGACCATTGCCGGAAAAACAAAAACTGATAAAACTTCTGCGCCTGAATTTCCGACTGCAAACGCTCGCGCGCCCAGCCGAGCGCGCTTTCGTGTCGCAGACGCAAAGGCTCTTCCCACTCGTACCAGGCCTTTTGGTCTTGCGCCGCTTTGATGGCGCGATAAAGCGCGTAATCGTCGAGCCACGCCGCGTTTTGCTGCGAAAAAGTCTCGAATTTTCCGCGCAAATCGACGCTCGTCGTCATCCGAAAACGCTCGTAAGCCTTCGGCAAAATCCAGTTTTTCCAATCGTAAACCGCGCCGAAATCGACTTTATCGTCGGGGAAATCCGGTTTCTGCTTGATTTCTTCTTCGGTAAGGAGTCCTTCTTCGACCAATTTCTGCGGCGAAATCAAATGCGTGTTGCCCGCAAAAGCCGAGAAGCATTGATAAGGCGAGTCGCCGTAGCCGGTCGGGCCGAGCGGCAAAATCTGCCAGTAGGTCTGTTTCGATTTTTCGAGAAAATCGATAAATTTATATGCTTCCGCGCCCAAATCGCCGATGCCGAAATCGCCCGGCAAAGATGTCGGATGAAGCAAAATCCCGCTTGCTCTTTGAAATGACATAAAAATAAAAACTACTTCAAAACTTTATCTACCTGGTAGGCAACAATATTTTTTGCTGGCAACATTAATCTGACACGACCGTTTTCCCCAAACACGTAGTCTGCCAATTCCTTTGGCAATCGCGCGCCGTTTGGCGAATAGACATATTTGCCTTTCGGCAATCCCAGAGAGTATTCTTCAAAATCAATTGTCGCATTTTTGTCGCCGCGATTAATCCCGATAATTACGGTTTGATTTTTGTCCTGCCGCGCAAAAAGATAAATGTCGTCGTCGTATTTCAAATCTATCGTTTTTCCATATTTTAATGCGGAAAAACTTTTTCTGATATCTATCCAGTTGCGGGTAAAAAAATACATCGCCCGCTCGTCGGCAGTTCTGCCTTCCGCTATAAACTTATTTTCTTTATCTCCGGAAAACCCGCCGGAGAAATCCGCGCGATTAAACGGGTCGTCGCCGCCTTTCATCGCGATTTCCTCGCCGTAATAAAGCTGCGGAATGCCGCGCGTTGCGAGGACGAACGCCGTGTGCAGCATCGCGCCTTCGAGCGTTGCGCCGTCGAGCGACATAAAACGCTTCGTGTCGTGATTGTTCTGCAAAACGGTCACATTATTGATATTCGGATAAAGCCCGTCGTATTTCAAAACGTCGCGCAGCGCCCGCGCCGGTTTTTTGCCGGTGAAAACCTGCTCGGAAGTTTCCCATAATTTGAAATCGAAAACCGACGGCAGACGCGTGTCGATTTCGTCCCAGCCCGTTTTCCCGCCCTGAAAAAACGCGGTCTGCGCCGAATCGCGCTCGAAAACTTCGCCGACCATATAAAATTTCGGGTATTGCTTGAGAATCGCCGACGACCAGTCGCGGATAAATTCGCGCGGCATATATTGAATCGTGTCTTGCCGGATGCCGTCGATGCCGGTCGCCGCAATCCACCACAGAGCGTTTTGGATTTCGTAGCGCGCGACTTCCGGTTCGGTTTGATTCAAATCGGGCAGAAGCTCGTTGAACCAGCCTTTCAGCAAATTGTCCTTTTCGGCGGAGGACGCGTTCGGCGAAAGCAGAATTGAGTTGTTGAATGAATTTTGCGCGAACGGGCTGAACCAATTATCTAAAGGCGGATTTTTCGACCACGGATGCTGGACGCCGACGTGATTTGCGACCTGGTCTTGGATGACCTTGATGCCGTTGCGGTGCGCCGTTTCGACGAGCGCGCGCAAATCCGCGAAAGTGCCGAAATGATTTTCGACCGCGTAATAATCTATCGCGTGATAGCCGTGATAATTCGTGTTCGGACACCACGGCTTGTCGCATTGATTGGCTTCGTCCGGGTTGTCATACCACGGCGTCAGCCAGATGGCGGTGACGCCGAGTTCTTTTAAGTATGGAATTTTCTCGGCGATGCCGCGAAAATCGCCGCCGTGCCACGCGCGCGGATTTTTGCGGTCGACGCCCGTGTCGTTCGACGTGTCGCCGTCGGCGAACCGGTCGGGCATTATTAAATAAATAACGTCCTCGTTCGTAATGCCTTGAAAATTTGTTTGCTTGTCGAGCGGCGCGGAAATTTCGAATGGAATCGTCGCTCGCCCGTTGGTCGTCGAAATTTCAAAATCGTATTTGGCGGGTTTTGCGTTTTTCGGAATGGCGACGTCGAAGAAAAGATAATCGGCGCGCGAATTGACGCGGACGCCCGAAACTTTTAAGGAAGCGTTTTTTGAAACGACTTTTGCGTTTTGGAAATTCGCGCCGCGCACGAGCAGGCGAACCGGATTTATCGTGTGATTTGCCCACCAGTTCGGCGGCTCGATTTTTTCGACGCGCGGCGCCAGCGTTTGGCTTTTGCTCGAATCAATTTGCGCCGGCGCATTGAGATGAACGAGATTTACGAGTCCGCAAATGAATATAAAATAAAATATAAACCGCGTCATTTTTGCAAATCTCCGCTCACAAAGAAAAATAAAAGGGCGTGAGAGATATTTTCTTCCACGCCCTGAAAAAGAACAAGATGCCGGTTGCTGAAACGGCATCTTTTTTATTCAATTTAGAATTCTAAACGAAGTCCGAATTGAAGCTGACGATTACTATACGGCGCGGTCGAACGAATCGTGCCGAAGCCGTTAAACGTATTGGTATTGTTGTAATCGGTGTTCGGGGTTCCGAGCTGAGTTTTGTTCAAAACGTTGAACGCTTCGGCGCGGAACTGCAGTCTGGTTCTTTCGGTAAAGCTGAAGTTTTTCGTCAAACCGACGTTCAGCTGGTAATACGAAGGCGCGCGCAGGGAGTTGCGGCCCAGATTACCGATTCCGGTAGTAACGGGCGTGAAAGCGGCGCGATTAAGAAAAGCGCCGTTTGTTCCCGCATACGGGTCGCCGGTGACGTTGACCAGTCGGTCGTTAACGCGAACGTCGAACGGATTGCCGCTCTGGATACGGAAAATGCTGTTAAACTGCCAGCCGCCGATAACCGCGTCGAGCGCCGACGGAATATCCGAACCGAATTGTCTGCCGTGACCGAACGGAAGCTCATACACGGTTTCAAACGAGAAAACGTGCGGGTAATCGAGTCTCGAAGTACCGTAAGGCTCGATGTAATTGAGTCCGCCGTTGGAAGTTCTGTCAAACGCTCCTTCGCCGTTGTCTTTCGTCTTGGAGAAAGTGTAGGAAGCGATATACTGCCAGCCTTTCTCAAAGCGACGCTGAAGCTGAAGCTGGAGCGAATCGTATTGCGAACGTCCCGCGTCGTCGCGAACGTTGACCGAACCGAGACCCGGATAGCAGCTTCCGATAGTTCTTCCGGCAATCGGGCACGGCGTCGAAGTATCGGCCGTCAGAGCAGTTCCGTTTAAGTTGTAATACAAAATCAGATTGCGTCCGCGCGTTCCGACATATCCGATGCTGAGCGCCGTGTTGGAAGTCAGCTGCTGCTGGAATTGAATGTTAAATTGCTGAACATTCGATGTTTTGTTGTTCGGCAGGACGGCTAAAACGCTGGCGTTTACCGGATTGTTCAAAAACGCCGGGCTCAAATTTACCGTCGGAAGCGGAAGCGGCTGCGTCGCCAACGTGTTGTTGTTGTTGTTGAGCGGGCCCTGTCCCGAGAAGGTAATGCGATAGCCTGCGCCGTAGCTGAAGCTCAGATTGCCGGAGAACGGCGGATTCTGCGCGAGCTGGTTGTTGATGCCGCCGCGGTCGAGGAAATAGAAAATTCCATAGCCGCCGCGAATGACCGATTTGCCTTTGCCGGAGAGGTCGTAGGCGAATCCGAGACGCGGGCTGAAATTGTTTTTATCGGTATTGGTCAAAGTGTCGCTGCTGTTTGCAGCCAGAACGAGATGGCCGGTCGTCAAATCGAAATTTGCCTGACGCGCGTATTCTTCGGCCGGATTGGTAAAGTATTCGTAACGAACGCCCAGATTTAAGGTCAGTTTGTTGGTGATTTTCCAATCGTCCTGAGCGAATGCGCCGTTTTCCCAGTTGGTCGTGCCGACCAGACCGTTCTGGAAACCGATGTCGTAGCGGCAGACAAAACCGATAAGCAAATCGGACTGCTCGAATCTGGTCGTTCCGCCTTCATTTCCCGGCCCGCCGCCGCACTGCGTGGCGTCGCCGTTTCCGTAAAGGAAAAAGTATCCTTTGCCGGCAATCGGACGAAACAGCTGGACGTTTCTTTTCAGAACCGTGCCGCCGAATTTGAACGTGTGATTGTCTTTCACCCAGCTCAGACTGTCAACCAATTGATACGTGTTTTGCGGAACGCGATACGGGCCGTAGTCGCCCGTGTATTCGAGCTGGCTGTTGTAGCCGCCGATGAGCGCGCCGCCGCCCAAACTCGAATCGCGGTTAGCGTTGACGATGCCGAGATTTGCCGAAATCGCCTGGTCGCCGAACGGCGGTTCATAACCGTATTTGAGACGGTTTGCCTGAAGACGAAGCTCATTGAACAGCGTCGGCGTTATCGAAGTGTTCAAACCGAGAACGGCCGCTTTCGTCCGCGTCGGGTTTGAACCCGAACCGAATCCGGCCGGAAGCGTCGTCAGACGCGAAGTGACCGTCTGGCTGTAACGACCGTAGTTCATACGAACAAACATCTGATTCGCATCATTGATGTTGGCATCGACACGCCAATCGAAAACGTCCTGTTTGTCGAGTTCGTTGCGCGTGTTGATGTAATTGCCGAGCACCTGCGAGCCGTTATTCGGCAGCGGGAAAGCTCTCAGATAATTCAAAGCGGCCTGATTGATGCGCCCGGCCAAAGTCAAATCGATGCGGTTTCCGGCAATCGGCAAGCCCGTCAACGGGTCGCGCAATTGAATGGCGCTGCCCAAACCGGACGAAGCCGGATTCAACAACTGCGAAAAATCGCCGTTGCGAAATGCGACGGTCGGAACGGTCGCCGTTTCGGTCGCGCGCGGCAAAAATTGTCTTAAGCCGTCGTAGCTGAAGAAAAAGAAAACTTTATCGCGCAAAACGTGCATCATCGGCGTTCCTTCGCCGAAACCGGGGATGACGACCGGGCCGCCGATGGTCGCGCCGAACTGGCTGCGACGGAAAAGGGGCAGTCTGCGCTGGTTGGCGACCGAATCGTAAAAAGCCGGTCGCGCGTCAAGCGCGTTGTTGCGAATAAAAAGATACGAGCTGCCGCGCAAATCGTTTTGTCCCGATTTGATAACGCTGTTGACGATGGCGCCGCCGCCGCGTCCGAATTCGGCGGTCGCAACGCTCGTCTGAACGCGAAATTCCTGAACGGCTTCGGCCGACGGGAAAATATTGATGGTGTTGACGAGCGATTCGTTATTGTCGACGCCGTCGAGCAAAAAGTTGTTGGCCTGCGTTCTTTGTCCGTTGACCGAGAGCGCCGCGCCGCCCGTGTTGCCGCCGCGATAAGTTTCCGCGTCGCCGTTGGCGCCCGAAGCAAAACCGCCGACTACGCCCTGCGTTACGCCCGGCGTCAAGCGCGCCAGCTCGAGAACGTTGCGTCCGTTGAGCGGAAGCTCGATGAGCTGTTCATTCTGGATGGTCGCGCCGATGGCCGATGTCGAAGCCTCGACAAGCGGCGCGTCGGTCGTCACCGTGACGGTTTCGGTAACCGCTCCGGGTTCGAGCGAGAAATCCAAAGTCGCGTTTTTCGCAACTTCGAGCGTCACTTCCTGTTTTGTTGTTTTGAAATTACTTTGAGCGACGGAAATCTGGTATCTTCCCGGCTGCAACGCCAGAATCGAATAAACGCCGTCTTCGCTGGTCTGCGCCGTAACTTCGCGGTTCGTTCCTAAATCGGTAACCGTCACCGTCGCATTGGGAACTGCCGCTCCCGTCTGGTCGGTAACAGTTCCCTGAATTCTTGCCGTTTCGGTCTGCGCCGACACTGAAAAGACAAAACACAAGACAGATATTGCTATCCACAAAAATCTGTGCTCTCTTACACTCTTTATTTTACGCATTGATTGATTACCTCTATTTCTAAACTTTTTGATTCTCAAAAATACACCGGACACAAACTGATACGTCTCAATCGGTTCAGCGACTAAAACACCTAATGGAAATTCTATCTAAAAAGAAAATAACTTTTGTTTGTTGTGGAAACAAACAAAGTTCTAATATATTTTTACATCAAAGTCAAGGCAACTTCAAATTAATTTGAAATTTCGGTTAAAAAATTTTGAATTTCCGGTTAAGGCCTAATTGGCGGAAGCAAATTTTCGCGCCAGAACGAGACTCAGAGAACCCATCAACGTCGGCGAGTCGCCGAGCGACGAAGCGCCGATAAACGGATGCGCCAATCCCTGCCGGACGCTTCGCTCCGATAAATCCTCGATTTCGTTTTTTATCAAATCCCAGGCTTTTGCGATTGTGCCGCTGATGATGACCGCCTGCGGGCTGAAACCGATAATCAGGTTCGAGATGCCGATGCCGAGATATTTCGCCGTCTCCTTCAAAGCTTCGACGGCTTCTCCTTCGCCGCTGTTGGCGCGATTTATCAACTGCTCCATATTAACGTCGCCGTTTTTCGCCGCGTGTTTTTTGATTTGATTTCGGTAGCGGGACATGACCGCTTTTTCCGACGCGTATGCTTCCCAGCAGCTGCGGCTGCCGCAGGAACATTCGACCGGCGCGTTGTCGCCGATAATCATATGGCCGAATTCTCCGGCCGCGCCTTTTTCGCCGCGATAAATCTGCCCGTCGAAAATTATGCCCGTTCCGATTCCCTCGCCGACCCAGACGGTGATAAAATTTCGCGCCTTTTTGGTTATTTCCTCGCCAAACCAGAGCTCGGCGAGCGCTATCGCGTTGGCGTCGTTATCGACCGTCACGTGCAGATTTGTTTTCTCGGTAATTTGGCGGACGATGTCCCAGTTGCTCCATTGAAAATACGGAATATAAAGAACGTTTCCGGTCGTCTGGTCGGCGACGCCGGGAACGCTGATGCCGACTTCGAGGTTGTGTTTTTTATTTTCGCGGACGTATTTTTCGATTCTTTTTATAATCTCGGCCGACATAAAATCGACGTCGGGCGAGGTCGGGAAAGTTTCTTTTTCGAGCACGCGACCGGCCAAATCGGCGAGCGCCACGGTCGTCTCTCGCGGCGTCATATCGACGCCGATGGCAACCGGAATTCCGGTTCTGATTTTGAGCAGCGTCGGCTTTCGGCCGCCGGTCGAATCGCCCGTACCGATTTCTTCAATCAATCCGTCAAACAGTAAATCATCGACAATCGCCGAAACGGTCGAGCGCTGCAAAGCCGTTTCGCGCGCAATGTCGGCTCGTGAAATCGGGGCCAAATCACGGATGTAGGTCAACACAATTTGCTTATTAATGTCGCGAATCGTGTTTGGTCGAGCAATCTGGGATTTTGCCTTGTGCAGATAAATTCTCTTCATCGGTTAGAAATTCTGAATACGAGTTTGTTGTAAAAACGAACAATGTTTATAGATAAACTCTTTCTCGATTTTTTTCAACTTAGCCGCTTGAAATAATTAAATTATTGCGAATCCGCAGTTTTGCCGCGGCGGGCGCAGATTCTCTTTTCATATCGCAATTTTACTTCTTATGCACTGCCGCTATAATTAAAAACACGCATCTGCGGGCGCGGCTCGCAGCCGATTTACGACAAACGAGAAATGGAAAATCCGAACCTTATCATTCGCAGCCGCCAGGTTTTGACGCCCGAAACTATCAAGCCGGCTTCGGTGCACGTTCGCAACGGCCGGATTGCGGCCCTCGGCGAATGGAACGACGCGCCGGCGAACGCGCCGCTCGCGGATTTCGGCGATGCGGTCGTGATGGCCGGACTCGTCGACGCGCACGTTCACGTCAACGAGCCGGGACGAACCGATTGGGAAGGCTTTGCGTCGGCGACGCGCGCGGCGGCGGCGGGCGGCGTGACGACGCTCGTCGATATGCCGCTCAACAGCATTCCGCCGACGACGACGCTCGAAGGATTTAAGAAAAAACTGGCGGCGGCGCGCGGTCAATGCTCGATTGATACGGCTTTCTGGGGCGGTGTCGTGCCGGGAAACACGGGCCAACTAAAACTTCTTTTAGACGCGGGCGTGCGCGGCTTCAAATGTTTTTTGATTCATTCGGGCGTCGATGAATTTCCGCACGTAACCGAGTCGAATCTGCTCGAAGCGATGCCCGCGCTGGCAAAATTAAATTCGGTTTTGCTCGTCCACGCCGAGCTGCCCGAACCGATTGAAACGGCCGCCAAGCAGTTAAAAGGCGCAGACGCACAGGATTATCAAACTTTTCTCAAATCGCGCCCGCGACGTTCGGAAAACGAAGCCGTCGAGCTGATGATTCGTCTCTGCCGCGAGACGGGCGCGCGCGTCCATATCGTTCATCATTCTTCGTCGGACGTTTTGCCTTTATTAAAAGCGGCGCGCGCCGAAGGCCTGCCGCTGACGGTCGAGACGTGCCCGCATTATCTGACTTTCGCGGCGGAAGAAATTCCCGGCGGCGCGACGCATTTCAAATGCTGCCCGCCGGTGCGCGAGCGCGAAAATCGCGAAAAGCTCTGGGAAGCGCTTCGAGAAGGCACAATCGACATGATTGTCTCCGACCATTCGCCGTGTACCGCAAATTTGAAATTACAGGAAACGGGCGATTTTCTCGAAGCGTGGGGCGGCATCGCGGCCTTGCAGTTCAGCTTGCCGGTAATTTGGACCGAGGCCGGCAAGCGCGGTTTCGGCCTGCGCGAGTTGACGCGCTGGATGTCGGCCGCGCCCGCAAAATTGGCGGGTTTGGACAAACGCAAAGGAAAACTCGCCGCCGGTTTCGATGCCGACATCGTCGTCTGGCATCCCGAAAAGGAATTTGAAGTTACAACGGAAATCATCGAATTCAAAAACAAGCTGACGCCGTATGCGGGAAGAAATTTGCGCGGTGTGGTCGAAACGACTTTCGTGCGCGGCGAAAAAGTTTACGAACGAGGCCGCTTTGCCGCGCGGCCTTCGGGCGAATTGATAACAAATTAACAAAAATTATGGATTTTACCGAACAAATCGATTTAGCGTCGGAAAAGCTCGGCGGAGCGGTTCTTTTCGCCAACGACGAATTTTTTGCGCCGAAAGAAAATCTGCTCAAACCGGCCGCGCCGATTTTTATCGAGGGCAAGTACACGGATTTGGGAAAATGGATGGACGGCTGGGAAACGCGCCGCCGTCGTAGCCCGCGCCTCGACGAAAAGTTCGATTGGTGCGTCGTTCGGCTCGGCTTATCTGGCGTGATTGAAGGCGTCGATGTCGATACTGCTTTTTTTCGCGGCAATTTCCCTTCGCACTGCTCGATTGAAGTCTGCGCGATTGACGGTCAGCCGACAATCGTAGAATTGCTCGACGAGAAAAACGTCTGGACGGAAATTTTGCCCGAATCAGAGCTCGAAGGCGACTCACACAATCTTTTTGCGATAAATCACCCGGAGCGCGTGACGCATCTGCGTTTGAAAATCTATCCGGACGGCGGCGTCGCGCGGCTTCGCGTGTACGGCGAGGTCGCGCCCGATTGGAAAGCGCTCAAAAACCGCGAAAGCGAAATCGATTTGGCGGCGGCCGAGCACGGCGGAACGGTTTTGGAGGCGAGCGATATGTTTTTCGGTCATCGTCACAATTTGATTATGCCCGGGCAGGCGCAGGACATGAGCGACGGATGGGAATCAAAACGCCGCCGCGGCGCGGGTTTCGACTGGTGCGTGATTAAATTGGGAACTGCCGGAAACATCAAGCGCGTCGAAGTCGATACGTCGCATTTTAAGGGCAATTATCCCGAAAGCTGTTCGATTGAAGTCGGAAGCGGAGAAAATCCTTCCGAAATCGTCTGGCGAGAGCTTCTGCCGAGCGTCAAGCTTCAGGCGCACACGCGGCACATTTTTGTCGACGAATTAAAAAACTGCGGCGCGGTCACGCACGCGCGTTTTAATATTTTCCCCGACGGCGGCGTCAGCCGGCTGCGGCTTTACGGCAGAATCGCTGAATGAACGAAAATCTGGAAAAATTGAACGGCGCGCCGCCGGAAACTGCCGAAGCGAGATTTCTCGATTGCTGCGGCTCGCGCACATGGGCGCGGAAAATGACCGAAGCGCGTCCGTTTGTCGGTGAAAGCGCGCTGCTCGCCGAGGCCGCGCAAATCTGGCAAAATCTTGCCGCCAAAGACTGGCTCGAAGCGTTTAAGGCTCATCCGAAAATCGGCGCGCGCCAATCCGCGCCGGCGCAAAAGGCGCAGTCCGCCGAATGGTCGCGCGGCGAGCAGTCGGGCACGCACGCGGCGAGCGATTCGGTTTTGGAGACGCTCGCCGAGGCAAATCGTTTGTATGAAGAGCGTTTCGGGTTTATATTTATTGTCTGCGCGACGGGCAAAAGCGCCGAAGAAATGCTTGAAATTTGCCGCGCGCGTTTGATGAACGAATCGAGTGCGGAAATTCGCGTCGCAGCGGCCGAACAGCAAAAAATAACGGAAATCAGATTAAAAAAACTGCTTCAAGCGGAAATTTAAATGAGCGCAATCACGACACATATTCTCGACGTTTCGACGGGTTTTCCGGCGCGCGGCGTGCCCGTCAGATTGGAAAAACAAACATCGACGGGCTGGGAAATCGTCGGCAAAGGCGCGACCGACGACGACGGGCGTCTGCGCGATTTGCTCGCGCCGGACGCGGAATTCTCAAAAGGCGATTATCGCCTGACTTTTGACGTCGAAACTTATTTTCGCGCCCGCGCAATTGAAGGATTTTACGCGCAGGTGACGATTGCTTTCGTCGTCCGCGATTCTTCGGAGCATTATCACGTTCCGCTGCTTTTAAGCCCGTTCGGCTACTCGACTTATCGGGGAAGCTAAGAATTTTGGCTTTTGGTTTGGATTTTCGGTTTTTGCAAAAACCAAAGACCAAAAACCGAAAACCATTAAAAATTTATGTCAGTAAAAATAGTTCACAACAATTACGGCAAATCGCGCGTGCGTTTGATGAAAGTCGCGCGGCGCGGCGATTGGCACGAGATACAGGAAACGACCGTAAAAATCGCGTTCGAAGGCGATTTTTACGAAGTTCACACAGTCGGCGACAACAGCGGGGTTTTGCCGACCGACACGATGAAGAACACGGTTTACGCGCTCGCCTCCGAAACTGAGGAAATCGAGGAAATCGAGACTTTTGCGCGGCGTCTGGCAAATCATTTTCTGGCGAACAACACGCAGGTCGAGCGCGTTTCCGTCGAAATCCACGAGCACGGCTGGACGCGGCTCTCGTTTGACGAACAATCGCACGACCATTCTTTTATCAAAGGGAGCGACGAAAAACGCACCGCCAAAGCGAGCGTGACGCGCGCGGGCGCAGAGATTGAATCGGGCATCGAAAATTTAATCGTCCTGAAAACGACGAAATCCGGTTTTGCAGGCTTTATCAAAGACCGATTCACGACTTTGCCGGAGACGACCGACCGGATTTTTGCGACTTCCGTCAAAGCAAGCTGGAAATACGCCAGCGCCGACGCCGATGCCGCCAATATTTCGCGCGGCGCGCGGGCGGCGATTATCGAAACTTTTGCCGCGCACGATAGTCTTTCCGTCCAGCACACGCTTTACGCGATGGGCGAAGCCGTTTTGGAAAAATTCCCGGAAATCACGGAAATCGCGCTTTCAATGCCGAACATACATTATTTGCCCGTCGATTTGGCGCGTCTCGGATTAAAAAACGGCAATCAGATATTTTTGCCGACCGACGAGCCGCACGGTTTAATCGAAGCGCGTCTGAGTCGTTAGAGAAAAAGATTTATTAATAATTATTTACTATGAAAACAACGCTTTCAGAATCATCGATGCAGAAAATCACGCGGCGTCTCGCGACGGCTCACACCGCTTTTGCCAATCGCTATCCGGGCGAATCGGGCCGCCGCCAGCCGGTTCATACGGTTTACGGCGGCGCGCATCTTTTTAAATCGGATACGGCCGTCAGGCTCGGCTCGCTCGCCGTTCGCGCATTTGAAACTTACGCGCCGGACGCAAAAACTTTTGCCGAAGTTCTCAATCTTCAGGACGATTTTGCGGCAACGATTTACGAGCGCGTGCGCGAAAAACTCGCGCGCGAGCCGGTCGAAGATTTCCGCATCGATTTTGAAGACGGTTACGGCACGCGTCCCGATGAGGAAGAAGACGGTCACGCCGCCGCCGCCGCCCGCGAAGTCGCCAAAGGCCTCGAAGCGGGAACTTTGCCGCCGTTTATAGGAATTCGCATCAAGACGTTTTCCGAAGAGCTGCACGCGCGGAGCATTCGCACGCTCGATTTATTTCTGACGACGCTCGTCGAGGCCGCGGGCGGTCGTCTGCCGGAGAATTTCGTCGTCACGCTGCCGAAAATCGTCTCGCCCGAACAGGTCGCGGCGCTCGTCGACATTTTCGACTCGCTTGAGCCCGCGCTGCATCTGCCCGAAGGAACATTAAAAATGGAGATGATGATTGAAACCACGCAGTCAATCATCAACGAGCGCGGCGAGGTGAATCTGCCGCAGATGCTCGAAGCCGCGCGCGGCCGCTGCATCGCGGCGCATTTCGGGACATACGATTACACGGCGAGCTGCAGCATCACCGCCGCGTATCAGGATATGCTCCACCCGGCGTGCGATTTTGCCAGAAATATGATGCAGGTCGCGTTTGGCGGAACGGGAATCTGGCTTTCGGACGGCGCGACCAATATTATGCCCGTCGCGCCGCACCGGGGCGAGCTGACGGCGGAACAGAAAGCGGAAAACGCGGCAGTCGTTCATCGCGCGTGGAAAATTCATTACCAGCACATCCGTCATTCGCTCGCAAACGCTTTTTATCAGGGCTGGGATTTGCATCCGGCGCAGCTTCCGACGCGCTATGCGGCCGTTTTTACATTTTTTCTCGAAGGATTGGACGCCGCCTCCGAGCGTCTCAGAAACTTTGTCGAAAAAGCGGCGCAGGCGACGCTCGTCGGCGACGTTTTCGACGACGCCGCGACCGGGCAGGGACTGCTTAATTACTTTCTGCGCGCGATAAACTGCCGCGCTCTGACCGAACAGGAAGCGCAAAACCTGACCAGCCTGACGCTCGAAGAACTGCGCTCCGGCTCGTTTGTCAAAATTTTGCAGAATCGTCAAAAATAGACAAACGGGGAATTTTGAATTTTTATTAAAGGCTGTATTTTATGCAGCCTTTTTATTTTGTCCGCAAAGCTTTATCATTTTCTCAAACTAATAAATAAAGGAGATTTCAGATTATGAAAAATTTTTTACCCGCGATATTTGCGTTTCTTTCGCTGTCCGCTTCGGCTTTCGGACAAACTACCAATTCAAACAAAAAAGACATTGTCTCGACGCGCGAGATGGACAGAATTAACTGGATGGAATTTAAGGAAGTCGTGCCTTCGAAAATCCAGACCGTCCTTCTTTCGACCGGAACGCTTGAGCCGCACGGCGTCATCAATAACGGCGCCGACAACACCGCGCCGACAGCGATTGCCAAAACCATCGCGCAGCGAGTAAACGCGATGATTGCGCCGACGCTTCCCTACGGCATCACCGGCGCGATGGAAGCCTACCCGGGCGCTTTTCAAATTACCGAATCGGCGTACCGACCGTTCGTCAAGCAGATTCTCGAAGGCCTGGCGAAAAACGGTTTCAAAAACATCATCATCTTAAACGGTCACGGCGGCGGGCAGACGGCCGTTCTAAACAGCGTCGCGGCCGAAGTTGCGACCGAGAAAAAAGTTCGGACGCTGGTCATAAACTGGTGGTCGTTTGCCTCGGACGAGACAAAACAAATTTTCGGCGAGGACGGCGGGCACGCAGGTCTCAATGAAACGGCTTTTATCCAGGCGATTGACCCGACGCTCGTTCATCAAGACCTCTACAAAGACGATTTGGCGACCGCGTATCCGGCCGCGGGAACATGGTCGGCCATGCCTTTTCCGTCTTCAATCGGGCTTTACCAGAAAGGTCAGGGCTATCCGAAATTCGACCAGAAAAAAGCCGACGAATATTATGTCAAAGTTACCGATAAAGTCGCGAATCTGATTAACGAAATCGTCCGCAAATGGGATATGGCCGGTTTGTAAAAACAAACGCTTAGCCACGAATTACACGAATTATTTTTTTTATTATTTGTGTAAATTGTGTTATTCGTGGCTTGTTTCCGTCTTAAATTCTTTCTTCAAGTCAAAAATTTGAAACAAATAATAATTACATACGTTCTCTAATTTGACCGAAATCGTATTTTGGTCAATAGTAAGTAAATATGAGAAACGGAGTTCAGACAAAAGAAGTGCGGGAAGCAATTCTCGACGCGACCGATTTGTTTTTATCGCGCCACGGTTATAAAAAAATGACCATCGACGATTTGGCGCAGGAAGTCGGAATCGGGAAAGGCAGCATTTATCTGCATTTTACGAGCAAAGAGGAAATCGTTCTGTCGCATATCGACCGTATCATTGACCGGCTCAAAGAAGAGTTAAAGCACATCGCCGCCGAGCAAATTTCGCCGGAGGAAAAATTGCGGAAAATGCTCATCACGCGTGTTTTGTTTCGCTTTGACAGCGTTCAGCATTACACGCAGAGCCTTAACGATTTGCTCGCGGCCGTTCGCCCGAAGCTGCTCGCGCGGCGGAAGCATTATTTTGCCGAAGAAGCGGAGATTTTTGCGTCGGTCATCGAGGAAGGCAATAAAAACGAGGCTTTCGAAAGCGAAAATCCGATTGAAACCGCGAAGACTTTTCTGCTGGCGACCAATTCTCTTCTGCCTTTCAGCTTAACGACGCAGGAGCTCGGCGAGCGCAGCGAGATAGAAGAAAAAGTCCGGCGCGTGGCGGATTTGCTTTTAAAAGGCTTAATTTGCCGCGAAAAATAAGATTTAATTTGAGGAGTAATTATATGAAAAAATACCTGTCCATTTTTGCATCCATAGCAGCAGCAATCATCATAATCGTTATCGGCAATACGGTTATCGTCGCGCAGCAGGCGGTCGAACAGCCCGATTTGACGATTGACGCGAAAGTTCGAACCGAAGTCATCGACAATATTTTGAAAAATTTGAACGATTATTACGTTTTCCCCGAAGTGGCGAAGCAGATGGAAACCGACGTTCGCGCTCGTCTGAAAAACAAGGAATACGATGCCATCACGAGCGCCAAGGACTTGGCCAAAAAGCTGACCGACGATTTGCAGTCCGTCAGCCACGACAAGCATCTGCGCGTGCGCTATTCTTACAAACCGATTCCCGTCCGCGAGAAAAAAGACGAGCCGTCGGCTGAAGAAGTCAAGGAATTTGACAATTATCTGAAGCGCATCAATTACGGCTTTGAAAAAGTCGAGCGAATGACCGGAAACATCGGCTACATCGATTTGCGCGGATTTACCGACCCGGTCGCGGGCGCGGAAACGGTCGCGGCGGCGATGAATTTCGTCAGCAATACCGACGCTCTGATTTTCGATTTGCGGCAAAACGGCGGCGGCGACCCGGCGATGGTGGCGCTCATCTGCTCGTATCTTTTCGGCGACAAACCCGTCCATCTCAACGATTTATATTTTCGCCCCGAAAACAAAACCGAGGAATTCTGGACAAAACCGGCCGTTCTCGGCAAGAAATACGGCGACAAAGACATCTACGTTTTGACGAGCAGCCGCACGTTTTCGGGCGCGGAAGAATTTTCCAATAACCTGAAAACCTTAAAACGCGCGACGATTATCGGCGAAACGACCGGCGGCGGCGCAAATCCGGGAACGACGTTTAGAATGTCGGAAAATTTCGGCGTCTTTATCCCGACGGGGCGCGCTATCAACCCGATTACCAAAACGAACTGGGAAGGCACGGGCGTCAAGCCCGACGTCGAAGTTCCGGCCGAACAGGCTTTGAAAACGGCTTATTTGACCGCTTTAAATAAATCGTTTGAAAAAACCAAAGACGAAGATTTTAAAGGCGCGCTCAAGCAGGTTATCGAAAGAACGCAGAAAGAACTCGATGATTTGAAAAAGACAAGCAAAAAGTAAAATTTAACTAATAAAGTAAAAAGTGAAAACTGAAAGTGGAATTACTTTTCAGTTTTCACTTTTCAGTTTTCAGCTTTCACCTCCTATCGTTTCCAGTAATTTTTAATTTTCAAATCGAGCATCGGGAAGGCGACGTATTCGCAGCTTCGGCCGGATTCGCGAATTTTCTGTACCATCGGAATGGCGGCGTCGGCGTTGCGCGTGTGGACGATAATCGTGGCGGCGCGCTGCAAGTTGCGGTTTTCGTCTAAGAATTCGGCAATCGCGTAGCCGGTCGTAGCAAAGTCGTTGTGGTCGTTCGATTCGTAATGATGCGGAAGCAAATCGTGGTCGAGAAAAATCGCGTCGTATGTGTTTTCCTTTAAAAACTCCTTTGCTTCTTCGACCGTTTCGGCGATGTCGATATCGTCGCCCGCAAATCTTTTTTGAAACCAGCGGTGACGCCGCCGGTCGTCGTCGAGAAGAAAAACTGAAATCGGCGTGCGCTCGACCTTAAAGTCAGCCAAACCGAGTTTTATCATCAAACTGCGTAAAATGCTCATAACTTATTGAAAATACTATCAAATAAATTAGCTAATATACTACATCGCGCCGAAGTCGTAAAAATTATTTGATAAAATTTTAATTTCACGTTAAATTTTTGTAAATTATAAGTCCTCTATTTTCATTAACTTGGCTTTTCGGTGTTTTTTACGATGGATTTCGCCCCCGTTTTTATTGACTTTTAAATCATAAAATAAAACTTGAAATCTCCGGTTTCGGTGCTATAATCCAAAATGCTTTAAGTATTTCAACTCGTAAAACTCTCGCACAAGAGCAAGGTCAGTAAGGTATAATAAGATTTAGCTTAGGTTAGGTTTGATGTCGCAAGAAAAAGCGAAAATCCATCCGCTTTTTGCCGTTCCAAATACGGCTCAAAGTGTGCCTGAAGAACAGGATTTTTACAACGCGCCCGAAATCGGCGATGAGCCGGAAGTTTGTCCGGCTTGCTACGGGAGCGGAATGGAAATCGTGCCGGGCAAAGGCGCGCGTCCCTGCAAATGCCGCAAGCAGAAAACGCATTCCAATCTGCTCGAAAAAGCGCGTCTGCCGAAACGCTATTTCGAATGTCATTTTCATAATTACCGCCCGATGAATCCGACCCAGGAACGGGCGCTCAAATTTGCGACCACGATTGCCATGCAGTTTCCGGCCGTCGAGCGCGGTCTGCTTTTTATGGGAACGGTCGGCGTCGGCAAAACTCACCTCGCGGTTTCGATTTTGAAAGGCCTGACCGAGCGCGGATTTTCGTGTCTGTTTTATGAATTCGGCGCGCTGCTCAAGGAAATTCAGGATTCGTACAATCCGAACACGCAAAGCTCGGAGCTGAAAATTCTTTCGCCCGTTCTTGACGCCGAAATTTTAGTTCTTGACGAAATCGGCGCTTCAAAACCGACCGACTGGGTGCGCGACACGATGGCGCACATCATCAACACGCGCTACAACGACAAAAAACTGACGATTTTTACGACGAATTATCTCGACGACAGACGCGCCGACCGCGAAGAAACTTTGGAAGACCGCATCGGTGTCCGTTTGCGCTCGCGTCTTTTTGAAATGTGCAAAACCGTCGTCCTCCAGGGCGACGACTACCGCCGCACCTTCGACCAGGTAACGCAAATCAAGAAAAAATAGGAATAGCTGAAAAGTGAAAAGTGAGAACTGAAAGGTATTTCAACTTTCAGTTATTTTTTGCGGCTGTAATTTCGGTTTTTGATTCGCGTAAAATCTATATCCCAGCAATCCGGCTAAAGCCAACCCGAACAAAAACGGGTAAAAAACGTCGGATTTTACAATCATCCAGAAATGAATCACGCCTAAAATGCCAATCACGTAAATTAATTTGTGAAGCTTCGCCCAGTTTTTTCCGCCGAGACGTTTTATCATCCCGTTGGTCGAAGTCACGGCCAGCGGAACGAGAAGAAAAAACGCGAGCATCCCGACGGCGATAAAAGGCCTTTGCCAGACGTCGCTCGCGATGGCCGAAAAATTCAGGCTTTTATCGAAAATGCTGTAAGTCGTAAGATGCAGAAAGCCGTAAAAAAACGCGTAAAGTCCGAGCATCCGGCGAAATTTTATCAAATTGTTCCAGCCGAAAAATTTTCTGAGCGGCGTCACCGATAAAGTTATCAGCAGAAAAATCAAAGTCAAAACTCCGGTCGTGCGCAAAAAATACTCTACCGGATTTGCGCCCAAATTTCTCCAAAATGCATCCCAGACGAGCAATGCGAGCGGCACAAGCGCGTTGGTGAAGATTAGGATTTTGTTGAATTTTACATCGTTCATTTGTCAGTGATTGATGGTCGGTTGCTGATTGAAATTAAATTGAGCTCTAAAATAAAAATCAACTTACAACGAGCAACGAACAACGGACTAAAAATACTTCTTCAAATCCATTTCCTTGTAAAGGCTCGCGACATCGTCGGCGTAGCCGTTGAACGGAAGCGTCGGGCGGCGCGTGTATTCGCCGATTCGCTGCTCGGTCGCCTGCGACCAGCGCGGGTGCGCCACATTCGGATTGACGTTTGAATAAAAGCCGTATTCTCTTGGCGCGGCGATGTTCCAGGTCGTCGGCGGCACGCTTTCGGTGAGCTCGATTTTGACGATTGACTTGATGCTTTTGAAACCGTATTTCCACGGCACGACGAGCCGAACCGGCGCGCCGTTTTGATTCGGCAAAAGCTTGCCGTAAAGCCCGGTCGCGAGAATCGTCAAAGGATGCAGCGCTTCGTCGAGCCGCAGGCCTTCGACATACGGAAAATCGATTCCGGCGGAAAACGAAGACTGCATCGAGTTTTTGCCTTCGGGCAAATCGATTTGCGGGTTTGCGTCGGCGTAAAACGTCTGGAAAGCGACGTATTTTGCCGTTCCGAGCGGCTCGACCGCGTCGAGAATTTTCTTTAGCGGAAAACCGGCCCACGGAATGACCATCGACCAGCCCTCGACGCAGCGGAAACGATAGATTCTTTCTTCCTGCTCAAATTTTAAAAGCTCTTCGATGCCGAACGTTTTCGGCTTCCGGACGAGCCCGCCGACTTCAATCGTCCACGGGCGCGTCACAAAATTTGCCGCGCGTCCGGCAACGCTCGTTTTGCTCGTCGAAAATTCGTAGAAATTATTGTAATTCGTGATGTCTTTAAACGAATTTATTTGTTCTTCGAGCTTGAAGGCGTCGGGTTTTGAAAGATTTTCGATGACGCCGGTTTCGACTTCCTTCGGCGTCGGTTCATTTATAAAACGGTAAATTCCGGCGGTGGCGAGCGTCGTTCCGGCCAATAAACCGGCGCGGATAAAGTTACGGCGGTTAAGATATGTCGTCTCGTCGGTTATTTCGCTCGATTTTATTTCGTGTCGCTTATCGCTCGCCATAACATCGTATTCGCCTGCGCCGCCCGTCCGGTTTCAGGGCAAAAAATATCTTCTCGTTTATATTATCTTATGCTAACATTCTAATCCCAAAAACTTTCTTACAAATAAGGAGAATTTTATGCGCCCGTTTCGCTTGGCTTTCCTGCTTTTTTGGCTCTTAATCGTCTCCGTTTTTGCCTTTCCGCAGACTTCCCCGACCGAATCGCAGACGGACAAGGAAAAAGCGGCTCAGGAGCTCGAAAAAGATGCGCTCAAATTAGCGCAGCAATCGGCAACCGAAGCAACCAGCTTAAAATTGTGGCAGAATCGCGCTTTGATTTACGCGCTCGCGGGCGATTTATTCTGGAAAACCGACCAAAAAAAAGCGCGCTCGCTTTTTCGAGACGCCGCCAACGAACTTGTTCTCGGCATTCAGATTCCGAAAGAAAAGCAGAAAAATTATTTTGAAGATTATTCGTGGTGGCAGGACTCTTCGCCGCGCCGCTCGGTTTTGCTGATGGTCGCCGCCTACGACGCCGACCTCGCGCTCGATATGCTGCTCGAAACGCGCCCGCCGGATTTGCAGACGGCCATCGACGCGTATAATCAACCACCGGCGACGACACAGAACAAAACGCAGGTGCAGTCGATTACCGAGCAAAAAAATAAATTCAAAGCGCAGCAGGAAATCCAGCTCGAACAACAGTTTGCCGTCAAAGCCGCCGAACAGGATCCGAAAAAAGCCGCAAAATTAATTCGCGACAGCCTGGCCAAAGGTTTTTCGCAGTCAATCGCGGATTTGCTCGAAAAAATCAACGAAAAAAACGAGGAGCTCGGCAAAGAGTTGCTCGCCGAAATTCTGCAAAAACTCGTCGATGCCGATTTTAAGCAAAAAGAAGACGCGATGAGCCTGACGAGTTATCTGCTGCTTCAATCTTTTTCGCCTGATATGATGAAGGCGCGAAATCCGAAGTTTACGCCTTTGAAAATCGAAGACCGCGACTTAAAACAGCTGGCCGCCAAAACGGTCGATTATTATCTGGCGCAGACAAATTTCGACAAGCTTTGGAATCTGACTCAAATAATTCAGGTGACCGAAAAATACGCTCCGGAAAAAGCTGCTCTGCTCAAGCAAAAGGAAGCCGAGTTAAAAAAGGTAATGCCGGAATATATGCGAAGCTGGCAGGAGGCGGGCAAACTCATAAGCGACCCGAACACGACGCCGGAAAAATTGATTGAAGAAGCGGAAAAATATACCGGATACGAAAAATATCAAATGTATCAAACGGCGGTCGACCGCGCCATAAATGCCGGAACGAGCGATAAAATCCGGCAAGCTTTGCAAAATCTGCCCGACAACAAACAGCGCAACGACGCGCTCGATTATCTGGATTCAAAAATTTCCGATAAAGCCATCAAAGACGACAAGCTCGACGATGTGCAGAAAATCGTCGCAAAATCGACTTCCGACAGCGCGAAGATAAAACTTCTGGTCAATCTCGCCGTCGGTTATCAAAAAAAGAACACGGAAGACAGCCACAAAACCGCGATTAGCCTGATGTCTGACGCACGAAAGCTCGTCGGAGACATACCGGAAAGCCGCGAGGAAGTCGGCGACATTATGAAAATCGCCGCCGGCTACGCGGAAATCGACCCGGATAAAGCGTTTCCGCTTTTAACTTCGTTGACCGATATGACAAACGATATGCTGACCGCCTACGCGCTGCTTTCGAAATACAATAAATCGGAAAATATGTTTAAGCAGGGCGAGATGATTTTTACGCAAAGTCTCGGTTACGGCGGCACGTTTATGCAGTACGGCAAAGAATTAAAGCTTCTGGCAGCCGCCGATTTCGGCAAAACGAGCGGTATGATTGACCAGATTCGCCGCGACGATTTGAAAACGCTGATGAGAATTCTGCTGGCGCAAAGCATTATCAAGGAAAAACTCTCGGTCGAGGGCAACCAAATTTTTTATAGTTACGAAGAATATTAAAAAATTTGCAGAAAGTTGCAGAGTTATAGAGTTACGGAAAGTTACAGGGTTGGAAGAAAGTTTTTTAACACTGCAACTCTACCAACTTTTTGCAATTTCCCTTAACTCTGCAAACTTTCCGAAACTTTTAATCAATATTTTTCTATTTTTCGACAAATCGGGTATAATTTCCACACAGATTTTTAGTCACTCAATCTGACCTAACGTATATGCTGGCAATAAACGAGATTTTGCGTGGACGCTATCGGATTATCAAACAACTCGGACGCGGCGGAATGGGCGCGGTTTACGAGGCGCACGATAACGTATTCGATACGACGGTCGCGCTCAAGGAAATTTTAGTCGATTTAACAAAAATCACGACGCCGAAGCAGCAGCAGCTTGTTCGCAACGCGTTCGAGCGCGAAGCCAAAATTCTGGCGATGGTCAAGCACGAGGCGTTTCCGCACGTCAGAGATTATTTTGTCGAAACCGACAGTCAATATCTAGTGATGGAGCTGGTCGACGGCGAAGATTTGGGCTCTCTGCTCGAGCGCCGCCAGAGTCCTTTTCCGCTCGCCAATGTTCTGCACTGGTCAAATCAACTGCTCGACGCGCTCGATTACCTGCACACCTTGAATCCGCCCGTCGTTCATCGCGACATCAAGCCGCAAAACTTGAAGCTGACTTCGCGCGGCAAGATAAAGCTGCTCGATTTCGGCATCGCCAAAGGCAAAGACGCGCCCGCCGAAGCGACGATAACGAATCAGACTTTTGTCGCGGCGACGCTTAATTACTCGCCGCTCGAACAAATTCTGCGCGTGCTCGACCCGACTTTTCAGGAAGTCATCACGCAACGCTTTGACGAAAAATCGAGAAAAGTTTTGAGCCAGGCGGCCGACGCGCAAAGCGATTTGTATGCGCTCGGCGCGACCGTCTATCACCTTCTGACCAATAAACTTCCGATTGACGCGCTCAAACGCGCACTCGAAACCTGGGCCGGAAAACCCGACCCGCTCCAATATCCTTCGGAATTAAATTCGGAAATTCCGAAGGAAGTCGCCGATTGGATTCTAAAGGCGATGGAGCTCGAGCACGATAATCGTTTTTCTTCGGCGGTCGAAATGCACGGCGCGCTGCAAAATGCTCTGGAAGGCGAAAAAACGCGCGACGAAGAAAACAAAAAAGCGCAGTGGGCGGCCGAGCAGCAAAAATTGGAGCAGGAACGCCGCTCGATGGAAGAAGAGCGCCGCCGCATCGAAGAAGACCGAAAGGTGCGCGAAGAGCAGCAGAAACGTCTTCTCGATGAATCCGAAGCCAAGCGCAAGTTCGCCGAACAGCAGGCCGCCGACGCCGAAAAGCGCCTGACCGACAGCCAGGGACGCGAACTCGGCGCGACGATGCCCGTTTTTAATCTCGGCGCGACTTCCGAACAGCCGCCGACCGTTTTCTCGCATGGCAGCGCGGTCGAACAACCGCCGCCGTCGCCTTTTAATCAAACGATTCAGGAAGCAAAACCGATTGATACGGCGCACGAAATGCCGAAACAGACGTTTACGACCGAAACGCCGACGATAGCCGGTCAAAACAAATATTCGGCCGACCCCGGCCTGACGGCGGCGATGAAGCCGAAAAAAAGCTCGAAGATTTTGTGGGCGATACCCGTTCTCGGCTTGCTCTTTTTGCTGGTCGGCGGCGGCGTCGGAGCGTGGCTCCTTTTGAAACCATCGGTCGATACGCCGCCCGTCAATAACGCGATTGTTAATAAATCGCCGTCGAACACGAATAATCAAACTTCGAAAACGACGCCGCCCGCCGGAATGGTTTACGTCGAGGGCGCTGGTTTTACGATGGGCGTCGATAACGCCGACAAAGCGGACGTCGCCGAGATGCCCGCGCACCAGGCGACGGTCAAATCGTTTTTTATGGATAAATACGAAGTGACGCGCGAAGATTACGCAAAATGCGTCGATGCCGGAAAATGCACCGCGCCCGGACTCTGGAAAGGTAACAAATATCAGGACGGAACGGCGAAATTTCCGGTCGTCGGCGTCAATTTCGAGCAGGCGAGCGATTACGCAAAATGGGCCGGCAAACGCCTTCCAACCGAAGAAGAATGGGAATTTGCCGCTCGCGGAGCTGACAAACGCGCGTTTCCGTGGGGCAAAACGTGGGAAAGCGGAAAGGCGAACGCCAACGGCGCGGGCAAAGATTTTTCGGAAGTCGGCAAATTTTCGGGTACTTCTCCGTTCGGTGTATATGACATGGTCGGAAACGCCTGGGAATGGACATCGAGCGAATTTAAAGCTTATCCAAACGGAAGTCTGCCGCCCAATCAGCCGAAAGGCGATTTGCGCGTGATTCGCGGCGGAAGCTACGAATCGACGCCGCAATACGCTTCGACGACTTATCGCTCGGGCTGGCCGGCGACGGGCGCGGCAAATTACAATACAACGGGTTTTCGCTGTGTTAAGGACATAGAGTAAAGGAGATAAACAGATGAGTTTACAAAATTTATATTTTTCATTTCGGAAATTTTCCGGCGTTTCAAGCATCTTTGCGCTTGTGCTTTGTTTTTCGGCGTTTGACGCATCGGCGCAGCCCGGAAGCGGCCGAATTACGCCAACGACCGGCGCCGCCAAAAAGAAAGTTACGACCATAACCAAGAAGACGACCACGACGACCGTCAAAAAGGCGACGACGTCGAGCCGTAACGTCATAAAGCGAACGACTAACTCGAAAGTTAAAAACTTCGATTATTACTACAATCTCGGGTTGTCTTTATACGGGCAAGGCGATTTGCCGGGCGCTATCGCAAACTACACGCAGGCGATAAAGCTTAATCCGAGCAGCGCCGACGCTTTTTATAATCGCGGTCTGGCTTATTACGACAGCAAGAGTTACGCAAGCGCCGTCAACGATTACTCGCAATCGATTCGAATCAGCCCGCAGGCCGACGCTTACAACAATCGCGGTCTGGCCTACGAAAAAAATGGAAACCGGGCGCAGGCGATTGCCGATTACCAGACGGCGGTGCGTCTGAAACCCGATTACGAGCTGGCGCAGGATAATCTCGACCGTCTTAACGGCAACACCGGAGGCGGAGGAACCGGCGGTGGTTCGGCCGGAAACGGAAGCGCCGGCGGCGGGGGCGGCAACACGAATTCAAATTCGACCGAAGACTCGGAATATTATGCCCAGCTGGCCGACGATTATTACGACAAGAGAGATTTCGACAACGCGATGATTAATTACACCAAAGCGATTAATCTGGCGCCGCGCGAAGCCGGTTCATACGTGCGTCGCGGATTTATCTATCACTATACGGGCGAGATTGGAAAAGCGTATGCCGATTACGAAACTGCCGTCAAATACGACCCGAGTCTTAAATCCGAGCCGTATATCCAATGTATGCTCTACTCGGAAGCCAACGACGAGCCGAGCACGGGAATAAATATCTGCACCAAGACGATTACCGAATTTCCGACCTTTAGCCTGGCTTATTACAAACGCGGCGTCGCCTATCGCGTGCAGAAAAGCTATGACCTGGCGCTCAAAGATTTTACAAAATCAATCGAGTATTACCCGCAGTTTTTTAATTCGTATATTTACCGGGCGCTTATCTACGCGGCGACGGACAGAAACAGTTTGGCTCTAACCGACTATACGAAAGCAATTCAGATAGCCGGAGTAAATGACCCGAAAGCTTCTCTGGCGTATTACAATCGCGGACTTATTAATGAAGATATGGGAAATTATTCGGCGGCGGCGGCGGATTACCGCAAATCCTACCAGCTTGACTCGAGCTACACGCCGGCGAAAACGAGACTCGACGAAGTTTTGAAAAAACAAAGAGGAACTAACTAAAACTTAAAACCGGCTCAGACATTAATGCGCTGAATTAAAGGATGATAAAACACTTGTTTTATCATCCTTTTTTTCGTCCGCCGACAAATTGCAAAATTTTGTTAAAAAAACATTAACAAAGCTCTTCCATTATTGCTCGATAATAGTTATACTATAATCCGACAAATGCTCAGTCATTTTGTTCACGCCCATAGATATGCTTACAGTAAACCAAGTCCTACAACAAGGTCGCTACAAAATAATCAAACCGGTCGGGCACAACGGAATCGGTGCCGGCTATCAAGCTTATGACAGTGTGCTGGAAACAAACGTCCTGCTCAAAGAAATCTCCATCAGCTTGAACAAAGTCACGCCGCTCGCCCAACTTGAAACGCTTAAACTCACCTTTGCCGCCGAGGCAAAGATTTTGATGGAGATTAGACACGAATCGCTTTTGCGGGTTCATAATTATTTCTCGGAAATCGACCGTCATTATCTGGTCACCGAATATATCGACGGCAGCGATTTAAGCGAGATGCTTGAAAAAAACAAGACGTCTTTTGCTCTGGTCGATGTGATGAACTGGGCC